>FR895339.1 GCA_000435595.1 Firmicutes bacterium CAG:882
TTTTCTTTTTTCTAAAAACTGTTTACAATTCTTCTGAGCGGCTCTTTCAAGTGCCCAATGCCTTATTTTTGAGGCAGGTATGATAATAACATGATATGAGTGTTTTGTAAACCCCTAAATTATAAATAGTTTTTTATCTCAATCAGCTATAATTGTCTGAAAATTGTATATACTTATATTTGACGCGCGCTGCCAAAGAATATATACTTATAACACATATCAAGATATACCTATACTACATATAAAAGAAAGGAATCATGCGGATACAATGAACAAACGCAATTACCAACGTGAGCTTGAACAGCTTATTGACAATATAGAACCCGGATACACTCCGACACTGTTGCTCCACGCCTGCTGTGCTCCATGCAGCAGCTATTGTCTTGAGTATCTGTCGCAATACTTTTCAATAACGGTTCTGTTCTACAACCCTAATATCTCACCTGAATCCGAATACACGAAAAGGGTTGATGAGATACGAAGGCTTATCGGTGAACTTCCTGTTAAGAATAAAGCATCTTTAATAGAAGGAAGATATTTACCGGCTAAGTTCTACGCTTCAGTGAAAGGGCTTGAAAATGAACCTGAGGGCGGAAAGCGGTGCCATGTGTGCTATGAGCTTCGTCTCAGGGAGGCTGCAATAACCGCAAAGAAGATGGGCTTTGATTATTTCACGACAACGCTCAGCATTAGTCCTCTTAAAAATGCCGATAAATTGAACGAGATTGGAAAGAAGCTCTCCGATGAATACGGCGTGCCTTATCTTTATTCTGATTTCAAAAAGAAAAACGGGTATAAGCGCTCGATTGAGCTTTCGAGAGAGTACAGGCTCTACAGACAGAACTTCTGCGGATGTGTTTTCTCAAAACGCGATGCCGAAGAACGTGAAAAAGGCACCGAACAATAATTCATAACAATGAAAAAGAGACATCAACTAAGATGTCTCTTTTTCAACGGAGAAAGAGGGATTTGAACCCTCGCGCCGGTTGCCCGACCTACACCCTTAGCAGGGGCGCCTCTTCGGCCTCTTGAGTATTTCTCCGAATTCACAATATATATATTAAATTGTGGCTGCCAAGGGGTGATGTGGTTCATCATTATCACCTGACGCATTGATTATTTTATCACTAAACAGAATAATTGTCAATCCGTTTTTTTATTTTTGTTAAGCCGTA
>FR895340.1 GCA_000435595.1 Firmicutes bacterium CAG:882
AAACAGCGGCATAAAAATTGGTATATTCTTAGGCACGTCCGCAATGCTGGCAATTGTTAAACAAACTACAAATAACGTTACTGCCTGCAAACCAAATATTGGAATACCTTCAAAGCGAAATACATCTGAAAGATAGTGAAAGAAACCTGTCCTCGGTTCTGCCCTAGTCACTTCCTGTTCCCGTACAATTTCAGTGCAAAGCTTAATCGTTTCCTCTAATCTTTTAGGCTGTACTTCCTCTCCTAAAGATTGCTGTAAATATCCCTTCAACTTTTTATCTTTCATTTTCCTGCTCCTTTCTCATAATTTTTAAAGCATTACGAACCCTGCTTTGTGCTGTTCGCATATTGCATCCCATCACTTTTGCAATCTCTCCAAAACTAAGTTGTTCTCCAAAGCGTAGAATGACTGCTTCCCTTTGTTCTGATGATAAAAAATTCAAAAAATAGCTTATCTCTGCCCTATCCTCTAGCCGAACTATGTCGTTATACTCATGCACTATATTTTCTTCATCTTCTAATGGATAAAACTCAACCTTCCTACTTTCATCAATACATAAATGATTTGCAATCGTGTATAGATAAGCCTTAAATTTCTTTTTCCCTTTATATCCGGATAAATTCTTAAACAACTTCAAAAATGTTTCCTGAGTCAGGTCTTCTGCTTTTTCCAGATTACAGCAATGCCACCTACAGTAACGTAAAATAGATGTATAATAGCGTTTTATCAATTCTTCTGCTGCATTCTCATTTCCAAGTAGAATCTGTTCCACTAATTCGTCATCACTCAACACGCATCAGACTCCTTTCCATTGAATATCTGTATATATATAATAACGGGTTATGCACTTAAAATGATTAAAAGATTCCTCATTTTTTCTTAAAACGAATGAAACGATTAAACCAATATTTTATCTCAACCCCTTTCAGAAATATCAAATAAATCAAACACTACCTTTTCCTCCGCTTAGCGCAATACTTCCCACACCACACTATCCTGCACCGGAAGCCCTTCTGTGTAACCGTCTACGATTCCAATGAAAATAGAAAAAGCCGGTAAACTATAAAGCTACCGACTTATCTTTATTATTCACTTATTATCACTCAACATCAGCAACATCACTTCTCTGGATTTCATCACTATGATTTCACAGCAAATACTTCTTCATCGTATTCTATACATAACCAATCTCACTTTTCCATTCCAGGTAGCTCACATATCCACACCAACAATTGACGCTACCAGCATTCCACCCTTAAGAATAAAATTATCGTGATATGGCGATATAGATATTCTTTCCAGAAATCTTTCCATCATAAAATTTCGAATCAGCGTAGTTGCTTTATTACTGTTCCCATCCGAAATATTTCTTACGCTCTCCTACTTTAAAGCCTAACTTTTTTACTTGTTACAAAACACCTATTCATATTTTTCAATAATTTCATCAGCT
>FR895341.1 GCA_000435595.1 Firmicutes bacterium CAG:882
GAAAAGAATTTAACGCAGGATGAGATAGAAAGATTTCATCTATCAACATTGAAATTGTCATATGAGGAAGCGGTCAGGGAGTATGAAGATAGAGCGAATACAAGCTTAGGAAAGCTCATAGCCAACAGGGAATTGCCTATTTTACATCGTGCAAAAGAAATAATGGATGCATGCTTTTAGGCATATGTAGGAGAAACTAATGAATAAATATGACAAATGCATTGAATTGTGGGACGACATTTTTTCAAAACAAGAATCTGTACTTCCTAAGAAAAAAGAATCCGGAAATGTGGAGTTTGATAAAGGATTAGCATGGTTGACAGATAACCTGTATCCGGACGATGCAATCAGTGTTTTAGAAGAAATCAAGCGTATCCTGAAAAAGAACGGAAAACTTCTCGTAAAGTTAAATCCATTCATTTCTGATGAACAGATTGAGAAATATGGGATTAAAAAGATTAGTGGTAATCTCTTAGATGACGGAATGATTCTTTGGAACAATACTAATGAAGAATGGGAAGATATCCTTGGGGCAAGATATTCGATAAGTGACTATGTAGAAATATATTATGAAGAATACGGACAGATTAATAGGATGTATTTGTTGACTAAATAGGTAAATTATTATGTGCTGGTATCCTTGCCATTTTTTGCATTAGGTATGTTTGCGTTTCCGGGACAGCAATAAATGCAGTATGTGGAGGTTATGAACATGGAATTGCATGACATGATAGCTGATGAGTTGTTTCATAAGAAGTCG
>FR895342.1 GCA_000435595.1 Firmicutes bacterium CAG:882
CCCTCCTATCTTCGCAAGATACGGAATCTACAATGAGGCTTCCAAGCCACCATTCAAGAGAATACCTTACCTTGAGGCTATGGACAAGTACGGCTCGGATAAGCCTGATCTTCGTATCAGCCTTATTGTGCAGGACGCTACAGACGTTCTTGCAGACTGCGGCTTCGGTCCATTTGCGGGAAATAAGGTTAAGGCTGTGGTTGCAGAGAACTTCACAGGTACAAGAAAGCAGATCGACAAGCTCTGCGCCGATATTGAGGTTGTAAGCGGACAGAAGGCTTACTATTTCAGGCTTGATGAGAACGGCGAGCTTGTCGGCGGTATCGCTAAGTTCGTTCAGGAGCATAAGGATGCGGTAGTTAAGGCACTTGGTCTTAAGAACGGTGATTTCGTTGCACTTGCAGCGGGTGATTTAAAGACGGCACAGAAGACAGCCGGAGTTATCAGAAAGGCTATCGGCAACAGCTTTGACGGATACATGAAGAAGGAGTGCTATGAGTTCTGCTGGATAGTTGACTTCCCTATGTATGAGATTGGCGAGGAGTCGGGCGAGCTTGAGTTCTGCCACAATCCATTCTCAATGCCGCAGGGCGGAGCAGAGGCTCTTGACACTATGAACCCTCTCGACATTTTGGCATATCAGTATGACCTTGTATGTAACGGTGTTGAGCTTTCATCAGGTGCTGTCCGCAACCATGATCCTGAGATTATGATTAAGGCATTCAAGCTTGTAGGTCTTGGCGAGGATGATGTTAAAGCTAAGTTCCCTGCAATGTACAATGCATTCTGCTATGGTGCACCGCCACATGCAGGTATTGCACCGGGTGTTGATCGTATGGTAATGCTCATCGCAGGTGAGGAGAGCATCCGTGAGATTATTCCGTTCCCGATGAACAAGAACGCACAGGATGTCATGATGGGTGCACCTGCAACAGTTACGGAGAAGCAGCTTCGTGAGGTCCATATTAAGATTGTAGAGGATAAGAAGGAAGAGGATACAGAGTAATATACTTAATAATTTAAGACAGTAATTAACACAGCTCCCGTATCGGAAAGAGATTTCCGGTGCGGGAGTTCTTTCTTTAACAGGTATCATACAGGATATTGACAATGGGGATAAAATATGCTAATGTTCTATCAAAGCATATTTCTTGAAATTCTTAACTTCTTTTTTCAGAGAGCGTATGAATGTATTTCATGGCGGGTATTCAGAGGTCTATGCTTGTATTCCATTAACTTAGCAGGGGACAACGGATGCTGTCGTGATGATATAGCCGGTATGTGTATCTCCTGCAATATACAATTACAGGAGATATATTAAATGGCAGTAATTAGTAACAGTGCGATAGCTGCTGATTTGGCGGTGGCAGGGAAAAAGGCAAAGTATGATAGCTATATAAAAAATATTTTGTCCAATAAGAGCATTTTGGCATGGATACTTAAATTTACGACGGATGAATTCAGAGATTTTGATATAGTGGATATTGTGGAGTGTATTGAAAATCCTGAGATTGGGAGTGCGGCAGTAAATCCGGGATATGGCAGCTATGAAAAGGTTATAGGGTTGAAAAATGAGGATAAAGTGCCGAACGAGGGAGAAGTGGTATATGATATCAGGTTTAATGTATATAAGCCTGTGAATTCATACGATAAAGAAAATGTGCCGAAAGAAAATATAAAGCTTATAATAAATGTGGAGGCGCAGAAAAATTTTTATCCCGGTTATAATATAGTTGCAAGAGCGATATTTTACTGTGCCAGACTTTTATCAGCACAGATGGGAACGGAATTTACGGCAAAGAATTATGATGATATAAAGAAGGTTTACAGTATATGGATTTGCATGGACACCAACAGGGAATCAGAGAATACAATTACAAGCTATGAGATACAGCCGAGGAGCATTTATGGAGACGTTAAGAACTTTCAGGGGTGCGATTTACTCAGAGCGGTCATGGTTTGCCTTGGTAACAATGTTGAAGGATGCTATAATGAAGAAAAAGATGGCGGTGCGATATTGCTTAATCTTTTAAGCACCATTGTAAATGATAAGATTCAGGTCAGTGAGAAGCTGAGAATTTTGAAGGAAGAATATTCGATTGAGACAACAAAAGGAATTAGGGAGGAGATGGCAGATATGTGCAATTTATCGGATGCGATTGAACAGAGGGGTATAGAGCTGGGAATGCAGCATGGTATACAGCGTGGAGAAGCTGTAAAGTTATGTGAACTGGTTGATGGCTTTGTGAAAAGGAATGCAGTAACGGTTGAAAAAGCCTGTGATATGATGGGAGTGTCGGTCAGTGAATATAATGATGCCAAGAAATTATTGGACATAGGAATGTAATTTCTGATTTTACATGCATTTTACATTAAAATGATGATAGTTTTTAGATTTACAGCTATATACTTATAGTCAGAATGGCTGCAAAGCCATACCATGAGGAGTCAACAAGGCAATTTTACGGGAAATGAGGCAGATATGACATACAAGGAAATAAGAAAAAATAAAGAAATTAACGCGTATATAAAAAAGGGAAATGATAATCTGGGTGTGTTGGGCTACACGGATCACTCGCAGGTTCACTGCACGCTAGTCGCAGAGAGGGCAGCTATGATACTCGAGAAGTTCGGCTGTACGGAGCACGATATCGAGCTTGTGAAGATTGCAGGATATATGCATGATATAGGAAATTCAATCAATCGAAAGAATCATGCGGAATATGGAGCACTGCTTGCCAATGAGCTTTTACAGCGCACGGATATGAGTCTTGAAGACCGTGTTACGGTGGTGTCCGCCATAGCAAATCATGACGAGTCGACCGGCGGAGCCGTGGACATAATATCTGCGGCACTTATTATTGCGGATAAGACTGATGTGCGAAGGGACAGAGTGAGAGAGAAGGATAAAGCACAGTATGATATACATGACAGAGTCAACTATGCCGTGGAGGCATCGGCACTTAAGATTTCAACCGAGAAGAAGCAGATAGCACTCAATCTTCAGATAGATGAGAGCATATGCACCATGTATGACTATTTTGATATATTTTTGGGGAGAATGCAGATGTGCAGGCATGCAGCCGAGTTTTTTGATGCAAGATTCAAGCTGACGGCAAACGGAAGCAAGGTATTATAAAAATATTGCTTTGCAAAATTACAAACATGTCTTATAATTGCCACATAACTATATGCTGTGTGCCGGATTCAAGCCCGGTACATGGTGAGATGCGAAGCATCGATTTTATAATGAGCAGATAGCGAAGCGGACTGCGAATATCATTGGATAAGCGAGGTTGTTATGGGAATAGTAGTTATGGGAGCCGTATTTGTGGATATCAAGGGATTTCCGGAGGATATCTATATTCCGGACGGAAGAAATGTGGGACATGTTGAATATATACATGGTGGTGTGAGTAGAAATGTAGTCGAGGATATAGCGAACATTGAGCTTCGACCGACTTTTGTCGGAATTGTTGATGACAGTGCTTTGGGTGAGGATGTTGTGAAGAAGCTTAAGAATCACAAGGTGAATACGGAATATATTCAGACGATTCCGGGTGGAATGGGAACATGGCTTGCGGTGTTTGACCACAATGGCGACCTTGCGGGTTCCGTTTCACAGAGACCTAACCTGATGCCGATATTGGATATTCTTGACGAGAAGGGTGACGAGATATTTGCGAATGCAGACTCAATTATAGTTGAGGTTGATATGGACAAGGAGATAATCAAGAAGGTTGTTTCACTTGCAAAACAATATGACAAGAAACTATATGGTGTTGTCAGCAATATGAGTATAGCAGTGGAGAGACGTGATTTTCTCAAGCATTTTGATTGCTTTATATGTAACCAGCTCGAGGCCGGAATGTTGTTCATGGAGGATTATTCGGAAAAGTCGCCGGAGGAGTTAAGAGACATTCTTGCAAAGCGTGTAATTCTCGGAAGGATTCCTGCAATGATTGTCACAATGGGTGGTAACGGAGCGGTGTATGCCGATATGAACGGTGATAAAGGAATATGTCCTCCTCAGAGAGTGAGGGTTAAGGATACGACGGGTGCAGGTGATGCGTTCTGTGCAGGTGTTGCGAGCGGGCTTACCTACGGAAAGACACTTGCTGAGTCAGTGGAGATTGGAAGCAGGCTTGCGGCATCGGTTATAACTTCATCGGAGAATGTATGTCCAAGATTCCTTCCTGAGGAGTTCGGAATTAAAGCACTTTAAGACATATATCTTAACATAAAAATGACAGTGTGAACTATGATTAAAAGTGATTAAATAAAGTTCACGCTGTCATTTTTGATTCAGGAAAAGTTTCAGGTATCGCCTGTGTCAAGTACGGCTTCCATCTCATCAATATGGTCGAGAAATATTGATGCAATGTCAGGATCAAATTGCGTACCGATATTCTCGCGTATAATGACAATGGATTTTTCCTTTGGAAATCCGTCCTTATAATGACGCTTAGAGCGGAGAGCCTCATACACATCGGCAACGGCCATTATTCTTGCAGCTAAAGGAATATCGGTGCCGCCTATGCCTGTTGGATATCCATTGCCGTCATAGCGCTCATGATGGTAGAGTACCATGTCATGGGCAATCTGGTAATATGTATCGCTCTCGAACCCCTTGATGGTGTTCTCAAGAATCTTGGCACCTTCCTGGGGGTGGGTTTTCATAACGGCAAACTCTTCGTCGGTCAGCTTGCCTTTTTTCTGTAATATGCTGTCAGGAATTGCAACCTTTCCGATGTCGTGAAGATGTGCGGCATTGGCGACCATCTGCGCGTAATCGGGTGTAATTATGCTGTTGTAGCGGTCATCCTCTGCCATTATATTTACAAGTACCCTCACAAGGTTGCCTGTGTTCTTGATATGCAGCCCTGTTATTCCGTCACGCGCCTCTATGATCGCGGCAAAGCTTCCGACAATCTCTCGCTGCATGAGAATAATTTCCTTTGTCTTTTTTGCGACCTCGTTTTGAAGTCTTTCAGTGTAATAGTAGTGGTCGGTATTTTCAGTTATAATTAACATTTGACCATAATTCATTTTGTTATGCTGTATGTCACGAAGAGACAAATCATAGACATAGTTTTCGTTTCCGGAAATCTCCTCGAGATCAGGGGCAAGTTTCTGGCTTATGAAAAGCGGTTTTGCCTGTGTGGCAAGCTCCTTGAGATATTCAAGCGGCTTGTTTTTATGTCCTAATTCTCTGACGCACTGCACAACCTTGTCGGCCTCGGCATTGGAATACACCTTGTTGCCGTATAAATCTGTTACTAGCAGGCCGTTTTTCATATGGTCTATTGCTTCATCCTTGGCGAGAGTCAGTGTATCGAAAAGACCGTACCTGCGCATAAGACGCTCGAAAAAGAACACCGCGACAAGGTATGCTATTGCAGTGGCATCGTATCCGTTGGTAAGACCGGCAAGGTATGCGGCAAGACACACAATACTGAATATAATCAGCGTCAATAGAAGGAGAAGCTGTTTGCGGATTATGGCGGATTCCGTCTTTTTGTACTTCTTTATGCATACGATTATCATTCCTATAAAATAGTAGCAGAGGAAAATGGTATATATATTGTACAGTATGCCGTGACCAAGTATTACATGGGGAAAAAGACCATCCTGTGTGAAATCGACCGATGAATAAAAAAGCAAGTGATGTTCATTTGTGAATACGAGTGAAGTTATTGTGAGGCATATTAAAAAGAATACATTTCTAAGTGTCTTTGATACGCTGACCCCACAATATTCCATGACAAACAGATATAATGAAAACAATATAAAAGGTTTCCCTATATATGTAACCTTCAAGGTCTGCATCGCGAGTTCTTTGGTGTCGGCTGTCATTTCAAGAGTATAGCCTACTAGATTGATGAGTGTAAAAGACATTACAAGCAGCAGAAGAGTCTGCAATCTTGAACTTCTCTGCCGTACAACATAGAGAAGTTCAAAGAAGATGGCGATTATGCCTATATATTGAAGGATTAACAGTGCCTGATACATTAAAAATCGACCTTTCTCATATGAAATATACACTTTTTTATAATGATATAGGTTTTAAGGTAAAGCGGACATTCACAATCCGCTTTCGCTACTTGCTCATGAACGCAGTCGCGAACGAATTTTATCCCTTGATGTCTCATAATAACACATATAGGAGAATTATTCAAAAAAAAATTAAAAAAAGTCTTGCAAAATACCTACAGAGGGTATATTATACCAACAGATACCTGACGGGGGTATAATTCAAGAAGAACAGGAGCTTGATATGGGTAATAATAAAGACAACTGCCCGGCATGTGGCAATAAGACAGAGCAAAAATGCAGCTGTTGTGATAAGCATAAGGAGCGCTCTGAGAAGGAATACAAGGATTTGCTTAACCGTTTGAAGCGCATAGAGGGACAGGTAAGGGGAGTTGAGCGTATGATTGAGGAGGATGCATACTGTACTGATGTGCTTATTCAGGTTGCTGCAATTAATGCTGCACTCAACAGCTTCAATAAGGTTCTTCTCGGAAATCATATAAGAACCTGTGTGGCGGAGAATATCCGCGAAGGGAATGATGAGGTTGTGGACGAGCTTGTGGGTGTTATACAGAAGCTTATGCGGTAGTGAAAGGAGATGTGAAATTTGGAACAATATAAGGTTACGGGTATGAGCTGTGCCGCCTGTCAGGCGAGGGTTGAGAAGGCTGTGGCTAAGGTGCCGGGAGTGACGTCGTGTTCAGTAAGTCTTTTGACCAACTCGATGGGAGTTGAGGGAACAGCGAGCAGCTCGGACATTATAAATGCGGTGAAGGCTGCCGGGTACGGGGCTTCACTCAAGAAGGATAAGACGCAAAAAGGGGCTCAGACCGGAAGCACATCCGGGTATGAGGATATGTTAAAGGACAGGGAGACGCCTGTTATGGTGAGACGCCTTGTGGCTTCGGTCATGCTTCTCATACCGCTCATGTATATCTCTATGGGACATATGATGTGGAACTGGAGGCTTCCTTCATTCATGGAGGGAAACCACATTGCGATGGGGCTTACGCAGCTCCTTCTCACAACAATGATTATGGTTATCAACCAGAAGTTCTTTATAAGCGGCTTCAAGAGCCTTGCGCACGGCGCACCGAATATGGACACACTTGTTGCGCTCGGCTCAGCGGCATCGTATGTCTACAGTGTGTACGCGCTCTATGCGATGACCGATGCGCAGCTAAAAGGCGACATGGATGCGGTCATGAGCTATATGCACGAGTTTTACTTTGAGTCGGCGGCAATGATACTCACGCTCATAACTGTAGGCAAGATGCTTGAGTCCATATCCAAGGGAAGAACGACGGACGCCCTCAAAGGTCTTATGAAGCTTGCACCTAAGACCGCAATCATAAAAAAGGACGGTGCCGAGGTGACGGTGCCTGTCGAGCAGGTTCACAAGGGCGATTTGTTCATCGTGCATCCGGGTGAGAGTATTCCCGTTGACGGAATCATCGTAGAGGGCACAACCGCGGTAAATGAGGCTGCACTCACGGGTGAGAGCCTTCCGGTAGACAAGACGGAGGGCGATAAGGTGTCGGCTGCAACGGTCAATCAGCTTGGCTATATCGTCTGTGAGGCGACAAGAGTCGGGGAGGACACGACACTTTCGCAGATTATAAAGATGGTCAGCGACGCGGCTGCAACAAAGGCGCCTATCGCGAAGGCAGCCGACAAGGTGTCGGGAGTGTTCGTTCCCGTTGTAATCGGAATCGCTGTTGTTACATTTATAGTGTGGATGCTGACGGGACATGCTTTGGGTTATTCACTTGCAAGGGCAATCTCTGTGCTCGTGATAAGCTGTCCGTGTGCACTTGGACTTGCAACGCCTGTGGCAATCATGGTTGGTAACGGTGTGGGAGCAAAGCACGGGATAATGTTTAAGACAGCCGTATCGCTTGAGGAGACGGGCAAGGCAAAGGTAGTTGTCCTTGATAAGACGGGAACAATCACTAACGGCACTCCTGTCATAACGGATGTACTTCCGGCAGAGGGACTTAGCTGCGAGGAGCTTCTTTTGAAGGCTTATGCACTTGAAGGAAAGAGCGAGCATCCGCTTGCAAAGGCTGTCATAGCAGGAGTCGAGGCTGACGCGGCATTATATGAGAAGACAAAAGCTAGGGGAGCTGTCGATGACTTCACGGCTGTTCCGGGTAACGGATTGAGCGGTATTCTTGACGGACATAAGCTTGCCGGAGGAAATTTAAAGTTTATTGAAAAGGTAATTGCGGTGAACGGCGATGGCGAAAGCAGGCAGAGTACAGGTAGTGTAAATGAGCTTGTGGCTACGGCTGAGAAGCTTGCAGATAAAGGAAAGACTGCACTGTTCTTTGCCGAGGACGACAGACTTCTCGGGGTTATCGCGGTTGCGGATGTCGTGAAGGAGGACAGCCCGGCGGCGATAAAGCAGCTAAAGGATATGGGCATACATGTGGTTATGCTCACGGGTGACAATGAAAAGACAGCCAAGGCTATAGGAGCGCAGGCGGGCGTCGACGAGGTTATTGCGGGCGTGCTTCCTGACGGCAAGGCATCGGTTGTCGAGAGCTTTAAGACAAGAGGCAGGGTAATCATGGTCGGAGACGGAATCAACGACGCTCCGGCACTCTCCTCGGCTGACATCGGTCTTGCGATAGGCGCGGGAACAGACATTGCAATAGATGCGGCAGATGTTGTGCTCATGAAGAGCAGACTCAGCGATGTGGTGACTTCAATCCGCCTCAGCCGCGCAACACTCCGCAATATACATGAGAATCTGTTCTGGGCGTTCATATACAACATCATTGGAATACCGCTTGCGGCGGGTGTCTGGATACCGATTTTCGGCTGGACGCTCAACCCGATGTTCGGAGCGGCTGCAATGAGCCTGTCGAGCTTCTGCGTTGTGACGAATGCGCTGAGGCTGAATCTATTCAAGAACTGATGTATTACAATATATAGAATTAACTTTTGGAGTGTATAATGGGGTTAGTTATATACATATTGGCTCCATTGTACGAAACAAGATATTCTAGGGGCTCTGATATATATTACAACAATGTCCGCCACCGATGCAAAGCATACGTCCTTGTATGCATTGCATCTAAGTCAGCGTCCCTGCTGACTTTGGCTATATCATGAACAGAGCCCTGAGAATATCTAAGTTTCTCCCAAAAGTCGCAATATGCATATAACCAACCCCGTTATACACATTTAAGTTTTGACGTATGTCTGTAATGCGGCAATACGAAGGGAAATATGTTTATGTGATGGGCTGCGTATATATGGAATATGCACAACTGCTTGGTTGTTATAAATATAAAAGCATATAATAAAAAAGGAAAGAGGTAAAAGATTATGGAAAAGATTACGGTTGGTGTTGATGGAATGATGTGCGGTCACTGCGAGGCACATGTAAACGATGCGGTGAGAAACGCACTCAAGGTCAAGAAGGTATCATCATCACATGCTAAGAAGGAGACTGTTATAATTGCCGAGGAGGGACTTACCGACGAGCAGATTAAGTCAACAATTGATGCAACAGGTTACACTGTAACAGGAATAAGCAGGGAGCCTTACGCTAAGAAGGGACTATTTGGATTCTAGGAGAATAAGCCAAGCAAAAAAGAGGCTGCCACCTGATTTT
>FR895343.1 GCA_000435595.1 Firmicutes bacterium CAG:882
GATGCTTCGCATCTCTCCAGAAGCTTAGCCAAGCTTCCTGCAAAAGAGCTCACCCCATCACCCAAGGGTAATGGGGTTTCTCTTTTATTTTATAAATTATTGCATCAGCCTTCAATAGCTATATACTTCTTGTTCTCCACAGCCTTGGCGTCCTTCTTCGGAACCACAAGTCTTAAAATACCGTCCTCGTACTTAGCCTTGATGTCCTCCTCGGTAACACCTTCGCCTACATAGAAGCTACGGCTCATCGAACCTGCATAACGCTCTCTTCTGATATACTTGCCGTTCTTGTCCTGCTCGTCCTTATCAAGACCCTTAGCAGCACTTATTGTCAGGTAACCATTATCAAGCTTAGCATTGATTTCATCCTTCTTAAATCCAGGAAGATCAATGTCTACTTCGTAGCCTGTCTCAGTCTCCTTGACATCCGTCTTCATCACATTGCCTGCATGCTTACCATACAGAGCCTTGTCAACCTCAGGGAATCCAAAGTTCATCCAATCATCATTAAATAAGTTCTCTCCAAAAATACTAGGCATTAACATAAGTCATCTCTCCTTTTCCTAAAAAACAAAACCTAAAATTATTACCTTCTGTTACTTCATTTTTGGAACCGGGATGTACGAGGAACATCAAGGTAATTCGTAACTTCTTTTACCCTTTTTGGTTCCTTTCCTTTGTTCTGAATACGTTATACATCTTTTTATTAGCAATGTCAATAGGCGAGTGCTAATATAATTATAAAGAAATTATTAAGAATTTATTATCTGCCCTTACTGAGAAACTATTAACAAAATATCACTTATCCAGTTCCAGTCTCATGGAAACAAGCTCCTGATATCCGCTGATTCTTGACTTAAAACCCTTGGGATTGCGGCCAAACTCAACAAATCCGGCTTTCTTATAAAGCGCGACCGCACTTGTATTCTCTGCGACCACCTCAAGCTCTAACTGCTCATATCCGGCCTCCTTCGCACAGCTTATGCATGCATTTGTCAATGCCTTCCCGATTCCAAGCCCCCAGAATTCCTTTAAGATACTGATTCCAAATTCGGCTCTGTGACGCACCTTATACCTTGTTCCAAGTGAAGTAATTCCGGCATTACCTACAACAACTCCGTCCACAACTGCGATTATTTGTATTTCGTTTTCACTTTCTGACTTTCTCTTTAAAAATTCCTCTTCATCCTTAACGCCAATACTGATCTCATCCGCATAGGGAAGCAGGCAGTCTGTCTCTTCGTGTGTAGCGATAAAATTCTCAAGCACAGCCTTACCATCTGCCTCAACTGCACTGCGGAGTATTGCTGTCTTTCCGTTTTTTAATGTAATCTGTTGTTCGTATTTCATGGCAATGATTCCTTTCTCAATGATTTCTTATTTTATCATTCTTTTGAGTGATTCTGCACGATACGGAAATTTCTGTGCAAGTTAAAGCGGACATTCGCAATCCGCTTTCGCT
>FR895344.1 GCA_000435595.1 Firmicutes bacterium CAG:882
TGGAAATATCGAAATTCAGTTAAAGAATTTTTAGCACTTACTGTATGCCGTGCCTATGATAGCCGGCGAAATAAAGCGTTTTTTGAGGGATGACGGAATGCTTAAGGTGAGCCGTTCGATTAAGGAGAACGGCTACAGGATAAAGAGGGCTTCGGACGAGCTTGTGTCTAAGAACGGAAGGGAGGCAACTGTTGAGGAGCTTGCGGCGGCGACGGAGCTGTCAGTCGAGGATGTGGTGATGGCACTTGACGCGGGCACGGATGTTGAGTCGATATACCGCACAGTGTATCAGGGAGACGGGAGCGAGATATACCTTGTCGATAAGATAACCTCTGCCGATAATGTGTCCTCCTCAGAGGGCAGTCTGCCACAGCAGGAAAAAATGCTTGACATGATAATGCTCAGGCAGCTTCTTGAGGAGCTTGACGAGACGGAGAGAAAGCTGATTTCACTGAGATATTTTAAGGAGATGACACAGTCTGCCGTTGCCAATGAGCTTGGAATAAGTCAGGTTCAGGTCAGCAGGCTTGAAAAGAAAATTTTGCAGAAGCTTAGAAAGAATATATTTTAAAAAAGTACACATACTGTCTTAGAGAAGTACTTGCAGTATGCAGGGGGATAAGTTTGAAAATAGAATTTTCAAACTACTTATTGGTGGCAGTACTGTAAGCACTGCTTACAGTATGCAGGGGGATAAGTTTGAAAATGGAACAGACAGTATATTTAAAACTTAACAAAAGTGTATGTGTGGACAGTCCGGATGTATATGTAAAAGATATTGCAGGTGTGTACAGCTCTGACAAACATGTGACGGCGCGGATAAAGGCTATAAAGGTGTTGCATGCCAAGGAGGGGAGCGACAGGCGGTATGTCGTGAGTGTGTTGAAGGTGATTGAATGTATTCTCAAGGAATTTCCCTCGGTGGCGGTCGAGAGCGAGGGTGAGCAGGATGTTGTTATTGAACATAGGGACGGCAAGGGCAAATCAAAGACGGCAGAGTTCATTAAGGTTTTTTTTATATGTCTTATAACACTGCTTGGGGGAGGCTTTGCGGTTATGGCATATAATAATGATGTGGGTATGTCGGATATGTTTTTAAGGATATATGAGCTTGCCTACGGGCAGCAGGCGGACAGACCGATGATTCTTGAGATAAGCTATTCAATCGGACTTGCAATAGGTATCATTGTGTTCTACGGACATTTCGGAAACTGGAAGTCCGGTAAGGACCCGACACCTCTTGAGGTTGCCATGAGACTTTACGAGGATGACATTGATACGGCTATGATTAAGCAGAGCGACAGGGAGGAGAGCGAGATAGATGTGGATTAGAGCCGTTCTTCTGTCGGCTGCGGGACTCTGTGCCGGAACAATGGTTGCCGCAGGTTTTTTTGCATTCATCACAGCAATCGGTGTTGTCACAACCTACGCTCAGAGAACACATACCGCAAAGCATATCAAGCTTTATGAGACGACGCTCGCAACGGGTGCCATACTGTGCAATGCGTGGTGGACACTGGGATGTCAGATTAAGCTTGGTGCGCTGAGCGGCTTTATGATTGCGGTGTCGGGAATATGCTATGGTATATTTGTGGGGAGCCTTATTATTGCTCTTGCCGAGACAATACAGACAATTCCGGTATTTTTCAGGCGGGCGAAGATAACAACGGGATTGTCGGTGATTGTGATTGCTTTTGCAATAGGAAAGTGTGTGGGCAATATTTTATTTTATATTTTGAAGATGGCGGTGTAGGTAAAGTTTGAAAATAAAATTTTCAAACTACTTATTGGTGGCAGTACTGCAAGCAAGGCATGCAGTATGCAGGGAGGTAAAAACTGAAACGGAGGCATGTATGAAGGACAAGCAGACGCGCACACAGGAGAGGATACGGGAAAGAAACGAAAGATATAATGACTATGTGGAGCAGGTTACACCAAAGCACAACTGCTTAAAAAACTGTGTGAAGGCATTTGTGACGGGAGGAGTTATATGTACACTTGGACAGGTGGTTATGAGCCTGTACATGATGTGGAACGACAAGGAGACGGCGGCATCATGGACGACTCTCACACTGATACTCATAAGTGTGATACTCACGGCACTCAATATCTACCCTTCAATAACCAAGTGGGGCGGAGCGGGTTCACTTGTGCCGATAACGGGATTTGCCAATTCCGTTGCCGCACCGGCGATTGAGTTTAAGAAGGAAGGGCAGGTGTTCGGAATAGGCTGTAAGATATTCACAATAGCAGGACCTGTAATTCTCTATGGTATTCTTATGAGCTGGATTATAGGTATTATATACTGGATATTGATCCTTGCAGATGTTTTTTGAATTTTTTAATCTAATTTATTGACATTTTAAATGCAATGTGCAACTATAACTATTGTGGGTCGTAAAATAATATGGTCGAGGCTTGACCGATAGGAGTGGACATTGAATAATTTTAGGTCAATAAAGAGTATTCTGTCCGAGATCAGGACGGATAAAAAGTCGCATTTTAAGGAGACCAGCGGTTTTGTCCAGCATGGTAACACTTCCGTGATGAAGCATTGCATATCGGTGGCTTATGTGAGCCTGATAATTGCAAAGAAGCTTCACATAAAGGTGGACAGAAAAGCACTTGTAAGGGGAGCATTGCTTCATGATTATTTTCTGTATGACTGGCATGAGAAGGGCGGAGGACATAAGCTTCATGGCTTCAGACATCCGTATTCTGCACTGCGCAATGCGAGCAGGGACTTTAAGCTTAATAATATAGAGGAGAATGTCATATTAAGACACATGTTTCCTCTCACACCGATTCCGCCGAAGTGCAGGGAGGCATGGATTGTGTGCATGGCAGACAAATATTGTTCGGCTAAGGAGACTATGTACACTGTCAAGAGGTATGCACATAATGCATGTCAGTTTGTGTTCGGATAGGAACTTAAGCGGTGGGACTTTTGCGGCATTGGCGGCATAAGCCCCGCTTTTTGCGTATGTGGACAAAAGGGTTAAAAAATAGACTACAAAAGGAGAACTATGTGAAATGAATCTGTTTTTAGCTGTGCTTGTCCTTGTGGCAGGCTTTGTGCTTCTTGTAAAAGGAGCTGATTTTTTTGTGGATGGAGCAGTAGGTATAGCGGCAAGATTCGGTATTCCTCAGCTTGTAATCGGTCTTACAATCGCGGCGATGGGGACATCAATGCCCGAGGCGGCAGTGAGCATTACATCAGCACTCAAGGGGAGTGCGGGAATAACCGTAGGAAATGTTGTCGGAAGCAATATAATAAATATTCTTATAATTCTTGGCGTAACTGCGATAATTGCGCCTATCGCCGTACAGAAGTCGACAAGAAATTTTGAGATACCGGGAATGATTGCGGTCACGGTGCTGTTTCTCATGCTCGGGTATACCGGCGGTGAGATAGTGCGTTTCGAAGGTATCATTCTGTGGGTTGTGTTCATAGGCTATCTTGTTTATCTGTTCTGGATTGCAAAACACAATAAGGATGAGGAAATTGACGATGAGCACGAGAAGAAGTGGAGTCTTCCTGTTCAGCTTATTGCCATTGTCGGAGGTATTGCCGCAATCGTGTTCGGAAGCGATCTCGCTGTTGACGGAGCCACAGCAATTGCCAAGGCATTCGGAATGAGCGACAGGGTCATAGGGCTTACAATCGTAGCACTCGGAACCTCACTTCCAGAGCTTGTGACATCGGTTACTGCTGCAAAGAGAGGCAAGGCTGACCTTGCAATCGGCAACATAGTCGGAAGCAATATATTTAATATATTGTTTGTTGCAGGAACAACCGCACTTATAACACCTGTGGTTTTTGCAGATAAATTCATCATTGATTCCGTGATTGCAATAGCTGCGGCAGTGCTTTTGCTTGTATGTGTCTGCAACAGGGATATGAAGTTAAAGCGCCCGGCAGGTATCATAATGCTTGTGTGTTATGCAGGATATCTTGCATATCTGCTCGCTGCCTGAGTGCATAAACGGATATATATGTTTTTTCAATACCTTTTATAGGAGATTTCCTTATGGGAGCTTATATTAAGAATATAGAAAATTCCATCAGAAAAAGTAAGTTCGGAGACATGCTTATCAACCTTATAGGTATAGCACTCGGGTCGTTCATATACGCATGCGGCATAAGCTTGTTTCTTGACCCGAACAATCTTGCACCGGGTGGTGCATCAGGTCTTGCAATTATCTTTAACAGAATAACCGGTCTTGAGACAGGTACTCTCTATTTTATAATCAATGTGCCTATTATGCTGCTGGGACTGTGGAAATATGGTGTGAGGTTCATAGCCACAACATTTTTTTCAATACTTATCAATTCTTATTTCACGAACATGCTTGCCGGAGCCGGAGCACTCACATCGGACCCGCTTATTGCAACCATGGCGGGAAGCGTGCTTGTAGGTGTCGGAGTTGCCATTGTATTCAAGAGCAGGGCGACAACGGGCGGCACTGATATTATTGTGAAGGTGCTGCATGACAAGTATAAGCATATCAAGACGGGAGTGATATTTCTGCTCACCGATATTGTGATAGTAGCTTTTTCGGGCTTTGTGTTCAAAGATATCAATATCATAATGTATGCGCTTATCTCGGTGTTCGTTCAGGGAAAGGTGCTTGATATGGTTTTATACGGAGGAGACGAGGCGAAGCTTTTTTACATTATAAGTGATAAGCCTCAGGCAATCTCTGAGAGAATATTGAAGGAGATTGACATAACAGCGACATTCCTGCAGGGCAAGGGCGCATATACGGGAAAAGAAAAACAGGTTATTCTCTGTGTTGCGAGGAAGCAGCAGGGGCCTGCGATAGAGGAGATTGTAAAGAGCGAGGACAAGGACGCCTTTATGATCATATCCAGTGCCAATGAGATATATGGTGAGGGCTATAAGAACATAATGAGTGATAAGCTGTAACGGCACACCGGAAGCGGAGTTGACAAACGCATATCTTATATATAAGAATAATGAAAGCCGTCTTGGGGCATTCTATCTAACAGAAAGAATTTAGAAAGGATGCCACAGGATGGCTTTTTTGTTGTATGAGTGTAAAAATGATTGGCAGGCAGAGTGTCTTATATGATGAACCTCCGGTGATAACGGCGAGAGCGAGTGTTGCGGGAGAGAAGGAGGGAGACGGACCGCTCGGGAAGCTTTTTGACGAGGTAGTGACTGACCCGATGGCGGGACAGAATACATGGGAGAAGGCGGAGAGCACTCTTCAGGAGAAGGTTGTGGAACATCTTCTTAGCAAGGCAGGGGTGAGTGGGAAGGATGTAAGATATATTCTGTCTGGAGACCTGTTAGGACAGCTTATCGCATCATCGTTCGGGCTTGCAAAATATAACATACCTTATTTCGGACTGTTCGGTGCGTGCTCTACGATGGGAGAGGGAATGTCACTCGGTTCCATGCTTGTGGCGGGAGGCTGTGCCGACAGGGTTATTGCCGTGACATCAAGCCATTTTGCCAGTGCGGAGAAACAGTTTCGTTTTCCTCTTGAATACGGGAATCAGCGCCCTCTGTCAGCTACATGGACCGTCACTGGAAGCGGCGGTGTGATTATTGAGAAGGCTGTGGGCTGTAATGCGGGGTATTCGGGAAAAGTGTGTATAAAGGGTGTGACGACGGGAAGAATTGTGGATTATGGTGTGAAGGATTCTTTTAATATGGGGGCAAGCATGGCTCCGGCGTGTGCAGACCTGATCTATTCAAATCTGCGTGATTTTGGAGTCGAACCGGGACATTATGACAAGATATTCACAGGAGATTTGGGCTATGTGGGGCAGAGAATACTGATCGATTTGCTGAAAGAAAAGGGGATTGATATATCGGAGATACATTCTGACTGCGGAATGATTATCTTTGATCAGAACACTCAGGATACACATGCGGGAGGAAGCGGCTGCGGATGTGCGGCGGCAACCTTGTGCGCATATATATTGAGGAGAATGGAGGAAGGAAAGTACAAGAGAGTGCTGTTCGTGCCGACGGGGGCACTTATGTCGACTGTCAGCTACAATGAAGGGATGAGTATACCGGGGATAGCGCATGGCGTTGTGCTGGAGCGGATAGGAAATCAGGGGTAATAAATGGATAGCGGAATGGAGATTGTTATGGATTATATAAAAGCATTTGTTGTGGGTGGCTTAATCTGTGTTGTGGTTCAGATACTTATGGAAAAGACAAAGCTTATGCCGGGAAGAATAATGGTACTTCTTGTGTGCACTGGAGCAGTGCTCGGAGCTGTTGGCCTGTATCAGCCGTTTGCCGATTGGGCGGGAGCGGGAGCCACGGTTCCGCTCCTCGGCTTTGGGAATGTATTGTGGAAAGGTGTCAAGGAAGCTGTTGACCTCGAAGGACTTCTCGGTGTATTTAAGGGTGGTTTCAAGGCGGGAGCGGTCGGCATATCAGGTGCATTGATATTTGGTTATATTGCGTCACTGATAACTAATCCGAAAATGAAAAAGTAAATAAAAAGAATGTCGTATCAGGAGATTACCTTAAACTATGATATTATTTGCACAAGATAAGCCTCAACGTGTTACTTAACTTCGGCTTATTCTTGCGCAAAAATATCATTTTGCTTCATGTAAGGCGTTCTGATACGACATTTTATATATATTTTAAGAACATATTTTTATGGGAGCAGTTCTCAGTGCACATCGCACTCGTCGTTCAACTTGTCGGGTGTTATGACATAGTCAAGGTCGGTTATGATGTACTGCTCCATATTCTGGATGAGTGATAAATCTTTCTTGATGTAGACTGCTTTATATCGTGATTCAGGAGGACAGTTTTCATTGGCTATCTTGTCGGAAGCCTTGCACATAGTAACCTGAATGTGCACATCACATACCTCCGTAGGAACGGTTCCGTCCTCAAAGTACTCGGTTATTACCTGGCTTCCGCGAGGGTCGCTGTCACACAGCCCCGGTATGGCAAGCTTGCCTGATTCAGCACATACCTCGGCTTCCACTATGTTATATGGCTTCTGGAATTCGGTATACTCAAGATCTTCATGGGCGTGATCCATAATATCCTTCCATATATTGAGATGTGTCATCGTGTAGTATGCCGTGTTTACCGGTGTGCTGTCATCGTTACCGATCCAGATACCGGCGGTATAGTAAGGAGAGAAGCCTATGAACCACTTATCGGTGTTGAGCTGTGAAGTACCTGACTTACCTGCATAGTACATATTGTCGCTCATCAAATAAGTGAGGTTGTCTGTGACAACGCTTCTGAGAGCACTGTCTAAGAGCCATGCTGTCGACTCTTTGATTACACGGTGGCTGTTAGAAACCGAGTTGTCAAGAAGAATATTGCCGTCGTGGTCAAGCACCTTTGTATAGAGCTTAGGCTCGTTGTACACACCATAGTTGGCTATCGCCGCGTAGGCTGAGGTCATCTCATAGTTCGTTGCTCCATTCGTGATACCGCCGAGTGCAATCGCCTGATAGTGCTGCTCCTCAGCGGTGAGCGTCGATATTCCGTAGCTTAACGCATAGCTGTAACCAAGCTCAGGTGAAATGTCCGTTATTATCTTTACGGCAGGCACGTTACGCGATACGGTTATCGCCTCACGTATTGTCATAAGTCCATGATATTCATCGTCGACGTTGGTTACAAGTTTGCCGGTCGAGTACAGATAAGGTACATCATCATATACGGTAGCAAGGGTCATTCCGGCAGTGTCGAGTGCCGGAGAGTACACCGTGAGAAGCTTAAAGCTTGAACCAGGTGAACGTGTTGAGTCCGTCGCACGGTTGAGCACCAATGAATGTGTCTTGTCACCGCGGCCTCCGACAAGTGCCTTTACATATCCCGTGGACTGCTCGATAAGTACAAAGGATGCCTGTGGTTCAAGTGTGTAGGCTATATTCTCGGTGCCGTCAACCACAGTACCGCCGGTTTCCTTGAGAATGTAGGTTTTAAATGTGCTGATTGCTTCCTGCGCCTCCGATTCCGTGGAAAACATTAGAGAGAAACCTGACATTCCGAGTGTGGACTGATAGAAGTTCAGGATGGAATTCTCGGTGTAGCTGTGGAATTCTCCGTCCTTGTCTTTTACCTGTAACCGGTAACGGAGCGTGAAATCATAACGTCCGGAGTAGTAATCCGGGTTATTGACAGCACTTTCGGCATATTTTTGTAATTCACTGTCCTGACATGAATATATCTGCAGACCTCCGCGGTACACAAGGTTGTAAGCCTGAGTCTGCGTGTATCCCTTGAGGTTCATTAGATCCTCCATGAGCTGTGAGATCAGGGCATCGGTGTAGTAGGAGTAGGCGGTTGAGCCGGTCGAGGTGTTCTTGACATTCATTATTCGGTCATACACATTGTCCGCGAGTGCCTCATCATACTCCTGCTGTGTTATAAGCTCCTGCTCAAGCATATTCCGGAGTACTATCGCACGTCTCTCCTTGTTGTTGTCAGGTAAACGTACCGGGTTGTAGCGGTATGGGTTAGAGGTGGTTGCGGCAATTACCGCACTCTCAGAGATGGTCAGCTCGGATACGTCCTTGTTAAAATAATTCTGTGCAGCAGCCTGTACACCTAAGTTGTTGTTGCCGAGATTGATGGTGTTGAGATAATTCTGTAAAATAGTGTCTTTGTCGACATTCTGCTCTAAGATAAGTGCAAGATACTGTTCCTGAAACTTACGCTTAAATGTATCGATAAGTCCGTTTTCGCTCTCAGCCGAAAAGACATTGTTCTTGATAAGCTGCTGCGTTATCGTACTGCCTCCCTGAGTCTCCTTAAAGCCGCTCTTTATTGTGGAGTAGGCTGCACGTACGATTCCTATAGGGTCAATGCCGTTGTGATAATAAAAACGTGAATCCTCAATGGCTATAAAAGCGTCTATGAGGTGCTGCGGCATATCACTTATGCTCGCCTCAATTCGATTGGAGCCGGAAGCCACAAGTGTCTCAACCTTATTGCCGTTGCTGTCATATATGTATGACTGGTACCACTGAGGTGAAACGGCATCCAATGAAATCTGGGGAGCGGTCTGAATTATTCCCGTGAATGCTCCGAGACCTACGCATGCTATCATCACAAAGCAGATGACAAGGCATACGGTTATCAGTTTAAAAACTAAAAGCACTGCCTTGCGCCAGAGCTTGGTTGACGGCGAGCGTAGAGCTTTTATTTTCCTACGTATTGATTTTGAACTGTAATTCATATTGTATATAACCTCCGATTTTTATATTATATCAAAAAAGGACAGTCAAATAAAGTAAATTATTGCTTTACAATTCATTTTTCACATATTATCCTTATTTTAAACAAGAACCGGGTAGGAGAATTGACATGGCAGAGCGCGTTACATTCATAAAGACGGGTGGCGGAGGCTACTATGAGGAGAAAAAGTCGAGGTTCATTGCGGCGGTATACAGCATCTCAAGTGAGGAGGAGGCTGCTTCCTATGTTGAAGCTGCCCGGAAAAAATATTGGGATGCAAGGCATAACTGTTATGCTTTTGTTATTGGAGATAACAATGAAATTATGAGATTTTCAGACGATGGCGAACCGTCGGGAACTGCGGGAAAGCCAATACTTGAGGTTATTGTGGGGCGAGGCATTCATAATTGTCTCATTGTAGTGACGCGGTATTTTGGCGGAACATTGCTTGGAACAGGCGGATTGGTGCGCGCATATCAGAAGTCGTCGCTTGATGCTCTTTGCAACAGCTCAATAGCCGTGCGGACGAAGGGAAGCCGTATAACGGTGAGAACCGATTATAACAGTGCGGGAAAGCTTCAATACGCTGCGCAGAAGAATGAGTGGATGCTCGAAAATATAATATATGAAGCGGATGTGAGACTTGTACTTGCGGTTCCGGAGAAAATGTGTGAAAGAGTTATAAAGGAAATCACGGAGATAACGTCAGGCAAGGCGCAGATTAATGAGGAAAAGAATATAGATATAGAAGAACCGATACAGCCGGATTAAAACTGTATCGGTTCTTTTATGAAACTTTTAATTATAATAGGATAAATCACTGTTACCCACATTATCACCATAAAATACCTGAAGGTGTTGGCAGGTATTGTGTTGCCAAGGAGAAGCTTAAGCCCGCTTTTAAATGCAAGTGCGCCTGCAAGTCCTATGACCACTTTGATAAGCTGCAGCCATACGCGGCTGTTTTTTGGGTTGAAATTGATATAGTGCTTTTCAATAAACCATCCTATTGCAAACCCGGCACCGGCACCGGCTGCCTTAAAGCCGTCCATAGCGAGAACGTCAGTGGTAAGTCCTGAATTGACCACATGGTATGAATAACCGAAAAGTCCGGCTGACAGCGCAAATATGAGAAGCATAACCAAAATATCCGTGAGTGTGTTTGAATTGAGATTGTCGTATATCAGGCTCACTGCAATGCTGATGACGATTGTTATCACAAAGCTTACAAGCACATCCTTGGGAGTATGGCAGCCGAGATACATGCGGGAAAGCATAACGGCAGCTATTATAATGAAAGAAACAGCGTACAGCCATCTCTTCTTAAAGTAGAATGAGACAGAACTGTAGAGACTTGTCGAACTCTGCGTATGTCCGCTTGGAAATGAGTATCCTGTAGCAGTGTCCATAACCTGTTCGACAGGCTTGAATTCAGGGTCGAGAACCCACGGTCTTTCTATTCTGAAATGAACCTTGAGACCCTGTACCGCAACACCGGACAGAAAGTAGGAAAACGCAATTCTGTAGGCAAGCTTCTTGTTGATACACCAGAAGATGACTGCAAACAGGCTTACCAGCACAAGCTCCTCCCCGAATGAGGTACATATAATAAAGAACACATCGAGAAAACCATTTCTTATGCTTTCAAGAAGATATAAAAATTCCATAATTATTTTCCTTTTTTATGCAGTTTGATAATTTGTTAACATAGTATTTCAATTATAGCACCTTTTAATTGGTTATGGTAGCATTATTTTTAAATTGAATTCGGTTTATCTGCCGGACATATTGGCTGCTTTTGGTCAAAACTATGCAAAATCAACAGAAAAACTGGAAACGCTTACATAGCATGCACAATTTTACATTGTTGTTTTCACTACAAAACAGACATAAAGACAGTAAAAGACAACTAAAAACAATACAATACAACATATTGTTAAAAAAACCGTGAAATTTTTTATAAAATAATAAAAATAGTACTTGTATATTTTGTATAAATTGTGGTAGTATGAGTATGCCGAAATTAGAATTATTACTAATTGCGACAGGGTTACACGTTTATGAAACGTGAAATAATCATTTATCTTTATTTTTTAAAAGGAGGTCATTTCTTACAATGAAAAAGATGACAAAAAAAGCTGTCTCTCTTGGACTTGTAGCTACCATGGCTCTCTCAATGACGGCTTGTAACAGTGCAACAGGCAACAACAACACTACTACATCCGCAGCAGAGACAACAACTCAGGCAGCAGGCACAGAGACAACATCAGCAGCAGAGACAACAACAGAGGCAGCTACTCAGCCGGCTGAGATAGTTAAGCCTGACAAGATTAAGGTTATGTGGGATGGAACAGTATTCAAGGAGGGCGATAACTACGCTGAGGCATTCTATGATGCATTAGAAAAGCAGCTCGGTATTGAGATTGAGTGGATTCGTCCTGATCATTCTACATATGCAGAGCAGGTTGGTATTGCGTTCACAGATAAGTCAACACTTGCAGATGTAGTTATTCTTCCATCTAACTATTATGCATCCTATGCAGCACAGGGCAACCTTTGGAACATGACAGATGCATGGCTTAACTCTGACACATATAATTCAGGCAGATTAATCGATGTTGCCCAGAACATCATTGACAGCTGGTATGTAACAGGACCGGATGGAGAGAAGGGAATCTACGGATTCTATCCTGCTCGTGGTAACGGATGTGTAACCTACGTTAATGCAGCACTTGCTGAGGCAGCCGGTTATACACAGGATACTCTTCCTAAGACATGGGCTGAGTATCAGGATTTCCTGCTTGCACTTAAGGGTGTAACAGGTGCAGCTCCTGTTCTTGCAGCAGGTCTTATCACAGACGAGGCTCCTTATGTTAACTACCTTCCTGAGTTCTATCAGGACGCTTATCCTGATTTCTACTATGATGAGACAGCAGGCGCATGGGTAGACGGTTTCGCAACAGACGCTATGGCAGCAGCTCTTGACAGACTTGCTTGGGGCTACGCTAACGGTGTTCTCGACTCACAGATTCTTGAGTCCCCATCAACATCCGATGTTCGTAACAAGTTCTATACGGGAACATCAACATCTGTATTCACATACTGGGCAGGTACATGGGCATATACCATCACTACTAACCTTGAGAAGAACGGAATTGACACAGGCGTATGGGCTCTTGAGCCAATCGAGGAGATGGGTGCTTACTATGAGAGACTTTCACCTATGATCTGTATCACATCTGCATGTGAGAACCCTGAGGGCGTATTCAAGTACTTTATTGATACAATCCTTGATGGTGGTGCTACACAGATGTTATGGCAGTACGGTGTTGAGGGCGTTCACTATGTAATGGAAGACGGCAAGTTAGTTGGCCAGGTAACTGAGGCTACTGTTAATGCAGAGAAGCAGACAAAGACAAAGAAGAACCTCTTCGAGGCTCAGTTAAAGCTTGCTGATTTCGACCCTGCCGTATATCCTGATGGCGATCCTGGTTATGCATCAACAGTAACGGATGAGGCTCTCAGCTCATTCAAGTTATTTGATGCTAATTCAAAGGCAGCTCCTGTAATCAACTCTACTGAGGTTTCACAGAAGTATAGCTCAACACTTCAGGATGCTAAGAAGAAGCTTGTTGCAGCAGTTACACAGGGTAATATGACAGGTGCTGAGGCTATTGCACAGTACAAGGAAGAGTGTGGCCCTATTTCAGACGCTATCTTAGAGTCATTCAACAACTAATTATCTTCTGATAGTTATTTGCGGGTTATTATAAGAATATTGAGTTAAGAAAGCCGCCGGAGGCTGAGTTTCAGTCTCCGGCAGCGTTTCGGTTGAAAATTGTTTTGTTATATATTTTATTTGCGAGGTAGTAACTCGTCAAATAACTTCCCATTTATTATAAGAGAAAGAAGGTATGACAATGTTATGTAAGGCATGTAACACCGAGATACCAAAGAAGGCAAAGAAGTGTCCGAAGTGCGGCTGGCAGGTTCGCAGAGAGCCATCTAATATTAAGCCTATTGCTATCACAGGTGCAGTTATCTCCTTTTTAGGCGGATTGTTCCCGTTCATACAGAATAGCGAGAATGTTAACTTAAAGATGTATACTCCGGCTTATGGTATGATGAACTATGAGCATCCGGCGGTATGGTATATTTTTATGTTACTTTTAGTAGCATCCATTGTACTTTGTGCAGTTAAATACGAAAAATTTTCAATTATCACAACTGTTCTGGCAGCAGTGATTTTTGGTGTAGCATATAATGACGCGTGCGGTCTTCACGGCGCACCGGGAATGATGGTCGGACTTGGTCTTCCTATAGTACTCATCGGTACGGTAATCGGCGTTGCCGGTGTATTCCTTGATGTATTAAAGTTCAAGAAAAAGCCTGAAGTTGATCCTCATTTTACAGGTAACTCCACATCAATATGGCGTAGAATGTATGTACATAGATGGTTCTATGTGATGGCTGTTCCGGTACTTGTATTCTTAATCATCTTTAACTACTTTCCAATGGCAGGCTTAAGATATGCATTCACAGAGTATAAGTCAGGTTCTGAGCCGGTATACGTCGGCGTTAAGCAGTTTATAAGCATGTTCGGTCTTACACCGCTTGCCAAGCTTGATTCTCAGGCGTTCTTTTCAGCCTTCGGAAATACACTTTTCCTTTCAATCATCAAGCTGTTCCTGAACACGTTTATGGCAGTTATCATCTCACTTTTACTTCATGAGATGAAGAATATCTACTTTAAGAAGACAGTACAGACAATTATTTACCTTCCACACTTCATGTCATGGGTAGTAGTTGCATCTATCTTCAAGATGTTACTTTCAACATCAACAACCGGTGTTATCAACACCGCACTTATCAACGCAGGTATTATTGATAAGCCTATTGAGTTCCTTACTAATGGTGCTAATTGGCGTTGGGTATACTTCCTCGTTAATATATGGAAGGATACAGGTTGGGGAACTATCCTCTTCCTCGCAACTCTTTCAGGTATCAGCCCTGACCTCTATGAGGCAGCACAGATTGATGGCGCTAACCGTATGAACAGAATGAAATACATTACTCTTCCGGCTCTTGCAAACACAATCATTACTGTATTTATTCTTAACCTTGCTAAGGTTATGAACCTCTTCGAGTCAGTATTCGTTATGTATAACCCATCTGTATATGATGAGGCCGATGTTCTTCAGACATACATTTACCGCAGAACCTTCAGTTCAGGTACAGCAGATTACGGTTATACAACAGCGGTCGGTCTTTTCCGTTCCGTAGTAAGCTGTGGACTTGTGTTAATTTGTAACTTCGCATCTAAGAAGGTGCGTGGTCGTGGAATTGTATAAGGAGGTAGAAGAATATGGAAGAAAATAAATACGTTTATAAGAAGCCTAAGAAGAAAATTACTCCTTTTGCAATTTTCAACACAATTTTATTCATAGTTATATCATTGATAATACTTTTGCCTATTTGGAAGGTATTGGTTGACTCATTTGATGCAACAGTTGGTTACGGACTTAACTTCTGGCCTAAGCAGTTTACAGCCGGCGGTTACAAGATGATTATTTCCAGAGCGGACTTATACAGACCATTCCTTATTTCCATCGTTACAACAGTAGCGGGAACATTTGTAGGTCTTACACTTTCCACTCTCGGTGCTTATGTGCTCATTCAGTGGGAGATGCCGGGTAGAAACTTCTTCTCATGGTTACTTCTCTTCACAATGTTGTTCAGCGGTGGTATGATTCCTACATACGTTGTTATGATGAACTTACACTTAACTAACACATTATGGGCAGTTATCCTTCCAATGGGTATCAACGTATACAACCTCGTACTCATGAGAAACTTCTTCGAAGGTATTCCGGGCTCACTTTTTGAGGCGGCAGAGATTGACGGATGTTCACCGATTATGATTTTCTTCAGAATCGTGCTTCCGCTCTCAAAGGCAGCTCTCGCAGCTATCGGTCTTATGTTTGCGGTTTCATATTGGAATGACTACACCAACTTCAAGATTTACATTACAAAGAATAAGCTTTTCAACTTCCAGATGAAGTTAAGAGCGATGGTTATGGATAGTGACCTTCCTACCGATGATGGTTCTATATCAAGTAACACGATTCAGAACGCAGCTATCATCGTAGCGATTATTCCATTCATGATTCTGTATCCTTTCTGCCAGGACTACTTTGTTCAGGGTGTTAATGTAGGTGCGGTTAAAGAGTGATTTTGTACTTCAAGGGTTTCGGGGATTTCCCCGGAGCCCTTTTTGCATATAGTGAAGTATCAAAGCATGTTGGGACATTGCGCGTGTAAATGATTATATTCATGTATTTGGTTCCGTTGTTCGAAGCAAGATGTCCTAAGAATTTTGATAAACATACATTATATGTTCGCCACCGCCGCCAAGCAGTCATCCGTGCCTGCATGGCGGCTATTCCGGCGTCCATGCCGGAATTGGCTGTGTGCCGAACAAAGTTCTAAGGACATCTAAGCTTCTTCCAAAAGTCACCGAATACATGAATATATCATTTTACACATCGCCAAGTGGTTGCTTATGCTTTGATACTTTTACTTTAATTTACATAAATTCATGAATTTGCATAAATTCATTTTCCGTGGAAATACAGTAATATCATAGGAATTAAGCGTATTGTGATTGAAAAATGAATGTAAATGTAGTAGAATAACGGTATAAGTGATACAAAAATACAGAAAATTTGTCAACAATCACAATGACAACATCTTTTTTGTTAAACAATACTTAAAGTATGTAAAAACAGTATAAAACTTAGCTGTGTATAATCCTCTATGTCCATGAATATCACGACTTTTGGGAGAAGTTTAGATGTTCTTATAACTCTGTTCACAGATTAGCCAAAGCCAACATGGATGTTGGCTTAGATGCCAAAGTCCATGGATGGACGGCTGGCATCGGTGGCGTATATGGATGTAAGGTAAATCAGAGTTCTTAGAACATCTTGCTTCGGACAATGGAGTTGATATTCATGGACATAGAGGATTATACACTCGAAATGTAATATGGTTTTTACACGCAAGCTTAAAGAAAAGAGGAACACACATGGCTTTATTGTCAGATACACCGCGAATCTTCTGGGCAGGAGATTCCACGGTTAAGCAGAATGATTTTACAAGCTATCCGCAGTGCGGTATAGGACAGGGATTTTCACTTTTTGTCAGGAAGGAAATTCTCATTGTCAACCGTGCGGAGAATGGAAGAAGCACGAAGAGCTTTATTGATGAAGGAAGATTAGAATTTATTAAGGAGAATATACGCGAGGGAGATTTTCTCTTTGTACAGTTCGGACATAATGACGAGAAGAATGACCCATTGAGATATACGGAGCCACAGACAAGCTTTAAAGACAATCTGAGAACTTTCATTAAGACGGCGAGGGATGTCGGGGCGTATCCGCTCCTTATAACACCATTGTACAGAAGGCTGTTTGTGTCGGAGGGGAAGCTTGTTGACAATACGCATCTTACATACCCGCAGGCAATGCTTGAGGTTGGTGAAGAGTGCAATGTACCGGTTATTGATTTGTGTACAATGAGCCGCCGAAAGATAGAAAAGACGGGAGATATGGACAGTAGAAAATGGTTCATGCATTTGGCACCGGGGGAGTTTCCTAATTATCCTGAGGGCAAGACGGATAACACTCATCTTCAGTATGCAGGCACTGTTGCATTTGCAGAGCTGATTGCAGCAGGAATAGCTAAGCTTGACAGCCCATACAGAGACATGCTCGTGAACCCTGACGATGTGAAAGAGGATGCAGCCTTATTAATCGACTAAATCAGTTGATGTTATAGATTACGCATATTTAATATATACACCGTCGACCCGCTCTCGCTTAATTGAAGCACACAGCGGTACATAAGGCAATATAATACATTGCCTAAGTACCGGAGGCTTCAAAAAGTCGACTTGCGTATATGTTAAATATGCGTAATCAGAAAGTATTAAGTTAATTTTAGATTTGGAGGAATATAACATGACAACGAGAGATATTATTGACACTCTGCGCTACATGTCTGTTGAGAGCATGGGCGCGCCTGAGGGTGTCATTGTGAGTCGTGCCGTGTGGGAGTATGGTACACTTCCGGAAGGCAACGAGAAGGAAGAACTTAAGAAGGCTATAGTTGATAAGGCTGAACAGATGAAGGATAAGAAGACGGCAGTTGATGGGTGTGAATATCCGTCGGCGATGAATCTTCTGTATGCGGCATACAATTTGACAGGTGATGAGACATATAAGAGTGTGATAACCGAGCTTGAGAAGTCGGAGACATATATGGGGCTTGCTTTTGATATGAATTATGAGACCATGTTCGGAGGCAAGGAACATTATCATGCACTCACCGTCAGATTCGCAGAACTTAAAAAGAGTGACAGAAATAATGAGATGCAGGAAGCACTCTTTATGCTTGCACTCGCGGATACGATTGCGGCCATTGCAGAACCTGTATATGAGCTGTACAGAAGCCTTGTTGATATGTTCAGGGATGAGCTTGGACAGCTTATTGACAGGGCATGGGAACGCGAGGGAATAATGAGAAAGCATATAAGTGGTGAGCATGTAAATATCATGGCTGATGCGGATGCACAGTCGGTTATGCAGCTTGCTGTGAAAAAGGCATGTGCACTCAAGGTGGTTCTTGCCGAGAAGTATCAGGTATATGCAGAGCAGATGTAAGCATATATGCAGAGCAGATGTAAGCATATACGCAAGCGGGTATATGAAATATAAACATATGCAAAATACGGTAAATTAAAAGTATCGGACATTTAATAAAATAAGCCGCGGATATGCGGCGGAACGGAGTGAATTATATGGAGCTTGGTCTGGTTGCAAAGACATCAAGAAATGTCTGCATAGAGCTTAAAAATACGGGTATTTTCTACACGGATACACCTAATTATGATATTTATGTTAATGGAGTATACACGCAGTCGACGAACCGCGTTATTACTTCAATTTACGGGCTTTTGCCGGATACGGATTACAGCATTGAGGTTGTTGAGAGCGGTGAGGCTGGAAATGCGGGCACTAAAAATGAGAATAACAAGGGATATATAGATGTACACACCGATTATGAGTATGTGACGCTTAATGTACGCGACTTCGGAGCATACGGCAACGGTGAACATGACGATACACTTGCGATACAGACTGCCATTATGGCATGCCCTAAGGGTGGAAGAGTGTTTGTTCCGGCGGGAGTGTATAAGATTACATCACTTTTCTTAAAGAGTGACCTTGTGCTTGACCTTGCGAAGGATGCTGTTTTGTCAGCGTTTACGGAGAGGGAGAAGTTCGGTATACTTCCCGGCATGATTCAGAGCTATGACGAGAAGGATGAGTATAATTTAGGAACATGGGAAGGAAATCCGCTTGATTGTTTTACGGGTATAATCACGGGAATCAATGTTGAGAATGTGGTTATAACAGGTGAAGGAACAATCGACGGATGTGCAGGCTTTGACAATTGGTGGAAGGACTGCAAGATAAGAAAGATTGCGTGGAGACCGAGACTTGTGTTCATCAGCCATTGCAAAAATGTGGTTCTTCACGGTGTGACCGTGACAAATTCACCTTCATGGACGCTGCACCCGTATTTTACGGAGAATATAAGATTTGTCGATTTGAAGGTAATTAACCCGGCCGATTCACACAATACGGACGGGCTTGATCCTGAGTCCTGCAAGGGTGTGGAGATTGTCGGTGTATACTTCTCGGTTGGCGATGACTGTATAGCAATAAAGTCAGGCAAGATATATATGGGAAGAAAGCATAAGATTCCTACCTCCGATATGCTTGTACGCCAGTCCTGCATGCGTGACGGACATGGTGCCGTTACGGTGGGAAGCGAGATTGCTGCAGGTGTTAACAATGTAAAGATTACCGATTGTCTGTTCCTCAATACCGACAGAGGCTTGCGTGTAAAGACAAGAAGAGGAAGAGGAAAAGATTCCGTTCTTGATAATATTACATTTGAAAACATCAAGATGGACAATGTCATGACTCCGTTTGTTGTCAACAGCTTCTATTTCTGTGACCCGGATGGAAAGACAGAATATGTGGGAAGCAGGAATCCGCTTCCTGTCGACGACAGGACACCTAGAATTGACAGACTGACCTTCAGAAACATCGAGTGCCATAACTGCCATGTGGCAGGAGCGTATATATACGGACTTCCTGAGCAGAAGATTGCGGAGGTTACGATGGAGAACGTCCACATCGACTATGCGCAGGATGCCAAGTCGGGTGTTGCAGCGATGATGCTCGGCTGCGACGCTTCAAGCAGGCGCGGAATTGTGGCAGCCAACGTAAAGAAGCTCAACCTTGTAAATGTGAAGGTTGAGGGAGCGGCGACGGAGCCGTACGAACTCATCAACGTGGATTCGATAATGAGCAAATAATCAGTAAAAATGAGGGAGCGCTTATGAACAAAGAGCTTCTCGATATTTTGAGAAAAATAACGCCCGAGGAGCAGGAGATTCTCTCGGGCAAAAAGATAAGCAAAGACCGCTATTCTTCCACGGGTGAATTCACCATCCGTGGAGAGAAGATGCTCGACAAGGGAAGTCTTATCAATATAAGAACGCATACGCGGTTCGTAGCTTTCCCTAAGCATCGACATGATTACATTGAGATAATCTATATGTGCAGCGGAAGCACCACACACGTTATCAATAGTGATACCAAGATTGTGTTAGAACAGGGGAATCTTCTCTTCCTCAATCAGTTTTCTTATCATGAGATACTTCCGGCGGGCGAGGATGACATTGCGGTGAACTTCATTGTCAGACCTGAATTTTTTGATGTGGCGTTCGATATGATGGAGGAGGAGAATGTGCTGAGAAAATTCATAGTCAGCACCCTCTGCAACAATACCGATGAGGCGGCTTATCTGCATTTTAACGTCTCGGACATACTTCCGATACAGAATCTGGTCGAGAATATGGTGTGGTCGCTCGTGAATAAGCAGAGCAACAACCGACGTATCAACCAGACTACGATGGGACTTCTCTTTTTGCAGCTTATGAACTATGTCGATAAGCTTGAGCAGGACGGGAACACGCTAGATGTCGGCAATGAGAACAGGATTTCCTTCGCGACGCTTAAGTATGTGGAGGAGAATTACAGGGACGGCTCGCTTGCGGAACTTGCTAACCGCCTTAATATGTCGATATACTCGCTCTCGCGCCATGTAAAGCAGGCTACGGGGTACAATTTTAAGGAGCTTTTGCAGATTAAAAGGTTTAACAAGTCGGTGCAGCTCCTCACGGAGACGACGCTTCCGATAGCGGATATTATAGCGGCGGTCGGGTATGATAACACGAGTTATTTTTTCAGGGTATTCAAAGAAAAATATGGCTGCAGCCCAAAACATTACAGGGATGAACGTTGCAAATAAGGACGTATTTTTGACCAATATACGTCCTTTTATTATGTCCTTTTTTGAGCTATAATGAATATAGTTTATGGCGGTTGAGCGCGGAAGATTGGAGGATTATATGAGCAATTACTATCTGGCTGTTGACATTGGGGCGTCAAGCGGAAGGCATATTCTCGGACATGTTGAGGACGGTAAGATTACCTATGAGGAGGTATATCGTTTCGAGAACAATCTGGAGAAGAGGGACGGACATCTGTGCTGGAATATTGACAGATTGTTCGAGGAGATTGTGAACGGTATTGCCAAGTGTAAGGAGATTGGAAAGATTCCGGTATCTATGGGGATTGACACCTGGGGAGTGGATTTCGTTCTTCTTGACGAGAATGATAAGGTTCTCGGAGACACCGTGGCATACAGAGATTCAAGAACAGAGGGCATAGACAAGGAACTTTATAAGGTGATTCCCGAGAAGGAGCTCTATGCGAGAACAGGTATACAGAAGGCATTGTTTAACTCAGTATATCAGCTCTATGCAATCAAGAAGGAGCATCCGGAATATATTGAGAATGCGAAGAGCTTTCTCATGATTCCCGAATATTTTAACTTCCTTCTTACGGGAGTTAAGAAGAATGAGTACACCAATGCGACTACGGGACAGCTCGTGAATGCCGTTACCAAGGATTGGGATTATGAGATAATAGACCGTCTCGGCTACAACAGAGAGATGTTCGGAAAGCTCAACCTTCCTAAGACATCGGTTGGAATGCTTAAGAAAGAGATTATTGACAGAGTGGGATTTGACATGGAGGTTGTTCTCCCTGCAACTCACGACACAGGCTCGGCTGTCATGGCGGTTCCGGCAAACGATGATGATTTCATATATCTGAGCTCAGGTACCTGGTCACTTATGGGCATTGAGAGAAAGGAAGCCGACTGCTCGGAGAAGAGCTGTGAGTATAATTTCACGAATGAGGGCGGCTATGACTATCGTTTCAGATATCTTAAGAATATCATGGGCTTATGGATGATTCAGTCAGTCAGAAGAGAGCAGCCGACGAAGCTTCCGTTCCAGGAGCTTATTGCGCTGGCACAGAAGGAGGAGGCTTTCACTTCGAGAGTCAATGTGAATGATCAGTCCTTCCTTGCACCTGAGAGCATGACTGAGGCTATAAGGACATATTGCAGGAATTTAGGTCAGGCTGTTCCTGAGAATCTCGGACAGGTGCTTCAGTGCATCTACAACTCACTTGCTGACAGCTACGCTGAGACGGTAAAGCAGATTGAGGAGATTACGGGAAGAACCTACAAGCGACTTCACATTGTGGGCGGAGGCTGTCAGGATCAGTACCTCAACAAAAAGACGATGGAAGCGACAGGCAAGGAAGTGTATGCAGGTCCTGTTGAGGGAACTGCACTCGGAAATCTTATGGCTCAGATGTTAAAGGGCGGCGAGTTCGCAACACTTGAGGCTGCAAGAAGCTGTGTAGCAGAATCCTTCGATATCAAGAAGGTAGGATAATTTCCCGAAATCAAGCCGGGTCTATTTCCCGACATATTATATGATTAATTTATGAAAGGTGGATTTTAAAAATGTACGATGTTGAAAAGGGTTATCAGATGGCAAAGGATTTCTACGCTCAGTATGGAGTTGACGTAGATAAGGCGATTGAAATCGCGGACAGAGTTCCAATCTCCATGCACTGCTGGCAGGGCGATGACGTTGCAGGTCTTGAGAAGAAGGGCGACGATGCACTCACAGGCGGTATTCAGGCAACAGGAAACTATCCTGGCAAGGCTGGAAATGCCGAGGAGTTAAGACAGGATATCGAGGAGGCTATGAAGTTCATCCCGGGAGAGTTAAAGCTTAACCTTCATGCAAGCTACTTAGAGGCAGACACTTTCGTTGACAGAGATGCAATCGAGCCAAAGCATTTTGACAAGTGGGTAGACTGGGCTAACGAGCATAATATCGGTCTTGATTTTAACCCTACATATTTTTCACATCCAAAGAGCTCGAACGGAACACTCTCAGCAGCAGATGACGATGTTCGTAACTTCTGGATTGAGCACGGTATCAGAAGCCGTAAGATTGGTCAGTATTTTTATGAAAAGACTGGCAAGGTATGTGTTATCAACCACTGGACACCTGATGGAGACAAGGAGGTTCCTGTTGATACACTTGCTCCGAGACTCAGACTTAAGGACAGCTATGACAAGATTTTTGAGGCTACGAAGGATGTTAAGGGCGTTATGGACGGTATTGAGTCCAAGGTATTCGGTATCGGACTTGAAAGCTATACAGTAGGCTCACATGAGTTCTGCATGGGTTATGTAATGAATGCAAAGAGCGACCATATCATGATGACACTCGATACAGGACACTATCATCCTACAGAGGTTGTATCCGCTAAGCTTTCAGGCGTATACACATTCGCAGACCACGCTCTTTTACATGTATCACGTCCTGTACGCTGGGATTCCGACCATGTAGTAAGCTTCGACGATGAGACAAGAGCCATCATGGAGGAGCTTGTGCGCATGGGTAAGCTCGAGGATACTTACATTGCAACCGACTTCTTCGATGCGTCAATCAACCGTATCGCAGCATGGGTAATTGGTATCCGCAACACAAGAAAGGCTATGCTTGCAGCTCTCTTACAGCCGGTTGACACAATGAAGAAGATTGAGAAGGACGGCGATGTGAGCGGCAGACTTGCATACAAGGAAGAGTTCAAGGCAGCTCCGTTCGCACTTGTATGGGATTACTACTGTGCTAAGAAGGGTGCAGGCGTAGGTCTTACATGGCTTGATGATGTACGCGCTTACGAGAAGGATGTTCTCTCTAAGAGACAGTAAGTAACTAAAAAACTAAGTTGGTTAGATTTAATACATAATCCGGCATGGAGAATATCGCTCCGTGCCGGATTTTTTGTCGATAAGATAAGATTGAATTTTTAACGGTTTTCTTACACAGGAATTCTCGGATATTACTTTGGTAAATAACATCATTGAACAGATTGCGTCAGGTGAAAATACAATCAATACAATTTCGTTAAAGGTTGGAGAGAAGGACACAACGGTTCTCTACTCATTGGAGAAGCTTATGGAGATTGGCTTGGTCGAGAAGAGAAAATGTATTACTGAGGAGAAAAACAGAAAAAAACACAGCACATTTTAAATGACAGTATGTTAAAATTCTGGTATGAATTTATACCAAAGGCAACAAGCGTTATTGAGATGGAGCAGGGCGATTCGGCGGGTTTATGACCAACGTGGGGGTATGGTGGGGAACAGAGCAGATAGAAAACTCAAAGGTTGAGAGAATTCAGCAATCTGCCGATATAGACATCGTGGGAATATCCGAAATTGATAAGACTGCCGTAATCGGGGAATGCAAGTTTAAAAATGAACGGATAGATAAAAATGTATATGACACGCTGATTAGAAGAGCCTCTCGGATTATCGGAAAGTATAAGATTACTAAATATTTGTTTTTCTCACTGAGTGGATTTACTGAGTGGTTCGACAGTATCTCTGATGATAATGTTATTTTGATAACATTGGAAGATATGTATAATTAATTTTTGGAGGGGTTACAATGTATAAAATACTGCTGGTCGAGGACGATGCGGGAATAGCGAAGGAGATTGCGGATTATGCCGCAGGCTGGGGACTGGAAGTGCATATTGTGAAAAATTTTGAGAAGGTAATGGAGGAGTTTGCAGCGGTGCAGCCGCACCTTGTGCTGCTCGATATATCTCTGCCGTACTTTGACGGGTATTACTGGTGCAGTCAGATAAGAAAGGTGTCAAAGATTCCGGTGATATTCCTGTCATCGGCGGCGGATAACATGAACATTCTCATGGCGGTGAATATGGGTGCTGACGACTTTATCGCGAAGCCGTTTGACAGAAACGTACTTATCGCGAAGCTCTCGGCGATGCTCAGAAGAAGCTATGACTTTGCAGCGTCGGTGAGCATAATCGAGCACAAGGGTGCAATGCTCAACACGGCTGACAACACGCTGACATATCAGGGAAATAACATAGATTTGACGAAAAATGAGTACAAGATACTTCTTGCGCTTATGGAGAACAGGGGAAAGGTCGTGAGCCGCGAGAGCCTTATGGAGAGACTGTGGGAGAGCGACAGCTTCGTGGACGAGAACACGCTCACGGTGAATGTGAACAGGCTGAGAAAAAAGCTCGACAATGCAGGGCTTAAAGACTTCATAACGACCAGGTTCGGAGTCGGGTACATAGTGTAAAAGGGGATTGGTATGAAAAACAGACTGCAATTTGTATTGAAGTATATATTCGGAAAGAAAAAGGAGCTCGCCGTGTTTGCGGTGTGCTGCGTGATATTTCTGTTTACCTTCGGAATGTACGGCATAACATTAAAAGCAGCTGCATATCCGACATTCGTCTGCTTCGTGATAATTCTCACGGCTCTCACGGTCGATGCCTGCATGAAATACGGCAAATGGAAAAGAATGCAGGAAATCCTGCAAAAAACTGTCGGTGATGACGGAGAGTTTGTTAGAATACTTGGTGGCGACGAACTGAATAAAATCGTGGATTCGGACGACATAATGCAGGTTCAGCTTTTGGAGGTCATAAGAAAGCTCAAGGAGAGCGGAATGTGTCTCGGGGATTCGATGAACATGAAATATGCTGACATGGTGGATTATTATACAATGTGGGCGCACCAGATAAAGACACCTATTGCCTCGATGCACCTTATCCTTCAAAAACAGGATTCAGAGGATTCGAGGAGGTTAAGAACGGAGCTTATGAGGATTGAGCAGTATGTTGAGATGGTGCTTTGTTTTTTGAGGCTTGACTCGGACTCGACCGACTATGTGCTGAAGGAGTACAGGTTAGATGACATAATACGCACGGCGATACGAAAGCTTGCGCCGCAGTTTATAATGAAGAAGCTTGTACTTGATTATGAGACGATTGATAAGCAGGTGCTGACGGACGAGAAGTGGCTTGGCTTTGTGATTGAGCAGGTGTTGTCAAATTCGGTAAAATATACGGAGAGCGGTAAGGTTAAGATAAGCTGTGAGGGCAGTAAGCTTGTTATAAGTGATACGGGAATCGGAATAGCACCTGATGACCTTCCGAGAATATTTGACAAAGGTTATACGGGCTTTAACGGGCGCATGGACAGAAAGGCGAGCGGAATCGGCTTGTACCTGTGCAGGAGGATATGCAATAACTTAGGGCACGGTATAACGGCTGAATCGGTTCCGGGACAGGGAACAACGATTGCGATAGAGCTTGAGAGAAATAATCTTGAAGTGGAATGAAAATTTATTACATAAATGTAAGATTTGAATGAGGAAATGTAAGCCGATGAAATGGAGATGCATTTCCTTTTTTGATATAGTGTTGGCATGAGGAGAAAAAATAGATTAAAAAATGCCGTGCGTTGTGTGTGCGGCGGTCAAACATTCAAAGCGTTAAGATGGAGGGATAAATGAGTATTTTAGAGGCAGCAAACATCAAAAAGACGTACACGACAAGGATCGGAGGCAATAAGGTTGAAGCTCTTAAGAATGTGTCCTTCCTTGTTGAGAAGGGTGAGTATGTGGCGGTTATGGGAGAATCAGGTTCAGGTAAGACCACGCTTCTCAACATACTTGCGGCACTTGATAAGCCGACAGGCGGAAGGATAAGGCTTGAGGGGCAGGATTTGTCACAGCTCAGCGAGAAGGAGCTTGCACAGCTGAGACGCGATAAGCTGGGCTTTGTTTTTCAGGATTTTAACCTGCTTGACACATTCACGCTCGAGGACAACATATATCTTCCACTTGTGCTTGCGGGGGAAAAGTACGCGGAAATGAAGAGAAGGCTTATACCGCTTGCGGTTCAGCTCGGAATCGAGCCTTTGCTTAAAAAGTATCCTTACGAGGTCTCCGGAGGTCAGAAGCAGAGGGCGGCAGTTGCAAGAGCACTTATAATTAATCCGAGCATTATATTGGCGGATGAGCCGACGGGCGCGCTCGATTCTAAGTCGACGGATGAGCTGTTGAGGCTCTTTGGTGAGATTAATGAGAAGGGACAGACGATTCTGATGGTGACGCATTCGGCGAAGGCTGCAAGCCATGCCGGGAGAGTTCTCTTTATAAAGGACGGGGAGGTGTTTCATCAGATATACCGTGGGGAGGACTCAAAGGATGAATTTTACAGAAAGATAGCCGATACGCTTACCGTGCTTGCAACAGGAAGCAGGAACGGTGAAGAGTGAGAGAAAGTGGGGAATGACAGATGGGAATAGGCTTTTACCCGCATCTTGCGTGGGACGGTATAAGAAAAAATAAAAGACTTTATCTTCCGTACATACTGACCTGTACGGGGATGGTCATGATGTTCTATATAATTGCATTTCTCGCGGGCGATACGATGCTTAAGACGGTGCGCGGCGGCTCCTTCGTGACGGAAATGCTTGGATTGGGAACGTATGTGATAATGATTTTTGCGGTCATATTTCTCTTTTACACGAACTCTTTTCTGATGAAGAGGAGAAAAAAGGAATTCGGACTGTACAATGTGCTTGGTATGGGAAAGGGCAATCTGGCGAGAATATTATTCTGGGAGAGCGTTCAGATTGCATTCATATCAATAAGTACAGGACTTGTGTTCGGAATGGTGTTTGCAAAGCTCGGTGAAATTGCCGTGATGCATGCAATAAATGGGGAGAATAATTACAATATAAAGGTCAATGCCGAGGCACTTTTAATGACATTGAAGGTTTTCGGAGCTATATATGTACTGTTGTTTTTTAATATGGTACGACAAATAAAAATGTCAAACACGGTCGAGCTGCTAAAGAGTGATAACAAGGGAGAGAAACCGCCGAAGGCTAACTGGTTTATCGCACTGTGCGGTGTCGTTATCCTCGGAGGAGCATATTATATTGCGGTGACGATAGAAGATCCGATTACGGCACTTTCCATGTTCTTTGTCGCAGTAATTATGGTAATAATAGGAACTTATCTGTTGTTTATCGCGGGTTCAGTCACGCTTTGCCGGATACTTCAGAAAAATAAGCACTACTACTATAAGACTAACCATTTTGTGTCGGTATCATCAATGCTGTACCGGATGAAGAGAAACGGTGCAGGTCTTGCATCAATATGTGTACTCTGCACGATGGTGCTCGTCATGCTGTCCTCGACGGTATGTCTGTATACCGGCGAGGAGGGAGTCATAAGAAACAGATACCCGAAGGATATTGACATTACGGTCACGTTTGACGATTATGAAAGCATGGATGGTTACATGGAAAAAATGAAGACATTCGTGGCGGATGATGTAAGCAGAGCAGGGGAAGAAGCTGAGAATGTGGTCGACTATTCAGCGGCAATATTCGGAGCGGTGCTCGACGATGGAAGAATTGTGTGTGGGGAGGATGAGTATTATAATTTCAATCTTGGACAGTCGGCACAGACTTATATGGTGTTTGCGATTTCAGCAGATGACTACAACAGGCTGATGAATGATAACCTCGAGATTGCAGACGATGAGGCTGTTATATGCTTCACGAAGGGGATGGAAAGTTCAAAGACAAATTCTTTTGACGAGCTTTCGGTCGGAGATGACGGACCACGCTATAAGGTTAAGAGAGTTGTTGATAAATTTATCTCCAACGGAACGGAGGCATTAAACGTAATTCCTACGATTTACATTTTCGTGAATAATCCGGGTGATATAGCTCTGCAGATGATGCCGGTGAAAAATTCACAGGGCAGCAGTATTGTATCAATTCAGTGGTTCTACCAGTTCGACATGACAGGCGATGAGGCGAAGAAGATTGTCACTGTAAATGAAATCAAAGCGTTGTTCGGGCAGGAGTATAGGGATGCTGAAGGACTGCTGACAGGCATCAGCAATATTCAGGTTGAGGGAAGAGCGGCCGAGAGGGACAACTTCTACACGATGTTTGGGGCACTCTTATTCCTTGCAATTTTCCTCGGGATTGTGTTTGTGCTCGCCACGGTGCTTATCATATATTACAAGCAGGTCACGGAAGGCTATGTGGACTGCGGACGTTTTGAGATTATGAAAAAGCTCGGTATGACCAGGAGAGATATCAAGTCGAGCATCAATTCGCAGATGCTCACGGTATTCTTTCTGCCGATAGCGGCGGCGTGTGTTCATCTTGCTTTTGCTTTTCCAATTGTGAATAAGCTTTTGATGTGCTTCGGTTTTAACGATAAGGGTACCTTCGCACTGGTGAATGTGGTGTGTGTGCTTGTGTTTGCATTATTTTACGTCATTGTGTACAGAATTACGTCAAAATCGTATTATAATATTGTAAATGAATAGTCAAAAGTATTCTTGAATTTTCATATACAAGCAAGTATAATAAACATGTATTTGTCAATATACTGTAATAAAATAAGGATAGTGTATGCCATGAAAATTTGGGAATTCTTTGAAAATATGAACGAATGTGTGTATGCTTCGGACATAGATACGGATGAATTGGTATATATGAACAAAAAAGCACTCAAGATGTATGGAATTCATTCGTTAGACGAAGTTTCGGGAAAGAAATGCTATGAGGTGCTGCAACACTGTGCGGCACCTTGTGCTGCTTGTAACAACAGCCGGCTGCGTGAGGGTGAATTTATAGAGTGGGAACATTACAATCCTCTTCTCAATAAGAATTTTGCCATTAAGGATACAGTTGTCACCGACAGTGGCAGAAGGTACAGAGTGGAGATCGCAATTGATGCCGATGCGGCGGGTCATACCTATGATTGTGGGGAAACCAGCCGGTATGAGAATATCGAGGCTATGTCGAATGAGGCACTCAGAATTGCACTTCAGGCACCTACACCTGATTTATCATTGCAGATAGTGCTTGAATATATCGGCAAGGCATTGCACGGAGAGAGGACATATATTTTTGAGAAGAACGAGCTTGGAGGGGATGATAATACCTACGAGTGGTCGGCTGTCGGTGTTGAGTCGCAGAAGGATACACTTCAGAACGTTCCTGAGGAGGTATGTGCCGACTGGTATAGGAATTTTGCCGAAAACAGACACATTGTGATAGTTGATTTGGAGGATATAAGAGAGAGTGATCCACTGCAGTACGATAATTTAAAGCGTCAGGATATACATTCACTTGTTGTCGTGCCTCTTTATGACAACAAGCAGGCAATAGGTTTTTACGGTGTGGATAATCCTCCTGCGAGTGCAATAAAATATGCATCCAATATTCTGCACATATTAGGACATTTTATCATATCCTGCATCAGAAGAAGAAATCTTGTGAAGGAACTCAAAGTTATGAGCTACAGTGACCAGTTGACCGGACTGGGAAACAGATATGCACTTAGCAGGTATATGAAAACGGTTGATGAGAGCAGAAGCCTTGGAATCGTGTATTGTGATGTCACAGGTCTTAAGAAGGTGAACGATACCGAAGGACACGAGATGGGCGACAGACTTCTTAAAAATGCCTGCGAAAGCCTGCAGAGAGTGTTCAGTGGCTATGGCTTGTTCAGAATAGGTGGAGATGAATTTTTAGCTGTTGCCAACGGTGTAACCAGGGAAGCTCTCGACGAGCGGGTAGGACTCCTTAAAGAGGATATGAAGCAGCATGGCGTCAATATGGCTGTAGGTGAGGTGTGGACTCATAAGGCACCGAGAAATCCGGATGCTTTGTTGACGGATGCGGAGAAGCAGATGTATCAGGATAAGGCTGAGTATTATAAGAGGACAGGAATTGACAGAAGAAAGTACTAATATAATAGAAAGCAGAGAGTAATTAAATTAATGGAAAAAAGTAAAACAGACAACATGACCAATGATGCTAATGAGGTTAAGAGCACTGAAGCTGTATCTGATGCAGTCAGATATGAGGATGCGCCTATTGATGAGAGAATCATACGGGCAGTGCAGGAGATGGGCTTTGAAGTGATGACACCGATTCAGCAGCAGGCGATTCCGGCTCTTTTAGAGGGCAGGGACGTACTTGGTCAGGCACAGACGGGAACCGGTAAGACGGCTGCATTCGGTATCCCGATGATACAGAGAATAGACCCTTCTGTTGAGGGAGTACAGTGCATAATTCTCTGCCCTACGAGGGAACTCGCAATCCAGGCGGCGGATGAGCTTCGCAAGTTTGCCAAGTTCATGCACGGAATCAAGGTTCTGCCTATCTACGGGGGACAGGATATAGCGAAGCAGATTCGCTCACTCAAGGGAAATGTATCAATAATTGTCGGAACTCCGGGACGTGTCATGGATCATATGAGGAGACATACACTGCGTCTTGAGAACATAAAGGCTATTGTTCTTGATGAGGCGGATGAGATGTTAAACATGGGCTTCCGTGAGGATATTGAGACTATTCTTAAGGAAATTCCGGAGAACCACCAGACGGCACTGTTTTCAGCGACAATGCCTAAGCCGATTCTTGATATAACCCACACCTACCAGAAAGCTGCGGTTCATGTCAAGGTTGCGGCAAAGGAAGTTACAATACCGCTTGTAAAGCAGTATTATTACGAGGTTCAGCGCCAGAATAAGGCGGAAGTGACAGCAAGACTTTTGGATTATTATAATCCTAAGCGTTCACTTATTTTCTGTAATACTAAGAAAATGGTTGACGACCTCACTGAAGAATTAAAGGGAAGAGGATATTTTGCAGAGGGGCTTCACGGTGATATGTCACAGTTCCAGCGTGACAAGGTTATGAACGGCTTCAGAAACGGAACGGTTGAGATTCTTATTGCAACGGATGTTGCTGCAAGAGGAATTGATGTTGATGATGTCGAGGCGGTATTCAACTATGATGTGCCGCAGGATATCGAATATTATGTGCACAGAATCGGCAGAACGGGAAGGGCGGGTAAGACAGGACGCTCCTTCACGCTGGTTGTGGGCAGAGAGATATATAAGATAAGGGAGATTGAGAACGTGTGTCATACCAAGATTAAGGCGCGCACGATTCCTTCCGCTGCAGATATTACGGCAGTGAAGGCACAGAAGATTCTCTCTAAGGTTATGGAGGTCAGAAACGAGAAGGATTTGACCAAGATGACCAAGATTATCACTGACAAGATGAACGACGATGATGTAACGGCGATTGAGCTTGCCGCCGCATTCCTTAAGATGCACATGGGCGAAGAACTTGAGGATATTCCGGTCGAGGTATACAAGCCAAGACGCGCACGCCACTTCGAGGATGAAAAAGGACGAAGAGGCGGACGCAGGGAAGGACGTGACGAGCACCGTGAGAGGAGCGGCAGAGCCGGCAGGGACGAGCACCGTGAGAAGAGCAGTAAGCCGGGCAAGGACGAGCGACGCAGGAAGGAGCGTATCGGACGCGACGGCAACGCGAGAAACGATAAGGGACGTGTTGATTTTGGCGTTGAGCGCCGCTTGAGAGAGAAGCGCGAGAAACAGAAGAATAAGAAGGACTAACCGGATTTTGATTATCCCCGCCGTGTAAACGACGGGGGTTTTTTTGTGTAACAGGATTCCGGTGTCAAAACATGCTCTATAAGCTTAATC
>FR895345.1 GCA_000435595.1 Firmicutes bacterium CAG:882
CTGACGGGTTTTATTATGTTTATATTTTTTTAATATTTGTATTGGAATCTCTTTTCGTTTAGTGTAGTATGGAATAGTAACAGTAGTGTAAATTTTCAAAAGAGGGAAGGAGATTTTAACATGAATTACAAGATTGAAGGCGAGAACTTACCGGTACTCAAGATACGTCTTAATGCGGGCGAGCAGGTTGACTGCGAGGCAGGTGCAATGTCATGGATGGACGATGAGATTGAGATGCAGACCTCAGCGGGAGGACTTGGCAAGATGCTCGGAAGAATGCTCACCAAGGAAAACGCATTCATGAACACATATATCGCAAAGCGAGAGGGCGAGATTGCATTTTCATCAAAGTTTCCGGGCTCAATCAGGGCAGTGACGGTGACACCGGGCAATGGAATTATCGTTCAGAAGGGTTCATTCCTCGCTTCAATGGGAAACATTAACAGCGAAGTGTATTTACAGCAGAAGCTCAGCAGAGGATTTTTCGGTGGCGAGGGCTTCCTAATGAGAAGATTTACCGGAAACGGCTTTGTATTCCTTGAGATTGACGGCTCTGCGCATGAGTATGATATTCCTGCGGGCGACTGCAAGATTGTGGACACAGGATATGTGGCTGCGATGTCAGAGAGCTGCCGAATGGAAGTAAGAACTGTTAAGGGAATCGGAAACATGCTTTTCGGTGGTGAGGGGATGTTCAACACGGTAGTATACGGACCAGGCAAGGTTATACTTCAGAGTATGCCGATTGCATCCACGGCAATGCAGCTTTACCAGTATATGCCACATCCGTCTAATAATTAATGTGCAGGCAGGTTCTATATTCTTGAGTTGTCTGCAAAGAATGAATTAGGCAAGTCTTAATAGAAAACAAAATAATCCCCGGTTGGGTATACGAGTCAGAAGTATAGACGTATACCCGCCGGGGATTTTTGATATGCTGAAAAGACAACTAAATTATGTCAGAAACTTAAGCTCATTACTTGGTGAGCTCAGCTACAACCTGATTGATAACCTTGCCGTCAGCCTTGCCTTTAAGCTCGCCCATGACAGCCTTCATTATCTGACCTTTGTTCCTGGTGGCGAGCACATCGGCGAACTTCTCGTTGAGAATTGCGGCAACCTCCTCGGCGGAGAGCATCTTAGGAGCGAACTCGCTCATAATCTCATACTTCTTCTTGTAGTCGGCGAGAAGCTCTGTTCTGTCGGCAGGGCAGGTGTCTATCTGCTCCTTTACTGTTTTTATCTCCTTTAAGATTGCCTCGATTGCCATGTCGTCAGGGATGTTTTCGCGGCAGCCTGCGTCAATCCCCTTCTTCTTGACTGCGGATACGAGGTCGGCGATGGCGTCCTTTCTGAATTTATCTTTTGCCTTCATAGCGGCAATCATAGCGTCCTGTAATTCCTTTAATTTCATAACTTATGTCTCCTCTCCGGAATGAAATCCTTGTGATGTTGTTGGGAACGGCATGAGCATTTCCTCTAACAGTACATTATACTCTTTTAAAATCGGATTGAAAAGTATTGAGTACAAAAATCATTACTTCGTGCAAAGTCGTCCGTGTGGGCTTGCTTTTGTTCGGATATTCGTATATAATGTATTGAATTGAGTATTATCCATGCGGAGGTGCGGTATGAACGGGATCAAGGGCTATATCTCCATTCGGAAGCCGTCCGACCCGCGCTTCAAGGGGCAGCATTGCGATTCCGGCAGGACAAGCACCTGACGAATCCCCCCGCATTGGAATTGGAAGCATCCGCAAAAAGGAAGTGAGTGCGATGGCCTGCGATGAAACCCTATACCGCCAATATCTTAGCGGCGACGACGAAGGGCTTAATGCCCTGATGAAAAAATACGGCGACCCCCTGACCATGTATATCGACGGCTATTTGCACGACGTTCACGAGTCCGAGGAGCTGATGCTGGACGTTTTCGCCTATCTGTTCACGAAAAAGCCCCGCATCCGGGACGGCGGCTTCAAGGCATATCTCTACAAGGCGGCGCGGAATATGGCGCTGCGCCATAAGAGCAAACGAAAGACCTTGTTCAGCCTCGATACGCTGACCGGCGAGCCGGACGGGCGGCTGCTGGCGGAGGAGGTCATCTGGACGGAGGAGCGAAACCGCATCCTGCATTTCTGCATGGGCGAAATGAACCCGGACTAT
>FR895346.1 GCA_000435595.1 Firmicutes bacterium CAG:882
AGAAGGTGTAGAGATTTCCGGTGGGGAAGCACAAAAGATTGCTTTAGCAAGAGCACTTTATAAAAATGCTCCATTTATTATTCTCGATGAACCGACAGCTGCGCTGGACCCTATTGCAGAATATGAAGTGTATTCAAAATTTAATGAGATAGTACAGGATAAGACAGCTATTTACATCAGTCATAGACTTTCATCATGTAGATTCTGTGATGTCATAGCAGTATTTGATGACGGACAGATTGTGCAGATGGGAGTTCATGATAAATTATTACAGGACACGCATGGAAAATACTATGAGTTGTGGAAAGCACAGGCACAGTATTACACATAGTTTTATTTGATGTGTTTAAGAGAATGTGCTGAAAATGTGAATATACAAACGAAGCTCAAACCATTGTGGTTTGGGCTTTTCTAAATTTGCAATGCGGAAGTAATTGACTTGGATAATTTGACGGATCCGGATTTTTATCTTCATAGGGAAAGAATAGGAAAGCCGGTCAGAGATAAAATTCCGCAGATAATAGTGTCGGACGGAAAAAGCCCGATTGTACGGATATTCGATTGATGATCTTATGAAGGTGCACGATGAGAAGAGGGAAAACAGAGGCGGATTTAAGGAGAAGTTTTTTTGGGCTGGCAACGAATGAAAAATAGTGTATAATGATAAAAACAAATACATTTCAGAAAAGAGGAACCCGGATTGTTTAGTGCATTTGATGTGATTCCAAACAATTTTTTTAATCCGTTGTCAAGCAGCAGCAATTACAGAACCAATGCCGCCATGCTCAAGTTCATATATGAGCAGTATGACAATGAGATTTCATATAGAATTAAGAGAAATGTGCTCAGAGATGAGCTGGCATATTTTATTTCTGATCATTCTGATGAGCTGGCACTTGATGGGGATAATATGTCGAAGAGCTATCAGGACATGGCGAGCGACTATCTCAGAAAATTTGCGGGCAGGGACGTGGGCTGGCTCGAGGAGGAGTTTGATGAGACTACATTTGATAAATATATCATTATGACCGAGCAGGGTGTGATGTTAGCAGAGCTGCTGGTTCGTTTAGAGCACCCGGAACGTGAAGAGCTTTCAAGTTACATGTATAATATCTATAATACACTGTTAAATCGTGAACAGTGGAACGGGGATCCTTATGTGGGTGCCCTCAAAAATGCCTACAAAAATGCAAAGGCATTGTCAAAATCACTCAAAAAAATGTCCACATATATTCGCAAAACTATTGAAAAACTGATGAAAGAGATTTCGTATGAGAGCCTCACTGAGAATATTATCGCATACTGTGATGGAGATTTTATCAAGGAATATTCAAGGCTCACCAAGCCTCAGAACAACATTCATATTTATCGCGGAAAGATAATTACGATGCTTGAGCAGATGCAGAACGATGGTGAAATGTATGAGCTTATTACGATTGGCTGCGTAAATGAGGAGGATATAGAGGAGTGGGAGGCCAATGAGAAGATAGATTTGATGTTTGATACAATCAAGAAATTTTTGAAGGACGATTATCTCAAAATTATTGCAGATATTAAACATAAATTAAATCTATATATAACCATGGCTCTCGGGAGGCTGAGATATCTCAAGAACCATGAAGTCGATATGCGCGGAAATGTTGAAAAAACTTTAAAATATATGCTGGATATGATGAATGAGACCGGAATGAAAGATGAGCTTCCGGACGAAATGGGTGAACTTATTCGAATAAACCAGAACAAATACATAGATTTGCAGTCAATCAGAATGCCGCAGAACAGAAAGAAAGTACGGCAAAGGTCGGTAACGCAGATAGAACCTCTGACACAGGAGGATTTGGAAAATCAGAGGAAATTACAGGAGCGCGAAGCGAGAAATCCGTATTCAAAGGAGATAACTAAAAAGTATCTGGAAACCTTGCTTGGAAAACGGCATGAGATTTCAAGCAACGAGGTTCCGCTGGACAAAAAAGAGGATTTATTGATGATTTTGTCTGCGGCTGCGTATGCACAGGAAAATGGATTTAAGATAGAACCTGAGGATGGATATTTTGAAGCCGGAAATATGATTTTAAAATCATTTAAAATAACAGATGACATTAAAAAAACAGAGTTTTAAATTAATATTTACGCTGTTGTATGGTGGAATGGAGGATTACTATGAATTTATTTGAGGCTTGGGATGATTTTATTTCTTCGGATAAGATAATGTTTCAGAATTCGTGCAGAAAGCTGCTCAGGAGGACGTTTCTTGTAAGGGATAAGCAGGACGACAGAAAGCATTATTTTTTTGTGGCAAATCACATAGATATTTTTCTGAATTATTTTTCCTTTATGGGTTTTGAGATTAAGTATGATAAGGATAACGGAGTTGTGATGCTTGATAACTGTGCCGGAGCGGGTGACAAGGATAAGCTTCAGTCGAACAGATACCGTTTTACAAAAGAGGAGACTATCGTGCTGTGCTGCCTGTGGCTCATCTATGTGTCAAGAATGAGGGAGGGAAGCCTGAGCTCTGTTATTGTGATAGGAATATCGGATCTCATTTATGAGCTCGAAAAGTACGATGCGAGGGATAACGTGAATAAGACTTCTCTTGATGGAATTTTTAAATCATTAAAAAATTACAGCTTGATAGAGGTTGACGGAAATATCGGAGATGTGGACTGCAAATTAATTTTATATCCATCACTGCAGTTTGCGCTTGATACTGATGAGTTTGAGAGATTTTCAAAGGAAGTTGTTGAGGTCGTGCTGGCGGGAAAGGACAATATAGAGGAGGTTTCTGATGAGCAAAGTGATGATGATGAATGAGAACAGCAGAAAAAGTGCAACGAAGCTTTTGTTAGTAAACTGGTCAAGGTTTTCCAATGTGTCCATCGCTTTAGAGGGCTCGACATTGTTCACCGGTGTAAACGGGAGCGGCAAATCCACTGTTTTAGATGCCATGACATATATGCTTACGGGCAATACACAGTTTAATAAGGCAGCACAGGACAGGGACAGAAATGTTGTATCCTATGCGCGTGGTGATACGAAGAGTGAGGGAAAGAGCAGATTTATCCGCGAGGGAGAGGTTACTTCCTATATTGCGATGGAATTCTGGGCACCTCTTGAAAAACAATTTCTTGTGGTTGGTGTATGCATTGAGTATGTTAATGAGACGAACAATTCAAAAAAATGGTTTGTATTTAAGGACACCAGACTTGAGGACTGCAGATTTTATACCGTAAGCGGAAATCTGGTAACGGTTTATCCAAGACAGGAGCTTATTGTAAAGGGAAAAAAGGTCATGGCAGGGGAGTTTATGAACCGTGACAAGGGTACGGAACAGGTACTCAGGGCACTTGGACTGCGCTGCGGAGTTGAAAAGTACAGGTCTAAGCTCGTAAAGATGATGGCGTTCAATCCTGAGAATAATATAGATAAATTTATTCAGGAATGTGTTCTGGACGAGCACCCTATACGCTCAATGGAGGATATCAGGGAACATCGTCAGCACTATAATGACGCGAAAAGGGTGTACGACGAGCTGGCTGACGGAAAGCTGCAGCTCGAGGTTATTCAGGGAAAGACAGCGGAATATGAGCTGACGGAGCGAAAGTACGAGACAAGACGTATCCTGCTGCTTTATCAGGAGATGAAATGGAATCAGGAGCACAGGGCATACCTTGAGGAGAAGATAGCCGTTGATAAGGCAAGGCTGTCACAGCTAAATAGCAGGCTTGGGGATTTGGCAGATAAGAGAGAGAAAGCCCTGCAAAGAAAAGTGAACGCTGAGAAAAATGATATTTTGTGTGATGTTGAAGAGATAACAAAGTCACTCGAGAACAGCATTGCTAATATTAAAAAAGATATCGCAAAGTATCAGAACGAATTAAAAGAGCTTTGTTCACTTTCGGAGCTGCTACAGAAGGTTATGCTTTGTCCGGAGATAAATCGTGAGTTAGGCGACAGAGAGACGGCGGTTATAGAAGGAATTGCCGCAACAGCTTTTAGCGTCGATGAGAAGCTTGCAGCTTTCATAAAGCTCAAAAATATAGCTGCGGATAAAAAAATATCCTTCAATAAGGATAATGTCCATATTGGCGACGATATCCACAGAATAAAAGATGAACTGGAGGAGCTGCAGGAAAAAATATCAAGACTTGAGGCGGATAATCTTCCGTTTGACAGAAAATATGAAGACGCCAAGAGGTTAATAAAGTCAGAGCTTGAGAAAAAGAATATCAGGACGGATGTGAGGCTGTTTGCTGAACTTGTGAGCAATATTGACAAGGAATGGCAGCCTGCCATAGAGACATTTCTTGGGAAGAAACGATTTGATATTATTGTGGACGGTAAATATTGCACCCAGGTGATGAATATTGTTCATGATCATCAATTAAGAGATATAAAGGTTGTAATTACCGATAAGCTGCCAAAGACAGAGATAACTCCTGAATCGGCTGCTAAGATGCTTGATATTCCGAATGAATATGGACGAAGATATGCCAACTATCTTCTCAATGGTATTCATCTGTGCAAGGATATTGATGAACTGCATGAGTACCCTAAAGGCGGTCTTATGATTGACGGAACACTTGCAAAAAGCTTTACAATGACATGTATGGACATTGCTAAAACCCAGATATATATGGGAAAAGATGCCATAAAAAGGCAGCTTGAAAGGGCAAAAGCCGGTAAGGATATTTTGCTGCAGGATGAGAAAAGGGAAAAAGAAAGACTGGAAATCGTAAGAAAATATATATCGGATATCGAGGCGGTCAACTGGGATGAGACAGGATATATATTTGATGCACAGACGAGAATTGATGATAACACGGCTGAACTTAGAAATAAGAATTCTGAGTTAGAACATGTTTCAAGCACTCCGGGATTTGCTGCGGCATTGGAGGAGAAGAACAAGGCGGAAAAGGAATATAAGGAAGCGGACGACCTGTATATCAGGACGAATGGAGAAATAGATGTATGCAATAACAACATTAAGGACAACACGGACAGGTATGGCGATAGTGAGCATCAGATTGAACTGTCGAGGAAGGAATATGATGCGGCCATTTTGCAGAGACTCGAACTGAGAAAAGAAGTCGTTGAACTCTATGACAAGCTTCGGGCAAAGAGCGATAATGCGCGCGTTATGACCACTAAAAATGTTGATAGCTTCAGAGTAGATAAGGAAAAAGCACAAAAGGCTCTTGAGGAGCAGCAGCGAAAATACTGGCACATTATGGGACAGAGTGACGAGAAATACGGAATTGGATATATAGCATTTTTCCGTGAGCAGCTAAGGGATATTGCCAATGTAAAAATAGAGGATGCCAAGCAGAAATTGGAGGAACAGCAGTACATGCTGGAAAATGCTTTTATGGTGGATTTTGTTGCCGAAATTAATGAAGCCATAAGGGAGGCAAGAGACGAAATCGATGAGATAAATAAGGCACTCAAGGATATTCCGTTCGGAAAGGATACATACCAGTTTAAGATGCTTGAGAAGCCTGAGAGAATGGTGTTCTTTAATCTTTGCAAAAAGCTTGAAAGCTATATGAATTCCATGAATGTATACCGTTCCATGAACCGGAATGACGAGGAGATGGAATACAATATAAGGCAGTTTATGGATACCATACTTGATGAGGAAAATGAGGAGGAATATACGGATTACCGTAAGTACTTTAAGTATGACATGCGTATTCTGTCAAGACAGGACGGGGAGAAGACAGCGGCAGATTTATCAAAGAAACAGGGGTCGGCAAGCAATGGAGAGAAGCAGACACCGTATTTTATTATCCTTGCAGCCAGCCTGCTTCAATGCTACCCTAAGAATGTTTCATGTGCCAGACTTGCATTTATTGATGAGGCGTTTTCAGCACTCTCGAGGGAGAGAATCGAGCAGATGGTAAAGTTTTTTGAGGATAATAAATTTCAGGTAATATACGCAGCACCACCTGAGAAAATTGACAGCATAGGCTCCCACATTAATTCCACTATCAGTCTATGCATGAAGGGAAAATATACATGGGCTGTCGAAGGACTGGTGAAGCAGAATGAATTTAAGACTGAGTAAAATGCAGAAAGCGGTTCTGAATATGCTGCTAGATACATATGAAAACAGTGCAACCTATAGGGGAACAGCCGCAAAGAACCAGAGCTTTTCAATAAAACCTGAAAAGGTATATCCTGACTATAATGGAGATTACACGGATCACGATGAAGTGAATCGCTTCAACCAGGATATGCAGCAGCTTGCCGGCATGGATTACATAATTTTGGAGTATGCAGGAAAGAGCAGTGTGATTTGTAAAATCAAATTAAAGTTGGAAGCATTGACTGATATCTATTTATCACTGGGCAGGGAAGATATAACCGGAAAGCGCAGCAGAGAGATTGAATTGTACCTAAAATATAAGGGTAAGCACTATATTATTGACGCATTTTGCGATGAACAAGTGGATAGGCTTACGCATCACAAAAATGCCAAATTTACATCTGATATTGCAGTGAATATTCTGGAATTACTAAAATATATTTTAAACAATACACAGGATATTATGGAGCGTGAATTATCCATAGCTGTGCTCGGAGACACCAAGCTTTTTGAAAACAGTTATAAATCGCGTGTATGTAAAATTATAGAAGAATATGGAAATCAGGAGATGGATTTATCTGTTCCTGATATGAATGGCACATCGGAAAAAGAGAAAGCAATCCTTGAAGAATATCGCATTTTTTCAAATCCTTCCTATGTGTTTTTCAAGGGAAATGTTGAGATTTTTTATGATGATGGAATCTCAATTAAAGTGATGCCGGATAAACCAATAGCAATTTTGTCGGAGACGATAGCAGAAATAAATACAATAAAAATTTATTCAGATCGAATAATAACCGTTGAAAATTTGACTGCCTACAACAGAATTAAAGATAATACTTCCGTATTCATCTACCTCAGCGGTTATCACAATACCGCAAAGCAAAAGTTCCTAAAGAAAATAGCAGAGCACAATAGTAGTGTTTTATGGTATCATTTTGGTGACATTGACCCCGATGGATTTTTTATTCTGAAAAATCTTATTGAGAAAACCGGGATACCATTTACCCCGTTGCATATGGATGCAGGGCAGCTAAGAATATATCAGAAATACTGCAGGCATCTCGAGAAAAATGACATTGTAAAGGCACGGACCTTGATAGAACTGGGATTTTACAAAGAGGTAATGGAGTTCATGCTGGAGAATGACTGTAAGCTGGAGCAGGAGATTATTTCCCTGTATGCAGGACTTGACGTGTAAAAAATATAAGCCCACATTTTTACTAATGTTCGTGACACATAAGGATATGTTTTATCCGATTAATTACGGATATGTCACGGGAATAAAAGGCGGTGATGTTATCATCCCGAGCGATGATGAAATATATGCGCAGATTGCATTTCAGGAACAGTTTTTCAGCGGAGTGTTGGTGAGGCGGAGCTGAATTATCAGTATTTAAGTATTGAAATAGCAGGTGGATTGTGATAGTATAATTCATATATATGAAATTAAACATTGTGAATTTTAGCTGTTGAGGAAGAATATGACTGTCAGTGAACGAATTTTGAAAGTATTAAAAGAAAGAAACATGACACAGGCTGAGTTTGCGAAGCAGGTTGGTATCGCCACAAGTACCATAAGCGAATGGAAAAAGAGAAAGACCAACCCGTCGGTGGATAAGATTATGGATATATGCAATGTGCTGCAGATAACGCCGGGACAGCTTCTAACCGGGAAGGGTATCGAGGATGAGGAGGAGATTGCGGCTTCAAGTCCTGAGAGTCGTTTTACGCCTTATGATATTCAGTTGATTGAAGATTATCACGGACTTAAAGAGGAACAACAGAGGCGGCTTGTGGCTTACATGGAGGCATTGAAGCAGCTTGAGAGCTTGGAAAAGCTGTAGATTTGCTGTTTGAATGTCACAGCAGGACTTATGAAAGGTATTTTATGGGAGAAACAGGGGAATTAGTAACAGTACAGACAATTAGAAATTGTGTGTATATAATTCGCGGACAGCAGGTTATGCTGGACAATGATTTAGCGGATATATATGGCTGTGAGGTAAAGCGATTAAATGAGCAGGTAAAACGAAACATCAGCAGATTCCCGGATGACTTTATGTTTCAATTAACCAAGGAAGAATATGATTTCCTAAAACCGCAGATTGTGGCTTCACGGCAGGAGAACTTGAAGTCGCAATTTGCGACTTCAAGTTGGGGCGGCAAAAGAAAGCTGCCTTATGCTTTTACGGAACAGGGAATTTATATGTTAGCTGCTGTGCTCAAAGGGGAGCCGGCTGAACAGCAGAGCATATTTATTATGCGTGCCTTTAAGGAGATGCGCCATTACATAAGACAGAACAGGCAGTTTGTCACACAATCGGAAATGAGTCTGGTAACGGCAAAGGTATCTGAATTATCTTTGCAGATGTCGGGTGTTTTGGATAATCAGAAGAGGACGGATAAATCCATTCTGGAAATTCGGAAAAATATTGATACCTTGAATGAAAGCTTTATGTCTGAAAAAGACTTTAGGAATTTTATAATATACAAAGGACAAAAGTTTGAGGCGGATGCGGCGTACATAGATATTTACCGGCAGGCAGAAAAGTCAATCTATGTGGTTGATGATTATATGAATACCAAGACTTTGCAGCTCTTGTCGCAAAAACAGGAGGGAGTTGAGGTGATTCTTTTTACGGAAAATGCTCATGGGAAAAGAGGTTTTTTGGCAACTGCGGTGGTCAATGATTTCATAAAACAATATCCACCGCTGAGAATTAAGCCCAATCCTGATTGCCATGACAGGTGGATTGTTCTTGATTACGGATTGCCAACGGAGGCAGTATATCATTGCGGAGCTTCCAGCAAGGACGCAGGCAAGAAGGTATGTGCTATTAACAAGGTAGCTTCAAGCAAAATGATTCATCCTGTAATAGATGCACTGTTGCTGTTGCCGGACAAGTCAATATAAAGCACCTGATTAAATCCCACATTCCGCAAGAAAGTATTTGGTGTTCGTGTCAATATGTGGTAAAATAACACGGAACATAAGTATGTAGGAATGTTGACGGAAAGGCATGTGTTGATATGCTTGAGGCGGTGCGTGAGGATTACTATGACGGAATCCTTATGGACATACAGATGCCGAACATGAATGGCTACGAGGCTACGGAAGCCATAAGAGCTCTTGGCGGAAAGCGCGGAAGCATACCGATTATTGCGATGACAGCCAACGCCTTTGAGGAGGACAGAAAGAAAGCTCTCGCGGCAGGAATGAACGCGCATATCGTAAAACCGATAGACATCGAGGTTATGTTAAACGCACTCGGAATATTTATAATTTAAAAAGATGCAGTTTTGAATGATGAGCCCGTAAAATATGGCGGACATCAATCGAAACTGCATCTTTTTTTGCCTAAAATCCTTAAAATTATGGTCTCTGACCGAGTCCGCCTTCGAGAGTGAGAGTTTCGCCTGTCATGAACTTGAAATCAGGGGATGCGAGCTGTACACATACACGTCCTATTTCTGTCTCAACATTGCCGTAATGTCCCATAGGCGGCATCTTTACATTAGCCTTGAATGCTTCAGGGTATGCCTTTTCAAAGTTCTCAAGCTGTGCTGTCCATGCGAGCGGGCATACGACATTGACATTAATGCCGTCAGGTCCCCATTCTGTGGCAGCAACTCGTGTAAGTCCGCGGATACCTTCCTTGGCTGCCGCATAAGCGCACTGACCGAAGTTGCCGAACAGACCTGCGCCAGAAGCGAAGTTGATGACTGAGCCCTTGGTCTCTTTAAGGTATGGATAGCATGCCTTCATATAATAAAAAGCGGCATAAAGACCGGAATATACTGCAAGGTCGAACTGCTCCGTCGTGTGGTCGGCGAGTGTTACGCCGGAAGCGGAAGCCTGAGCGTTGTTGATGAGCACGTCAATGCGTCCGAACGTATCGACTGCCTGCTTTACGACATTGGCGACAGTAGTCTCATTGTCAGTTCCGGCGCTGACATCTGCCTGAACAGGAAGAACCTTGATTCCGAATTTTTCCTCGAGTTCTGCCTTTGCTTCTTCAAGTTTCTTAACATTTCTTCCGGTAATTACAATATTAGCTCCTTCTTTTGCATAGGCTGTTGCAATTCCGTAGCCGATGGAGCCGCAGCTTCCGTCCTGAAGAACGGCTCTTCCTCCGCCTGTTATGATGACTGTTTTACCTGTCAAAAATCCCATTTCTGTTTGCCCCTTTCTGTATTTAATGTATTGATTTCCCGTTTTAAATATCATAAATTAGCCGAGTGAGTAAAGTATAGCACAGTTGTATGATAATTGTATATAATAGTTTAAAATTTAACGATAATTAATGACGTAATCTTGAGTTGTTAATAACTGTTAGATGCAACGAACTGTTGCCGTATACGAAGTGATGGTGTATACTAAAAATAGTCACATTGAAAATACAAGGTATGATTATTATTAATGAAAACAGAGGAAACAAGTATGAGGAACAGATTTAAAAATTCATTGGCGGCAATATTGATGGTTCTGCTTGTGGCACTTACGGGATGTCAGAACGACGGAATTGCGGGAGCGCTTGACGGCGCGGTGATTCCGCAGAATACAGCCGAAGCACAGCCGACGGAGACAACAACGGCGGAGATGACGACGGAGCAGGAGAGCACGACGGCTGAAGCTTCTACGACTCAGGAAAGCACGACAGCCGAGCCCACAGCGGAGCAGGCGAAGCTTACCGAGGCGGATCTGCTCATGGATGTGAGTACGCTCCCGATACCTGACTACAGCGGCACCGATTTTTATATTGTAAACGGCAATGTGCCGTTCTTTTCGGATGCATTAAAAAATTATGACGGCGATAATTTTATTTATCTGTCGGAGCTTGACGAGCTTAAAAGATGTGGAACCGGCATCGGTTTGTTTTCAAATGCAACTCTGCCTACCGAGGAGAGAGGCGAGATTGGACACATCAAGCCGTCGGGATGGCACACGGTAAAGTACGATAAATCGGTTATCTCGGATTTATATCTGTACAACAGATGCCATCTGCTCATGTATGCAGTGTCGGGAATAAATGATGACGAGAGAAATCTGATTACGGGGACAAGACAGTTCAATCTCGATATGTTGGAGCTTGAAAATCAGGTATATGACCTGCTTAAATACGACGAGAATGCGAAGCTTCTCTACAGGGTTACGCCGCTCTTTGAGGGAGACAACCTTGTCGCGAAGGGCGTTCTCATGGAGGCTGCGACGCTCGGTGATGATGACGGATTAAGCTTCTGCATGTTCATTTACAATGTCCAGGACGGAATTGTGATTGACTATGCGACCGGGGAGAGCGCGCTTGCTGAAGGAGCTGCGGAGGCAGTGACCGAGGAATGCTCTGAGGAACAGACCGAGGAGGTTACAAGGTATGCTGAGGAGACAACACAGCAGATTACCGAGGCAGAGACGCAGGCGGAAACACAGCCTGCGACACAGCAGGGCACAGTGTATGTAGCCAACACGAACACTAAGAAATTCCACTATCCGGGATGTTCGTCAGTAAACCGGATAAAGCAGGAAAACAGGTGGGACTACACGGGAAACCGCGATGAACTCATAAATATGGGTTATGAACCATGTAAGAGATGTAATCCGTAATTGCAGACAATCTAACCTTTTTTCACTTTTTTGATGTGATTTTTGCATGTACTGTTGCCACATAAGCTGGTAATATAAAACAGACAAAGCTGTCTGAAAGTATGGCAAAAGCAGCGAAAAGTATATTTTATCGGGAGGAATCATGGGACAGTACGCAAAACCATTATCACTTAGGGATGTTACAATTAATGACAAGTTCTGGAAGGAGAAGATGGAACTTGTAAGAACAGAGGTTATTCCGTATCAGTGGGATGCACTGAATGACCGCGTGGAGGGAGCGGCACCGAGCTTCTGTATGAGAAATTTCAAGGTAGCCGGAAAAATTACCAAGGCAAGACGTGAGCTTGGTGACAGGTATCAGGAAAAGATATGGCCGCTTGATACCTTTGAGACGCTGCCACAGGACATGGAACACATGGAGGACAGATTCTACGGGTTCCTTTTTCAGGACAGTGATTTTTCAAAGTGGATTGAGGCGGTTGCATACTCGCTCACTCAGCATCCGGACGAGGAGCTTGAAAGAATTGCCGACGGAGCCATTGACATCGTATGTGCGGCACAGCAGGACAACGGATACCTTGATACATACTATATAATCAATGATATGTCGAAGGTTTTTACGAATCTTCGCGATAACCATGAGCTGTACTGCTTCGGCCATCTGACCGAAGGGGCGGTGGCATACTATCAGGCGACAGGCAAGGATAAGCTTTTAAACGCCGCACGCCGCTTTGCGGACTATGTGTATGAATGCTTCGGAAAAGAGGACGGCAGGAAAAAGGGCTATCCGGGACATGAGATTGCCGAGATGGCTCTTATGCGCTTGTACGATGTGACAGGAGGCGAAAAGTATAGAGAACTCTCGGAGTTTTTTATAAATCAGAGAGGAACAAGACCGTACTATTTTGATGCCGAGCATCCTGAGACGGTAAAAAAAGGACATGAGGATGAACTTAGACATTCCTATAATCAGGCGCATCTTCCGGTGCGTGAGCAGGATGAGGCAGTGGGACATTCCGTGCGCGCCGTGTACCTGTACTCGGGCATGGCTGATGTAGCGAGAGTTGATGGCGACGAGTCGCTCTACGAGGCGTGCTTAAAGCTTTGGGACAATATAACTCAGAAGAAGATGTATGTGACGGGCGGAATCGGTGCGACGCATATGGGAGAAGCTTTTTCATTTAATTATGATTTGCCGAATGACACGGCGTATTCTGAGACCTGTGCGGCAATCGGTCTTGTGTTCTTTGCACGGAGAATGCTTGAAATTAAGGCAGACCGCCGATTTGCGGACGTGATGGAGAGAGCACTCTACAACACGGTTCTCGCGGGAATGGCTGCTGACGGAAAGAGTTTTTTCTATGTGAATCCGCTTGAAGTCTATCCGAAAGCCTGCCACGAGGATGCGAGAAAATTCCACGTCAAACCTGTGCGCCAGAAATGGTTTGGATGCGCATGCTGTCCTCCGAATATCGCAAGACTGTTGAGCTCGCTTTCCATGTACGCCTACACGGAGAATGATGACACACTCTTCGCACATCTTTTTGTCGGTGGAAGCGTGAACAAATATATCGGACGGACAGGCGGACGCGGTGACGCGGAGGGCGTGAGCGGGGATTGCCTCAGCTTTTATGTGACAACGGATATGCCTTGGCAGGGGACGACGGTGTATGGCTGCACCAATGAGAAGCCTGTGCACGGCACGCTTGCAATACGCATTCCCGAGTGGAGCAGAAGCTTCAAGGTGAGCGGTGTTACGGGTGAGCTTGACGAGAGCACGGCACAGCTAAAGGACGGATACCTCTATGTGACGCGCGACTGGAAAAAGGGAGACAGTGTGAAGGTTGAACTCTCCATGGAGACGGAGTTCATTGCTGCCAACACCGAGGTTCGCGAGGACATGAACAAGAGTGCACTCAGGCGAGGCCCGTTTATCTACTGCCTTGAGGAGGCGGACAACGGTGCAGGGCTTCACATGCTAAGCGTGTGCGTGGACTCGAAACCTGAGGAGCTTATGCTTAACATCGCCGGAACGGATGTCGTGGCGCTGAGGATTGCAGGTAAGAGGAGAAAAGCTTCGGATATGGCACTCTATGGCTCACTTAAAAAGCCGGAGTACGAGGAGGTTGAGCTTATTTACGTTCCGTACTACGCATGGAACAACCGCGGTGAGGGAGAGATGAGCGTGTGGGTGAATTACGTTTTTTAAGATATTACAGTTATTGATGAAATATAGAAATTGGGATTGAAGCAGAAGAAGCCTTCGGTGGAATGTGATATGCCGTACAGTCGCGGACAATATCATATATTAACCAAAGGCTTCTTTTGCTTTACGGCTATTGTATTATTTTACTGTTTCTTTTACATCCGCGAACAGCTGCATATCCTCAGGTGAGAGCTTCACGTTAGTCGAATAGTTACGCCCGTCGGCTGTCGTTATGTTGACTTCTATAATTGTTCCCTCCTTGATAACATCGTTTCCAGATACGGCGCGAAGAAACAGCGGAAACTTAGGGTGTGCGGCGGTAAAACGGTCCCATGATGATTTTAACTGAAATAATTTTGCAGGATTCATTAGGTTTCTCCTTACTTTTTGCTGTATTATCAGGATTCAGGTGTCAAAACATCCTGATTTATTTTAAAAGTGTATAGCATGTTATATTTATACATATCAACTCCGTTGTACGAAGCAAGTTATTCTAAGGGCTCTGAAAAAAGTATTTCTGCTTCCGCCACCGTTGCAAAATCAGCCCTCCATGGCTGTCTGCAACTCAGCCGGCATCCATGCCGTCTGTGGCTGTACGATAAACAGAGCCCTAAGAACAACTAAGCTTCTTCCAAAAGTCGTGATATGCATAATTATAACAGGATATACACAATAAATATCAGATCCGCATGTTTTGACACCTGAATCATTATCAGGCAATTGCCTACGGTGCATTATATAAAATATATCAAATCTTGTTGGAAAAAGCATTTTGATATAGTAAAATGATTCTATCATAGATGTGATATTTGGTCAAATTATGAATTTATGAAATGGAGCAGACATGGAATGGAGATATGATGCATCGGCATGTACGCTCTGTCCCCGCGAATGCAGGGTGGACAGGCTTGGTGGAGTGCGTGGAAGATGCGGATGTGATAATGATCTATATATTGCGAGAGCGGCTCTTCACATGTGGGAGGAACCATGCATATCGGGGGAGCACGGCTCGGGAACGGTGTTTTTCTCAGGGTGTCCTTTAGGGTGTGTGTTTTGTCAGAACTCAAATATTGCAGGAGCGGCGGTAGGAAAGAAGATTTCGGTAGAGCGCCTTGCGGAGATTTTTCTTGAGCAGCAGGAGAGAGGTGCACTTAACATTAATCTTGTGACACCTACACACTATATACCACAGATTGTTAAAGCACTTGATTTGTCAAAAAGGCAGGGCATGAAGCTGCCCGTTGTATATAACAGCGGAGGTTACGAGAAGGTTGAGGCTCTTAAGCTGCTTGACGGGCTGGTCGATGTGTATCTGCCCGACATGAAATATATGTCGTCCATGCTCGCAAAGAAGTACAGTAAGGCGGAGGACTACCCTGCTGTCGCTAAGACGTCGCTTTCAGAGATGTACAGGCAGGTTGGAAAGCCGAAGTTCAGGCTTGAAAACGATGAGAGCAGAGGGACGTTTGACGGCGGAGACGCAGATGCCACGGACGAGGACGGGCTTATCATGGAACGGGGCATGATTGTGCGCCACCTTGTGCTGCCGGGCTGCACCTCGGACTCAAAGGCGGTCGTAAAATATCTTTACGAAACATACGGCGACGATATTTACATGAGCATAATGAGCCAGTACACGCCGATGCCGGAGATTATGCCCGGAGGCAGGCTTAATGCTTTTTATCCCGAGCTTGGACGATGCGTCACAAGGGAGGAGTATGACGCGGTTGTGGATTATGCGATTGACCTGGGCGTTGAGAACGCGTTCATTCAGGAGGGAGATGTCGCAAAGGACAGCTTTATACCTGATTTTGATGAGCTGTCGGGTGTGTAGAGTTAAAAGAAAATTAGGAGATGTGGATTAGTATGAAATATAATTGTCCTTATGATAAAAAATGCGGTGGCTGTAATCTGTTAGCCCATGATTACACTGAACAGCTTCAGATAAAGAAGGATACATTAAGAAAGCTTCTTGCGCCATACGGAAAGCTTGACGAGGTAATCGGCATGGAAGACCCGCTGCACTACCGTAACAAGGTACATGCGGTATTTACGACGGACAGAAAAGGAAACATCATATCAGGAGTCTACGAGGAGGGAACCCATAAGGTTGTGGCGGTGGACAACTGCCTCATAGAGAACGAGAAGGCGGATGCCATCATCGCTACAATAAGAAAGCTTCTTCCCTCATTTAAGCTGAAGGTATATGACGAGGACAGGCGAACGGGACTCTTCCGTCATGTGCTCATCAGAACAGCACACAGCACGGGTCAGATTATGGTGGTGCTGGTTCTTGCAAGCACAATGTTTCCGTCAAAAAATAATTTTGTCAAGGCACTTTTAAAGGAGCATCCGGAGATCACAACAATTGTTATGAATATCAATGACAAACGCACTTCAATGGTGCTCGGAGACAGAGAACAGACACTCTACGGCAAAGGCTACATTGAGGATGTCCTTTGCGGCAGCACCTTCCGAATTTCGCCGAAGTCCTTCTATCAGGTAAATTCCGTGCAGACCGAGATACTCTACAACAAGGCGATTGAGCTTGCCGGACTTAAGGGAAATGAGACCGTAATAGATGCCTACTGCGGAATTGGAACCATCGGAATCACCGCGGCGGCACACATGGCGAAGCTGTCAAAAGCTGCAATGCCTGTTGGAGGGGTTGCTGATAATCGTATGTTGAAAAACAATGGAAGCGTTATCGGTGTGGAATTGAACTCAGACGCGGTAAAGGATGCCATCGCCAACGCAAAGCGCAATAACATGGACAATATCCGCTTCTACTGTGATGACGCAGGAAAATTTATGACCAAGATGGCGGCGAACGGTCAGCATGCTGATGTGGTATTCATGGATCCACCGCGCTCAGGAAGTGATGAGGCATTTTTAAGCTGCGTCGCGAAGCTGGCACCTAAGAAAATCGTCTATATTTCCTGCGGTCCGGACACGCTTGCGCGTGACCTTGGAGTGCTTAAAAATATGGGATATAAGATTGAGAAGATGGTGGGAGTTGACTTGTTTCCGATGACATATCATGTGGAGTGCGTAGTTTTGATGTCAAGGGAAGATAAATAAGTGCCAGAAAGTGGCATATTTCCGGGCTTTTTCGGAAGTTGGGATGTAAAGCCTAACCTCTGAAAAAGCTTGGTTATTTTATATGGAAACATATCTACTGCGAAAATGTGTGTCAGGTTGTGACCTCGGATTAGATAACACAAATTGAGTTAGTGGGTTAGATGTCAGGGATTTTTGAGTGAGTTTTTAGATTTGGCAACAAATCCGGCAACTCGATATTAAGGGCATTTTCGGTCAATAGAATAGATGTTAAGGAGGTATTAATGTGAGTGATTCACAGATTACTATTTTTTATTCTTGGCAATCTGATTTGCCGGGAAGTGATACTAGAAATATAATTCAAGACAGTATCAAAGATGCAGTTCGTTTATTGCGAGACACAGTTGATATTGAAGCTGACCGTGACACAAAGGGAGAATTTGGTTCCCCGGACATAGCACAGACAATTTTTTCAAAGATTGACGATTGTGATATTTTCATTGCTGATGTTAGTGCGGTATGTCAATATGAGACAGTCGATAAAGATGGAAATAGTAAGATAAAATATATGCCAAATCCTAATGTAATGCTTGAATTAGGGTATGCCACGCATGTTTTAGGCTGGGATAGGGTAATATGTGTTTTAAACTCTGATTACGGTGCACCAGAAAACATGCCTTTTGACATTGCAAGTCGAAGATTGACTCCATTCTCATTAAAAGACGGAAAAAGTAAGGGAGAGGTAAGGCGGTATATAAAAGGGGTAATACAAGATACTGTTGAAAATATTTTGGAAAATGGAAAGCGTGTTAAAGCAGGATTCTCAGACTTACATCTGGGTTGTTTTGTCGATGGTGCTGTTTCTAATTTGATTTGTCCGATTGAAGTATCAAGCTCAGTATCTTTTGTTAAGCATAAAACACAAATTTTAGAAGAGTCTTTGAAATTGGTAGAACAAATTAGGAGTAACAAAATTACAGAACCATCTG
>FR895347.1 GCA_000435595.1 Firmicutes bacterium CAG:882
AATTCCATATAATACTTTTTTCCACTGTATATTTAATTTCATCCGAACACTCCTCTCCTATCTGCCTCGCTGATAAATCCTTCTACCTCGCTGATAAATTCTTCTATAAGTCTGTTTACTTCATCCGGCTGGTCAGCGTTGGAATTATGACCGGCATTTTTTATCCATTTAAGCGGTACACCTTCTCTCTGATGCCATTTTTTATTGTAGCTTTTTGCTGAGCCCGCTTTATCCTTTTCTCCACAGATAAGAAGAGCCGGACAACTAATATGATATGACCGATCTGCTTTGATTGCCTCAGCAAGCATTCTGTACCCGAAACCGGCAAGCCTTGCATATTCTTTAGGATCTGAATCATAGGACATCATCATCTTTCGCATAAGCTTCTGACCATAATCCGTCTCTGCGCACCCTTTTGAACCAGCCCTAAGAAGTGCTTTCCATGGATATATCTTATATAATGGTTCTGCTCTTTCAAGAAGCCATATTTCCATTGCTGTCATATAAGACTTTTGAAGCGGTGCAGAATCAATGGAGATAAAGCCTTTTATCTTATCCGGATATAATTCCATATACATTTGAGCCAGATATCCACCCATAGACTGACCGATAATGATGGGATTATATATTTCCTCTTTTACTAAGATTTCATAAAGCCATTCTGCCATGTCGGATAAACTGTAATTATTCGTAAACGGTCTGGATAATGCATGTGATGGTGCATCCCATACAAACACATTCTGTTTTTTCTCAAAATATTCTGTCTGCTTCTCAAAAAGCCTGTGGTCTGCTGTAAGTCCC
>FR895348.1 GCA_000435595.1 Firmicutes bacterium CAG:882
AATCAGAAATGGTTGGTGCTTTTTTCATGCCTGGAGAAATCTGGGCTTTTTTTATGCCCATTTTTACGGAAGGAGGTATCGACCGTGGCTAACAGAATTATGGGTATTACTGTCGAGATTGACAGAGATACCACCAAATTACAGACTGCCCTAAAGTGAGTCAATGGACAAATTAAAAGTACGCAGCAGCAGCTGAAGGACGTTGATAAGTTATTGAAACTTGATCCGGGAAATACAGAGCTGCTTGCACAAAAGCAGAAGCTTCTTGCTGATGCAGTTGGTGAAACCAAGGAGAAGTTAGCCACTCTGAAAACTGCCGCTGAACAAGCAAACACAGCTCTCGCAAATGGTGACATTTCTCAGGAGCAGTATGACGCACTTCAAAGAGAAATCATTGAGACAGAGCAGGAGTTGAAAAGGCTAGAAACACAAGCAAACCACCAGTTATGAATGTGATACGAAATTTAAAGCAGACGAGGAAGAAGTGCAAAGACAAATTAAAATGAAGAAAACGACGAAATAAACCGTTGTTTTTTATTTGTTTAGTTTCTTTTTGCGGTAGGCAAGAGGGGTAATGCCGTATTCGTTTTTGAAAGCTCTTTGAAAATGCGGCTGACTCGAAAAGTAAAAGAAATTGCTTATATCGGCAATGGACTTATTGGAATAAGCAAGCAGTTGTTTCGATTCCTGTAATTTTGCTTTTATGATATATCGGGCAATCGTTTCGCCTGTTTCTTTTTTGAACTGTTCCATAAACATAGAACGGCTTTTATAAACGTGCTTCAAAACGTCGTCAACGCCTATGGGTTGGTTAGTATGAGTTTTTATAAATTGTAGCGCGGAATATACTTCGTCGGAATAGGCTTCGGGATGTTTTTGATCGGCAACTCTCTGTGCAAAATCTATAATTGCATTATACCTTAATTCATTTACTTGATTAACTGAAATACAACGCTCACATTCTTGCGTGTATAGGTCAATAAGCTGATATGTTTGCTCTATATCGAGATTGCCTTTAATTGCCCCGGCTTTACCGACAAGTGCTATAAATCCTATAAAAATATTCTTTGATTGACGAAGCGCATCGTCGGCAAGTTTGCCTTCGGGAGTGGGGGTATTGGCAACCGTTTTGAAAAATGCCGCAAGTCCTTCCACGTCGCCGTTTCTAACATAACTTAAAAGCCGCTGTTCAAGGTTATAAGTACCGTGAATAAAGTCATCTTCTTTCCAAATTTCTTCGGTGTATTTTTCGGGAACTTTGAAGTCATTGTTTTGACTATTAAAGAAATCTACTATCGATATTTCTTCTCTGTTAATTAAATAATGTACAAGACAAATGAAATTGAGAAATTTATTATATGAAATTCGCGGGATATTCCCGATAAATTCTTTCAGCGAATCAAGCTCGTTCCAATCAAGATTATGCTCGTGAATTAAAGATGCAAAAAGGTCATCCGAGATTTTCTTATTTTTGAACGGCCCTACCAAAATTAGCGTTTTTTCGTCGTTGGTTTTAATTGCACCGTACAAACCCGCATAACCTGAAACAAGCGAAGGATTGCTTTCGCCTGTAACTCTATTTGCAATGTGTCGGAATACTTTTTCATAACCGAGATATGAGCAGTTAAATTTAATGACTTCGTTCCTGTCATTAAAGCAGATAATCGGTAAGTTATACGAAGCATATAAAAGCTCGCAAGTTTTAAGCAGATTATTAGTTTCCATAGACGCCTCCCGTATTATTGTATAATATCTCGGACTTTAATGCAATATTCTTTATTTGAGAACTTTGTATAATGTAGGCAGAGTGGCAACTTTTATAGAAATTCTTGTCGCGTTGGGGGAAAAATGAGAGTAGAGTTCAATGACAATTGGATATTAACGAAAGGTAACGGCGAAGAAAAAATCGTTCGGCTTCCGCATGATGCGATGATTGAAGAAAAGCGTTACGAGAATTGCGTGAACGGTAAACAATGCGCTTTCTTTCCGGGCGGTAAATACGTTTACCGTAAGTCTTTTAATGTTGTCAAAGAAAATTTGCACAAATATACCGCTCTGCTGTTTGAGGGCGTTTATAGGTACGCAGCGGTTAAACTGAACGGGGAAATAGTCGGAACAAACATAAACGGTTTTTCAGATTTCACGGTAGAACTTACAGGCAAGCTCATTGAGGGCGAAAACGTATTGGAGGTTATAGCCGATAACACGCTTACACCTAATTGCCGTTGGTACACAGGTAGCGGAATATATCGCCCCATACAGTTAATACAAAAAGAATATAACGAAATTAAAAGCGTGAGAGTAACCACGCTTTCCGTTGAACCTGCAAAAATTGAAGTTGATATTTTATCAGAATCGCATCCGTATGTAGAAATCTATGATGGGGCAATTTTGCTCTATAAAGGGGAATCGGGCGAAATAGAACTCGAAAATGCAAAACCTTGGAGTGTAGATAATCCGTACTTATATAAATGCGTGGTGAGAACGGATAAGGACTGTGAGGAAGTTAAATTCGGCATACGCAAGGTAGAGATTATTCCCGAACAAGGTTTGTTCGTAAACGACGAAAAAACATTATTGCGGGGCGGCTGTATTCACTCTGATAACGGAATATTAGGTGCGTGTTCGTTCAAAGAAGCTGAATACCGCAAAGTTAAAATATTAAAGGAAGCGGGATATAACGCTATCCGTTGCGCCCACAATCCCTGTTCAAGGTATTTCTTACAGGCTTGTGATGAACTCGGAATGTTTGTATTAGATGAAGCCTTTGACGGTTGGTATATACCAAAAGAATATCACGATTATTCAAGGGATTTCAATTCCGATTATAAGTTTACACTAATGCGGATGGTTAAAAAAGACTATAATCACCCGTCTGTAATAATGTATTCGATAGGCAACGAAGTATCGGAAACGGCAGAGGATAAAGGTATTGAACTCTGCGGGAAGATGCGTGATTTTGTAAAGTCTTTGGATAGTACCCGCCATGTAACTTGCGGTGTAAATCTTTTGATTGATGTGTACGCACAAATGGGCGTTGGTATTTACAAAGACAAAGGCGAATACAAAAGAGAGCCGTTACCCGATAAAACCAAAAAGAAAAGAGAGAAAAAAAGCGGATCAACGTTTTTCAATGCAATGGCACAGAAACTCGGCGGACTAATGTTCTTTATGAGTAAGCTGAAAAAAGCCGAGAAAGTTGCTCTGAAAGTTGCAGATAATATTGATATTATCGGTTTGAATTACGGCTCGTCGAGATATGAAATCGACGGTAAAAAATATCCCGAAAGGATGATGCTCGGCACGGAAACTATGGTAAAAGACTTGCCGTATAATTGGTCGAAAGTCAAAGATATACCGGGACTGATTGGCGATTTCGTGTGGGCGGCTTGGGACTATCTCGGAGAAGCGGGAGTCGGCGATTGGACTTATTACAGTTACAAAGGTTTGCCGCTGTTGGCAGGTTCGGGAACGATAGACTTGGAAGGCAACATTACAGCCGAAAGCGAATTTATGAAACGGGTTTGGGGACTTACGAAAGAGCCGTATATCGGCGTAAGACCGCTCAATCATCGAAAGGAAGTTCCGTTCAAAAGCGCATGGAGATTTACGGATTGTATTGCGAGTTGGAATTGGCAAGGCTATGAGAATAAAAAGGCAGTAGTGGAAGTTTATGCCGACGCGCAGTACATAGAATTGTATCTGAACGGGAATAAAGTAGGCAGAAAAAGAGTTGAAGATTTTGTTGCCTTGTTCAAAGTGAAATATAAGAGCGGAACGCTGAAAGCTGTTGCTTTGGACTCGAATAAACGTGAGATAAGTGAAAGCAAGCTATCTTCGGGAAAGAAAGTAACGCTTAAAGTGCAGACTGATAAAACAAAACTGAAAACGGGTGAGCTTGCGTTCATACATATTAAATTTGTTGATGAAAACGGTAATATAGTGCCGTATGTAGAACAACAAGTTGACTTGCAGCTTATCGGCGAAAGCGTATATTTACAAGGATTTGGTTCGGCACAGGTAAAGACAGACGAAACTTATAATAACCCTTATCACAACAGTTTTCGTGGCAGTTGTCTTGCGGCAGTTCGGGCGGGGACGATTAAAGGTCAGACAAGGATACTAATTAAAACAAAAAATCATATAACGCAGGAAATTATGATGGAGGTGGAATAAATGGCTAAATTCAGGCTTTTCGGTAATCCTACGGCAGATATTACAAACAGAGAACTTTTGCATCGTGAGATTGCTCGTCAAGTGGCAGCGGAGGGTATGGTTTTACTCAAAAACGATGGTGCTTTACCGCTTAAAGAAAAGAGAATCGCTGCATACGGCGCGGGTGTTCGTATGACGATAAAGGGCGGTACGGGTAGCGGAGATGTTCAGGAACGTTATTCAGTTAATGTTGAAAGCGGATTGAAAAATGCAGGCTTTGAAATTTTGTCCACCCGTTGGCTTGACCGTTTCGATAAACAGTTCGCACAGGAAAAAGAAGAATGGCGGCTCGGAATCGAAGAACGCATTAAAAAGTATAAGATATGGGAAGTGCAGAAAATGTTTGACGAGGTTATACACGTTACCCCGCTCAAATTCCCCATAGGCGATAAGATTCAGGAAGAAGATTTGTGCGAATGCGGCACGGCAATCTACGTTGTAGCTCGTCAGGCGGGCGAGAGTGCAGACCGTCGCAGAGAGGCGGGAGATTTCCTGCTTTCGGATGTCGAGCTGTACAATATCAAACTTTTATCGGAAAGATATAAAAACTTTGTGCTTGTTATTAATTGCGGAAGTCAGATAGATTTAACCGCATTGGACGGAGTAAATATCGGGGCGATCATATTTATGGCGCAAGGCGGAGAAGAAGGCGGAAACGCTCTTGCCGATATTCTTTGCGGCAGGGTTACGCCTTCGGGTAAACTTACCGATTCTTGGGCTTATAAATACGAGGACTACCCTGCGTCGGACGAATATGGAATTTTAGGAAATGTACTCGAACAGCAGTATAAAGAGGGCATATACGTCGGCTACCGTTACTTTGATACCTTTGGCGTGGACGTAAGATACCCGTTCGGCTTCGGACTTTCCTATACAAAGTTTGAAATTGCAACGAAAAGTATAGACGCAGAAAAAAGCGTTGTAAAGTTAAAGGTTGCCGTTAAAAACGCAGGAACAGAATATTCGGGAAAGGAAGTAGTGCAAGTCTATCTTGCAAAACCGCAGGGAACAATCAAGTGCGAAAGGCATATGCTTTGCGCGTTTGCAAAGACCAAAGGATTAAGACCGAACGAGAGCGAGGAATTAACTCTCACGTTCGACCTTACCGATTTTGCGGTATATGACGAGCGCGATGCTAAATACGTCTTGCAGAGCGGAAAATACGGCGTATTCATTGGTAATTCCATTAAAGATATAACACCCGTTGCGGTTCTGAATCTCGATGCGGAAGTTGTTACCGAAATTTGCAAAAGCGTGTGCAAAAAACGTGGCGAGTTCAATGAGATAACGGCAGACATTAAAGATGAAACGTATTCTGCCGATTTGCCCGTTATCGAAATAAAAGCAGCCGCTATTGCAACAAAGAAAAACGAATATGGAAATTTGTCCCCGATTATAACTACACCGCAGACTGAAAAATATTTGAAAACGCTTTCCGACAAAGACCTTATAGAACTTACGGTAGGCGGCGGATATATGGGACGCAGTTATAACGTAACGCCTTCCGTCGCAGGCAGAACGAGCATCGGTTTGTTAAAGCGTGGTATCCCGAATATCAATTTAAGCGACGGTCCCGCAGGGCTTCGGCTTTCGCCTAAAAATGCCTATACAAAGTGCGGTTCGCCGAGATATATTGACCACGTTCCCGATGATTGGCAATGGGGTTGGATAAAGAAATTTGAAAAATTCTTCCTTGCAAAGTCGAACAAGGGATACAAAGTATATCAGTATATGACGGCTTTCCCTTGCGCCACGCTGCAAGCACAGACTTGGAATATCGAGCTTGTAGAAAAGATAGGCAAGGCAATAGGCGTGGAAATGTTAGAAACGGGTGTAACCGTTTGGCTTGCACCAGGTATGAATATCCATCGCAATCCGCTTTGCGGACGCAACTTTGAATACTATTCGGAAGATCCGCTTGTTTCGGGTATGTTCGCTTCGGCGGTCACGAAAGGCGTTCAGTCGCATAAAGGCTTGGGCGTAACGATTAAGCATTTCTGCTGTAACAATCAGGAAGATAAACGCGAATCTATGTCGTCTAACGTGGGCGAAAGGGCGTTGCGTGAAATATACCTGAAAGGCTTTGAGATTGCAGTTAAGACGAGTGCGCCTAAATCAATCATGACGAGCTATAACAAGCTGAACGGCGTATATACGCCTAATAACTATGAGTTATGCGTTTCTGTTTTGAGAAATGAATGGGGATATAAAGGGCTTGTTATGACCGATTGGACAGCGACGGGCGACAATAAAGGTAAGCACGAACTCTGTCATAAATGCGGCAACGATTTAATAGAGCCGGGTGGAAAAGCAGTAAGGAAATATTTATTCAAGGCTTATAAGAATAAGCAGCTTGATATGAATCTTGTTAGGGTTGCGGCAGCCAACGTGCTGAATTTGATATTTGAAAGCAGCGTGTATGATTTAAGGAGGAACAAATAATGGCAAAAGAAAGCAAAGGGCTTTTGAGCGGCGGCTTGTTTGCAAAGCCGATTATGGACTCACGAGTCAAGACGAGAGCGGTGTCCAAAAAAGAAAAGCTTTTAGGACACTTGTTAGGTCCGCTCGGACTTATTTTCGTTGTCAATACCATTGCCGCGCTTGTTGAAAAATTCTTTACACAGCAGGTAGGCGCAATGTACGGTACGGGCAACGTTGAGATGATTCAGAAAATGGGCGGATATTATGAAGTCATAATGACTGTTACCAAAGTTTTAGGTGTCGGCTTGGGACTTTTAATCGGTTTCTTGCTATCCCGGACAAAATCAAAGCAGGGACGTTTCCGCCCGTGGTATTTGATTTTCGGCTTTATGTCAATTATAGTCGGCGCATTGATATTCCTGTTTCCCGGCACAACGCTCGGCGAGAGCTATTGGTATTATTTCTTCTTTATGCTTGTTTGTTACAATACGGTAGGCTGTTCATTTTTCTACACGTTCAGAGATAATATTGTGTCTGTATCCACGCGAGATCCGAAAGAAAAGGCACAGCTCACATTTATTCGTAAGATGTCTTGGACTCTTATCTCGGGTATTCTTATCGGAATGCTTGTTAGTTCCGTCGTGTTACCCTTCTGGCTTGAAAAAGATATTAGAGGTTATTCGATACTTTTAATCGTCCTTTCGGTTGTTGCCATTCCGCTGTTCCTTATGGAGTATTACTACACGAGAGAGCGCATAATCGAGGATGTTGCGGAAGAAGTAGAGGATGAAAACAAAGTGCCGTTAAAGGCTCAAATGAAGGCACTTTTTACAAATAAGTATTGGATTATACTTACGGTTCTTGCTTTGATACAAGGCATTGTAGATTCGTTTAAGGGTGGCAACGTTCAGTATTTCTACATAAAGTTTGTGCTTGGCGGTGCGGAAAACGGCTCAATGTATATGCTGTATCAGATAATAACGGGCGTTCCGCTTGGTCTTGGTGCAATTATAGCGTATCCCCTTGCTAGAAAATTCGGTATCAAGAATATTACGTTTGCAGGCTACGCATTGGTATTGATCGGAAGCGTATTGGGTTGGATAATGTCTGATAATATTCCTGTCGCTATGGTTGCGGGATTTTTAAGGCAGTTCGGCATGATTCCCAATGCGTACATATTTGCAACGCTTATGTGCTATGCGTTTGACAGTATCGAATATAAATCGGGTTTCAGAGTGGAAGGCTTGCTTGCTACGGCAATTGTCGGGGCGATTATGGGATTGATATATGCGCCGTTTGCGGGTGGTTATGAATCCACGATATTAAAGCTCGGCTTTGTAGATGCCGAAGGAGTCGTAGCTTCCGAAGCCGTAAAATCGTTTATGTCGCTTTCGTTCTATTTGTTCGATATTATTATGGCAGTTGCTTTCTTGGCTTTAATTCCGTTTGTCAACGTAGAAAAGAAACTTCCCGAAATCAATGCAGAGCTTTTGCGCCGTAAGAAGGAAGCTGTTATTGCAAAAGGCGAAGTGTGGCTTGAACCCGAAGAACAGGACAGAGTGGAAAGAGAGCAGGCAGAAAGAGAAGCGGAAGAAAACCGTATTGCAGACCTTAAAGACCATTGCGCAAGGAAAGGACTTGATTTTGAAACGGAAAATGCCAAGTATCTTGCAAAACAGGAAGAAAAGCGTAAGAAATGGGAAGCAAAGAAGAAAACAAAAAAGAAGGGCAACGATACAAACAAAAATAATTCCGACGGAGACACAGTTGAATAATGGAGCCTTATGTAATTGCCTTAATAGCAATAGGTGGCTTTGCCCTTTATCTGATAATCGTCATGGTGTGTTTATATGAGAAAGGGTGTCTTGTCAAAATTCATCCGATGAATAAGCACAAGGAGGGACAAATTAAAGTTGCTTGTGTAGGGGACAGTATTACTTACGGCAGTTATCATCTCACGAAAAGAAATTATCCTGCCGTGTTGTCGAAAATGCTCGGCGCTGGGTACTGTGTAAACAACTTCGGCTTTTCTGGGCGCACGGCTATGAAAGACGGAGATATGCCCTATGTGAAAGACAAGAACTATAAAAATAGTCTTGCTTTTATGCCCGATAAAGTAATTATCATGTTCGGCACAAACGACAGCAAGCCCTATAATTGGAAAGGCGCAGAAGCGTTCAAAACTAATTTGCTTGAAATAATAAACGCATATAAGGCGTTACCAACGTCGCCTGAAATTTATCTGCTTGCACCTTCGCCTGTATGGGGATTAAAAGGTAAGCCTGTAAAGTTCGATATCGACGCCGAAGTTATTGCAAAGCAAATCAGAACGGCGGTTAAAGAGATGTGTTCGGATTACGGATATAATTTCATTGATATGTATTCCGTATTCGACAATAAGCCCGAACTGTTCCAAGACGGAGTGCATCCAAACGTGGCAGGGGCAAAACTCTTTGCCGAAACCGTATATGCAAAAGTAAAATAAAGTATTTGTTTGGAGGCCGGAACATTGTCGATAATATCAGAAATCATTAAACTTCACAATAAGTTGTCGCAAAAGTCTGTTTTCGAGGTGGACGACGGGATAACTTCGTGCGATGAAATAATAGAGCTTTGCCGTAAAGCAACCGCAGAGGGTTGTGTGTTGCTTAAAAATGACGGTACGTTACCGCTTGGCAACCAGCAATTCGCACTTTTCGGAAGATGTCAGATCAATACTTTTTACGTCGGATACGGAAGTGGCGGCGATGTGAAGCCGCCGTACAAAGTGTCTATACTTGAAGGTTTACGGGCAGGCGGGGCAAATCTCGACAGCCAAGTGGCGGAGACCTATGAGCATTGGACGAAAAACCATATCCCCGATGAAGGGTATTGGGGACATTGGCCAATGTGCTACAAGGAAATGCCTGTAAAAGACGAGTTCATTGCATCTGCGGCAAAACGGAATACAACGGCAGTCGTTGTAATCGGCAGAGCCGCAGGCGAGGACAGAGAGAATAAAATCGAGAGGGGTAGTTGGTACTTAACAGATGTGGAAGAAAATCTGCTTGCCCTTGCGCGCAAATATTTCAAAAAAGTCTGCGTGATAATCAACAGCGGTTCGATAATGGACGTAACCCGTATTGAAAAACATAAGCCCGATGCGCTTATGTTCGTATGGCAAGGCGGTCAGGAAACGGGTAACGCCGTAGCGGATGTATTGCTCGGAAAAGTATCGCCGAGCGGTAAACTTACCGATACGATTGCGAAAATCGAAAATTATCCATCGTACAAATATTTCGGGAACAAAAAATACAACAATTACGCCGAGGATATATACGTCGGTTACAGATATTTCAACACTTTTGCAAGGGATAAAATTATCTATCCGTTTGGCTATGGTTTAAGTTATACAAAGTTTGAAATATCCGACTGTAAAGTAAAACAAACTGTGAAAACTGCGGTTACCGTAACATTTGCCATAAAAAATGCGGGCGGCTTTACGGGCAAGCAAGTTGTGCAGGTTTATCTGTCCGTACCGCAAGGCAAGCTCGGAAAACCGTCGAGAGAGTTGGCGGCTTACGTTAAAACAAAAGAGCTTGCCCCTAATGAAACGCAAAGTTTGTCCGTAACGGTAGAATTAAAAGATTTTGCATCGTTCGACGATACAGGAATATCGGGTTATAAAAATTCTTTCGTGCTTGAAAGCGGGGAATATAAGATTTTCATCGGCGAGAACGTAAATGAAGTAAAGCAGATTTTTGTGATTAATCTTGAAAAAACGGTGTTGATAAAGGCTTGCGAAGAAGCCTGTGCGCCGAGATATTCTTATAAGCGTATGGTAAACGCAAACGGTTTGCGCTATGAGGACACGCCCGTTGCAACCGTGAATTTGCGGGAATGTTTGCAAAGTCGTTTGCCTGAAACTCTCAAAGGAAAAGGAAATACATACTTCAAATTGCAGGACGTAATAGACGGAAGGATTACTCTTGACGAATTTGTTGCAGAGTTTACGCCCGAAGAATTGGAAGCAATCACACGCGGTTCGCTTTATATGATGAATTCGCCTTACGGTCCGAAAGGCAACGCGGGTACTTTCGGGGCGAGCTGTCAGTCGCTGTTCGATAAAGGTATTCCCGCAATTTCTACAAACGACGGTCCGAGCGGAGCAAGACTGCAAGCACATTCTACTTTGTTACCTAACGGCGTCGCTCTTGCATCGACTTTCAATGATGAGCTTGTAGAAAATCTTGCTTATGAGTTCGGTAAAGAAGTGATAGAGAGAAAATCTCATGTCTTGCTTGCGCCGGGCATCAATATACACCGCAATCCGCTATGCGGAAGAAACTTCGAGTATTTTTCGGAAGATCCGTACCTTACGGGTAAAATGGCTGTGGCTTATATAAAGGGTGTTCAAGGCGCAGGGGCAAGCGCAACACCAAAGCATTTTGCTTGTAACAATCAGGAATCGAAAAGAAGCAAAAACGATTCCCGTGTCAGTCAAAGAGCCTTGCGCGAAATTTATCTTAAAGGCTTTGAAATCTGCATAAAAGAAGCAAAGCCCGATTGCCTTATGACTTCGTATAACAAACTCAACGGCATTTACAATTATTTCAATTATGAGCTTGTTACGACTATCTTACGCGATGATTGGGGCTATGAAGGTTGCGTGATGACCGATTGGTGGATGAAGAGTGGAAAAAGCGAAGTGTTCAAAACTCTTGAAAATCAAGCCTATCGAGTGAGGGCGCAGGTTGACGTATTTATGCCGGGCGCACCTAATTTCGGTAGATATAAGGGCAAAAGCGACGGGACGATTTTGAAATCGCTAAAAGGTAAGGACGGAATTACGCTTGCGGAATTACAGCGAAGCGCAAAAAACGTGCTGAAACTCTGTATTAAGTATTCGGCAAAATAAAAACGGTATTAACGGACTGATCAACCGTTCGTACATAAAAAACTAATTTGTAGGGAATTATGACCAAGAAGAAAAACTTTGCCATATTGGTACTTGCAGTTTTGATGATGCTTGTCGTCGGATTATTTACAGCTTGTAACAATACATCCGAACCGCCCGAAGGTGGTTCATGTATGATGAATTAAAATGTAAAGAGGGAGATAATCCTACACTGGGAATATTACTTTGTGCTGAGACTGATGAGGATATAGCAAGATATTCCGTACTACACGATAACGACAGACTTTTTATGTCAAAATATCTCACATATCTGCCAACAAAGGAGCAGCTAAAAGCAGAGATAGAAAGGCAGAAAGAGATATTTTATATGTAGCATCCTGCATTGTCTGAAAAAGATAAAGAAGATATGAAGGAATAGTAAGGTATCAGAGAAGAAGGTTGAAAGATACCTTCTTTTTTGATGCCTAAAAATAATTTACGGAAACTTCATGCATGACAAAATCAAATTGGCTAATACTGATTAGCAATATATAATATAGACAAAACGAAAATGACATGAACGGAGGGACAAAGAAGTGGAGAAGGTTATAACACTTGAGGAAGCATTAAAAAGAATTGAAGATTTAGAAAATGAAAACGCCGAGTTACTTGAAGAATTGGAATATTATAAAAATCGTAAATTAAGTGGAAGGCAGAAGCACAATGCAAAATGGATGGCTATTTACAATGATTTTGTTGCCGGTTATGAAAGTGGAATGACTATGGTGGAGATTGCAAGAAGGAATAATGTCAGTGAGAGAACGATTTACAGGTATAAAGCGTATTATGACAAAATCACCAAAACAGAACACTAGACCATTTTACTGGCATCAGCAAAATGGTCAGATATGATGCTTTCGGACAAAAAATGAACGGAGGAGTTTTATGCCAGAAGATAAAAAGAAGGAAATTGATGTTACAGTAATAGAAGTAACTGAAGAATACTTAAAAGAAAAACTCTATGAAATTAGAGGTAAAAGGGTATTGTTGGATGCTGATTTAGCAGAGATATATGGCTATGATACGAAGGGATTTAATAGACAGGTAAAAAATAATATTGAAAAATTTGATGAAGATTTTATGTTTGAACTGACGGATGAGGAATTAGAAGATTTGAGGTACAAAAATTGTACCGCAAATATAAGTTCAAAAAGCCGCTATAATCCTCATGTATTTACAGAGCAAGGACTATATATGCTGCTGACTGTTTTAAAAGAGCCATTGGCTGTTAAACAGAGTAAGGCATTAATAAGAACCTTCAAAAGAATGAAAGATTACATATTAGAAAATCGTGATTTAATCGGACAGAGAGAATTACTTCAGTTAAGCATGGAGACTGCTAACAACAGAATTGAAATTAGTAAAATCAATTCTGATATGATATCTCTTGAAAAACAGATTTCTGATGTCGCAGAAGGCTTGAAGGATGTAGTGACGAAATCTGAACTTGCGGATATGATGAATAGTTTTATTTCAGATGATGATGAAAAGTGGCTTATGTTTAATGCAAAATTTAGTAGTGCGGATGAGGTTTACGAGTCTATTTACAGGCAGGCAAAGTCATCAATATATGTGGTTGATAATTACATTGGTTTAAGAACGCTGGTACATCTTAAGAATTCTCCGACAGGAGTAAATATTATTTTATTTAGCGATAATGTTGGGAATAATAAACTTCACAACATAGAATATACGGATTTCCGTAAGGAATATCCAACTGTAAAACTGTTAATGAAGAAGACAGGTGGCATATTCCATGATCGGTTTATCGTGCTGGACTATGGAACAGCGGATGAGAGAGTCTTTCTGTGTGGTGCTTCTTCCAAGGATGCCGGGGCTAGAATAACAAGCATCGTTGAGGATTACGGAACAGCCAAATACGATTCTGTTATTGCAGGATTATTGAAAAATTCGCCATTAGTATTGCCAAAATAGGAGTGTAAGATTCTTGAAGAAGAAAACAAGATGTTGCATATATACTCGTGTATCTACAGCAATTCAGGTTGATGGCTATAGTCTTGATGCACAGAAGGACAAGCTAAGAAAATATGCAGAATTTCAAGATATGGAGATTGTAGGAGAATATTCTGACATATAGACCCCTTATTTTATACAAGAATGGTGCGATACAAGTGAAAAATAGCTGTTTTAATAGGTAAAGTGGCAACCTTGGTACAAATTTCAGTGCTGTGGTTGCCGCTTTTATTATTTTGCTCGAAAACAGCGACTTCAAAAATGCACCACCTTTTAACGATTAGTGGGTTATCGTTAAAAGGTATGCGCATTGTGCTTACTGAATTTCAGGGAAGAGGCATTCTTTGGCAGGGTAGATAAATCCATGCTGAAGAAATCCATCGTAAACTCACGGTAGATATAGTGGAGTTTATATTCATTTTTGCCGTAATCCTTATTAAGGTCTTCCTTATCCACCTTTTTGAGGTTGTGGAGATAATAAGGGCATTTTGGATTGACACACTTATGGATGATAAAGTGCTTGCGGTCCTTCTTTGGAATCAGAGTATTCCCACAGTGTGGACAGCGCAGTTTCACAGCGGGGGCAGGTGCAGTCATCAGGAATGTCACATTCAGAGCGGCGGCTGACAGGACGTATCTTCTTACCATACCGTTTTTCGTAGTAAGGGATGAGTTCCTTATAAGTCCAGTCCTGACGGAAGTCGGTGACCAGAGGGAGTTCATCAATCTTGAACTTCTGGTATGTGGGGAAATGGGAATCATCGAAAGCCAACTGCTTAAGGGGGATATATCTGCAGATAAAGTTAAGAAGCCGGCAGATTTGTTTATGTTGGTATTGAATTAACTGAAGTAAATAAAGTATAATGTCCATGAGCATTGTCTCCTTTGTTGATAATGGTTTGTGGTGAACTCATTATACTTCAAAAAGGGAGGTTAATGCTCTTTTTATTTGCAAACCTCCGATAAATCAAGGTTTTAAAGGATTTTTGAACAATAAAACAGGTGGTTTTTGACACTACCGCCGATTTCAAGGAGGAATAACACATGAAAAGTACATTTGAAAAGATGGGTGGAACCTACACACTGGGAGCAGGTGGTCTGTTTCGTATTCCTCACTTTCGTAATTTCGTTGCCGGGAAGTACGCTCTTCATGTACTCTTGTTGTGATTTCATTGTTTTTTATCGTATAATATGGATACTGGAGGTGGTTTGGATGAAATACAAGATTTTAGTT
>FR895349.1 GCA_000435595.1 Firmicutes bacterium CAG:882
TATATGGAAGTCCGGTTGCAACTCATTATAAACTTCCCTATAAACTAAAATAACTGAAAAAAAACGTCCGTCCTATAATATATCATAGGTATGGTATAAATTGCAAGCTTTTTTTCAAAATTATTTATCACGCCAGATAATTCTTCCCTTACTTAAATCGTATGGGGATAATTCAATTGTAACCTTATCTCCCGGAAGAATTCTGATATAGTTCATACGAAGCTTTCCACTGATGTGTGCAAGTACCTGATGTCCATTTTCAAGCTCAACCTGGAACATTGCATTAGGAAGCTTCTCAACTACCTTACCTTCAATTTCAATTACATCCGACTTTGACATGTCTCCTCGCATTCTGCCGCTTTGCGGCCATATACATCCTACAGTTCTAATCCGGTAATGACAAAATTTCGCAACCCTCTTTCGTTATAAGAATTGTATTCTCATAATGTGCCGAAAGGGATTCATCTGCACTTACTACCGTCCAATCATCATCTAACCAGTACACTTCCCAGGTTCCCATGTTAATCATAGGCTCAACGGCAAGTGTCATTCCTGCCTGAAGCTTCATTCCACGGAATCTCTGGCGGAAATTAGGAATCTCAGGCTCCTCATGAAGCTTAGTTCCAATACCGTGTCCCACTAAGTCTCTCACAACTCCATATCCGAACTGCTCAGCATATGCTGCTATTGCATTGGATATTTCATGAAGATGTGCACCATCCTTAGCATGCTTGATGCCCTCAAAAAATGACTGTCTCGTGACATCAATAAGCTGTCTTGCTTCAGGGCTTATGTTACCGACGCCATGTGTTCTTGCTGCATCCGAATGATATCCTTTGTAGATTACACCCGCATCAAGACTTACAATATCGCCATCTTTGATGATTCTGGTCTTAGACGGTATGCCATGCACAACCTCCTCATTAACGGATACGCATATTGATGCGGGATATCCGTTATAATTAAGAAATGAAGGCGTACAACCATAATGTCTTATCTGCTCATATCCGTATCTGTCAATATCATAAGTACTGATTCCCGGCTTAAGAAACTTTTCAAGATCCTCATGAACTCTTCCAAGTATCCTGCCTGCCTCACGCATTAATTCAATTTCTCTGCTGGACTTAATTGTAACTGACATATCTACACCTATCCTAAAATCTTGACAATGGCATTAAAGACATCTTCCATATCAACAGTTCCGTCAACCTCTGCAAGCACACCCTTATTCTTATAGAAATCTATAAGCGGCTGTGTCTGCTTATGATATACATTGAGTCTGTTCTGAACTGTCTCAGGCTTATCATCATCTCTCAATATAAGCTCCTTGCCACATCTGTCGCAAATACCTTCAACCTTAGTTGGAGCATACTTGATATGATATGTTGAACCACATGAAACACATGCTCTTCTTCCGGACATTCTGTTAACAATATCCTCATCAGGTACTTCAACATTGATTGCAAAGTCAACCTTCTCACCTGCATTGCTTAAAGCAGCATCAAGTGCTTCTGCCTGAGGTATCGTTCTTGGGAAGCCGTCAAGTACATATCCGTTCTTACAATCATCTGACTTAAAACGATCCATTATAAGGTCAAGTGTAAGCTCATCAGGAACTAACAGTCCCTTATCCATATATTCCTTGGCTTTTCTACCGAGTTCCGTACCATTCTTGATGTTTGCTCTGAAGATATCTCCTGTTGAGATATGCGGGATGTTGTACTTATCTGCAATCTTCTTTGCCTGTGTTCCTTTACCTGCTCCCGGAGCACCTAACATAATGATTTTCATTAGAACTGCCTCCTTAGACAATGAATGATTATAAATCAAACCACTCTTGTGTTAAAATAAACCAACCTGATGACTTTCATATTCCGGTATTCCGGTCTACATCCAGCCATCAGGTTGAAAAGAATCTGATTTAGAAGATTCTCGATGGCTTTCTTACAACCATCAATGCTTCTATCTGTCTTATTGTCTCAAGTATAACGCCTACGATGATGATGATGGAAGTTCCACCAAACGATACATCTGCATTAAACACACCTGAGAAGAAAATAGGAATAACAGATATAATAGTAAGTCCTATCGCACCGATGAAGATGATGTAATTAAGTATTCTTGTAAGATACTCTGCAGTTGGCTTGCCCGGTGTAATTCCACCTACGGTAGCTCCACTCTTCTGGAGATTACGTGCAACTTCATATGGATTAAATGTAATTGATGTATAGAAGTATGCAAAGAAAATAATCAATGCAATATACACAATTAAACCAATTGAATATATCGGTGCTTTCGGATCACACCAGTTGCTCTGTGACAGACCTCTTAAAATCTTTCCTCCAACGGAAGCATAGTTCACATTGAAGAAAGAAGCAATAACAACAGGAAATGACATTAATGACTGAGCAAAAATGACAGGAATAACACCCGCTGTATTCACCTTGAGAGGAATTGCCGACTTCTGTCCGCCGGAACGTGTGTTGCCGCTTATCTTCTGTGAGTACTGAACAGGAATGTTCTTAGTACCTGCATTAAGGTATACGATAAACGCAACCATTCCGATGATAACTGCTGCGATAATCACAATCGCAATAACTGCCTTGAGTACTGACTTACCCTGAATGAACTGCTGATAGAGAGTTACAAAATCCTCAGGTATTCTTGAAATAATACTGATAACAAGGATGATGGAAATACCATTTCCAACTCCCTTGTCTGTAATTCTCTCACCGAGCCACATAAGGAATGCTGAACCGGCTGTAAGTGTAACCACCATAACCAGTCCCTCTAAGAACATCTCAAAGCCGTTCATGGTAGCGTAGCCGCTAAAAAGACCACGACCGCCAAATCCGACTGCCATCGCAATACTTTCGATTAAAGCAAGAGCAACCGTCACATAACGTGTATACTCTGCAATCTTCTTTCTTCCATCTTCGCCCTCCTTCTGCATTTCCTCTAATGCGGGAATTGCAATCGTGAGAAGCTGCATAATAATGGAAGATGTGATGTAAGGTGTGATACTCAACGCAAAAACGGACATCGTAAGGAACGAACCGCCTGTAACTGCATTGAAGAAATCAAAGCCGTCACCACTCATAAGTGTGTTAAAGTAGGAAGTATCTACTCCCGGTATAGGGAGCAGACTTCCGAAACGAACCACGAGAAGCATTAGAAATGTAAAGAGAAGTCTCATACGAATCTCTTTAACTTTCATTGCGTTGGCCAGTGTCTTAAACATTAGATCACCTCGCAGGTTCCACCAAGTGCCTCAATCTTTGCCTTTGCGCCCTCGCTGAAAGCATTAGCCTTAACATTGAGCTTCTTAGTTAATTCTCCGTTTCCAAGGATCTTAACGCCATCCCTAGGATTCTTAACGATACCTGCTTCTACTAATGTCTCAACAGAAACCTCAGCACCATTCTCAAAACGCTCAAGTGCGCTTACGTTGATGCCAACGATCTCAAGAGAGTTTCTGTTAGTGAAACCTCTCTTAGGTAATCTTCTATATAATGGCATCTGACCACCTTCAAAACCAGGTCTTGGAGCTCCTGAACGAGCCTTCTGA
>FR895350.1 GCA_000435595.1 Firmicutes bacterium CAG:882
TGGCAATCTTTCTGAGAGCTGAGTTAGGCTTCTTAGGTGTAGCAGTCTTAACTGCTGTACAAACACCTCTCTTCTGTGGAGCTGCTGCATCAACACTCTTCTTCTGTAAAGAGTTGTAGCTCTTTAAAAGAGCCGGTGCAGTTGACTTCTTAACTGATGTCTGTCTACCCTTCTTAACTAACTGATTAAATGTAGGCATTCTTTTTTCACCTCCTGATTAGAATAATGTAACTTGGTTGCTTTCGTATCGAAAGTCTTAGAGCGCACAAAAAACACGTCGTTTTTCGCACGCTCTATTAGAATATCAATTTTCTTTTGGCTTGTCAATACTTTTTATAGCAAATTTTTGATTAAAATAATGCCTAAAAACCTTATAATTTAAAGTGTTCAATAGCATTTTCGAGTTCTCCGGCTATACTGTTAAGCTCATTGGTATACTTGACAATATCTTCCATCGTATTATTAACCTGATCAACCGACGCATTTACCTCTTCGGATGCAGCAGCAGACTCTTCGGAAACGGACGCAATGCTTGACATCTCACCGACAACAGCCTCTTTATTTTCTTCCATCCTGCCGTTAAGCTCTGCAACCTCCGCAAGACCGTTTATCAGATTCTCTATAGATGCCGAAATTTTCTCAAAGAGCTTCTGAGTATCATTTATGGCATCCTGCTGTTCATTGATGAGGTCATTGTTCTCCTTCATTGCCTGCTCAGCTTCCGTTGCCTTATTTACAACCTCGCTGATAATGGCCTTGATTTCATCGGTTGACTGTCTTGACTGGTCAGCGAGCTGTCTGATTTCATCGGCAACTACCGCAAAGCCTCTTCCCGCATCACCCGCTCTTGCCGCCTCGATGCTTGCATTGAGTGAGAGAAGATTTGTCTGACTTGTTATATCGGCTATGGCATCTGAAATATAATTAATCTTATCCACACTCGCCATAACCTCGTTCATAACCTGCATCGTTGTCTTTGACTTGTCCATTGTCTGTCCCGACTTATCAATAAGAAGATTTACCATCTGCTTGCCCTGCTCACTGAGCTTTCCGGTCTCATTGGACATTTCATTTATATTATCAACGTGAGTCTTTGTATCATTAAGGCTCTGCGCGAGATTCTCAACCTCGTTAACCGCCTGCTGCGTACTTCCTGCCTGATCCGTGGCTCCAAGCGCAATGTTATGTATAGCTTCCATGACCATATTGGTATTTGTCTTGGTCTCCTCAGTTATTGTTGAAATGTTCCCTGCCACATCAACAATATTCTTTGACCTGTCATCCACATCCTTTATAAGTCCCGATATCTGAACCGTCATATCGTTGAAGCTGTTCTGAAGCTGTCCAAGCTCATCCTTACGTTTTGCTGCTATATTCTGAGTAAGATCACCCTCTGCAACCTTCTGCATTGCAAGTTGAACTTTCTTAACCTCTCTCGACATGCTTACTGCTACAAGAACTGCGATAACTATTCCGAGAATACCGCTGAAAACAGCCGCTCCACCAATTCCGGAGCTTATTGCCTTGATACTTGTATTATTCTCATCCTCGCTTACAATGCCAAGAAGCTTCCAGCCTGTAATCTCATCTGAAAGCACCGATATGTACCACCTGTGTCCATTAACATTCTCAACAAAGCTGGTGTCCTCGCCGGATGACGCTTCCTTCCAAAAGTTAAATCCGCTCACATCTCCATCTGCGATTGTGTCCTTCTCATTGTCAATTACTATCTTACCATCCTTATCCGCAACAAGCACATATCCTGTGCTCAAAAGGCTGATGTTCTGTACATAATCCTCGAGTGCAGAAAATGCAACATCGAGAGCAACTACGCCATAATTCTGATCGTCAATTCTTATTTCCTGCGCTATGGTTATTATCTGTCCGCCTGTCTGCGGATCTGCATAAGGCCCTGTAAATGTGGCAAATACACCTGCACGCTTCTTGCTGTTCTGACAATCCGTGTACCACTGTTTTCCCGTATTGTCTACATTCTCCTCAAATGTCTTGATTCCCTTTACTTTTCCGTCAATCGTCTCAAGATGACCTTCCATATAGTAGCCGTTGGCTGTCGAATAATAACAGCGCACCGGGCTGTCTACCACCTTGAGCGAAGCAATAAGTGAATCCTGTATTGTTGTTACATTGTCTTCAAATACGCCCTTGTCCTCAAGATGTTTTACTTCATTTTTTCTCGTTACTAAATCAACCGGCTGGCTCATGGTTCTTAAATATGTCTGGAAACCCTTCAGGGTCTCTGTTACTGTCTGCGAACTTGTAAGCTCAATATTATTTTTAAGCACACTCTTAGTCGTGGCAGTCACAACAACTCCTGTTATAAGACATACACAAAGTATAACCACAAGAAAATACGTTATAAGCTTCATTCTTATACTCTTCACGGTTTTATCCTCCTTTTTTTGTTTAAGTATGCCAGATATTTATCACAATTTCATTATTAAAGTCGAAAAATAACCGGTTTTACAACAGAAAAAGGGGCACTTTACATAAAGATGCCCCTTCATCCGATAAAATCTTTATTAGTTCTATTCCTCAGAGCCTACTGTCCCGTTAACCTCTACCATGTCTGTATCCTCACCGACAGAAAATTCTCCATCCTCAGATACATTAAGTTCTTCTACTTCATCAGTTGTAAGCTTAACTGAACGATATCTCTTCATACCTGTTCCTGCCGGAATCAGCTTACCGATTATAACGTTCTCCTTAAGACCGATGAGTGGGTCAACCTTGCCATTGATAGCTGCCTCGGTGAGAACCTTTGTTGTCTCCTGGAAGGAAGCTGCCGATAAGAAGGAGTTGGTTGCAAGAGACGACTTTGTAATACCAAGAAGTATCTGTGTCGCTGTTGCAGGCTCCTTGCCCTCTGCCTCTAACTGCTCATTTGTCTCATTGAACTCGAGCGTATCAGCCGTCATACCCGGAAGGTACTCTGAATCACCAGGAGTCTCTATTCTGACCTTCTTGAGCATCTGGCGCACGATGACCTCAATATGCTTATCATTGATTTCAACACCCTGAAGTCTGTAAACTCGCTGTACTTCGCGAAGGAGATAATCCTGAACCGCACGCGGTCCCTTAATCTTAAGGATATCATGTGGATTAACACTACCTTCCGTAAGCTCGTCTCCGGCTTCAATGTACTTGCCATCCTCAATATCCGGCTTAATTCTTGAATTAAACGGAATGAAGTATGACTTGGAGTTACCTGTCTCATTATCTGTGATGACGATTTCTCTCTTCTTCTTAGTGTCGTTAATCTTCGCAACACCGGCAAACTCAGCAATGATTGCAAGTCCCTTTGGCTTACGAGCCTCGAAAAGCTCCTCAACTCTAGGAAGACCCTGTGTGATATCATCACCGGCAACACCACCGCTGTGGAATGTTCTCATCGTAAGCTGTGTACCAGGCTCACCGATTGACTGAGCTGCTATAATACCTACAGCCTCGCCGACCTGTACTGCCTGACCTGTAGCCATGTTAGCGCCGTAGCACTTAGCACAGATACCTGAATGCGACTTACATGTAAGAACTGTTCTGATTTTAATATGCTCAACACCTGTCTTAACAATGGCAGCGGCACGCTTAGGCGTAACCATATGGTTAGCAGCCACAACGACCTCACCTGTAGCAGGGTCAATAACATCCTCTGCAAGGTATCTGCCCGTAATTCTTGACTTGAGGCTCTCAATCTCTTCCTTGCCGTCCATAAATGCTCTGACATCCATGCCCGGAATCTCATCTCTGTTCTCAGCACAGTCAACCTCACGGATGATAAGCTCCTGAGATACATCTACGAGACGTCTTGTAAGGTATCCTGAATCCGCTGTTCTAAGGGCGGTATCGGACATACCCTTTCTGGCACCGTGGGCGGAGATGAAGTACTCGAGTACATCAAGACCTTCACGGAAGTTAGACTTGATAGGGAGCTCAATGGTACGTCCTGATGTATCTGCCATGAGTCCACGCATACCTGCTAACTGCTTAATCTGCTGATTGGAACCACGGGCTCCGGAATCAGCCATCATAAAGATGTTATTGTATTTATCAAGACCTGACAAAAGTGCATCGGTGAGTTCCTCATCGGTCTTTTTCCATGTCTCCACAACTTCCTTGTAACGCTCTTCCTCTGTGATAAGACCACGACGGAAGTTCTTCATAATCTTCTCAACGGTCGCCTCTGCCTCTGAAAGCATCTGCTTCTTTTGGGCAGGGACGGTCATATCCGAAATGGATACGGTCATGGATGCTCTTGTTGAGTACTTGTAGCCCATAGCCTTAATGCTGTCAAGAACCTCTGCTGTCTTAGTTGCACCATGAGTATTGATAACCTTCTCAAGAATCTGCTTTAAGCCCTTCTTTCCTACATGGAAATCAACCTCAAGCTTAAGCTCATTCTCAGGAATGCTTCTGTCCACAAATCCTAAGTCCTGTGGAAGAATCTCGTTAAAGATGAATCGTCCGAGTGTTGACTCAACGATTCCGCTCTTAACCGTTCCGTCCGGCATCTGCTTTTCAACATATACCTTAATTCTTGAATGAAGTGTAAGTGCCTGATTCTCGTATGCAAGAATAGCCTCGTTAATGCTCTTGAATGCCTTGCCCTCTCCAAGTGCCGGAGTCGCATCACCTACGGATGTACCTCTCTCCTGTGTGAGATAGTAGATACCAAGTACCATATCCTGTGAAGGAACGGCAACAGGACCACCATCTGAAGGCTTTAACAGGTTGTTAGGTGAGAGCAGAAGGAATCTGCACTCTGCCTGAGCCTCAACTGAAAGTGGAAGATGTACAGCCATCTGGTCACCATCGAAGTCAGCATTGAACGCTGTACATACGAGTGGATGAAGCTTGATAGCCTTACCTTCAACAAGAATCGGCTCGAATGCCTGAATACCAAGTCTATGAAGTGTAGGCGCACGGTTAAGCATAACAGGATGCTCCTTGATAACGTCCTCAAGAACGTCCCATACCTCTGTCTGAAGCTTCTCAACCATCTTCTTGGCATTCTTAATGTTATGTGCTGTACCATTGGCAACAAGCTCCTTCATAACGAAAGGCTTGAAAAGCTCAATAGCCATCTCTTTAGGGAGACCGCACTGATAAATCTTAAGTTCAGGTCCAACGACGATAACCGAACGTCCTGAGTAGTCAACTCGCTTACCGAGAAGGTTCTGACGGAAACGTCCCTGCTTACCCTTTAACATATCCGATAAGGACTTAAGAGCTCTGTTGCCCGGTCCAGTTACAGGACGGCCTCTTCTTCCGTTATCGATAAGGGAATCAACAGCCTCCTGAAGCATTCTCTTCTCGTTTCTTACAATGATATCAGGAGCACCAAGCTCCATAAGTCTTGCAAGACGGTTGTTACGGTTAATAATTCTTCTGTATAAGTCATTAAGGTCAGATGTGGCGAATCTTCCACCGTCAAGCTGAACCATAGGACGAAGATCCGGTGGAATAACCGGAACTACATCCATTATCATCCATGATGGCTTGTTGCCTGACTCTCTGAAAGCCTCAACAACCTCGAGTCTCTTGACAATTCTTGCTCTCTTCTGTCCTGAAGCGTCGACAAGCTCTGCCTTTAACTCTTCTGAATCCTTCTCAAGATCTATTGCCTCAAGCAGCTCCTTGACTGCCTCCGCGCCCATACCGACACGGAAGGAGTCACTGCCGAACTGCTCACATGCATCATTATATTCCTTCTCGGAAAGTACCTGCTTATATGACAAAGTAGTTGTTCCCGGATCAAGTACAATATAAGAAACAAAGTAGAGAACCTTCTCAAGAACTCTAGGAGATAAGTCAAGGATTAATCCCATACGGCTTGGGATACCCTTGAAGTACCAGATATGTGACACAGGAGCTGCAAGCTGGATGTGTCCCATACGCTCTCTACGAACACTTGCCTTAGTAACCTCAACACCACAACGGTCGCAGACAATGCCCTTATATCTAATCTTCTTATACTTACCACAATGACATTCCCAATCCTTCATTGGTCCAAAGATTCTCTCACAGAACAGACCGTCGCGCTCCGGCTTAAGTGTTCTGTAGTTGATTGTCTCAGGCTTAGTTACCTCGCCATGTGACCACTCAAGAATCTTCTCTGTAGATGCAAGTCCGATTCTGATTGAGTCAAATGTTATCGGCTGATATGAATCATTATTCACTGTCTCTGGCATTTTAGGAACTCCCTTCTATTATTCTTCATCATCGGAGAAATCAATATCATCGCCAAAATCCGCATCGTCCATGTCATCATCATCGACGTTAGATAATTCTCCATCAACAAATTCCTGCTTCTGGTAACCGAAATCACCCAAATCGCCATCATCATACTTGAAATCCTTAAGCTCATCAAATGACGGAGCCTCATCAGCACCAATGATGTTCTCCTGAATGTTAACCTCCTCGCCGTTCTCGTCGAGAACCTTAACATCAAGAGCGAGAGATCTGAGCTCTTCGAGTAATACCTTGAAGGACTCCGGAATACCCGGTTCAGGGATGTTGTCGCCCTTTATAATTGCTTCGTAAGTCTTAACACGTCCTACAACATCATCGGACTTAACTGTAAGAATCTCCTGAAGTGTATAAGATGCACCATAAGCCTCGAGTGCCCATACCTCCATCTCTCCGAAACGCTGTCCACCGAACTGTGCTTTACCACCGAGCGGCTGCTGTGTAACAAGTGAGTAAGGACCTGTTGAACGTGCATGAATCTTATCGTCAACCAAGTGATGGAGCTTCAGGTAGTGCATATGTCCGATTGTAACCGGGCTGTCGAAGTACTCTCCTGTTCTACCATCTCTTAATCTTACCTTACCATCTCTGGAAATAGGAACGCCCTTCCATTCTTTTCTGTGGTCAAGGTGTTCACCAAGGTACTGCATAACGCCTTCATTTACATCGTCCTTATGCTTCTCCTTGAAGTCCTCCCACTCCATATTTACATAATCATTGGCAAGATCAAGTGTATCCATAATAGCCTTCTCGTCAGCTCCCTCGAATACAGGAGTTGATACGTTAAAGCCGAGTGCCTTTGCTGCAAGACTTAAGTGAATCTCGAGCACCTGTCCGATATTCATTCGTGAAGGCACGCCGAGTGGGTTAAGTACGATATCAAGAGGACGACCGTTAGGAAGGAATGGCATATCCTCAACCGGAAGAATTCTTGAAACGACACCCTTGTTACCATGACGACCAGCCATCTTATCACCGACGGAAATCTTTCTCTTCTGTGCGATATAGATACGTACAGACTGATTTACGCCAGGTGAGAGCTCGTCGCCATTCTCTCTTGTAAATACCTTAGCATCAACAATAATACCATACTCACCATGAGGAACCTTAAGTGATGTATCTCTTACCTCTCTTGCCTTCTCACCGAAAATAGCACGGAGAAGTCTCTCCTCAGCAGTAAGCTCTGTCTCGCCCTTAGGAGTAACCTTGCCTACAAGAATATCTCCGGCACGAACCTCAGCACCGATTCGGATAATACCTCTATCATCAAGATCCTTGAGTGCATCATCACCGACACCCGGAACATCCCTTGTAATCTCCTCAGGTCCGAGCTTAGTGTCTCTTGCCTCTGCCTCATATTCCTCTATATGAACGGATGTATATACATCATCCATTACAAGACGCTCGCTGAGTAAAACGGCATCCTCGTAATTGTAACCTTCCCAGGTCATGAATCCGATGAGAGGGTTCTTACCGAGAGCAATTTCACCGTTAGAGGTTGAAGGACCATCCGCAATAACCTGTCCCTTCTCAACCACATCGCCCTTGGTAACTATAGGCTTCTGATTATAGCAGTTACTCTGGTTGCTTCGTGCGAACTTGGTAAGACGATATGTGTCTCTCTTTCCGTCGTTGCACTTTATTACAATCTCTCTTGATGTAGCAAGCTCTACAAGACCTGCATTCTTAGCCACAACACACATTCCTGAATCTACTGCCGCCTTATGCTCCATTCCCGTTCCGACAACAGGAGCTTCTGTTGTGAGAAGCGGAACCGCCTGACGCTGCATGTTAGAACCCATAAGGGCACGGTTAGCATCATCGTTCTCAAGGAAAGGAATCATGGATGTAGCAACGGAGAATACCATCTTAGGAGACACGTCCATAAGATCAATCTTGCTCTTGTCAAACTCAGAAGTCTCCTCTCTGAAACGACCTGATACGGAATTCTTAACAAAATGTCCTTCCGCATCAAGCTCGGCATTAGCCTGTGCTACATAATAATTATCTTCTTCATCTGCAGTGAGGTAACGAACCTCATCTGTTACAACAGGATTCTTAGGATCAGTCTTGTCTACAACTCTGTACGGAGCCTCTACGAAACCATACTCGTTGATTCTTGCATAAGCAGCAAGCGAGTTGATAAGACCGATGTTAGGACCTTCAGGTGTCTCGATAGGACACATTCTTCCATAGTGAGTATAGTGAACATCTCGAACCTCGAATCCGGCACGGTCTCTTGAAAGACCACCAGGTCCTAACGCTGAGAGTCTTCTCTTATGAGTAATCTCAGAGAGCGGGTTGTTCTGATCCATGAACTGTGACAACTGTGAACTTCCGAAGAACTCCTTAACAGCCGCTGTCACAGGCTTAATATTAATAAGTGTCTGAGCTGTCACTCCCTCAAGATCCTGTGTCGTCATTCTCTCTCTTACAACACGCTCCATTCTTGAAAGACCGATTCTGTACTGATTCTGTAAAAGCTCACCGACAGCACGGATACGTCTGTTTCCTAAGTGGTCGATGTCATCCTTGCTTCCTACGCCATACTCAAGATGCATATTATAGTTGATTGAAGCCATAATATCCTCTATAGTAATATGCTTAGGAATAAGGTCGCCAATATTCTTGCGGATAGCATCCTTGATATCGTCAAGATTGCTGTTCTCTGCAAGTATCTGTGAAAGCACAGGATAGAATACGCTCTCGGTAACGCCGAGTTCTCTTGCCTCCTCTGCCGTAATATTAACATGCCTTGTGATGTCTACCATCATATTAGAGAGAACCTTAACTCTTCTCTCTCCACACTGTAACCATACGAACGGTACAGCAGCATTCTGAATGTCAAGAGCCTGCTCCTTTGTAAGAGTAGTTCCTGCCTCTGCAAGAATCTCACCTGTTGACGCATCAACAACATCGTCTGCAAGTGTATGACCTGCAATACGATTGCGAAGATTGAGTTTCTTGTTAAATTTATAACGTCCAACCTTGGCAAGGTCATATCTTCTCGGATCAAAGAACATCGCATTGATAAGGCTCTCTGCGCTGTCTACCGAAAGTGGCTCGCCCGGTCTGATTTTCTTATATAATTCAAGAAGACCTGACTGATAATCATCAGAAGTATCCTTGGCAAGACTCGCCATAATCTTAGGCTCCTCACCAAAGAGATCAATAATCTCAGCATTGGTTCCGTAACCAAGTGCACGAATAAGTACAGTTACAGGAACCTTTCTTGTTCTATCTACACGCACGGAGAAAACATCGTTAGAATCCGTCTCATACTCTAACCATGCACCTCTATTCGGAATAACTGTACAGGAATACAATTCCTTACCAATCTTGTCATGTCCGATTTCATAATAGATTCCGGGAGAACGCACCAACTGGCTTACAATAACTCGCTCCGCACCATTAATAACAAAGGTACCTGTAGCAGTCATGATAGGCAGGTCGCCCATAAATATCTCGTGCTCCTTGATTTCCTCCGTCTCCTTATTGTAAAGTCTTACCTTTACCTTAAGTGGTGCAGCATAAGTAGCATCTCGTTCCTTACATTCTTCTATTGAATACTTCACATCATCCTCGCACAATGCGAAGTCTACGAATTCCAGGCTCAAATGACCACTGTAATCCGCAATAGGAGAGATATCCGCGAAAACTTCTTTTAGACCATCCTTAAGAAACCACTTATATGAATCCTTCTGGATTTCAATAAGGTCTGGCATCTCAAGAACCTCGTTCCGTCTTGAATAGCTCATACGAATGCTTTTGCCATAATGCATCGGACGTAATCTGTTTTTTTCCATTGACGTTTCACCCCTTGCGTTGATTTTATATGGTTTTCCATAAATTTACACTAATAGGGACTTTCACCCATAATGTAGCATTTTCCAGTCTAACATCAGTTTTTTATGCTGTCAAGCACTTTTTGTCACTTTTTTTAATTTTTATATAATACAAAACTTTGTTTCTATCACACAAAAAGGCTATGCGTCTCCGCATAGCCCTCTATCGGTAAAATAAAATTACTTAATAGTAACCTTAGCACCAGCCTCTTCAAGCTGCTTCTTAATAGCCTCAGCCTCTTCCTTGCTAACGCCCTCCTTAACTACCTTAGGAGCGGATGTAACAAGGTCCTTAGCTTCCTTAAGACCTAAGCCTGTGATCTCACGAACAACCTTGATAACCGGAACGCCAGCGCCCTCTGTAAGCTCTACATCGAACTCTGTCTTCTCCTCAGCTGCTGCTGCGCCAGCACCTGCTGCTGCAACTACAACGCCTGCTGCTGCAGATACGCCGAACTCTTCCTCACATGCCTTAACGAGATCGTTAAGCTCTAATACTGTTAAACCCTTGATTACTTCAATAATTTCCTGAGTTGTCATTTTATTTTCCTCCATTTTAATATTATGAGATTTAAAAAGTTAATTATATGCTTCTAAAGCATCTGCCAATTAAGCTTCTGCGTTCTTCTCTGCAATCTGCTTAAGAACACGAGCAAAGTTGGTAACAGGGGACTGAATGCTTCCAAGGAACTTGGAAAGTAATTCGTCTCTTGATGGGATGGTAGCGATAACCTTGATACCCTTCTCATCATAGTATGTGCCATCAACAACACCGCCCTTTAACTGAAGCTTGTCTGCTGTCTGAGAGAACTGATATAATACTCTTGCAGGTGCAGTTGCATCAGTCTTGGAGATTGCGATAGCTGTAGGTCCTTCAAGGTTCTTGGAAAGTTCCTCAAAAGGAGTATCCTTAACTGCTATGTTGATAAGTGTGTTCTTATATACCTTATAAGTAACACCAGCTTCTCTTAACTGCTTACGAAGCTGTGTGTCCTGCTCAACGGTAAGTCCACGGTAGTCAACAACTACAGCGGCTGCAGCACCGTCAATAGCAGCGCTGATCTCATCAACGATAGGCTTCTTGATCTCTACTTTTGCCATGATTTCTTCCTCCTATTATATTTTTCTTTGCCATATATAATATAAGAAAAAAGCCCTCCGAAGCCGGAGAGCACACATAAGTCTGATACTTATATTATCCCTCGGCAGGTGTACTTAGCCTTATATCCGTCCGGATACCTGCTGTCTACGGCAAATTATCACATGCCCCAAAAGAGGTTCATGTGCCGGCTCATACCACAATGCGGCAGAACCTATATATTACATTCCGTCCGGGATAAACCCGAACGAAATGCATTATATCATTAATATATATCCGGTGTCAACCGTTTTTTCAATAAATTGAAATACTTACTGAATCAAAAGAATTAACCAACGAACTTAGCTGTGTTAACCTTTACACCAGGTCCCATTGTAGAAGCAAGTGTAATGTTCTTTAAGTATGTTCCCTTTAATGATGATGGCTTAGCCTTAACGATTGCATCCATGATAGCCTGGAAGTTGTCTGCTAACTGCTCTTCTGTGAAAGAAACCTTTCCAACTGGAACATGTACAATGTTAGTCTTGTCAAGTCTGTACTCAATCTTACCAGCCTTGATCTCGTTGATAGCCTTTGTTACATCCATAGTAACTGTACCGGCCTTAGGGTTTGGCATTAAGCCCTTAGGTCCAAGTACACGACCAAGACGACCAACAACGCCCATCATGTCAGGTGTAGCAACAACAACGTCGAACTCAAACCAACCTTCGTTCTGAATCTTTGGAATGAGCTCCTCGCCGCCAACATAGTCAGCACCTGCTGCCTCTGCCTCGTTAGCCTTCTCACCCTTAGCGAAAACTAAGACTCTTACAGTCTTACCTGTTCCATGAGGAAGAACTACGGCACCACGAATCTGCTGCTCTGCGTGACGTCCGTCACAACCTGTTCTGATATGCGCTTCAACTGTTTCGTCAAACTTTGCAGTTGCTGCCTTCTTAACTAAAGCTACTGCTTCAGCCGGCTCGTAAGCTACTGTACGATCGATTAACTTGGCAGCTTCTGTATATTTCTTACCTTTTTTCATTATTAATAACCTCCTAGTGGTATTTGCGGGGAAATCCCTCCCACGTCTTATGCTCGGCTCATGACCGAAATTAATTTTACATTAGTCCTCTACAACGATACCCATGCTTCTTGCAGTACCTGCGATCATGCTTGTAGCTGCTTCAACGGATGCTGCGTTGAGATCCGGCATCTTAAGCTCAGCAATCTTCTGAACCTCAGATCTCTTAATAGTTGCAACCTTAGTCTTGTTAGGAACGCCTGAAGCTGTCTTAATATTGCAAGCCTTCTTAAGAAGAACTGCTGCCGGAGGAGTCTTTGTTACGAAGCTGAAGCTTCTGTCAGCGTAAACAGTGATAACAACAGGAATAATCATTCCGTCCTGATCTGCTGTTCTTGCGTTGAACTCCTTTGTAAACTGCATGATGTTAACACCATGCTGACCAAGTGCAGGACCAACCGGTGGAGCCGGTGTTGCCTTGCCGCCAGGAATCTGTAATTTGATATAACCTTCTACTTTCTTTGCCATTTTGGCACCTCCTAAATAATGTGGTAATTGCGGGGAAATCCCTCCCACTTCCGTATGACGTGTATATTATGTACACCGTATGACGGACGCATTAAAAAATGTTACATTTTCTTAATTTCTGTGAAACTTAACTCAACCGGTGTTTCACGACCGAACATGTCAACATTGATTGTAACGCTGCGCTTGCCTGCGTTAACGCTCTTAATCATGCCGACTGTCTTGTCCCAGACGCCGCTTGTTACGATGATGCTGTCGCCAACCTTGTACTCTGCATCTGCAGAAGCAAGAATCGCTTCGCTCATACCTAACGCCTTAATCTCGGCCTCTGTTAAAGGAACAGGCTTAGATCCCGGTCCGACAAAGCCGGTGACGCCTCGAGTATTACGGACAACATACCAGGTATCATCATTCATAATCATGTTCACAAGCACATAGCCCGGGAACATCTTACGCTGTACCTGCTTCTTGACTCCGTTTCTCTCTTCCTGAACGTCTTCCATTGGTACCAGAACCTCAAGAATCTGATCCTGAAGATGTCTGTTTTCAATTGTCTTTTCAATGTTAGCCTTAACCTTATTCTCATAACCTGAGTAAGTGTGGGCTACATACCAATTTGCCTCTGACATTCCAAATCCACCTTTTCCTTACTTTACTAAGAACCCTAAACCGAAACGAAACACAACATCAATAACGGTTATCAGCACACCTAAAATAACTGAGATAATCACAACCGCTCCGGTCTGCTTACCGACGGTCTCCGGGGTTGGCCATGAGATAGTCTTAAGCTGTCCCTTAAGGCCCTTAAACCAGCTTGACTTCTTAGCCGCCGGCTTCTTACTCTTCTTTTCAGAATCGCCCATAGTTACCTCCAATT
>FR895351.1 GCA_000435595.1 Firmicutes bacterium CAG:882
TACGGATCTGTGAGGGGCTAGGATTGAGAGGTCTTAGTCTACTCGACTGAGAAGGAAAATAGTTTAATGGAAGTATTGGATATTTTTTCTTGGTTACCTGCAAAAGAAATGAGTTTAGAACAATTAGAAAAAATTTTTGAGGAATATTTTAACGGGACTTATCGAGGAGAATATACTATTTCAATTGAAACTCCATGCAATATTGGAAAGAATATTCTTAATTGCAGGGCAGAGTTAATGGAAGAAGGAAAAAAGACCGGATACATTTTAAAGGACGATAAGATTATTGCTCTAATAGGTTATAGAGAGTAGCCTGACTTCAAAGTTGTGAGTATAAAGAAAATGGATAACGGAATAACTGCATAAAGATTAGCACCCGGAAGAAGAAATAGTTTACAGAAATGAAAAAAACGAGTTATCGATACATAAATTGAAAAAAAGACAAAATATGTATTGATAACTTAAAAATAATAAACGTATAATTTAACTGTAAAACGAATAGTAGCAAGGTAGCTATTCTGTTTAAACGTGAAAAATATATGCTGCAACAACAAATTATTCAATACAGAAAAGAAATGGAATACATTATATAAATATAATTGAATACATGATGCAGGGAAAAGAATTTTAATAAGGTATGAAAGAAATTTACAACTCGGAATTTGTGGAGAGATTTCTTGAACTTTCCTTATTTTACGGGCTTTCCAGCCCC
>FR895352.1 GCA_000435595.1 Firmicutes bacterium CAG:882
CATACATGAAGGTTGCGAGGGTTCAGGCACAGAGGGAGGCTTTTGAGACACAGCTTAATAATTGCAAATCCAAGGAGGAAGCGCAGGATTTATATCTCGACAAGGTGTCGAGAATATCTGAGGACAAGTATAATCCAATTTATATATCAGATGAGGGTGAGACATATCATATCAATGATAATCAGGTGAAAAATACCAGTAAAGGTTTTTGGAGCATTGCATAGTTTGGAATTGATACTCGTATAGGTGAGGAAAATCAAAGTGGTGTTCGAAGTGACAGTATAATGGTGTTAAGCATTAATAGAGACAATGGAGAGTGCAATGTTGTGTCAATATACAGGGACAGTTTAGTTAACATATACAATACACAAGAATATGCAAAAGTAAACGAAGCGTATACAAGAGGAGGAGGTGCGATTGAGGCGGTAAATACTCTTAATCAGAATTTAGACCTTGAAATAAATGATTATGTTGTTGTAAATTTTTCAGGACTGGCAAATATAATAGATATACTTGGGGGAGTAGATTTAAATATAACTGACAATGAATTAGAGTATATAAATGCTTATTTGGATGATAATATGGCAAATACCGGAATGTACTCGGAAAAACTGACCGAAAGTGGGAATGTACATCTGAATGGTCTTCAGACGCTTGCATATTGTCGTATCAGGTATACAGACTTTTATGGTGATGATGGAGTTGTATATAAATATGACATGGGAAGAACGGCAAGACAGAGAGTTGTTATGAATAAGCTTGCTCAAAAGCTGAGTTCACTGGATATGACTAAGCTGCGGAGAATTCTTAATACTATATTGGGAAATGATAAAAAATGGATTTTTACCAACATAGCTTATGACGATGCGATAAATAGTCTGAGTCTTGCTCTTAAATTCAAAATTGTATCATCACAGGGATTTCCGTTTGATTATGACTTTTTAAGTTATAATGGTGCCGATGTCGTGACGGCTTATTCGTGGGAGACGGATGTAAAGAAACTTCATAATATACTTTATGGAGATAATGGGTATGAAATATCCAATACGGTGAGAATGATAAATGACAGACTTGAGTTAATAATGAATGGATGTTAACAATGCTTTGTAAAATGAAATCAAAGTTCATAGCTTGACTTTTCCCGGTTAGTTGATAAAATGAACACGTTAAATACAGTGTAAAATGGATATTATATATAGATAATTGCGAACTCAAATTTCACAACGTCTGACATTAAATAACTGAGTTTGCAATTATCTAATATTATATAGTATAGAAGGAGAAAAATATGACAGAGGAACAGGTGAAGAGAAAAAAAGCCAGACGCAAGAGAAGAAAAATCAAACGCGCACTGATATTGAGCATAATGGTGCTGATGCTTGTAGCGATTATTTTTCTTATAACTGCGATAGTGAAGCTTATAGATGGTGACGGTGCGAAGGGAGAGATAATTCTTCCGGTAGAGACGACAACACAGGAAAGTACAGTGTGGGAAACAACAACGCAGGAAACAACGCAGGAAACGACGGCACAGGAAACTGCAACACAGGAGACGACGCAGGATACCACAGCTCCGACTGCGGCGCAGGATGAGAGCACAGCGGAAACTACGACTGCGGAGCAGGCATCAGGCATCGTAATGCCCTCGGAAAGAGTGCCGGGTTCACAACTTGATGCGTCGAATTTTGTGAACTATTCAACAGAGAAGGTTCCGTACGGCTTCGGCGCAGAGGTTGACGAGGACAACCGCCCTGACGGCTGTACATGGTATGCGAACAAGTTCAGCAATTATACGGCACTTTTCATTATGCCTAAAAGTAATAACATATATCTTACCTTTGATGAGGGCTATGAGTATGGGTTCAGTGGGGAGATACTTGATACGCTCAAGGAAAAAAACGTAAAAGCCGTATTTTTTATAACTCTGCCATATGCAAAGCAGAACCCTGACCTTGTTCAGAGAATGATTGATGAGGGACATATAATCGGGAATCACACGACGACACATCCGGCAGGCGGATTGCAGCAATATGATGCTCAGAGGCAGATAGATGATATAGATCAGGTTACACAGTATGTTAAAGACAATTTTGGCTATGAAATGACTTTATTCCGTTATCCTGAGGGCTCATTCAGCGAGCAGAGTCTTGCAATTGTTAATGCACTCGGATATACACCGGTGTTCTGGAGCTTTGCATACAAGGACTGGGATGTAAATAATCAGCCCGAGCTTTCAACTTCGCTTCAGAATGCACTTGATAAGGCGCATGGCGGAGCCATATATCTTCTGCATGCTGAATCAGAGACTAACACCAGGATGCTTCCCGACCTTATAGACGGTTTAAGGGCAAAGGGATACTCGCTGGAACAGCTAAATTATTAACAGAAGTATCCGATACATTATATATGGAAGAAATCTTACATATATGTACAAGGATGTATAAGAACGCTACGGACAGCATGATGTATTGGTGCTGTCCGTTTTTTTACAGAGAAGACAATTCAATCAAATATTGCAGTTGGGGAGGAAAATTA
>FR895353.1 GCA_000435595.1 Firmicutes bacterium CAG:882
CCGTATATTTTGACACTTGAATCGTAATAGGAAACTTCGATCCTGTTTTACTTATAGTTGAAGCTTTCGCATCTCGTAGAATTCGCCCTTTAAAGCCATGAGTTCATCATAGCTTCCGTACTCGGTGCAGTGGCCTTCACGGAGCACGGCAATCTTGTCTGCTCCTTTGATTGTGGAAAGTCTGTGTGCAACGATGAAAGTGGTTCTGCCTTTGGTGAGATTATTCAGCGCCTCTTGTATTTCCTTTTCCGATATGCTGTCAAGAGCTGATGTTGCTTCATCTAAAATGATTATGTCCGGATCACGTATGAGAGCACGTGCTATTGAGATTCGCTGTCTCTGGCCGCCGCTCAGCTTACCGCCATGTTCACCCACAACGGTGTCAAGCCCGTCGGGAAGTCCGTCTATGAAGCTTCTTAAGTTAGCAGCATCAATAACATCATTAAGCTTCTGTGTTGAAACCTTTTCCATTCCGTAAGTGATGTTATCTTTTATCGTTCCGGAAAAAAGGATTGATGTCTGAGGTACAACGGCTATGTGCTGTCTGTAGGTGTGAAGATTTATGGTGTTCATATCTACACCGTCTAGCAGTATACGTCCGGAGTCCGGCTTGTTAAAGCCGATAACCATGTTGAGCACCGTTGATTTTCCCGCACCGGATTCTCCGACGAGGGCGATTGTCTCACCCTGTGCGACATGGAGGTTAAGATGGTTCAAGACAGGCTTACTGCTGTCGTAGGCAAAGCACAAATCCTGAAAGTCAAATTCGCCTCTGACCGATTTGATTTTTGTTTTCCCCTTATTATTTTCAATGTCATTTGCAAGAAGAACCTCTCCGACCGAGTTAACTGATTCAAGTCCTTTCGATATGATAGGAAGGAGGTTGATAAAGCTTGAAATCTGATTGACTATTGTTGAAAAATATGTCTGATAGAGAGTTATGTCACCGACTGTGGTCTGACCGTGGAAAGCAAGGTAGCCTGTAAATCCAAGGCAGAGGATCTGAAATACCTGAAATACGCACCAGCCGACAGCACCAAAGTTAGCCTGGACTATATCCAGACGATAACCGCTCTTGGCAACGGAGCTTAACTGATTCTCCATCTTGTCTATCTCTTCGTCCTCAAGGGCATGCGCTCTTGTGACCGGGATAAGCTCAACCATTTCCATTACCTTAGCTGAGGTTGTTTCCATTTCTTTACGGAAAGTGGAGTTGGTACGCTTAATCTGGTTCTTGAAAGCGACCATTGTAAGAGCAGCGACCGGTCCGCATATAACGAAGAAAATTAAAACCGTCCTGCTTCGCATACCTGTCACGGCAAAGGCAACAATAAGATTCAGAAGTATTGTAAGAATATTGGTAAAGAGCTGCTGGGAGAGTGTCTCTATAGCTTCAACATCACGCATAATCTTGGATTGGAGCCGTCCTGACTGCATCTCTTTATGATATGTAATTGAGAGCTGCTGCAATTTCCTTACCAGTGCTCCTCTGAGTCCGGCTTCCATATTGCGGATTGCAAGACTTCGGAAGTGAACATACAGGTAATTTGCAGGCATGTTAATGAGAACCAGTGCAATCTCTATAGATATATAGAAGAGAATGCCGTTAAGCCCGCCATCGTTGGTACCTGACGCAATATTGATTACGCCCGCTGTTGCGACCGGAAGATACCATACGCAGGCATGCTTCAATGCGAAGAAAATACCTGATAAGACAAGCTGCAGGTAATGCCCTTTGTAAAGGCTGAGCAGTATGCGCAGAGGCTTCTGCTCGTGTTTACCGTAACTGTCTATGAAAGTTTCCTCCGTCTCGGCGAGGCTGCCCTCTATATCAAGGGACTTTTTTGATAGAATATCTTTTTCTGACATGTTTTTCCTCACTTTGTCTAAATACTGCGTAAAATATACTATATTTCAGTAAGAATAGCTACTATTTATTTTGTTTTTTAGTGGAAAAGTACTGATTTTTTATGATTATTCAATTTGAACGCAGAATAAGCAATCCCACGCTTCAAGTGTGTAGAGCACTAAGCGGTGTGGGAAGGGGGATGCTTATGTCAGTGGGAGTTGAAAGCTCCCACTGACAAGTTCGCAAAGCGACTGCGTTCATGAGCAAGTAGCGAAAGCGGATTGCGAATGTCCGCTTTACGCGAAAGTTTATAAATTTTACAAATTTTTTTATAATATGTGTTGACATATAAAAAGAAGTGTGTTAATTTATTAACAGAGTTAATGTTAAATAATTAACAAAGCGACATGAGCTGTTACGTCGCACCACTTATTCATTCAGGGAGGCTCTAGTGATGGAGAAAACGTATGAGGTAGTTGATAGTGTAGAGAGCTTTGAGAAGAAGCTTGCAAGTGTAAGAGAGGCACAGAAGATTTTCGCTACTTACACACAGGAACAGGTAGATAAGATTTTCTTTGAAGCAGCTATGGCAGCTAACCAGGCAAGAATTCCTCTTGCGAAGATGGCAGTCGAAGAGACAGGCATGGGTGTTGTTGAAGATAAGGTTATAAAGAATCATTTTGCATCAGAGTATATTTACAATGCTTATAGAGATACCAAGACTTGCGGAGTTCTCGAGGAGGATAAGGCATACGGTACTAAGAAGATTGCTGAGCCGATTGGTGTTGTTGCGGCTGTTATTCCTACAACCAACCCGACCTCAACAGCTATTTTTAAGACACTTATTTCCTTAAAGACAAGAAACGGTATCATCATCAGCCCGCATCCGAGAGCTAAGGGAAGTACAATAGCAGCAGCTAAGGTTGTTCTTGAGGCAGCAGTTAAGGCGGGAGCTCCTGAGGGAATTATCGGATGGATTGATGTTCCAAGCCTTGAGCTTACCAACATTCTTATGAAGGAAGCTGATATAATTCTTGCAACAGGTGGTCCGGGAATGGTTAAGGCTGCTTATTCAAGCGGTAAGCCGGCACTTGGTGTTGGAGCAGGTAACACTCCTGCAATCATTGACGATACTGCTGATATCACACTTGCAGTCAACTCAATCATTCATTCTAAGACATTTGATAACGGTATGATTTGTGCTTCGGAGCAGTCAGTTATCGTTCTTGACAAGGTATATAAGCAGGTTAAGAAGGAGTTCGCAGACAGAGGCTGCTACTTCTTAAATGCAGCAGAGACAGAGAAAGTAAGAAAGACTATCATCATCAATGGCGCATTAAATGCTAAGATTGTAGGCCAGCCGGCATATAAGATTGCAGAGCTCGCAGGCGTGACCGTTCCTGAGACAACGAAGATTCTTATCGGCGAGGTTGAGAGCGTAGAGCTTTCAGAGGAGTTCGCACACGAGAAGCTTTCACC
>FR895354.1 GCA_000435595.1 Firmicutes bacterium CAG:882
CTTTCAAATATATAGTTTCGCAATTACCTGGAGCTAATGTATATTTTCCGCTCTTAACTAACATGAATCTATTATAACATCATTCCCGTATTATCCTGCTTTGACACCGTAATCTCAAGATTTCCGTTTCTGCAGCGAATCTTGTTAATCATCTCCTTTAAGGAGGCATTCCTAAAGAGTGTGATATTGTATGTAAGGCGGAACATGCTTCCCATGTTGGATGTCTTTACCTGTGTAAGCTCGTAATCCGACAGATAATCCTTAAAGATTTCATCAAATACCTCATCATAATCTAAATCCTCAGGGATTGTAATGTGAAGAGTCTTGTATAGGTCTTCTTTGTTAGTGCTTCGGCGCTCAAATTCGGTGTAGATAATAAATATCATTGCCATTATCACTGAGAAAAGGATTGCGTATGCGAGATAGCCCATTCCTGTGATAAGTCCCGCAGCCATCGCGAGGAATATTGCACCGATTTCCTTTGCGGTGCCGGGAACTGAACGGAAGCGGACAAGTGAGAAGGCTCCGGCTACTGCCACACCCGCACCGACATTTCCGTTCACCATCATTATCACCATGCATACGGTGGCAGGAAGGAGGGCAAGTGTTACCACGAAGCTCTTAGAGCATCTTGTGCGGTATATATACATACCTGCAAAAATAAGTCCTATGAGAAGGGCGGTTCCGATGCAGAGAAAAAAGTCTGATACGGAAATAACATTAGTTAAGTCTGAGTCAAAAATTCCTTTAAATAAATTATTAAGCATAATGAATCTCTCCTAAATTCTTATTAATGTGCATCATGTCCTTGTAGGCTGCGCCGTACTTGGAAAATGAAGTCTTATATATTTTCTGTGACGTGAGGAAATCCGTCATCCACATCGGAATTCCGCCGGGTGTCTTGATTTCCATAAGTATCTGGTTCTTTCCGATTATCGGAGTTCCGTAGATGGCACTTGTCAGTGACACATCCTCATCCCTGTATAGGATATTCTCATCGAAGGTGACACGGAAGTCGCTTCCGTCCGTCGGGTAGAAGGCTTCGCGTTCATAGCTTAGGAACACCGCAGGTCTTAAGGTCTTGTAGTAATTGCAGAAGTAATTGATTTCATCCGCTATCTGCGACTGCACTGGAAGGTCATGGTGCATAACCAGTGCGTCCATGGTTTCGTCAAGCGGAAGAACCAGTCTTCTCTTGTATACGACTGACCAGTATTTTTTCTTGAGCTCCACGAATACATTGTCGCTTCCCGATACGTGGCTGTAGCTTCTCACTCTGAGCTTCTCCTTATAAGGAGGTCCCTCGATGGAGTGCCTCACAAGTCTGTAATTGACGGTGTCAAAATAAATATTTCTTATAGTTGTGTGTCCGTATTTGTCCAGTGCCATATGCCCCGCCATTATCTTGAGCAACAGGTCGCGCTGTTCTCCGGTCATGAGATATTTCAATTCGTATCGTTTGAATACAGTCTGTATTGCCATATAAATCACCTCTTGATATTTGATTAACGCTGCGTTTGTTCTTTGTATGAGATGAGTTTAAGGGGTGAACCCTAAATGAACTTAAAATTTATTTAAAGTTTTTGTAAAATGCGGAATTTCTTTTTAGAAATTGTTACGACGCCAAGGAATAAGAGCCCGTTTTATCACCAACATGGCTCAATAACAAAATCCGCAAATGCAAATGAGACTTGCAGGGCGAAAACTTTAAGATTATTATATTTATGTAATAATGTTAGGGTCAAAACATGCCAACTTAATGTACGAG
>FR895355.1:0-5324 GCA_000435595.1 Firmicutes bacterium CAG:882
GTTTTGACACCTGAATCCTATTAAATAAAAAAAGCTTGTGATGGGACTCGAACCCACGACCTACTGATTACGAATCAGTTGCGCTACCAACTGCGCCACACAAGCGAACCTCATATATATTACATCATTTTACATTAATATGCAAGAGGTTTTTATAAAAAATATAGCTATACTGCAACAACAATGCCACCATCGTTAGCATACATAGTCGCAACACCTGCAGTGTCAACAATCACTACATCCTTGAAGCTGCACTTGTCCAGAAGAAGTCCCTTGACATACTCTGCACGCTCCGGGCAGTTGCAATGTGATATGGCAAGGATCTTATTCTGAGGCTCCTTAACATTTTCTAAAATTATCTCACACATGCGCTTTAACGCCTTATTAATACCCCGCGTCTGCTCAAGCTTGATTATCTCTCCATCCTTAGCGCTCATGACAGGCTTGATGCTGAGCACATTGGCAAGAAGTGCCTGTAGATTGGTGAGTCTTCCGTTCTTCCTGAGAGTCTCAAGTGTCTCAAGCACGAAATAAGTTCTCATTCCATCGCGGAACTCAGATACAGTCCTTACAACCTCGTCAAAGCTCATTCCCTGCTCTGCACACTCTGCAATCTTCATGGCAATGACCGCCTCGCCGCAACATGCCGACAATGAATCAAAGACATGGACGTGGTTGCTTCCGCCATCCTCCTCATACATATCAGCGGCGACAAGTGCGCTGTTGTATGAACCGCTGAGCTTTCCCGAGAGAGTGACAACATATACATCTGCGTCAGCCTTCTCATACTCAGACAAATATCTCTCCGGAGACGGACAAGCCGACTTAGGACATTCCTTCGCCTCACTCACTCTCTTTAGAAAATCCTTCTGATCAAAAGTCTCATCATCAATAATGTCCACACCGCCCACTGTGAGAGTAAGCGGAACAATCGTAAAATGCTCATTCTCTCTAAGGTTCTGCGGTAAATCGCATCCACTGTCCATAACAATCTTATAATTCATCATCTTAATCCCCTTTTCTCAGTAGACTCTGCTACATATAATATATATCGCACTAAATATCGCATTATCCAATATTATTTCACATAGTTTTTAATACTAGATAATCATAGCACACAATACTACATTTGAAAAGGGTAAAATACTTTTTTTATAATTTTTTCCAATTCTTTAAAAGCTGAAGAAGCCCTTCACAAGTTCTTCCATATAAGCCTGATCCTTTGCGCCCATTGTCTCCATAGCTGAGTGCATGGCAAGAATCGGCGCACCTATATCAACCGTGAGCATAGGAAGCTGTATGTCCGATATCGGTCCGAGTGTGCTTCCGCCCACCATGTCCGAACGATTCGAAAACTTCTGGTAAGGAATATCTGCTTTTCTGCATATCTGCTCTACAATTCCTACAGCCTTGGCATCCGTAGCATAACGCTGTGCCGCCGAGCGCTTGATGACAGGTCCTGCATTCATGACAATGGCATTGGTAGGATCATTCTTCTCCGGATGGTTAGGATGCGTCGCATGTGCCACATCAAGTGAAATCATCATGCCGTTAAGAACCTTGTCAATATATCCTTTTCTCACGTCCTGTGCGTTCTCATCTCCTTCAGAGAGCGTTCTGTACAGCTTTTCAAGGATGAAGGTAAGTATAGACGAGTTGGCCCCCTGCTTCGTCATGCTTCCAATCTCCTCATTGTCAAATACCATGATTGCATTTATACCATTAACATTCATGCTATTGGCATTCATGCTGTCTGCACTCTTGGCATTAGTGCCCTTACCTTTTACACTGCTGCTCTTGATAATACCAACAAGACATGCAACAACAGATGTTGCGTTATCAAGTCTCGGACACAGAATGAATTCATCATTCATTCCTACATATTGTCCACCCTCCGTATTGTACACATAACCTTCGTAATCAAGAATATCTTCCTTCTTCACATTAAGCTCTGACGCAAGATAATCCATAAAGAAATCTTCTTTATCCTTACCCGGCTGGCAGAATATCGGAAGCATGTCAACCTGCTTGTTAAGCTCCACTCCCTTGTTTACATCTCTGTTCATGTGTATGGCAAGATTAGGTATCGTCACTATAGGACGCCTAAAATCCACAATCCTTACTTCCGGCTCAAACACATTATCACTCTTTACCGACACCCGCATAGCTATTGAGAGAGGTCTGTCAAGCCATGTATTAAGAATTGCTCCGCCGTAGCCCTCGACATTGAGCTTACCGATATTACCCATTCCGGTTCTCATCTCAGGGTGCGGCTTCACGGAAAATGAAGGGCTGTCAGTATGTGCCGTTACAATTCTTATCATTCCGCCATTGTACTTCTTCCCCACCGTAAATGCCATCAGTGAACTGTCATATACATTAATATAATAGCTTCCGCCCTTCTTTAACTTCCAGCCGCCTCCAAGCTTAAGCTCAGTAAATCCATTCTCCTTAAGCATTGCCTCGGCAGTTTTCACCGTAGTAAATGAGCATGTGGCATCCCCTATGAACTTTATAAGCCTGTCTGATGATTCTTTAAATTCCATCTTATCTCCATTCCGCATAAAAATCTCTTTTGCTTTTTATACTTTATCCAATGTGTAAAAAGACTTTACAACATTTTTTGTTCCCATTATACTTATTTACAATAAATGATGCAAGTGTCAAATAATATTACGATTGGAGAGCGGTATGATAAGCATTGAGTTAGACAATACAAAAGACTTTATGTCACATCTTTTTATAAAGGAAACCTTTGACCATTTTTTGTGCAGGGAATTTCAGACAAATACCTTTGTCTCGTTCACTATTGACGGTCGGATGTTCAAGGATTTTCTGAATGACATAGAAAAGGAAGAGTTAAAAGAGACCGATTACGCTCCGTGGTCAATGCTTAAGCCCCACTGCTTTAACATTATCAAGGGAAACAGAACCCCTCTCTCCATGCGAATCGTGTTTACAATGCCACTACATTCCATCCCCGGCTTCATATCGGGCAACGGACTTAACATACGCCCGGAGGAGATAAGCGGACTTTACCTGAATGTACGCTACGAGAATAAGCAGCTCTCCGTTGTCACGGGTACATCGCTCAACACCTTCACTCTCGACAAGAGCATTGAGAACGCATGGGACATGGCAGTTGAACATTTCATAAAAAAAACTCAGGGGCAGTAAAGTCCCTGAGTTTTTTGATTTTACTTAGTATACATTCACAAACACTGCATTCATGAACTGCTCATAAGGAAGCGCATCTTCCTCTCTGAGCTCTTCGAGTAAATTTACATTGCCGTGTATAACTCCGTTAGATGTCTCAACAATAAAATATCTGTCCTGTACAAGATTTGTTGCATCATCACCTGCGGTATAGTTTACATCGAACTCATAGAGTGTTACACCTGTATCGAGCGTTCTCGCAGTCATATCCGAAAATTCTACATTCTTATAATATTCTGCGTCCTGATAATCATATTCCTGCTCGTAATCAAAAACATCCTCAGGAGTTATTCCGGACTCATAGCGCATGAAAGCGTAGCACCACTGATCGTCCACAGCTTCGAAACATAAGGCACCTGAATCTACATAACTGCTATCGGCATCCACCCTCACAAGCTCCTTATCGAACTCAATAACAGCCGTCTCATCAGCCCATGAATCCGTGACGGTTACGGAACCATCGTAATCCTGCTCCACGTCCGATGTATCAACACCTGATGATGAATCAATGCCGGTATCCACACCTGGAATATCTACCATGTCTCCAAAAGCATCATCAAGAAGTCCGTTCTCGTATGTATAGACAAGCGCTGCGTAGATAATGTCGGAAAGTGCCGTATAGCTCTTCGGAACATCAACAACAATGCTGTTGTCCTCCGTGAGCACCGACTTGACATTTACCGTAACATCTTCATCTGTATCCTTGTTCTCAAATGCTGCCTGAAGCTCGCATGTGTACACTCTGCTGCCTTCCTTACCTGTAAGGCTGTCAGTCATTGTAAACTTGCCGTCAACTGAATCCACACTTTCGGCCAGCGTATCCACAACATCCTGTCTGTTATCCTTAAGGTCAGCAAAAGCATCCTTATATTCCCCGCTCACATCATCAAGCCCGGCTTCCTTGACTGCATCTTCAACAGCAGCCTCCGCTTCCGCTTTAGCCTCCTCAATGTCAGCCTCTGTAAGACCAAGTTCATACTCATCATTGAACCTCACAAGTGCCGTGATAATCTCGTTCATATAGAGATTGAGGAATTTCTTGAAAGTCTCATCATCAATTGAGCTGTTCTTATCAATCTGCTCTAAAAGTGCATCCTGATTGTCAAGAAGGCTTGTAATAAAAGCGTCAACTAACTTTGAAATTTCTTCCATACCTTCAATGGTAACCGTGAACTCTCCCTTATTACTCTCAATCTTGGTATTCTTGAATGTATTCTCCAAAATTGAGACATATAAATCTGTCAGCTCAGAGCTGTCTGCATTCACATTTATCATTCCCTCGGCAAGAGGTAACTGAATGCACTTAAGCTCTGTTCCGAACTCTGCCTCGAAGTCCTCAAGTGAAACTCCCATAGCTGAAAGAACTGAATCGAAAGCGTTAAATATTGCTTCCACATTGATATACATAGCATCCTTTGTCAAAATAAGGAAATCATCAATATCGAATGTGTAAAGTGAATAGCTTACCTTAGCTCCCATTGTTACAGCTTCGCCGTCGGTCTTACCCTTTAATGTCATAGCCATGCTCTCAACACCGCTCATGCCCGAATCAAGCTTTACCTTGATTTCATAGGAGTAATGTGTCATTGAAGAAGCATCCTTCATGATTGAGAACATAGTCTGCTTAGACTTTCCGCTGCAGCCTGTCACAAGTGCCATACTCATAACAAATACAAGCAGCACAGCCAGAACTCTTCTTAATTTTTTCATGTGTTTTCTCCTTTTTGTGTTATTTTATTCACACTTTAATATATTACCATCTTTTACTTTAAAGTCAAATTATTATACATGATTAATAAGTACCATTTTCCCACCGTTCGCCCGTATGCACTCAAACAAATACAAAAAAAACATTGTAGTCTTACAACAAACAATGTATAATGGTATGAAAAGCGGCTTTATGACGCTTATATTAGACATTTATAAATATAATCTCAGGAGGAAAATGTTATGAAACATCTGTTAAGTCCGCTTGACTTATCCGTTGATGAACTCGACAAGCTTCTTGATGTAGCCGAAGACATTGCTGCTGACCCGTCAAAATATGCTCATGTCATGAATGGAAAGAAGCTCGCTACTCTGTTCTATGAGCCAAGCACAAGAACACG
>FR895355.1:5389-16711 GCA_000435595.1 Firmicutes bacterium CAG:882
CGTTCTCGGTTTCTCATCAGCTGATTCAAGTTCAGCATCCAAGGGTGAAAGTGTTGCCGATACAATTCGTGTTATTTCCTGCTACGCCGACATCTGTGCAATGAGACATCCTAAGGAAGGTGCTCCGTTAGTTGCCTCCATTCATTCGAGAATACCAGTAATCAATGCCGGAGACGGTGGACATCAGCATCCTACACAGACTCTTACAGACCTTATGACCATCCGTGCTCTCAAAGGTCATTTTGATGGTCTTACAATCGGTCTTTGCGGTGACCTCAAGTTCGGCCGTACTGTTCATTCACTTATCAATTCCCTTGTACGCTACAACAACATTCATTTCATACTTATCTCCCCTAAGGAGCTGCGCGTACCTGACTATATCCGCGAAGATGTTCTTATGGCAAACGGTGTTGAATTTGAAGAGGTCACAAGCCTTGATGAGGTTATGCCGAAGCTTGATATTCTGTACATGACAAGAGTTCAGAAGGAACGTTTCTTCAATGAAGAGGAATACTTAAGAATGAAGGATTACTATATTTTGACCAAGGAAAAGATGGCTCTGGCAAGAGAAGATATGATTGTTCTCCACCCTCTTCCAAGAGTCAACGAGATTTCCGTTGAAGTTGATGATGACCCTCGTGCAGCATACTTTAAGCAGGCTCAGTACGGCGTATACGTCAGAATGGCGCTTATCATGTACCTGTTAGATGCAATACCTAATATAAAGGAGGATTAGACACATGCTTAATGTTGGAAAACTCACCGAAGGCTTCGTTCTCGACCATATTCAGGCAGGACGCTGCATGGATATATACCAATACCTCGGTCTTGACAAGCTCGACTGCTGTGTAGCCATAATAAAAAACGCCAAGAGCAAAAAGATGGGAAAAAAAGACATTATCAAGATTGACGGCGGACTTGACCTCGTGGACCTTGATATTCTCGGATTTATCGACCATAATATCACTGTAAATATTATAAAGAACGGCGAGATTGTTGAAAAAAAAGAACTCACGCTTCCTAAGACAGTCACTAACGTGATAAAATGCAAAAACCCAAGATGTATAACCTCCATAGAGCAGGAATTAGATCAGGTATTCTATCTCACTGATGAGGACAAGCAGGTATACCGCTGCAAGTATTGCGAAGAGAAATACTCAAAGCTGTCATAAAACATTTCATAACTTTCCTATAACAAAAGGGTACCGGACAGTTTCAAGCATTCGTCCGATACCCTCTTTTATAATCTGCGTCTATTTGTTCTTATCACTTTTTCCACATACTGCCAGATATACCGCCTCGGCAATCATGGTTATGTAATTCTCCTCAGTGCTGCTCCACTTATGCTTTGTCCCGAATATATAGAATGCCGCAACAAACTTCGGATGTTCAGTATCAGGAAGCATAATATTGATATAAGACTGACAGTCTGCCTGAAGCAGCATATTATATGCAGACGTATCTCTTCTTAATACACCGTTAAGATTATTCATAACAAGGACATTCTCTCCGGCAAGAAGCTTTCTGTACGACTCGTCCAACATGAAGGTTATATCTCTGATTGATTCAGGACATTCACCCGCATATATGTCATGCTCAAATCTTTCACCATAATGTACTGCTATTGCTCCAAGCCCAAAGGCTTCCTTCACATTACCCAGAATCCTCCCGATATTCTCGGAGCCATCCACAAGCAGCTCCCTCATCACATTCTTGAGAGTCTTGATATATATAGGATATATACCTGTCTCTGTCTGGCGTCCAACAACATCTATCGAATCATGAAGCTCCGGTCTGTAGATTATATATCTGTTCTTCCCCTTATCCTTGGCAATATACAATGCCTTATCAGCAATCATAAACAGGTCATTGAATGTTTTTCCATCCTCAGGATGTTTTGCAATACCCATCGAGAGCGTGTATCTTATTCCCGGAAGCTTATTTGCCTGATTAAGTCTCAGCTTTGCCAGCATCGCCTTCAAAAAAAGTCTCAGCTGCTGTTCACCAGACAGCTCCTCCGTGAGTATAAAGAACTCATCTCCACCGAAACGTCCGGCTATTCCACGCCCGTCAAGTGCCTCAGTGATTGTCTCGGACAGAATAAGTATCGCCTTATCACCCATCAGATGACCATGTGTGTCATTGATTATCTTAAAGTCATCTATGTCTATAAGAATCATGTACATACTCTTATTATCGGCACAGGAAAGCTTGTCGTTGGTATACTCTATCAATGCCCTCTTGTTGAGAAGATTCGTGGCTGCATCCTTCCCCGCCGGAGTAAGATAATACGGAATGTCATCATCCGTTATATCCTTTCGATGTATGACACCTACAAGCACATCCATATTGTGCTTGGATATGAATCTTGCGTTGACCTCAAGTGTCTCCGGCACATGGTTAGAATTGAGGAAACCCGTCTTAACCACACATGAGAACTGATTGGCTACCGATGCCATGTTCTCATACCACTGCTCTATCTCAGCAAGGTTGCTTCCCCTGTTAATTCCGTACTTTACGGCATTCTCATGCCACTCATCTATACCACATTCTACAAGTACGCATGCCTTCTGAACCACATAATTATAGAACACAATTCTCTTAGTGGCCGGCCAGTATTCCATATACACAAGCCCCGCTATTCCCATAAAGGTTCTGTACTTGTCAAGCTTCTGCTGATTATCAAGATATGATAACTCAATCATATCAAGCCCGTATATATCAAGAAGATATACCCAATCACCATCCTGCATAGGCTTTGACCTGCTTATATGTATGTCAACCGGATGATAATATTCATCTTTATCCCTCAGCATTGTTATGACACTGTACTTTTCGCCAGGCTTCATACTCTGACATACCGAGAGAAATTCCTGCTCGTAATCAGGATGTATAAGCTTATAGAAAAAAGAAGCGGAGTTCTTCCCCACAAAATCATACAGGGCTTCCTCCGCATTCATAATTGCATAGTCATTCCGTAAAACTGCCTTGGCGAACTTCATCTTTGTATTAAAATTCTTCTCTTCTGAGATACGTTCGTTCATACATCTATGAAATCTCCTCTTGGTAAAATAACAAAACACCAGCCAGCCTGTAAGCCGGGTTATGTCTTGAATAATCATCTATCTAGACCTGCTGTTGCCAACAGGTTCAAGCGACCTACCTGAGACTGGCGGGCCACGTCTCTGCCTCTTATTCGGTCTTGCTTCGGATGGAGTTTACATGTGCCCTGTCTGTTACCAGACAGGCGGTAGTCTCTTACACTGCCCTTCCGCCCTTACCACGTCCCTAAAAGGAACCTCGACCTTGCGGTCTGTGGCGGTATATTTCTGTTGCACTGGTCTTAGAGTCACCTCCACCGGACGTTATCCGGCATCCTGCCCTTTGAAGCCCGGACTTTCCTCACCTGCGGTCTTTCGACACTTGCAGCCGCGATTATTCAGCCGACTGGTATAAATATTTTATCATTTTTATCTTAAATTGTAAACATAATTTAATTTATTTTTACGGGTACAATCATACCTTAAAACAGCTTCCGCCGACGAACTCCCTTATGATTGAATTCTTCGGAAGTTCATCACTCCCGACGGCAAGAAAATAATCCAGGAACTTCAAAAGCCTTTTAGCCTCCTCGTATTCAGGCTCTTCAGGTCTGATTCCGAAAAGTGCAGGCTCGGCATACGGCTTTAACACAGCAAGCTCATAGAGCAGTGCCGAGTTAAACATTGCATCCGCCGTCTCCTGATAAGGGAATATATTAAGCTCTTCTCCCTTTCTCACGGAATCCCACATTGCAATAGTCCCCTTTGCCGTTGTGCCTCTTGTTCTCGCATCACGAACCATTCTTCTGATAAGTCGCCCGTCCGTAGTAGGTATTCTGTTATGCTCGTCAATATTTAACTGTGTGAGCGCGCTTATATATATCTTGTACTTGTTCTTCTTATCAAGCGAATGTGACAGCTTATCGTTAAGTCCGTGAATTCCCTCAATTACAAGAATGTCATCAGGTCCTAACTTTTTGAAATTGCCCTTATATTCCCTCCGCCCAGTCTTAAAATTAAATGACGGAAGTTCAACCTCTTCCCCCGCAAGGAGTCTTGTCATGTCCTCATTGAACTGCTCGATATCAAGTGCCTCAAGACACTCGAAATTATAATTGCCATCCTCATCCTTCGGTGTATTCTCACGATTTACAAAATAATCGTCAAGTCCTATCGGATGTGGTTTTAGTCCCTGTGTTCTAAGCTGAATTGACAATCTGTGTGAAAATGTCGTCTTTCCCGACGATGACGGTCCTGCAATCATTACAAACTTAACCTCAGGTCTTGAAGCAATATCCTCGGCTATATCCGCAATCTTCTTTTCCTGAAGTGCCTCCTGCACAAGAATGAGTTCATTTATCTGTCCGCCTGCAATGGCGTCATTTAAATCTCCCACATTCTCAATACCAAGCTTGCTTACAAGCTTTGTCGAATCATCAAGCACATGAAACAGCTTGTTCTGCGGTGCAAAAGCAGGAACCACCTCCGGTTCCTTTTTCTCAGGAAGCTGAATGACAAACCCCTTGTCATACAAAAACAGTTTCCATACTGTAAGGTAGCTTGTATCAGGAACCATATATCCGTAGAAGTAATCTCTAAATCCATACATCTCGTAGAGATTCACCTTGGATGCACGACGGTATCTGAACAGCTTCTCCTTGTCATACATCTCCTCATCATGGAATATCCTTATAACCTCATCAAGTCCATAGGTAAGCTTGTTGATAGGAACGCATTCATCCACAAGCTCTTTCATTCTGTAAGAAATTTTACCTATAAATGTCTCATCCACAGCGACATCACCTGTTACGCTGCAATAATAGCCCTTGCTGAGAGAATACTCTACACATATATTTACGCTTCTTCCATACACATCTCTTACGGCCTTAAGCATAAGAAAAGTCGCGCTTCGCCTGTATGTCTGCATTCCCGATGTATCAGCCGTTGTAACCCACTCTATTTCGTTCTTCTGACTCTCGCATATCTCTCTGTTGAGTTCAGAAAGCTTACCGTTAACTCTTGCGAGCACAATTTTGTGGCTATAGTCTTTTTGAGCCTCAATCGATGCCTCAAGCAAGTTCATACTCTACACCTCCATTAACTTCCCCAGTACGCCGTCAAGCAGCGCTTCTTTTTTTTCAAATTCATCAATCTTTGACCTTGCGCTCTCACCTGCATTATCAGCAAGATTTTTCTTTATCTTTTCGCAGGTATCCTTCTCTTTTTTCAGATAATCCATAAGAACCGGATGCCTCTTTTTCATGAGCACCGGTCCAAACTTTAATTCTTCATCCTTAAGGTGCTCTGCCACAGAGCCGGCGTGCTCCGCCCTCATTATGACATAATACTTGCCATCCTCCTTAAGCATATCCTCATCAACTATCCTATAACAATTATTCTGTAAAAACAGACGCACCTCATACCACTCAGAATGAGGCGACAGCACAAGCTCCTTCGCCCCTGCCGCCACCCGGCTTCCATCTGCAAGTATCCTGCATATAAGGCTTCCGCCCATCCCTGCAATCACAATAGCTTCGGGGGCATCAGCCTTTATATCCGTCAGTCCGCAAAGTCCATCCGAAAGCACTGTCTTAACTTTATCACCCACATTGTACAATCTGATATTATCAGCGGCTCTGCTTAACGGTCCCTCAGCGACATCACATGCATAAGCCACATGGGCTTTTCCGGTCAGCACCTGATATATCGGAATATATCCATGGTCGGTTCCAATATCTGCCACTATAAGTCCCGGTGTGATCATATCCGCCACTTTATGTAATCTGGAGGACATTTTAATCGGACTTTTCATATTCTCCATGCCTTAATCCAGATAATCCTTGAGCTTGCGGCTTCTGCTTGGGTGACGAAGCTTTCTGAGTGCCTTTGCCTCAATCTGTCTGATACGCTCTCTTGTAACGTTAAATTCTTTTCCCACTTCTTCAAGAGTTCTTGCTCTTCCGTCCTCAAGACCGAATCTGAGTCTTAATACCTTCTGTTCTCTGTCAGTGAGCGTTGATAAAACCTCATCAAGCTGTTCCTTAAGAAGAGTGAATGCAGCCGCCTCTGCCGGTGCAGGTACATTGTCATCCTCGATAAAATCTCCAAGATGGCTGTCCTCCTCCTCACCTATAGGTGTCTCCATTGATACAGGCTCCTGTGAAATCTTAAGAATCTCTCTCACTCTCTCAACAGGCATGTCCATCTCTGCCGCAATCTCCTCAGGGGATGGCTCTCTTCCAAGCTCCTGTAAGAGCTGTCTTGACACACGGATAAGCTTATTGATTGTCTCAACCATGTGAACGGGGATTCTGATTGTTCTCGCCTGATCGGCAATGGCTCTGGTTATTGCCTGACGAATCCACCATGTAGCGTAGGTCGAGAACTTGTAGCCCTTGCGGTAATCGAACTTCTCAACAGCCTTTATAAGACCTAAGTTACCCTCCTGAATAAGGTCAAGGAACAACATTCCTCTTCCGACATAGCGCTTTGCAATACTTACAACAAGACGAAGGTTGGCCTCAGCAAGTCGCTTCTTTGCATTCTGGTCTCCGTTTTCCATTCTCTTTGCAAGTTCAATCTCCTCCTCTGCCGAGAGAAGCGGCACCTTACCGATTTCCTTTAAGTACATTCTTACAGGATCCTCAATGCTTACACCTTCCGGAATTGAAAGGTCAATCTTCTCAATATCAATGTCGTCATCATCATCGAGAAGAAGCGGCTCCTCATCATCATCCGTCGTACGGATAATGTCGATGTTGCTTGCCTCAAGGTAATCGAATATCTTGTCCATCTTGTCAGGGTCAAGGTCTATATCAGCAAATGCGTCAATTATTTCCTGATAATCAAGTGTGTTCTTCTTTTTCTTGGCAGCTGCAAGGAGTTCCTTTAATTTTTCATCGAATTTTAACATGTTCTCATCCATTGTCATGTCCGTCCTTCCATAATTAATCTTATCTTTTCCTTTAGTTCAACGAAATATGCATTGTCTTTAACGCATTCTGTGCCCGGATTATATTCTGCAGTTCCCCTATGTCAGTGACATTCCTGCTCTTAATGTCCAGACTGTTCTTCATAATTCGCATTACTATGTCATCTAATGCCTTGTTTTTTTCTTTTATATCCATGTTTTCAGGAAGCTCCGTATTGAAAAGTCTTGCAACCTCCTTATGGCTCTCCTCATCGGTGAAGCTTGAAATAATCTTGGCAGGATTAATATCGCCACGCTCGAATTGGTCAAAAAGCATGAGTGCAACCTTATAGTACAGCTCCTCCGTAAAGTCATCCGGTTTGACGTATTTAGACACAGATTTATAAAGTCCCGGCTCCTCGATAAGCCATGTAAGAAGCATTCTCTGTGCTTTTCTTATTCCGTCATCCTTCTCCTTGTCCATACGGCGTCCCGCACCATATCCCGGTCTTTTAGCTCCATCCTCCGGCAGTGCATCCCTGCCTTGATCAAATACCGGTGTATCGTCAGCTTCATTTCTCTGCCCCCGTTTAGAGGCGACAAGTCCGACATTCGCCGCCCACTTTGCCACCAGCCTTGAGAGGCTGTCAGGGCTTATATAGTAGTTAGCAGCAACCGTTGCGATATAGTTGTTTCTCTCAACCTCATCCTCAAACTCCACAAGACGCTTTGCTGCTTCATTTAAGAAGGCAGTCCTGCCGTCCGGATCCTTTAAATCATAGTCTCGCTCAAGTATTGACAGCTCGAACATAAAGCTGTTTTGAGCATTGTCTATTCTCTCCTGAAATGCCTCTGCGCCAAGTGTCTTGATAAATTCATCCGGATCCTTATACGGCTTCATGTTGATAACCTTGGTTCTAAGCCCCGCATTTCTAAGCATTCCTATTGCTCTTATTGCAGCCTTTGTTCCCGCACCGTCGCTGTCATAGCAGACAAGCACGTCATTCGTGTACCGCTTCATGAGCGAAGCATGCCCGGTCGTGAGTGCGGTTCCAAGTGATGCAACTGCCTGATCAAAGCCGGCCTGATGCATCGCAATGACATCCATGTAGCCCTCACAGATAATAATATTCTTTTTTCTTGAGCTTCTTGCGAGGTTAAGACCGAACAGATTCCTGCTCTTATCAAAAATCTTTGTCTCAGGTGAGTTGAGATACTTCGGCTCGCCCTCACCCATAACGCGCCCTCCGAAGCCTATAACCTTGTTGCTTATGTTCATTATCGGGAACATAGCCCTGTTAAAGAACCTGTCTCTTACCTCTCTCTCATTGTATATAAAAAGTCCTGTCTCCTTCAGCAATTCATCACTGCAGCCTCTGCTCTTCATATACCTATACAGCTCATCCTTATATGTCCCCGACGCACCAAGTCCAAAATGTGTTATCGTCTCATCTGAAAGCTGTCTTTTATTTCTGAAATAATCATACGCTCTCTGTCCGTTAGGCGACTTAAGCATCCGGTAATAGAACATAGCCGCATCCTTGTTGATATCGTAAAGCTGTGCTTTAAGATCCTGCTGTCTCCTCTCCTCAGGCGACATTGACACCTCAGGAAGCTGCACACCCGCCCTGTCGGCAAGCATCTGCACCGCTTCAAGAAACGTATAATTCTCGTATTTCATTATAAACGAGAACACATTTCCTCCCTCACCGCAGCCGAAACAGTAGAACATCTGCTTCGAGCCCGATACCGAGAATGAAGGTGACTTCTCGTTATGGAACGGGCAGAGTCCGAAATATGAACTGCCCTTTCTGGTCAGCCTGACATATCCGGATATCACATCCACAATGTCACTTCTGCCTCTGACCTCCTCTATTATATCATCCGAATAAAGCACTTTGTGCCTCCTTACTCTTTATAAGTCCACGAACGCGGTACGAATATCTCCTCAAACTTATGTACCACATACTGATCACTCATACCCGCAATGTAATCGCACACCACGATGTTCACCGGCTCATTCTTTCCCCATATCTGTATAAGGTAATTTTCCGGCAATGCATCTATATGCTCCTTATAATACTCATACAGCTCACGCAGAAGCTTCTTAGCCTTGACTTCCTCACTCTTAGCGGTCGGATTCGTATACACGCTCTGAAACATATAGGCTCTAAGCCCCCTCATCGCGGAATACTTCTCCTCCGACATAATAATATCCGGCTTTCCCTGACTTCCGTATATGACATCATGAATCAGCGTATCAAGCCTCTCAGTAGTGGAATGTCCCAATATCTTTGAATACTCCTCGGGAATGTCATATTCGGACATAATCCCCGCTCTTATGGCATCATCTATATCATGGTTAATATACGCAATCTTATCGGAAAGTCTCACAATCTTTCCCTCAAGCGTAGATGGTGTCTTTGCGGTTCCATGATTTACTATGCCATCTCTGACCTCCTTGGTGAGATTAAGTCCCTTTCCGTTTTTTTCTATTTTCTCAACAACCCTTAAGCTCTGCTCATAATGCTTAAAGCCATTCTCAAAGCCATCGGCAATAAGTGCATCGTTCAATGCAGCTTCACCTGCATGTCCATACGGTGTATGTCCAAGGTCATGTCCTAGTGCAACAGCCTCAGTCAGGTCTTCATTAAGCCTCAATGCCCTTGCTATGCTCCTTGCAATCTGCGCAACCTCAAGCGTATGCGTGAGCCTTGTCCTGTAATGGTCACCCTCAGGTGCAAGGAAAACCTGTGTCTTGTGCTTAAGCCTTCTGAACGACTTGCAGTGAAGAATTCTGTCCCTGTCTCTTTGATATGCCGTCCGCATATCACATTCCTCCTCAGGTACATCTCTTCCCGCACTATCACGCGAATGTGAAGCATAAGGACTCAAATATTCAAATTCGAATTGTTCCTGTTGTTCCCTTATATTCATCATTTTCCTCCATGCTGAAATGTCCAAAACAGTCCCTAATTTTATATACTTCACCCAAAGTCAAAAACCCTTTTTATTTTTTTATTTTTACACGGCAAAACAGCAGGGTGCCCTATTCCCTGCTGCTTTTAGAAGAATTATGTATGTTATGTATGTGGTTAGTTTCTACTAACAATATGTATAATAAGCTAACTTGCATCATTTGTCAATAGAATTTTTAATTTTTTATGTGGCAACCGCTCCTATCGTTCCGGCAGCCACACATATAAGCACGCATCTGACAAGACGTCCTCCATCCGCATGTATACCGCCTCCCGATATTATTGATATTGCAAGTACTGCCGCAAAGTACACAACTCCCGCACATATCCCCCACAGGAGTCTCTTCTCCTTTTTCAGTTTTCCAACCCCGAAGCCTGCAATGAACGAACCAACGGCATATATAACCATCGCCATAATTCCGAGCTGCGCCGGAGACAGTCTCAGTTTATATGCCAGAAAAGCACATATAAATATAAGAATGACAGATACCATAACCGACGTGGCGGCCACCATTAAAACCTGTATAATTTTTTTCAAAAAAAGACCTCCATATACTCTTTTATATATAAGTATATGGAGGTCTTTATTCTGTGATAACCGTATTTTTACTGCACGGTCTGTCTTATTTCTTTGTCTTTCTCTGTGAAGGTCTTTTTATCGGATGCTTTACAAGCTTTGCAAATGCATCCGTGCGCTCAGCAAAATCATCAAGGTTCTTTGCCTTCCACTCCCAGTTAGGTGAACCGAGTGTTCCCGGAAGATTGAGTCTCGTCTTAGCGCCAAGGTCACACACATCCTGATAAGGAAGAATTGCCATATAACAGTCCTGGGACAGTGTAAATGAAACCATTCTCCACGAAACAGCTCCATCCGGTATTCCGGCCTTGTCAAGGAAGCTCCTCGTTCGGTTCTTCTCCTTTCTTGAGAGAGACTTATACCATCCGTTTATCGTGTCATTGTCATGTGTTCCCGTATACAGCACAAGATTGTGTGTATCCGTATACTCACCATTGGCAACATCATTCTCCGTAAAGCAGAACTGCACAATTCTCATTCCCTTAAAGCCATAGTGGTCTCGAAGCGTAAGCACCTCAGGTCTTAAATCACCAAGATCCTCAACTATAATGTTGATATCCGGCATCACCTTGAATACGGTATCAAAAAGCTTATAGCCCGGAGCATAGTTCCACTCACCGTCAACAGCAGTCTCGCACGCAGCCGGGATCTTCCAATAGCTGTCAAATGCCCTGAAATGGTCTATCCTGATAATATCGAACAGCTTGCTGCTGTAATCCAGCCTGTCAAGCCAGAATTTAAAACCATCCTTCTCCATGTAATCCCAGTCGTAGATAGGATTTCCCCATCTCTGACCGGTTGCACTGAAATAATCAG
>FR895356.1 GCA_000435595.1 Firmicutes bacterium CAG:882
GCGGGGGATTGCTTATTCTGCGTTCAAAATACACCCGTATATTTCACAAGCAAGTAAATAATAGCAAAATTAAGAATAATTATCAAGGGCATTCCCACAACAAAATACCAATGCCTTGTCTTGTGTCTAAACGCATACATTCCTATAACCGCACCCATGCCGCCACCGAGCAGTGCCGAACCGAACAGCCTCGCCTCCGGTATTCTCCACTCATGTCTTACTGCCTTTTTCTTGTCAACTCCCATCATCGCAAAGGCGGTTATATTTACTGCTATAAAGTATATTGCCAATATGTAACCAAAAATATTCATGATGCAACCCCTGTAACTAAGTTATTTATTTTGCCGTCGCTCTTATTATCTCCACGTTTTTTGCTGCCATCATCAACAGCAGTCTCTGCACAATGCAGTCTTGTGTACTCATCAATATATCTGCCCATTCTCTCCGCTTCGGCTGCAAGTTCTTCCACAACGCGGTTCACATCCCTGAAACGCTCTGAATTCTGTGTGCACATTGCAGTCGTCTCCTCAGACGCTGCACTTATCTCCTCACTAGCCGAAGAAATATTGCTGTTATTGTCAATAATCACCTTGTTATTTTCCCTGAGACTTACCGTCTTGCCGTTCATATCCTCAACATCCGTCTTAAGATTTCCGATTCCGTCCTTAATGTCTGCAAAATTATTTTTTATCTCATGAATCATAGAAATCTGCTCATCCATCTCCTTCATCACGGTATCAAGCGATTCCATTGTATCTCCCGCATTCTCATTCAGCTTCTCGATTATCTGCTGTATATCCTCTGTGGAAGCCTTAGTCTGTTCCGACAGCTTTCTTATCTCCTCTGCAACAACCGCAAAACCTCTTCCGGCATCGCCTGCTCTCGCCGCCTCGATTGAAGCATTCAGTGACAACAGATTGGTCTGACTTGAAATCTGCTTGATTATGTTCACAATCTGCTCCATATCCTTCGTATGTCCATTGAGTTCAACCATGTTGCTCTTGACAGTTCTACTCTCAAGCTCCATATTTTCCGTCTGTCCGACAATCCTCTCAACCAGCTCCTGCCCTCTTGCCGTGCTCTCATCCGATTCTGCCGCAATCATGCTGAGTCTCTGTGCCACATTGAACGTATCATCTATGACGCTCTGAATTTTTTCCGTCATAACAGCCTGTTCCTGTATGCTTGTCACCGTGCTCTCCATGCCCGCCGACACATCACTCATCGACTGTGCCACATTTTCTGTAGCCTCACTTATCTCACTCACCGAGCTTCTGATTGCCTGCGTCGAATTATTGATTACCTTTCCCGCTGATATAATCGACTGCATCATCTTATTCTGCTCACGCTGCTTATCTGCAAGCTCCTCCATCTCCTCCTTGTTGTGTACTTCGGCAACCTTTGCGGAAATATACACACTGATATTAAGGATAATGACAATCAACACCGTCATATATATCTGATTGAGCGATGTCCGGTCACTGTTTCCAAGCACCCTTGCAGAATAGAGTCCGTTCAGAATGACAAGTATATTATTTGCAACAGCAAGCCTTATCTCCAGCTTACAGTCAAAATACATCATCGCCGCTATCATGACCGGAAAAATAAAAATATTGTACAAGAAAAGGTCGGACGAAAGACACGAAACCTCAAATACCACATAGAACGCTATCACAGCCCAATGCCTGTATCTTAGGGATAATGGACATTTTACATAGTAAATAATCGAAAACAAAATCGGTACTCCGATGAGCAGAGCAATTATCACTGCTCTCCTGATACTTAAGATTCCCTGCAGAATCTGTCCTAAGTACAACAAAATAAGAAATGCTCCGACAATCACAATAGTCATGCACACGCTCCTGTTAGCACGCATGCAGGTACGCTCGCCAAGTGTCAATTTTTCCTGTTTCATCATAACCACTTACCTCCTGTAATCACATAATATTTTGATATTGAGCTCAAAGAATAGTTATCCTTCAATGCTCATCACAACACGTTCTTAGTGATTACATAATAAGGCTTAGAGTCACTCCAAGGTCAATGACTATTGCGAATATTCATATATTTTTCACATTTTGGCTCTCAATGCCACTTTAGCCCGGAGAATTGTATATACATTTCGTTTAATATGTATAATTAAGGAAATAGGTTTGAGTACTGATTCGCTTTTATTCTATACAAGATTCAGGTGTCAAAACATCCTGATTTATTTTAAAAATGTATAGCATGTTATAATTATACATATCAGCTCCGTTGTACGAAGCAAGTTGTTCTAAGGATTATGAGCTTCTTCCAAAAGTCGTGATATGCATAATTATAACATGATATACATATTGAAGTTGTGAAAGCATGTTTTGACACCTGAATCTATACAATAGATTGCATTTCCATCTATATTGAATGTATTTTTATCAGTTAAACCTTCTTCTGTACGGTTGAACTTATTTTACCCGTTTTAAATTTTAATTATTTTCACTTCTTGCACAATGGAATATATATTTCATAATAATCTCTGATATTTTCTCCGCTCATCAGACTATATATGTAGAATGCGTACACGTTGCCCGCACACTCCCATCCCTGCTCACGCGCATACTCAAACATACTCAGAAAATTCCATTCAATGTCCACAACCTTCTCATCAAACGATTTAATCGTGTAGAGACATTCCGCACTCTCATATTTTTTCAGCTTGTCCTTCACGCCATTAAGCGGACTGATGTTGAGCATCGGCTCCCTCACCACGAACTGCAGGCTGTCCGCCCTGTAACCTTCCCCATCCTTTACGATATGATAACACATATTTCCATACGAAAATGCCGGATGATTGAATATCTCCTTAATCTCTCCGTATTTGACCCTTCCTGTCTCATTGGCAAACACGACATACCTCGCCGGCAGCTCCTTCACCTCATATCTGTCAATTCCACGGTGCACATTCTCGATATGCCGCTTCATGAACCTAAGCTTCTCACCCTTCTGCTTAAGCTGCTCCATCTGTGCCTCATTTTTCTCAATCATCCTGTCAAACTCAGCTTCAATCCCCTCAAAGCTGTCAATCCCAAACAGCCTCTTAATCTCAGACAGTCCCACATTAATCTGCCTGTACAGATAAATCCCCATTATTTTGTGTATCTGTTCATTCCCATAATACCTATACCCATTACTCTCATCCCTCATCGGACTCACCAGACCTTCCTTCTCATACAATCTGATTGCATCCGCCGAAATCCCCAACAACTCCGCCACACTATGAATGGAATACCTTTTCATATAATACGCACCTCTTATATAATTATAAATTTTAAAACGCACTACTCCTTTATCGAATACTTATTTACACAGTATCCTTTAATCGTAATACCCTTAACCCAAACACCCTATAACGAAATGCTCTGCAGTCTATTATAACTGATATCATAGGCAAAATACCTTTTTGCCCCCATATCTTATGATGTTGGAGTC
>FR895357.1 GCA_000435595.1 Firmicutes bacterium CAG:882
TCAATCGGGGTGACAGGATTCGAACCTGCGACCTCCTGGTCCCAAACCAGGCGCTCTAGCCAAGCTGAGCCACACCCCGGTGTACTTCTTATTTTCTTTTGCGTCATTTCCTTGACGCAAGAGTTATTATATTATAACACCTATAAAAAGTCAACACCTTTTTTTAAATTTTTTTATTTTTTTGAAAAATCAAATTATTGCAACTATTTACACCTTTTATTTTGCATTGTGCAGTGAGCAATAAGGCTTGCCTTCATCAGATATTTCTATGATTCCATACGTCGGTATTCTGCTCTCCTGCTTAGGAAGAGCTATGCTTCCCGGGTTCATTGCAATAATCCCATACATCTGTGTCAGGTCAGGAATATGGCTGTGCCCGTACAATACAATATCGGCACCGGTCTCCTTCGCCCTGTCAAAAAGACGGTCAAGCCCGGACTTTACACCATACATATGTCCATGAACCGCCATTATTTTACATCCGTTCACTTCAATCATTTCCTCTAACCGGTACTGGCAGAGGCCATCACAATTTCCGCGGACCATCACAACGGGACAGTCCGCAATCTCATTGATATAATCTCCCAAATCTCCCGAATCACCACAGTGAATAAGCATATCAATCGGCTTTTCACTGTCCATCGCATTAAAAAGCTGTGTGTTATAGCCATGTGAATCACTCACGACCAAAATCTTCATATCTACATCCATTCCTGTATATATTTCTTCATCTGCTCTAAAGCTTTTCCTCTGTGGCTCACCTTGTTCTTCTCCTCAGCAGTGAGCTGCGCCGTCGTCCTGCCGAATTCAGGCACATACACAATCGGATCATAGCCAAAACCATTCTCCCCCATAGGCTCTTCGGTTATTCTTCCTTCTATTGTGCCCCTTGTTGTTCTCACGGTACCGTCAGGGAACACCGCGGCAATAGCACACACAAATCTTGCCGTGCGCTTATCATCCTCCACGCCGTCCAATCTGTCAATTATGCTTTTATTCTTGACACTGTAAGGCGTATCCTCGCCCAGGTAACGTGCTGAATATATTCCCGGTTCCTTATTAAGATAGTCCACCTCAAGACCTGAATCATCTGCAAGAACAATGTCATTGCATACCCCTGCAACTGCCCTTGCCTTTATTATTGCATTCTCCTCAAAGGACTCTCCATCCTCCACAATGTCAAGGCTGCAACCTGCTTCCTTCATCGAAAGAATCTCCACACCCAAATCAGACATTATCATTCTGATTTCCTTCATTTTTCCTTCATTAGTTGTCGCAAATATAATACGCATATTTTCTCCATTCCGCGGACACATCACATTCACTTGTCCTTTAAGCTTATTTTTCTATATTGTTGGTAAACATCTTGAGGCATACGTTACACTGCTTGGTATCCTCTGTTCTTATCCATATATCTCCATGTGGGCTGATGTATCCTTCCCCGTCATCTAAAATGACTGATGCCGTAGATGAATCACCCCTGTATTCCACAGCTACCGGACGCTTTGCATTCGGCGATTGTATATATACCACAATCGCATACCTGCTGCCCGCTTCAAGCTCCACCTTGTCAGGTATGTCCACGGTATAGTAACCTGCGTTGCTGAAGGACCCCTTCGTGAGCAGCCTCCTCGCGCTGAAGGACGCCTCATTTGTGAAGTTCTCAACTATATACACCTCGTAATTTGTATCCGGAGCCACAGCATAGAATGCAACCGCCTCAAGTGTCTCATCATCGGCTGCCGTATATACATTGGAAAAATATGCATAATCCCTGTCGTAGCCTATCTGACCGACCCAGCCGCATAAATCAGACTGGTAAATATTATCGTAATTATCCGTGCCCTCGACACCCGTATAAATAACATTGTGAACGCCTATGTTACTGTCATAATAGGAAATATAAAATACACCCCTGTCTCCGAATTCCTCCCCCCAGCTGTTGGCGCATATAAATGCACCATCACCGTCCGGCTCAATCGTAAAATTCGATGCCGGGTAAGTATCGTCCCAGCCTATAATAACAATATCATGATTCGGCTTTTCAGGTCCTATGTAATAATAAGAGGATTTACCCTCGTCATAATACATTGAACTGCTTTTCCCGTCAGGCATTTCCATATACAACGAGCTCTGCACGCCTCCGTACAGAAAGACCGCCTTTTTTATGCTGTCGTAGTTCTTGCTCTCAAGTACCTGCGCTTCCTGAAGATGGACAACAGCCTCCAACCCTTCCGGTGAATAACCGTCTCCATACGGATCATCCTCCTCAAGTACCGGTCCTGTCCATGACGCAAGGTAAGCTATCGCCATGGTATACTCTCCACCGTCATTCTGAGTCATGCTGAAATTATTGTTAATTGACATGTGATCTTCTGAAAAATCAATTTTTATTTCCGGTTCAAGAGATGTCTCAAGTGCCATCAATGCTGCAAATGCCCAGCAGGTTCCGAATGTACTTTGATTCTTTATCTCAGGCACCCTTCCCTCCGTCCTGTAATCATAGCTGTATGGAAACACCTTCTCATCAGGCCTTGTGCTTGCAAAGGCAGCCGTATTATTGTTAACATCCCATGTATAGCTATAGCTTAATCCTTTTTCAACAACTTCAGCCGGAACATACACACATCCGTCCTTTAACAGTATCCTTGATGCAAGCTCCATGCTCACGTCATCACACATCATTGTCCTCTGACCTACAGCAAGCACAATTCTTGAATTGTACTTCTCAAGAATAAGATGGTTGGAGCTGTAAAAATTAGAAGCACACGAAAACCAGTCCGGCATGACATCCGATGCAATATAAAGCTGCATATCATTGTCAAAAAACAGATTATCCCCCGTTGTCTGCACGGATTTACCGTCAATCTGAAGCTTAATTCCCCTTAAGTTGACATATGATGCAATTATTGTGCCCCATCTGTCATCAACCGCAAGCTCTGACGTGCCCTCATTAACAAGCTGTGGGGTGAAATCATCCCTGAACACCCATACACAGCACACTATAATAATAAGCATCATCAGCGAATACCATTTTAAAGATTTTCTCAATTCTTCTCCTGCTTTCCCTGTCTTGGCGGCTTAGGTCCTAAAAACTGATAGTAATAGGTTTTAAGCATGCCATTGTATATCTTTCTGTTTGCGTCTGCTTTCCTGCCAAAATAGCGCTCTGCCTCACTGTACGATGTAATCATATACGCCGACCACGAATCAAGTGCCGCAAACTGTCTGCCGAATTCACTGTATATAGCCGGAAGTGTCTCCTTATCTTCAAGTCTCTCACCATACGGCGGGTTCGTTATTATAAACCCATACTTCTTAGGGTGGCTCAAATCCTTGACCGCTCTCTCCTGAAAATGAATAAGATTCGACACTCCTGCGTTCTCCGCATTTCTTCTTGCCGTCTTTAACACTTCCCTGTCGATATCATATCCCTGAATATCGGTATCAACGGAAATATCAACCACATCATTAGCTTCATCTATACAGTCATACCACTGTGAACGCTTGATGATGTTATCCCACTTCTCACCCGTAAAGCTTCTGTTCATTCCCGGAGCGATATTAGCTGCCATCATTGCCGCTTCAATCGGTATGGTTCCGCTTCCGCAAAACGGATCTACAAGAATTCGTTCCTTTCTCCACGGAGAAAGCATTATAAGTGCGGCAGCAAGCGTCTCCGATATAGGTGCCTTACCCGCAACAGGTCTGTAACCTCTCTTATGAAGCGAATCACCTGAACTGTCAATACACACGGCAACTTCATCCTTATAATTGAATATTCTTATAGGATATTCGCTCCCGCTCTCATCAAACCAATTTACCTTATAAAATGTCTTAAGTCTCTCTACAATCGCCTTCTTGACAATCGACTGTATATCCGATGAGCTGAAAAGCTTACTGTTTACAGTAGTTGCCTTAGTAACCCAGAATTTGCCGTCCTTCGGTATCCACTGCTCCCACTCAATACTCTTAATTTTCTCAAAAAGCTCGTCAAATGTGTACGCCTTGAATCTCCCGGCGCATATCATTACACGCTCTGCTGTCCGCAAAAAAACATTGGCTCTGCACAACGCCTCGGCATCACCGAGAAACGTAATTCTTCCGTCCTCAACTCTCTCAATATCATAACCTAAATCTATAATTTCTCTCTTTAAAACCGCCTCAAGCCCAAAATGGCAAGGCACCACAATAGGAAATGTTTTCATTAAATTCTCCGTTTCATAATTTTATATAGTAATTGTAGCCCTCAGCAACTGCCTTGTCAAATTGATTTACATACAATTTCTTCTCCTCTTTTTCGACATTTTTTTTAAAAAATACTTGCAATTTATTATACCATACTGTATAATACTTTATGTAAGATACGAAAGTATCTTATGTATAACCCCTTATTAATTATTTATACTCCCCTCATCGAAAAAGAAGTGGCTCCCCCACTTCTTTTTCACTTTCTACACATCATTTTATTTTCCTTTGCATTGTACGCCGCAGTGCGCATCTCCGCGGAGCTTTTTTATGTAATAGGAACGAAGTTTCCTATTACGATTCAGGTGTCAAAACATGCGAATCTGATTTTTATGTGTATATCCTGTTATATTTATGCATATCAGCTCCGTTGTACGTTCGAACCCACGACCTACTGGTCCGTAGCCAGTCGCTCTATCCAGCTGAGCTACACGCACTCACCATCACTGACAGCGAACTAATCACTTCCTCAGCAACATTGAATATTATATACTATATTCTTTTTTATGTCAATATCTTTTTTTGATTTTTCTAAAATCCAAAATATCTGATTCGACTATAAAGCGTCATAAATATTCCACCGAAAAAATTCAATAAAAACGATGCAATAATAATAATCCAGATAATCTTGGCAATTGACACGCCCTTATTCGCTTTCCTGTCATTCGTCTTATCGGAAAATGTCGTATTCACGCTTCCCGTTGAAGCAAACACATCCGCATGCGCCTTGGTATCGTCATATTTCTCATGATAATGCTCATGCTTTCCATATTCCGAGTGTCCATTAGTATCGTCATACATTTCATGAAAGCGCTTATGATCCTCTTCCTCTGAGTAGTTAATTCTGTTAAAAGCTCCACACTTAGGACATATTCCATAATACTTATCATTGTCAAACTTTTTATGACAGCTTGAACAAATTATTTTCATATTTCTCCCCCGATCCTGCGGTCTGGTCCTTCCGCATCAGCCTGTGTATACAATGTTACCATCTATGACAGTATATTTCAATATGCTTTCTGAATTCATAATATTGCCCAAGCTTATGGCAAAATCCGCATCCTTTCCGACTTCTATACTACCCACACGATTTTCAATCGTGAGATGTTTAGCCGGATTGATGGTTATTGCCTGAAGAGCCGCAAATTCATCCATGCCTGATTTTACTGCAAGCCCTGCACATAACGCAAGGTATTGTTGTGGAATAACCGGAGCATCAGTTATGATTGACACCTGACAGCCCGCTTTCGCAAGTATCCCCGGTGTCGTAAATGACTTATTTCTAAGTTCATACTTTGTTGCATGTCCAAATGAAGGTCCAACCGCAACGGGAAATCCTTCCTTTGCAAGCTCATCCGCTATAAGTGCTCCATCAGTACAGTGCTCAATGGTAAGCCCTACACCAAATTCTTTAGCTATTCTTATAGCCGTAAATATATCATCAGCCCTGTGAGCGTGTGCCTTTAAAGGAAGTTCTCCCCTTATGACCGGAAGCATTGCTTCCAGCTTAGCATCATACGGCGGAAGCTTGCTTTCATCCTCTGTAGCTCCCTGTAATTTAATGTTGTATTCTTCAGCCCTCTTTAACATGTCTCTGAGTCTGAATGCCGTCGTCATCCTCGAATAATTTCCTTTATCCTTATAACATCTCTTCGGATTCTCGCCAAATGCACATTTCATAGCAACCGGTGCTTTGACAACCATGTCATCAACCCTGTTACCATATGTCTTGACAGCCATGAAGGTTCCGCCAAGAACATTAGAGCTTCCCGGTCCCGTACCGACACATGTGACTCCTCCTTCTCTCGCCAGCTTCACGGTCTCATCCTGCGGATAAAAACCATCTATTGCTCTAAGCTGTGGTGTTACAATATCATTCATCTCGTTATAGTCCTGACTTTCAAACCCTATAGCGTATCCATCAAGTCCCAAATGACTGTGCGCATCAACGAGTCCCGGATATACATTAAGTCCTGCAGCATCAATTACCTCGATATGCTCCCCTGCATTTTTCAGGGCTTCCACTCCATTATCCTCAGCATCTGCATTACATTCCTGTCCATACAAAATATTATATATCTTTCCTCGTCTTACAACTATTGTACCGACACGTGGCTCTCTGTTCACTGCATCATATATTAATCCATTCTTTATAATAAGCATATATGCACCTCCATACTTCATCAGTTGTCAATGATATTCGCAATCCCCTTCTCTGCTTGCTCATATCAAATCGATGCTTCACAGCTCTTCAGTTGCCGGGTTGAGCCCGGCACAGAAGCATTTATTATTCTATTATACCAAAAACATAAAAAAAAAGAAATACAACATAAGTCATATTTCTAAAAATAATGCTGGTGGCCGGACTTGAACCGGCACGGGATCGCTCCC
>FR895358.1 GCA_000435595.1 Firmicutes bacterium CAG:882
GCCTTTTTATGGTTTAGCGGACAGTAATAAATTAAATACAACCATGTGGGAGACCTGTGATAAGGGTCGTCAGCAAGTCTGCCGTCGTAAGATGCAAAAGACGCATAAGAGCTTAACATAGCTACGATTGTGAGATATAGTCGTCGGAATGTCATATTAGCAAGGGATGTCAAATTCGTATGTTTGTTTGAGATATGTCACCAGCTTATCAATGTGTTCGTAGCTACTATTTGATGACATATTCTTTATGATTGAACCAAATAAATGAAAGAAGTTTCCATCTTCCACATATATTCCCAATAGAGCCGAGTCTAAATCTACTAATTGATTGCACCACTCTATTGTCGAGTCCGGATCATCGTTGAAGGGATACCTATCTAAGAATCTAAATGGGCAGATTCCGTCTTTCAAGTCATCAATTATTGACTTAGAGTAGTCAATAGTTCTAACAACTTTCTGTGCCAAATAATCATGTTCAGTCTCGATATGAAATAAGAACGCATTGGCATATTGCATTTCTTCCTCCTCAGTGAAATCAATTGAATATGGTGGAACGGTACTTATGGTTTGTTTAGATGCGATAGAACTATAATCTAAATGCAAAAGGGAATTTAACGGTAAAGAGACAACTCTTCCAGCATTTTCCGTTTGGAAATCAATAATTCTAAACAAATGCCTGTGAGATTTGTCAATGCCATTACTCGGATAACCATTATTTTGGTCAATGTAATAGAAAAAATGATAAAGACTATCACAAGAAATCTCGACTCCTGGCATGATGTTTTTTGATAAGTATCCAATTGAGCATATAATACGCTTTTTTAATATTGCGTAAATCCGCTCAAAGAGAGGTGACTTATCCAATATGGAGGAATAGTAACGATTCTGAATATCTTCGCCAGCTATTCCTCTTTTAATGAGCATTTCAACAAATTCAATGATTTCGGAAGATATACCATTGCGATAATTACCATCAAATTTTTCCAAGACGAAGTGCATCGGCCAAGTATTGATGCCTGGCAGTTCGTTGTATTCTTCAATACATTCGAGTATATATCGTTTTGCTCTTGTGAATGGGTCCTCAAAGTAAGTTATAGGGCCTATCAGGAGATCTCCATGACTTCCCGGACCACCCATGCAAAAGGACTTTGAAAATGAATCTTGAGTACCTTTTGGCCCCCATTTTGAATATATGGTATTGGTTGGGTATAATTTGCGAAGACGTCTTATTGCCTTATTATTAGGATATGTGCGATAGCAATAGTTTATCTCAGCAAGTAAGGACTTGTCTTCTTCAGAGGTAGGTACTCTCCCAAGTGTTTTCAACTGTTCTTCAATTAACAAAGCTCTTGATTCAATACTGGAATGTTTTGTATATGGACCTCTTTTGCCGATTTCTAAGGGGAAATCCGTCATTAACTGTATTACCAGTGGGTGATTGGTATAATTCTTATAGTAGTATTTAACATTGGCATTTATTGCTCTGTCTTCTGCGATAGAAGGCACATGGCCAAGACTTTGAAGTTTATCTCTTAAACTTCTGAGTTTTGCTTCAAGTTTTTCCGGGTTTGCCATATAAATTGTCATATAGGTTTTAATGAATATACCTAATTATACCAAAAGTAAATCAGAAACAGATGCCACAGTTGTACTCGAAGAGGCAAAGAGGTTCTATCTCAGTCAATTTGACCTTTCCATTTCGCAGGAATGAGATTTGGAGGTGGTCACGCATCAGACCTTTCCAATCATTCCAATAGGTACAATATACGTCGGCAGTATGCCCGTCGGGAGATATTGCAACTTTAGGTAGTAAAAGATCTCCTCTCGACAGTCCGCTTATATCATAGCATTCCAATGGGATGTAGTCATTGAGGGTTGCTTCGTCGAATATATAGTTGCGCACGATATATCCACCGTGCCAGAATACCGGCATAACCGTCCTCGCATAGTGAAGTAGATAAATCTGCCATGCCGCCTCGCGGGATGATTCGATTCTCAGGTGTTTGGCTATCTTATAATCAGGGTTATCGTCATTTCCTATGTAGAAATATGATTCATCCCCTATGTCATGAGTCTTTTCAGATGCTACATGAAGTTTTAATTCTCTATCCAGCGACAATTTATCCAAAAAAGACAATACGGATTCTGTATTGCCATTTTCAACAACTCTATCCAACAAATCGTGAAATGATTGTCCAAACAATGACAGCTCGTTTGTACGAGATTTCAGGACGCTTTTGAACAGAGGCCTTTTGTTTCCATTCGTATTATCCACATATTTTGCGAGTTCTTCCTCCGACATTGCTGCATCTGCTTTTTCCTGTTGTTCACGGGTCATCGTTAAACAGAATTTCTCTTTTCTATCAGGAGAGACCTCGCACACTGTCTGACAATCCGGACAGATAGAGGCATTAACCATCAATCCGGTTTTCTTACCCCAGCCCGGGCCATCCTTGAAAATGACGCCGGTTCTCCATTCAAGCTGCTCACTGTCTTTCCCACAAATCGGACAGAAATTGTGATTGGGTAACGGTTCTATCTCTTTGGGAACATTTGCATCAATAAAGCCGACATTATAGGGAACTTCATCAATAGAGAAACCCACAGCGGAAAAACTCCGGGGAATTAGCAATATTCTTACAATCTTTGAATTTTCAATCCCCAGTATATAAGCCTGTTTGTATTTCTCTGATGTGAAATAGACTTCAGGAAGTGAGAACTGAGCCGACCACCTCACTTCACATTCAAACGTGTCTCCGACCCTTTCCTGCCATTCTTTGAAATAATCAAGAACAGTGTCTATGCCGGATTTACGCTCCCGGTTGAATAGCACTATGTACACGTCCTCTGCAATAATATTCTGTAATTCAGAATATTTTTGCTTGACAAAAAGACTTGCGAAGGAAATGATGATGTCCTTATAAGGCGAGTCTGGTATATTATGCTGAACGGTTAACTTCATGGTTGTTTAATATTATCGTTGTCGGTGCCTTACAAGTCAGGCTCCACAGATGCAAAGTTAGTGATTTTCTTGGATTATTTATGTGATTCGCTATGGCAATTCGGAAAAATTCAGTAAATTTGCGTCAAATTCAATTTTAACGACAATGCAAAAAGACTATAATAGGATAAAGATCGTTTTGGTAGAAAAAAAACGGACTAATAAGTGGCTTGCCGAGCAATTAGGCAAGGATCCAGCCACGGTGTCAAAATGGTGCACCAATTCAGCCCAACCCGGTGTTGAGACATTGTTTTCTATTGCAGAATGTCTCGAAGTGAGAGTGAAAGATTTGCTGAACGATTCTGTTAAAGTCTCAGATTAGCACTGTTTTAATTGATTAGCTGTGGCAACCAACAAGAATGCTCGACTACGTTACGAAGCTCTTGACAAGTGTCTGAGTAACTTTTCACGCAGGTACTATATAGAGGACTTGCAGAAGGCTTGTTGCGACTTCCTAACAAAAGAACTAAGCATAGATACATCGGTCAGCAGACGTCAAATTTATGCCGATTTGAAGGAGATGGAGCTATCCCCGTCGATGCAAGCTCCGATAGTGGCTATTCAAGATGGTCAGCGCAAGTATTACCGCTATTCGCAAGAAGGCTTCTCTATTGTGGATCTGACAGATGACGAGTTACTGGGACTTGAAACCACAGTCAATATGCTTGCTTCATTCCGTGGAATGCCACAGTTTGATTGGATGACCGACATTATCCGAAAACTTAAAAAGAAATATAAGGTTTCTGAAAACCAGCGAAATATTCTATCATTTGATTCAAATGTCGATTTGCGTGGTATTGACAGATTCAAAGAACTATTCAATTTCATCATCAACGAGCGGCCAATAAAAATCACATACGAGCCATTCGGCAAACCGGCTTTTGATGCTGAAATCCATCCATATTATCTGAAACAATATAATAATCGTTGGTTTATACTCGGTTACAACCCCGAATACAAAGACATCTCAGTCTTTGCACTTGATAGAATCAAAAAGGTGGAATCTCTGAACGTTGATTTTATACAAGACACACTTATTGAAGACCCGTTTGATTATTTCTTCGATGTGATTGGCACAACGATTCCCAATCATGGAGAAGTTGAAAAGGTTGTCTTGAAATTTTCGCCAAAGCGTTATCAGTACGTTTTGGCAAAACCTATTCATCATACGCAAAAATCGGATGACAACACCCTAACTGTCACAATTGATGTAATACCCAATAAAGAACTTGAGGCCATTATCCTTGGATTTGGCAAAGATGTGGAAGTGCTTGAGCCTGAGCATTTGCGCAATGAGATTGTCGAGATTATGAAAGAGAGTTGTAATAATTATGGACTTTTGAAGAATGACTGCAAAAGTCCGGAGTAATTTTGCAGCATCGAAACAAATCAAAAACTTTTTAAGCTTATGCTCAACACCAACTCTACTTCCGCCGCCCAGTCGCTCAACATCGCCAACGTTCTTCTCTCTGCCAAATGGCAGAAGGTCGCAGACGCTGACCATGGTCACGTCTTTACTCCTGACCATTTTGCGTCGGGTTGGGATTCAATCTATGTCAATCCCTCCGACTTGAAATTTGGATGCGTGTCAAAGGACATGAGGAAGTTAGTTGCTCCAACACTTCTGATTACTTCTGAAAAGTCCCAAATGGCGTATGTTCTCGCTTCCGAGGATATGCCCGTGTATATTCAGAGTGAATACACGAAAGATATGAATCTCGGATATATTATGGCATTTGCCATATCTCCTGAGGTTTCTCCAGAGTATATGTTCTACGCCTGCAAGTTCAATCTTTGGAATAGACTGCTGCTGAATAGAATCGGGGCTGACGATTACTGCCCTTCGTGGAATAGTGTAGGCATCGCCGATTATGATCCTCAACATGGAGAAATAATTATAACTCCGGAGGATATAATCCGTAGTCTTGGCGAGATTTCTATTCATTCTATCGCTCAGCAAAAAGAACTTGTCAAGACAGCAAAGGAACAAGAAGCAATTGTTGAAGATGCTCGTTTCAATGTGTCTGATTTGGTGAGCCGCTATCTGTTCCTTGCTCATCAAGGCGGCATCTTCAATAAGTCCGGGTTAGGACTTCTTGCAGAAGCTTATCGTATTGCTGCCGGCAATTGGGCTAAGCCTGAAGTGCTGAATATACTCAGCGAATACGAGTACAAGAGAGATGTTCTCTCACAAGAGGAACTCGCATATCTTTCCAAGCATATTAACGAGGTGTTTGCGCTGGTAATATCTTCCAATGGCATTACTTTCCATCCCTCTGATGGCTTTGTGCAGCCTCAGGAAGTCACCGACTTCATGTGCAAGATGGCATCGTTCCCAGAGAACGTTACTGTTTATAACCCATTTGCCGGTGCCGATTCTTACGCCATTGCACTTCCTAACCCCGTGGTCGGTGAGGAAATCAATCGTACTACATGGGCACTCGGACAGATTCGATTGTTTGCCAACTTCGCAGAAAAACGTGCGGATATTACACTGGGAGATTCGTTTGAGTCCATGCAGTCAAACGAAAAGTTCTCGGCAATCATCACCTCCCCGGTCTATCTCATGGATGAGGGACATGAAATATCCGATGTTGTCAGGATGCTCTATGGCAAACTGGAGGATGGCGGCAAACTGGCATGTATTGTCTCTGCCAACTTCCTATTCCGCAAGGACAACAAAGTTCGTACTGTCCGTGAGTCCTTGATCAAGGACAAGGCAATAGCATCGATTGTGATGCTCCCATCCAATATCTTCACTGGCTCTTCCATTGCCCAAGCTGCCATTGTGCTGACTAAGGGAATAGAAAATGAAGAAATCCACTTTGGCGATGCAAGTGGACATACCCGCTTCGCCAAGAGCGTCTATCGCGCTACGACCTTTGATTTGGAAAGCTTCATGGATGCTTTCATAGCAGACGTTGAAGATACACAAGAGGGATATGAGCCTTGTGAAGACCAGACCGGCATTGCAGTGTCTTATGAGAAACTCGTTGGCTCGGATCTCACTCCTTCGCTCTATCTTGCCCCGAAACCTAAAAATGGCGTACCTCTTTCTGACCTTGTCGAAGAAATGCCAGAACTTCGAGGTAAAGATATTTCCGCAGAGTATTTCCTTACCGGCTCGTCTCTTCCGGCGGCAATGCACCGTAAACCGTTTGTTCCTGTAAAAGTAGAAGAAGGTAAAGTTTCTACAGCGAAGAAACACGTGCAAGTGCCGGAGAGCGCAGTGATACTTGCTATCGTCAGCGGCAACATCAGAACTGTCTATACAGAAGGATTCACTGGAAAAATTGCTTTTCCCGCAGGATTCATAAAAGTGCTGAAACCTATCAATGGAATTAGCGCAAAATACCTTGCCGCCGTATTATCCACAAAGATAGTGGCAGACCAAATCAAGGCGCAAACCGTTGGCTTGACAATCCCTCGTCTGAACAAACTGAATCTGAGCCAGATTCTCGTCCCTATGCATGACACGGTTGAGGAAAGAGAAAAACTCATTGCAGAAGTTCTCTCGTCCGAAATGAGCGACTTAGAGGGCGAACTTCAAGAGACTCTTGATTCGCAGAAACGTGAAGTGCGAAGCACCCGCCATGCCATGATTCAGACACTTTCAGCACTATCTTCTAATTGGGAACAGTTGAAGATGTTTGCTGAACTCCATGAGGACGGCATAAAGTTGTCCGATACTATTGGACGCATCAATCCAATTTCTGTCAAGGATTTGATGGGAAGCATTGGCTATGCCATGTCAACTCTCCAGCGACAGGTTGAATCGCTGCGTTTTGAGAAGCCGGACTGGGGTAAAGATACAGAAATCAATCCTTACAAGTTCATCAACGACTACATCGCCACACACTCTTCTCCTTCTGTAAGAATGGTCAACATTGGCAATGACAATGTGGCTGATTTCCCTTACTTCGATGATGAAACCGGCGACGCCAAGTATCATCACACCGATGATGCAGAGATTTTTTACGCTCCCGTGAGGCTACTTGAACGAATATTTAACAACATCGTAGCCAACGCCAAAGCACATGGCTTTAATGCTGATTCCACGAACAACGAGATACGTTTCGATTGGAAATCAGAGGATGGTGGAATTGTCATAACGATTGCCAATAATGGACGTCCGTTGAAAGAGGGCGTTTCAGGCGAGGATGTCCTGATGAGTGGTTTTACCACTGCACTGAACGAAAATGCTTCTGACGGCACTCTTCATTCTGGACAAGGAGGATTTGAAATAAAATCACTTATGGAGGGACTCGGGGCTGTAGAAGTTATATCACAACCTGATGCAGAGTTCCCGGTAATTTACAAACTCACCTTCGAGAAGACTAATTTCGAGACTATTGATCTTTTTGAAGACTAAACGAATTAGACTATGCGCGACAACAAATATATACAAGTTCTGTGGGTAGAGGATGACCCCATGATTACTTCTGCTTATCCTAATGAGGCAGATATGGTCGCAGGTATTGAACTGCACCCCTTTCCATGTTGGGAGGAAGCTGAAGTAGAACTTGAAAGGGACTATGACCGTTGGGATGCAATAATTTTGGATGCTAAATGCAGGTATCGTAAAGATGATGCAGATAAGGCAGAGAAATTTCTAAGTCATGTCTTTCCCAAGATTTTGACACTTGCTTCTCGAAAGAATCGTACTATTCCTTGGTATGTCCTTTCCGGTCAAGGCGAGGATGATATTCGCGACCTTATTCCTGACACCAATGAATGGGACGAAGATTGGGTTCGTATTACTAATAGACGATTCTATTCCAAAAACGGGAAAGTTAAACTTGGAGGCGAAGAAAAGCATGAACGTCATGCGCTCTTCGGTCGAATCAAAACGCAAGTGATGTACTATCGCCATGAATTGCAGATTGAATATAACCTGTATTCTGACGTGTTCAGCTCACTTGATAGACTTGGGTTGGCCGGAGAAGTCGGCTACTTTCTGATGCCACTTCTTGTTCCTATCCATTTCGGCGGGATTTCAAATGCGGACTATAATCATCGCTATGTTGACATTCGTAAAGCCCTCGAAGGAATGTTCCGTAACATGGTTGGGAAAGGTGTTCTGCCCCCAAATATCATATCCAAAGGAGCAAAAGAAACTGTAAATCTATCATGGAGCAGCCTATTCCTTGGTGCTTCGCAGCCGGAAGATCCCGAATCTCTCCAAGATTACGATTCGGAAAAGAAATTTTGGGTAAAGATTGAACGCCTGACGGATGCCCCCATCCTCCCTAAACAACTGGCAGATTGGCTAAAATCAGCCATATTCCAGACTGGAGGCGCTGCCCATACCACTACCGCCGATGAAGAGTTGGCTATGAACCTTGAAAAGTATCTTCCTCATGTGGGTAACTCGCCTTATATGCTTCGATCCCTTGTAATGGGGTTGTGTGATTTCATACTTTGGTATGATAATTTTATCAAGAATCATCCCGATGAGGAAATAAATGCTATAACTTTTTGGCGCAAGCGCAATTCAAAATTCTGAAAATGATTACAGGACAGATAAAATCGCAGATTGACCAGATATGGGAAACCTTCTGGACGGGAGGTATCACCAACTCCATTACGCTTCTTGAACAGATGACCTACCTTCTGTTCATGAAGATGCTCGACGATGCCCAAATCCGGCAGGAGAGCAAAGCTTCGGCATTGGGCACCGTTGTGAGTGAGCCGATGTTCGACTACGGCACATGGCATAATCCTGACACAGACCAGGACGTGCCTATGGCTGATTTGCGCTGGAGCAATTTCAGACATTTCGAGCCAGAAAAGATGTATCGTGTGGTGAGCCGTGATGTATTTTCTTACATCAAGCATCTTAACCGTGGCAAACAGTCGGCCTATTCACGGTTCATGAAGGATGCTGTCTTTATGATTCAGAATCCCCGCACTCTTGTCAAGGTGGTGGACGGAATCAGCGCACTCGACATGAACAACCGCGATGCGATGGGCGATGTCTATGAATATGTGCTCGGCAAGATGGCGGCAAGCGGCACCAACGGGCAGTTCCGTACTCCTCGCCACATTATACGCATGATGGTGGAACTGATGCAGCCGACACTCGACGATACGATTTGCGACCCGGCGATGGGCAGCGCCGGATTCATAGTGGAGAGTGCCAAATACGTTCAGGAGCATTATAAGAGCGAACTCGCCAAGAAGTCTGTGAAGGAACATTTCCGCAACTCTATGCTTCACGGCTTTGATACCGACGCGACAATGCTTCGCATCGGTGCAATGAACCTTATGCTCCATGATGTTGACAACCCACAGGTGGCATGGCAGGATTCCCTGTCGGCCGACAATACCGACACGGAGCGTTACTCGCTGATACTTGCCAATCCGCCGTTTGCCGGAAGCCTCGACAACGATGCCGTGGCAAAGAGTCTTCTGACTATCGCCAAGACCAAGAAGACTGAACTGCTGTTTCTCGCCCTGTTCATCCGCTCGCTACGTGTTGGCGGCCGTTGCGCGTCTATCGTCCCCGACGGTGTGCTGACCGGTTCCTCGAAAGCTCATAAAGACCTGCGCAAAGAGTTGGTGGAGAATCAATGCCTTGAAGCCGTAATCTCGATGCCCGCCGGAGTATTCCTGCCATATTCCAACGTCTCGACAGCCATTCTGATCTTTACCAAAACCAATGCCGGAGGTACGGACAGAGTATGGTTCTATGATATGAAAGCCGACGGCTTTTCGCTCGACCAGAAGCGCAACGAGGTTGCCGACAACGACATACCCGACATCATCGCGAGATTCCATGATCGCAAAACAGGAGAATCGGAGCGTAAGCGCACCGACAAGTCGTTCCTTGTGCCGCAAAGCGAGATAATCGAGCATGGCTACGACCTCGCCTTTAACACCTACAAAGAGACTATCCGCGAAAAGGTGGAGTTTGAACCCACAGAATCAATCATGAACCGTCTCCACACCACAGAAGAAACATTCCTCCGTGGCATGGTAGAACTTCAAAAGATGCTTGCACAATGAACCACGGCTGGGAAATTCGGCCTTTACAAGATATTTGTAATAAGGCTTCATCAAATTTGATGCAGAAGAATATCGACTCTGAAAATGGGAAATATCCTGTTTTCGGAGCCTCTGGTATTGCCGGCTATATTGATTATTATGTTCAGGCAAAGGATTATATTGGCATAATCAAAGATGGTTCTGGCGTTGGTCGCGTAAGTGTTTATCCCAAAGAGTCATCTTTGTTAGGGACACTGCAATATATCATACCTAATGAAAACATGGATTTGCGTTATGTTGCTTACGCATTAAAATCCATGAATCTTGCAAAGTTCGTAAGTGGCGCTGCCATTCCTCACATATATTTTAGAGACTACGGGAAAGAAAAGATTGCTGTCCCGTCAATAAAAACTCAAAGTAAGGTAGCTGATGAACTTGATAAATTGAACGAACTGATTGAAATAAAGCGGAATCAAATCAAAGACCTTGACGCGCTTGCTCAATCCCTTTTCTATGAGACTTTCGGTGACCCAATCGCCCCTCCCAAAGGATGGAACACTAAAGTTTGGTCCGATTTATTTGATACTATTCTCGGTAAAATGCTTGATAAAAATAAACAGATTGAAACTGATATTCAGCTTCCTTATCTGGCTAATCAAAATGTTCAATGGGGATATTTTGACCTTTCAAAATTGAATACAATGTCCTTTACTCAAAATGAAGTCGCAAAATTTCGTTTGAAGGAGGGAGATATTTTAATTTGCGAAGGAGGAGAATCAGGAAGATGCGCCATTTGGAAAGGAGCTGATTATACTATCTTGTTTCAAAAAGCAATTCATAGGGCAAGAATCAAGGATAGGAATATAATAAATCCGTACTTTGTGAGGTTTTGGTTGGAAATTTTTAAGAAAAATGACGGATTAAAAAATCATTTAACCAAGGCAACTATTGAACATCTTACTGGAGCAAAGTTAAAGACAGTCAATGTACCAGTTCCTCCAATCGCGTTGCAAGAGCAGTTTGCGGAGCGGATTGAGGCGATTGAGGCGCAGAAGAAACGGGTTGAGGCATCGATAGCAGACTTGGAGATGTTACTTGCAAGCCGCATGGATTATTGGTTTAACGATTGAAAATGTAATACACCATCTCACAAATATGAAGCTGATTATGAATAAGCAGAATATATCCACAGAATTATCTGACACTACATATTTCCAGATAAAGCAGGTGCTTCTTCAGGCAAGATCCACAGTGCTGACGACTGTCAACACTGCAATGGTACAGGCTTACTGGCATGTCGGTAAACTAATCATTGAGGCGCAAGGCGGCGAAGAGAGAGCCGCTTATGGTGATGACCTTATAAAACGCATATCCGAACGTCTTACTAAGGAGTTTGGCAAGGGCTTTACAGCAACTAACTTGCGGTATATGAGGATGTTTTACCTCGCTTTTCCAATTTATCACACACTGTGTGACAAATTGAGCTGGTCGCATTACCGTATCCTTATCAAGGTTTCAAATCCTAAAGCTCGCGAGTATTACGCTGAAGAAGCCGCCGCCGGGAAATGGAGTGTCCGCCAACTTGAAAGACAGATTGCAACACAATATTACGAACGTCTGCTGTCCACTCATCGTGATGCTTCAGAAATAGAGGGTTTGATAAAGAAGAACCTTCCTGCCAAGCCTGAGAAGTTCGATCCTCTGACCTTGGTGCATGACCCGTTCATTCTCGAATTTGTCGGTGCCAAAGAGGATGTCATCTGGCAGGAAAGCGAACTTGAAAGTGCGCTGATTTCGCATCTTGAAGAGTTCCTGTTGGAACTTGGTCGAGGCTTTGCCTTTATGGGACGTCAGAAACGCATCACCATCGACGGTCAGCATTTCTACCCTGACTTGGTGTTTTACAACGTCCTTACCCGGAGCTACGTCATAATTGACTTGAAAATGAAGCGTGTGGATTACAGCGACTTAGGTCAGATGCAGCTCTATGTGAACTACTATAACAGAGAGGTATGTCAGCCGGATGACAATCCGACCATAGGTATTATACTTTGTTCAGAAAAGAATGACACGGTGGTTGAATATACCCTCGGCGACAGAAAGGACATAGGCGTTTTCTCTGCGAAATATGACCTCATTTTGCCCTCGAAGGAGGAACTGAGCCGCGAAATAGCACTCACACGCCAGAAATTCAAACAGATAAACGGATAATCGCTCATGAAAAACTTTGACTATCTGAAAGATATATCGGAACTTTCAACGCTCCACCGTTATTGCGATGCCGCTGAAAGGAATCAGTATGCCGACCCGGACGTGTCGGCATTGAATGCCCGTCGTGCGCTCGAATGGATAGCCCGCGCTATCTTCAGGATGAAGAATGTGGAGATTCCCGAGCGCACCAGTCTTTTCGAGATAGTCACTTCACTCACTTTCACAGAGTTTGTCAACGATGACCGGCTTATGATGGCCGTCCACTATATCCGCAAACTCGGTAATGCCGGTGCGCACATCGGTTCGGTAAAAAGAAGAGAGTCGTTTTTCGCTGTACTGAATCTCTATAACCTTATCGGCGGGATTCTTCTCAAACTGCGGGTACTCGATACCCTTGCGCCATTTGATGAATCACTGTTGCCTAAAGCTCCCGTGTTGTCAATCCCGACACCTGAAGTCGCACCGGAAATGCCTCGGGAATTTGCCGCACAGGTGGAACCTTCCGTGGTCAGCGATGCCGCCACGGTAGCCCCGGCGGTATCATGGGACAATATATCCGAAGCGGAGACACGCCGCAGATTTATCGACCTTCTGCTTCGCGAAGCCGGATGGGACGTGCTCGACACCGAGGGCGACATTCAGCCCGGCAAGGCCTGCATCGAGGTCGAAGTTCTCGGGATGCCCAACAATGAGGGCATAGGGTACGCCGATTATGTACTGTTCGGACCCGACAGAAAACCTCTTGCCGTGATCGAGGCGAAACGGACAAGCGTCAATCCGACCGCCGGAGAACATCAGGCCGAACTCTATGCCGATTGTCTGGAGCGGAAATACGGTGTGCTCCCTGTGATATATTTCACCAACGGATTCAAGCATTTTGTCATCGACCGCTTAGGATTCCCCAAGCGGGAGATTGCCGCCTTCCATTCGCTCGAGGATTTGCAGGTGCTTCATCACCGGCAGGGGCGTGCCGACATCACCGACCTTTCCGTGCGTCAGGACATATCCGGACGATACTATCAGATAGCAGCTATCCATGCCCTTTGCGACCACTTCAACCGCAAGCATCGCCGGGGACTGTTGGTAATGGCTACCGGCACGGGCAAGACCCGCACGGCCATCTCGCTTGTGGAACTGCTGATGCGTTCCGGATGGGTGAAAAACGTACTGTTTCTCGCCGACCGCACTTCGCTCGTTAAACAGGCGAGGCGCGAGTTTGCCAAACATCTTCCCAACATCGAATGCAGTGATCTGACAGCCGCCGACCATAATAAAAATGCCCGCATCCTTTTCTCCACGTATCAGACGATGATAAACTATGTGGATGCCGACGAGAAACCATTCTCGGTAGGACGTTTTGACCTGATTATAGTGGATGAGGCGCATCGCTCGATATTCGACAAGTTCAAGGCTATCTTTCGATATTTCGATGCCATGCTCGTGGGACTTACAGCCACGCCACGCGATCAGGTGAACCGCTCCACCTACGACATCTTCGAGTTAGAGCAAGGCGAGCCAAACTATGCCTACGAATATCAGACAGCCGTTGACGACGGTTTCCTCACTCCTTTTCGAGGACTCAAATATGAATCCGAGGTTTTGAAAAACGGCATCAAGTATGATGAACTTTCGACAGAGGAGCGTGAGCAGATGGAACAGATATGGGAGTGGGAGGCGTTGCAGGACGCAATAGACCCCGAGCGGGACCCCGAACCGCGTGACATCGGCAACTCGGAGATTTTCAAGTATGTTTATAACACAGCCACAATCGACAATATGCTCAATGAGCTTATGTCAAAAGGGTTGCGTGTGGAGAGTGGCGAGAAAATCGGCAAGACCATCATCTTTGCCATGAACCGCGAGCACGCCGAGAAGATTGTGACGCGCTTCAACATACTGTTCCCTCATCTTGGTCCCGACTTCTGCAAGCAGATTGACTATTTAATAAAGTATGCGCAAGACCTGATCGAAAAATTCGATGTGCGTGGAGGTATGCCGCAGGTGGTCGTATCGGTTGATATGCTCGACACCGGCATCGACGTACCTGATGTACTTAACCTTGTATTCTTCAAGCGAGTGCGTTCCCGAATCAAATTCTGGCAGATGATAGGGCGAGGCACACGCCTTTCGGAAGACATATTCGGTCCCGGTAAGCATAAGGAGGAATTCTACATCTTCGACTGGTGCGGAAACTTTGATTTCTTCGGGGAGAATCCGAAGGGGATTGAGCCGGTGCGCACACAGTCATTGACGGAACGTCTGTTCGGTCTCCGCGCCGACATCGCGCTGTTGCTTCAGGCTGCGCAATATCAGGAAGATGGTAGTTGGGAAAAGCATTGGCACGATGAGTTGAAAGAGATTCTCCATGGTCAGCTTATGCAACTCAATGACAATCATATATCGGTGAGAGGACATTGGGAGACCGTTGCGTATTACCGGAACAAAGCCAACTGGCAGGTGCTTACCGCAGTAGGTGTCGATGACATGAAGCGCGAGATTGCACCGTTGTTGCCGACAATGGGAGGTAACGAGCCGGCATTGAAGTTTGATATGCTGTCACTGTATGTGCAACTCTCTTTGCTTGATGATTCTTTCGACGCTTCACGATATGAGGGCAGGATAACTGTAATTGCACAAGCATTGAAGAAACTTGGCACGGTGCCACAGGTCATGGCAAAGATAGATGTAATCAATGAGGTGCTGACTCCCAACTTTTGGGAAAACAAGTCGTTGTCGTCCATAGAGAAAATGCGTATTGAGTTGCGAGACCTGCTTCAGTTCCTCACCGGAAACTCCGGCAGAACGTTTGATGTGAATATCGACGACGAGTCTTCATTCAAGGGAGAGGCGGGGGAAATCAACTCCACCATGACCTATCGGCAGAAAGTGCTTGATTTCCTTGCAGAACACCGTGATATGCCCGTACTTCAAAAGATCCAGAACATCGAGCAACTTACATCGCAGGATGTGGACGATCTTGAACGGATATTCTGGGAAGAATTAGGCACAAAGGAAGATTACGAGCGATTTGTGAAACGGGAGCAACTCGATGAGAATATACCGATTGGTGGCTTCATACGCAAACTGCAAGGCGTTGACCGAAAGAAAGCCGTGGAAATCTTTACCGAGTTCATCTCAGCCAATCAACTCACGGCAGAGCAAGAGGAATATCTTGAAGGAATACTGAACTATGTGTGTCAGAACGGCGATATACAGGTGGATGTGCTGCTTACCGAGTCGCCCTTTGATGATGCCGATGAGGAAAGCATCTTCCCCGGCAAGTTCCATAAAGTGGGGGAGTTTGTTTCGTTGCTCCACAAAGCAATAATCGCTGCATAAAATTATATGATTTAGACCATGGCAAAGGATAAATATATCAAACAAGAAACATGGAATATCGGAGTCGTCAAGTTTTTTGATAGCAAAAAAGGGTTCGGCTTTATTGCTTCGAATAATTGCCATATACCTCGCAAAGAGTATGTGCAGGACTTCCATGTCCGTGATTCTTCTTTTGCCGATGCAAGTGCTAAATCCGATCGTGCTTTAGTCGTCTTTGAGGGAATAAGCGTTGCTTCACAGGTGCGTCGTTATAATAAAAACTCCGAAGAAGACAGAAGACTCGGTATTACCTATTATTTCGACCACGAAATTATGCACTTAAAGGGTGCAAAGGTAAATATCTTTCATGATTTGTCCATACCTCGTATTGAATGGCTACCCGAGGTCATTGCTCGCATCAAAAGTCAGAAAGATAGAACTCCGGAATCTACCCTCTTGATGATTAAGCACTTTGTTGAAAAGTATAAAAAAGATCTACCAGGGGGTTACCGCTATATTTTTACGAAAGATTTTGACACTGAACTGCGTAATCTGTGGCAAGAACTCTTCAACTCTCTTTCTCCTGAAGAGGCCCATGTCGTGCTTGATGTTTACCCTCCGTCTGCCATATACTTTGACAATAGTTTAGTTGAAGAATGGATTGATTCGCTTGGAGCTAATATTGAACCTCGGGAATGGCCTGATTTGAAGTATTGTGCTGATAAACTTATAGAGCCGCTACAATCCAACCTTAAAAAGAAGGTTAAGTGTTCTGTTGATGCAATTATATCTCAAATAATTGATAATTGGGCGAATAACAAGCCCTTGGACGCATATATTTCTATATATGATTACAGAAACAAAAGATTAAGGGATATTGTGTCGACATATCAAATATATACCGACACGGACTTCTTGGAACAAATCGAAGCGGCTAATCATCAGCGGGAACTAATATGCTTTCAAGATTCGTTAATCTCTTTTGAAGAGAATCCTGAACGAAATTGGGATAACTCATTTAGACTATTCAATAATATACATGATGACGCACAGGCTGTGGTTTTGTTTTCTGCAAGTGTTCAGAAGGCATTTGAGAAACTCAAAACCGCAAATAAATTATCAGCGTTAGTCAGTTTGCTTTTGCGGATAAAAAGTATTTTCCCGGAACTATTCATTACGTATTCTAACGAATTATGGCAACCGATAGAAGAGAAACTGCTCAAACAGTTGAATGATGTCATTCAAGCAAAATCCAAATACAGATTCGAGACAGAATTTGAAGATGGTTTTAATACACTTTTATCAATCTTTGAAGACGATAAAAGAGATTCGTTACGCCCTATAATTTCTAAAACAATCATAGAGTCTGAAGCAATTGATATAATCAATTATGCGGCTGATTCGGATTTAGGGTGGATTCCCAGAGAAAAGGCTATTGCAAAAAGCCATGAATTGCTTAATTCTATAACAGATGAAGAATTATCATCTCTTGTAGGCAAGGATTCAATTTATCTGCTCAATGAAGTTAAGGAGTTCATAATAGTTCGACTTTTAGGGGCATACTCCGGCAAATCGCTGGATGAGTATTTGGACGATTCTTCACAAGCTTGGGTTAAGCCAATCCCTTATAACATTGGTCTTCTTAAATCTTTCAAAAATTTCATCACTTTCAATTCTCCGATTTTAGATCAGTCGTGGGCTTTCTATGTCGATTCACTAAATGCAAAAGACATTTTGAGACTATACCATGCAAATATCATTAAGAGACTTCCAGATAACATTGTTGCGTCATTGATAGAAAATCTTACAATAGAAGATACTTATCGTTCATCAGAGCAATGGTATGATAAGCCATCATTTAAGGAAGATTCACTTAAGAAAATTTTCAGTGATTCAAATATAAATCTATTCTCCCCGATTGCCAACTATCTTAAGGCATTGACAATCAACTCTGAGAATGTCTATAAGATTGTGTGGCTTATTGAGTTGCTGAGTTTCAATAAGCCAGAACTGATGGATTATTGGGAAAACAAGCAATGGGAAGAAGACTTCAAATTGAAACTGCAACGCATCAGGTCTGAAATTACAGATCCGAAACTTGCCGTTATACTATGGGGTATCTATTTCCAAACTCCTGCGTCTCAATCCTCTCTAAAGGAAATATATTGTTATCTCCCTCCCTACCTTCAAATTCGCATCCTAAAGAGATTGATGAAGGGAGTTGCGGAAAGTAAGTTGAAACATACAGCTCAATCCTTATATGAATTTCTTGGCGGAGGAAATAAACCGTTGTGTCTGCCCATTGAGATAGTTTTTTCATATCTTATTTTGCGTGAGAAAAATCCGAATGAAAGATTTTCGGATAAGCACATGCTGTCACTACTCAGCAGCCGCGAAGATCACCCGGAGTGGATTGGCATACGGAAATTCGTAGATGAATGTCATGGACGTGTGCAAGTTAATTGGCAGGAGCCGAACACTAATCAGTGGAGGACTCCCTATTATAATGGAATAATGAAAGCAGATACAAACGAAATACGTTTGATTGTTCCGCACAAAATGGTTGATAAAGATGGGCAACTACAGCAATATAATAATAAATATTTCAATACATTATTGGCAGTCATATTGTTGAACTTTAATGATGGACAAATTCGGCAAGAAAATACCACAACCGCAGCCATTTTTCATTTTCCAAAATCGGAATCGAAATATGTAATGGGCTTATGCCATCAATTCAATATATATTGGCATGGCTCGCGTATTTCCTTTATTAACAATGAAAATAATGACGACCTCTTTTGTGAATGCCGTTTGGCAAATGAATTGAGTCGTGATGAAAAAATTCCGTTCTACTGGTGTCAGAACAAGCGTTGCTTCCGAAATATTATCCGCTTCCGAATTCCTGAAGAATGGGAGCGATATACCATGCTGGATTTCATGCGGATATTTAATATTCCGGTTGATTATACGAATAAGCTTAACGGAAAGACAAAATTTGGATTTTATATCTTTTTCAATACTTATCTGAAAGGATTTGCCAAATTTTATGAACACTTAAAGTGTCGGAAATGTGGTGAACTACTTCATCCCAAAGATTTAAGTAACTTTGCAACGATGAGCGTGACAGAATTTTCATGTCAAAATCCCAATTGCACAGAAAAGGATGTTACCGTTTATCTTAATCATTGTTTTAACCGCCCCAAATGTACTTCAATAATTGACAGCAGAGACTCAAAGAAATGTCCCAATGGTCGTTATATCTGTCCCGAATGTGGAGGGTGCTGTTCAACAAAGAACGAGCTGAACCGTTTGTCAAATCTCCAAATAACCGGTGGTTATATTCCACAGAACCTAACTCTTTTTATTGAACGTAATCTCGGTCATTGGGAGAAAAATGAGTTTTACTGCTATGCTTGTGGTAGTAAAATGGAAGTTATTGATGGGGAAAATAGATGTCCTGCTTGCGGCGCCACTTATGGCAAATATAAAACTAAGGCTACGTCGAATGTTGATGTCCCCAATGTAGATGATGTGAATAAACCGGATACCAATACAGACGAAGAGCTGCCTTTCTAATTTGGCGCTCGAACTATAAAAGGCTTTAATATCGGCATTTAATTTCTCAGATGTGTTTTTTCAACCAGAACGCCTCACAGAAGGGAATCGTTTAAGATTGAAATATTGAGATACAAAGCGAAGCTAAGGCTACGATAAGAGCTAATGCGGAAACTACGAGAGTGCGATGTCCCAGTTTACGAGAGTCCTCAGCCGCTAAGAGAGAGGCAAAAATCTGATGAAAGGTCTGTTTTGTGTATGCTTCGATAGTATATGGGGTCATAAAGATATATCCATTGCTCATCTTGATTAAGCCCATATAACACATATCTGACATAATCCTATTGTAATCGGCAGTGTCATATTTCCCACGCGATATAATACCACATCCGAGTAGCATCTGGTATTATTACTGTCCGCTAAACCATAAAAAGGC
>FR895359.1 GCA_000435595.1 Firmicutes bacterium CAG:882
ATAAAAACAACCACCCTCATACAGCCATGAACCTAAAATAGCATTTTCGGTTCACGCCGCACGAGCGTGGTTATTTTAATATAGGGACTTGAACCCGGCACAGAAGCTTAGCCAGGCTTCCTGCATAATAGTTCACCCCATCACCCAAGGGTAATGAGGTGAACTATTATATTTTATAAATTTACTCCGCTATCGCCTTGAATGCCTCGTCCAGATCCTCGATGATATCATCGATATTCTCTGTACCGATTGAAAGTCTGATTGTGTTAGGCTTGATTCCCTGATCTAAAAGCTCAGCCTCGTTGCACTCGGAATGAGTTGTTGAAGCAGGGTGTATTGCCAGTGACTTTACATCGGCTACGTTTGCAAGAAGTGAGAATAACTCAAGGTTATCAATCCACTCCTGTGCCTTCTTGGCATCGCCCTTAATCTCGAAAGTGAAGATTGAACCGCCTCCGTTAGGGAAATACTTCTTGTAGAGCTTCTGCTGCTCAGGGTCTGTCGAGATTGAAGGGTGGTTTACCTTCTCAACAAGCGGCTGGCTCTGTAAATACTTCACAACCTTTAAAGCGTTCTCGACATGTCTCTCAACTCTGAGGGATAATGTCTCAAGTCCCTGAAGGAATATGAAGGAATGAACAGGTGATATTGTTGCACCTGTGTCACGCAGAAGGATTGCTCTGATGTAGGTCACGAATGCTGCCGGAGCGCAGTCTCTTGCAAAGCTTACGCCGTGGTAGGATACGTTCGGCTCTGTAAGCCATGGGAACTTGTCCGATGAATTCCAGTCAAACTTACCGCTGTCGACAATCACACCGCCGATTGTTGTTCCGTGACCGCCGATGAACTTTGTTGCGGAATGAACAACAATGTCCGCACCGTACTCAATAGGTCTTACGAGGTATGGCGTTGCAAATGTATTGTCAACGATGAGAGGGAGCTTGTGTGCGTGTGCAATCTGTGCAATCTTCTCAATGTCCACAACCTCTGAGTTAGGATTTCCGAGCGTCTCAATCTCGATTGCCTTTGTGTTGTCCTGAATAGCTGCCTCGATTGCCTCGTAGTCGAACGGGTCAACGAATGTAGCTGTGATGCCGTAGTCAGGAAGTGTGTGTGCAAGAAGGTTATATGTACCGCCGTAGATGTTCTTGGCTGCAACGATATGGTCGCCCGCATGTGCTACCGCCTGGAATGCATAGGCGAGAGCTGCTGCTCCGGAACCAACCGCGAGTGCTGCCACGCCGCCCTCGAGTGTTGCTATTCTTCTCTCAAACACGTCCTCTGTAGGGTTGGTAAGTCGTCCGTAGATGTTTCCTGCGTCCTTGAGTGCGAATCTGTCGGAGGCATGCTGGCTGTTGTGGAACACATAGGATGATGTGAGGTAAATCGGAACGGCTCTTGCGTCTGTAACCGGATCCGGACTCTCCTGACCAACATGTAACTGTAATGTCTCAAACTTAAGATTTCTCTCTGAATAATGTTTCTTTGCCATAATTGTAATCTCCTTTTCGTTTATGCTGTGTAAGCCTCTCTCGGTTTTCGTGTCGTGTTTTTTTAACTGTGCTTATCATATC
>FR895360.1 GCA_000435595.1 Firmicutes bacterium CAG:882
CAGCTCCGCTTTGGGGCTTGAAAATTTAACAAGGGAGGATTTACACCATGGACAAGATAATTAATCGGCTCATGAGCTGCGGCTACACTTGTGATGATGCAGAGATCGAAGCCGACAAGATGGTTGAGATGAACAGGTGGGACGGTGCCGAGATGTGCTCCCGTGAGTATGCCATACAGATGGTGCTTGATGCCATCGAGGAAGAATAAGCAGTTAAAAAGAGAACTTCTAAAAAGTTCTCTTTTTGTCGTTCCTTGACAAATTTAAATCGAAGTGCTATTTTATCATCAAGTGGACAACTGCGCCATTAATGGGCGGCGGTTTGTAACGTAATGCTGCTTGGTGGTCTGTTCGTTGTGCCTAACTTTATTGTCATAGGCAGAGCCGGGCGGTTTTGGGTGCGGTGTTGTACTGGTCCCACCACCATGCAGAGCCATTTTAGGCTCAAAAACGACATCAAATCGGAGCCAAATTTTGACAAAATCGTAAATCGGTTTTTATATTTTTACTTTGAGATAGACGGGGGTATCAAAATTTTTAGCAAGAAAATTTTTGCCGAAAAATATTAAATAAAATCAAGAATTTTGAGAAAATGCAAACGAAAATCGAAGTCGGATTTTACGGAAATCTGATTTCGATTTTTTTATTTTGCTTTATGCAGATAGGGGGATATGAAAAATTTCAAATTAATTTTTCACTTGATTTTGCGCCGTAAAAATCACAGCCTTAGCCACGTATTCACATTGGCTAAGCTCGTATATCATACGTTCCATTGTCATTTCCGGGTTAGTTCTCTGAATGTATTCTAATAGCTGTTCTGCACTCATACTGCCCTCCGTGCTAGGCTCGACATGATGTTGTCAAGCAAATATACTAAGTCGGTGCCGTAAAGGCTTATCCAGCCTGCAAGGTATTCTTCCTGTTCAATCGGCATTTCTATGTCATAACTAAAGCAAAATGCGTGGCATAGTTCGTGAGCGATTATGCGCCTTAAATAAGCCCCTTTTGGTGCGGTTGATACAAATATACTCCTGCAGCTCCAATCGGTCACAGCAAGGCTTGTAGTGCCGTCTGAACGCAATAAATCAGGGCTTGCGCTGTTTACAAATATTAAATTCCATTCAATGCCGTTAATTGTAAACATAATGTACCTCACAATGGTAGGAGCATTTCTGCCCCTACCTTTAAAAATCAAATCTTAGTCATAAGCACTGACATTTTATTTTTCAGCATTGTGCGTTCCTCGGGTGTCATGTCAGTTAAAAGCTCTGTCATATCAGTGCTTAACTCTCTCATGTACTCATCAAGTGACTGCATTTTTGCATCCTTGTCCTGCTGGGTGTTTGCCTTGTGCTGTTCCTTAGTCTCCATGTAATGCTTGCGGCTTATACCACTTCTGCCCTCACGCATATCACGTTCCATAGAACTGCCACTTCTCGGCTGGTCAATCATTCCCATGCGGTCTACATCCGAGAAGTACATTCTGCCCCGGCTCAATCTGTCCATGTCTCTCATGCGCTCCATGCTGTCATAATCCATATCTGTCATATCGCCCGGGTATCTGTGCCAATATGGCGGTTCCTCATAGCCACGTCTGCCGACATAGGTTCCTTTACCTTTCGGCGCATATCTGCCGGTGGTCTTGTAGCGGTATTCGTCATAGAAGCGTCTGCCATCCTCTTCGCCATATTCGGTTTTGAACATTCTGAGAAGCTCCTTGTTGTACTCTTCTTCCTCTTCGTCAGCCTTCTTCATTGACTTGACGATAACCGCGCGATATTCCGCTTCACATAAATCCTTAATCATATCCACAGCTTCTGACATTTCCTCAACATTTACGTTTTCGATGCCTTTATCAAGTTCGGACAGTGTCTTTTCTGTGAGACATTCAATCATTCTGTGTATTCTTTCGATATGCATATTACGTTAAGCCTCCCTTACTGCAATCAAGTTACTGTTCTGTACTTCGATAGCCTGTGTAGATGTATTCTGCACCGCTACTGTACTGCAACAACCGCAAGGTACATCCACGTATGCCTGAGCTGATACATTAAAGAAATTCTCAACTGCGGCTGGCGTTACAATCATTCTTGTTGACTGCAAAGGCTCTCCATCTACTGCTATGGCAAGTGAAATTTCTTCAACCGTGCCGCCTGTCGGTATCTGAATATTACCGCTATACGATACTAAAAATCTAGCTTTGCACTGATTTGTAACACCTCTCAGCTTGATAATTCCGCTACCGGTTCTGTGTACGATACATTTTGTTCCGTTTACTGCTGTTTCTGTAAATGCAACATCTTCTCCAGCGGCAACGGTTTGTAATGCAATTCCTGTTACTTCCATTATTTTTACCTCTCTTTCATAAAAATAAGGGCAAACCATACAAGTCTGCCCCATGCTCCCGACATCAATGTCGGTACCAACGTAATACTGCTTAGCAGACATAATCTTTCGAGTTTTCTTTCGAGTGAAACTCGATACTTAACTCGATTAAACCAATTTAAACCAAGAATTAAACCGAGCAAATTTGATTAAGATACTTGATTATTTAATTGTTTAGCAGCCGCATCCTGTATTGCAACCACATCCATAAGCATAAGCATTAGGATTAGGCACAACATAGGCTGGAATAGCTGTAGGATTTACAGCATTTATAATCTGATTTGTCTGTGCTGCCATTGTTGTAGTCAGAAGTGCGTTCTGTCTATCCTGTGATGCAGCTCTGCGTAAATCATTGTTCTCTGCTGTAAGTGTTGCTATCTTGTCATTTGTCAGGAAGTCAAGGATTGCTCTCGTTCCTGCCTGCTGGCTGTCAATAATATCTCTTGTATTATTGTTCATTGTGTTCTGTAAAGCACAAGTGTTAGTTGCCATATTGTAGTTTACACCTTGAATGGCTTCTCTTGTCTCGCAGCCAATTTTGTTATCATGTAAGCTCTTTATCTTACATTTCTATCGGTTTCCTCGATAGTTCAGACTATATCTTCACCTATACTAACCATATAGGGTCGGGCACTCGTGTTGAGTTTATTGGTATTCGTCCTCACTCATTAGTCGTTGAAGCTTCAACACTACTGTTGTCGAAATTCGTGTTGCTTGCCTGCTGATTATCATATTCACATACATATTTCATGTTTTTCCTTTTTCCGGCTATATACGGAGCTAAATATCCTTTTTCAATCCAAGCATTTCTTCTGCTTCTTTTTTTGAATTATATCTTACTCCATTTACAATGATAGGTTTTGAATGCAATTCGCTATTTTTACTTGGCACAAAATAATGATTAGTTTTGTCATCTGCATATCTGCATACGCATCCTTTGGGGGAAAATCCTTTTTTCGCCCAGTTTGTTATTGTAGAAGTTGAGACTTTTATTTTTTTTGCTAAATCAACGGCAGATTCGTATATTTCATCATTGTAAATAATTTCCTTACAACTTCCTTTACTATACCTTCCACCTTTGAACTCGACTTGTTTTGAATCTTCGTATCTACATATATCAAAATTACTACTAATCCCTTTTTCACACCATTTTTTTATAGTGTCATATGAAACGCCAAAATGTTCTTGAGCTGATTTTATAGAATTAAATTTATCCTCACCAATAATCACGCCTCTGCTTTTCTTTAGAGATACTCTTTCAGAAGTTTTTTTATCTTTCATTGGATTGTTTAAAATCATTCTTTTTCTCTGCTCTTTTGATTTCATTACATTATTTTTTGAATACTGTTCTCGTTTTTCATCTGTCCACCAATTCGTAACGCCACCGGCGCCACCTTTGTTTATATTGCACACGCATTGTCCGATGCACTTTAACTGAAAAACTCTTTCAAACTCATATTCAAAAGCTTCTTTTTCTGAATCAAATCGTTTCACTATCCTACTTTCACAATCATATCTTTTTATCATTTCATTAAATAATCGATTGTGTTTTCTTACCTTATAGCGATTTTTACATCCTTTTCCTACATATATTATTTCTCCTGTTTCTTTAATATACCATTCATATACATAAAACATGTTGTTCACCTCCGCAATTTATATACTAATTATACATCAGTTTTATGCGAAAGTAAATGTGAACTTAGACTTTCCAGCAATTCACCCGATTGCCAACGCATATCACTATGCGTAAGTACCTACTGCGTTTACGTTAAAAGTAAACAAATTCAAAATGGCTTTTTTGAATTTATTTAAGCACTGAGCAAGCTGTGACTGCAATGCGTTTGTATTCTGCATATTAGCGACTGTATCAGCGTTAATAGCTTGCTGTATGCCATAGCCGGTCTGCATGATATTTGTGTTAATGCCATTGAAGCCGGTAAGCATACTGTTGTTTATAGCGTAGAAGCCGTCGCAAAGTCCGTTGGAAATGCCATCTAACTTGCTGATAACAGCGGAATTATCAAAGCCTCTCTGAATATCAGCCTGCGTAGCCGCTGTCGCAGCATAGCCACCGCCATTGTTGCCACCAAAACCGCCAAATCCACCATTTCCCCATCCAAAGAGCAATGCGAATACAACGATTATCCAAAGCCATCCGCCGTCAGCCCATCCACCGTTATTGCCGTTGCCGTCAATGTTCGCGACTAATGGGATGCTGGCGCAATTTGAGTTTGAAAACATATTGTTACCTCCTAAAAATATATTCATAAAGATGTCACCTAGGTAATTTGCAAAGACATCTAATATGCTATTAATTACCAAATCTACTTTTTATCTGATTAAATACATCATCTGCATTTAACCCCTTTTCTTTGCATAAATTTCTAGCAATCTGCTCTATACCTTGCATATTGCCCTGCTGTGCCATCTGCATAGTGTTTTTCATCATAGGATTGCTCATAATCTGATTATTTCCCATCATCTGTTGTATGAACTGTTGTGGATTGCCGCCACGCATCATTTGAAGTAACTGCATTGGGTTCATCATGCCTCGTCGCTCTCCTTTTTACTTTGTGATTGTGAAGTTTTTCTTTGTGTTCCTAAAGCTACCTTGTTTTCTAACTGCTCAATCTTTGCTGATAAGTCATCAAAGCGTTGCATAATGCCTGCTGTGGCTTGTTCTGATAGGTCAATTTTGAGTTTTTCCGTATCAAGTGAAGTATTTACCGCTCGCGCAGATTTATTGTCTATTTGGGGCTTATACACAATCGTCTTGATTGTTCCGTCAGCATTCCAACCCTTGACATAAATTTCTGATAAATCCTGCTTTGGGAAAAATGCCACACTGCCATCCATGGGAACCTCGTTGGCGTTGACGTTTTCAACCGCTTGCACAATGCGTCCATTAAGCCCTATTGTCTGCTGGTTTTGCATTGCCGGATATTGCTCTTGTGGCTGAAACCTCTGCTGCTGCATCTGTTGATATGGTGCATAATTGCCGTACTGCTGTGGATAAAACCCCTGTGGGTTATACACGTTGTTCATATATTGAGGACTGTTTAACTGCATCTTCTTGGTCTACCTCCTCCATTGCTTCATCAATCGCACTAATGACAAGGGATACCGTCATCAGGTCAAGCTGTTGTATTTCTTTCTTTGCAAAAAGCTTTTCTTTCACTTTGTCCGACAACATCTTTTATCCCTCCTTTTGCTTATATTTTGGCATAAAAAAAGCCGCCTAAAGTGACAACTTGGCGACATAAAAGCGACAAATATTTTATTTTACTTTTTGAAAAAACGCGATAAATACGGCATTAGCACTAGCATACTGCCATAGGCACAGC
>FR895361.1 GCA_000435595.1 Firmicutes bacterium CAG:882
GCCGGTCCCCGTCCACAGGAAGACCTTGAGAACTTCCGAAGGATGGTTGAGTATTGGGCACGTTTACGGGAAAAATTGGAAGATGGGGAAATATCAGAAACAGAATACTATCTCAAAGAAGTAAAGTACCCAATAAACCCGACAGATCCAAATAAAGAATATACTGTATCGTTAAATCTTGATGATGACGACCAGCTACTTGTTCAGAATATGGATAAAGATGACGATGCAGAAGAAACTGCTGAATTGTTAAAAGACTTGTTTCCGGATTTCTCATATGTGAAGAGGAAAAGGAAACCGAAGAAGGAGTAACCTTCGCGTAATTTACATTGCCTCTAAAAAAGATAAAGGAGAATTCTACATATGGAAATGAATCAAAATCAAATAATGGAACTATTAGATACATTATATGCAAAATCCATAAACGGCATACCTAAAGTAAGTCAACCTATTGATGTTTTAGCCAACGATTACTTATCGAAAAATAATTCAATAGAAAAAGCAGCAAAACAATTTGTAAATTATCAAGTTGCAAAGTGTACAACTTCGGGATTTGTAACCGGATTAGGCGGACTTATTACATTACCAGTTGCCATTCCTGCAAATGTCAGCAGTGTGATGTATGTTCAAATGCGTATGATTGCCTGCCTTGCATATATGGGTGGTTATGATACTAATAGCGATCAGGTACAAACATTAGTTTATGCTTGTCTTGCAGGCATTTCTATTGATCAAATAATCAAACAAGCCGGCATAAAATTTGGAACTAAATTTACTACTGCCATGGTAAAAAAGATTCCCGGTACTGTATTAACAAAAATCAATCAGAAGGTAGGATTTAGATTCTTAACCAAATTTGGAGAAAAGGGTATTATCAATATTGCTAAATTAGTCCCAGTTGTTGGCGGCGTCATTGGTGGGGGATTTGATTTAGTAGAAACCAAAGTTATCGCAAACAGAGCATACAAAATGTTTATTAAAGGTGACTTAAGTGCATTAGACAATAAAGACGATGAAAAAATTATAGATACAGAGGCAGATATTATCAAATCACAAGACGAAAGCGATAATTAACATGCAAAATCTATACAAGGAGGAAATATATCATGTATACTGCCGAAGAATTTCGACAAGATGTTATTGCAAACATAAAAGGAAATAGTGAGTTTTCCCCACTCGTAGAATCAATATTACAAAATTCAAAATTTCAATTCAATGATACCAGTTACTTTACCAGAGTTATTTGGAACACATATGAACGTAATCTTGTGATTTTTTGCGCACCTGAAGACCGTATTGAACTAGAAAAATACAAAGATCCTTTATACTCTTTATGCTCTAAGATTCATGGTAACCAAGATGATTATCTTATTATGTCCTTAGAAATCATTGCAAAGAACGATATCTCCCCTGTAACTAATGCAACCTCTATGACAGATGATAAAATTACTATAACAACAAGCATTGAAATTGATCGTTCTTCAACCAACAACATAGGTCATGGTGGCTTTGGTACTGTATACAAATATTATGATGAAGAAAAAGAAGAACTAATTGCGGTAAAAATATATGAGCCAAGTATCTTTCAAAATAGCAGCCCAGAGATTATGAAGAAAAGATTTTTACGAGAAGGAAAAAAATTATTGAGTTACTCCCACCCTAATGTGGTTAAGGCATTTGATTATGGCTTTCTTGGAGACGAAAGTGCATACATAAAGATGGAATATATTTCTGGAGATAGACTATCCGATTTTGTACTTTCAAACAAACCTCTTAACCCGGCTTTAATAGATACTCTTTGCTATCAATATATTGATGCAATGTCATATATTCATTCACAAACAGATATGCATCGTGATATAAGTTATTCAAATGTTATGGTAACCAAAGCAAACGAGATTAAAGTTCTCGACTTTGGTTTTGCCCGAAATGCTGATGATACAAACTATGATACCGAATACAAAGACATACAACGTAAATTTGTCATTCCAAATGAAAAATACACTTTTCGTACTGAAGTCTATTGTATAGGTGCTATTCTATATACACTTATTACTGGAAACACTTTTGATGACCTTGATTTCACATTAATAGACAAATCAGACTGTAACTTCAAATTAAAAGCAGCTACAAAAATTTGTTTATCACTTGAACCTGAAAAAAGATTTCCAGATGCTATAGAACTCAAAAAATTTGTACAAAAAAGTGATACTGTTGTTCTTCCACATAACTTTTCACTTGATTTTTTCAAAAAATTGCTCAACAATAATGTTATATTACACTTCTATCCACAGAATTTGCCTACAAAAGAAACAGTAACAGAATGGTTAGAAAATAAATACAGAGAACATATTAACAGTTGTGTTTTCCAAAGCACCTTGAACTTAGTATCATTATTGAATCACCTTTTTGGTGTAACCAAAATTACATATTATAAGAATGTTAATTATGATTTAGATAAAACACAATTTATTGAATTGCTTAACTTTTACGATACACTATCCGTTGATATGAAAGATTTATTTATTCGAAATATACTTCTTATCATTTTGGAAGTATCTCAAGATGACGACTTGGATCTTCCATTTAATTAAGCTAACACCTCCTATTTGCCAACTTTATTGTCATTTGATTGTCACACAATATAAAACGAGCCAAGAAACACTGTAAATTCAGCATTTCTTGGCTCTTGTACATTATTCAAACTCAATCGTCCCAGGTGGTTTACTTGTCAAATCGTAGAATACTCGATTGACTCCTCTTACCTCGTTTATGATTCTGCTCATGACTGTCTGGAGCACCTCGAATGGTATCTGTGCCGATTCGGCGGTCATGAAGTCGATGGTGTTGACTGCGCGGAGTGCAACTGCATAGTCGTAGGTTCTCTCGTCACCCATGACGCCGACTGAACGCATGTTGGTGAGTGCGGCGAAATACTGGTTAGGCATCCAGGAAGGGGCAGTGCCGTGTTCGCTTCTGTATGCCTCAACTGCCTTGTCAACCTCCTCGCGATAGATTGCATCGGCGTCCTGAACGATGCGGACTTTCTCTGCATTGACCTCACCGATAATTCGTATGCCAAGACCCGGGCCCGGGAATGGCTGACGGAATACGAGACGTTCAGGTATTCCGAGTTCAAGACCTGCCTTGCGGACCTCATCCTTGAAGAGGTCGCGGAGCGGTTCGATGATTTCCTTGAAATCCACGAAATCAGGAAGACCGCCTACGTTGTGGTGGGACTTGATTACCGCGGATTCGCCGCCGAGACCTGATTCAACGACATCCGGATAGATTGTTCCCTGTGCGAGGAAATCAACGGCACCGATTTTCTTAGCCTCCTCCTCGAATACACGGATGAACTCCTCACCGATTATTTTGCGCTTGCGCTCAGGCTCCGTGACACCTGCGAGCTTGCTGTAATATCTCTCCTGAGCGTTGACTCTTATAAAGTTGAGGTCGAACTGACCTGAAGAACCGAATACAGCCTCAACCTCATCGCCCTCATTCTTTCGAAGAAGACCGTGGTCTACGAATACACAGGTTAACTGCTTACCGATTGCTCTTGAAAGAAGACCTGCTGCAACGGAGGAATCAACACCACCTGAGAGGGCGAGTAAAACCTTACCGTCACCGACCTTTGCACGAATATCCTTGATTGTATTTTCGACGAAAGAATCCATCTTCCAGTCGCCGGCACAGCCACATACATTCTTTACATAGTTTTCAAGCATCCTGGTACCCTCAACTGTATGAAGTACCTCAGGGTGGAACTGGATTGCGTAGAGATTCTTTGCCTCATTCTGTGCGGCAGCAACAGGGCAGTCAGCCGTATGTGCCACAATTCTGAAGCCCGGAGCAATCTTTGATATATAGTCAAAGTGGCTCATCCAGCAGGATGTAGCATTGGTGTCGCTCTTGTGGTCATCGCATGTGATTCCGGCGATGTCAGATGCCGGAGTTCCGACTCCGTTAAATAAAGGTGATGTTGTATCAACGTACACCTCCGTCTTACCGTACTCACGCACAGGTGCTTTCTCAACCTTACCTCCGAGAACGTGCATCATAAGCTGGGCTCCATAGCACAGTCCAAGTACAGGTACTCCAAGATTAAAAAGCTCCTCCGTGCAGGTTGGTGCTCCCGGCTCATAACAGCTGTTAGGACCGCCGGTAAGAATAATGCCCTTCGGGTTCATCGCTTTTATCTTCTCGATGTCCGTCTTGTATGAGTATATCTCACAGTATACGTTACATTCTCTGACACGTCTTGCAACAAGCTGGTTGTACTGACCGCCAAAGTCAATAACGACTACCATTTCTCTGCTCATTTTGTATCCTCCTGTATATTTTTTGAAACAGATAGGCATTTCTGCCTGCCGGCAGCCACGCACTATGTCCATTTATAAATTTATTACATCTTACAATAACTGTGATTTTCCTGTTCTCCTAACTCTCAAAATCACAATATCCGTTCGTCAATCGGGCTGTCACCCTGCTGCCGAACTTATTATATAATACAATAAACCCACATCTTTATCAAGGGAAACAAAGGATTTATTTTATAAAATAAATGAGTTCAAGCCGTGAACCTGATTACATATATTTACATATAAAACAGCATGGCATACGAATCTTACCGTCTGCGTTCAAAGTTTCCCCTGCCCTCTCCACTCGGCTTTACTCAGTTCATAATAATCGGCGGTGTATTTATATCCATCCCATTTTCTCACCTCGTCCCTGCTGTGTGAGTATTTAAATCCAAGTGCCTTACACACTGCCGCCGAGTGTGCATTTTCATGGAAACATCCGTAAACGAATTTTGTACCGCCGAGCTGTTCAAAGGCAAGCTTTACCAATGCGGTCGTGATTTCTTTGCCATAGCCTTTATTCTGGCATTTTTGCGCCACGCATATTCCGCACTCCTCGAACACGCCATGTGCCTCCTCCTTAACCCCGCAGAAACCGACCGCTTCGTCATTTTCTTTCAGGCAGACAAAAAATGCGTCAAAGGTCTGCTGAAAACATATCGTCCTGCGAAGTCTTTTCTCCGCCTCATCAATTGTGTATGTCGGCTGCCACAGCATAGTTGAGGCAATTTGTTCATCCCGCCAGACATTGTTCCATATATTATAGAGGTCGGACTCTCCTGCCTTTCTGAGTATCAGATGCTCTGTCTCAATTTTCTCAATCATTGCTGTGCCTCCAGTATGTTTATTATCTGAATCAGCGTTCCGTTAAGACTGTCATCAAGCCTCTCGACGCACTCTATAACCAGAATATCGGCCTCACGGATGTCCTCTGCCAAATCCTGAACATTGTCCCTGTGTGCAATACTTATATGCGAAAAGTCGCGCTCAAGATACGGCATCATGTAAAGCCTGAACGAATCTCCTATCATGACAAAGCTGCTTTCGTTTGCAGCCGTCGATTCCGTCCGGTATACCGCACTCTTCTCAGTATGTATTATGTTGATTTCCCCCTCTGTGTTGAAGAGTTCAACCTCAGGTCTGTAATTCGGAACATGGTCATAATCTCTCTCGTAATCCTGCCAGCTGAGTCCTGCCGTTATGACAAGTCCCCATATACAGCCATCATCATTGTACGGCACACTGTCCGGTTCAACATAGGCAAGCCCCATGTCCTTATATAATGCCTGTGTGGCAATAAAGCTTCCGTAGTGGTTCCAATGAGAATCGTACTTATAATATGTGCTCATCACAGTCTTTGCTGCACGAAGCTCTTCAATAGGATAAATAATCTTTACCGATGAATTCTGTCTTACATAATCCACGAACCTCGGCACTCTTTTGTATGTATTCTCAATTATATATGTCGGCATATACTCCGAATAAACCTGCTCCTTGTTCGGAGCGATCATGAATTCAAGCTGTATTCCGCGGCTGTCACACAACTGCTGCAGTCTGTTCATCAGTGTGAGTTTATCCTGCATCTGCTGCTCGCTCATAAGATTGGTTCCACAATAATAGCCTATACTGTTGTCATAATTGCAGAACATCCAATCATCGCGCCCGAACACGGTCCCGTTCATTTCACGCGGCGGCAGATAGTTCAAATCACCCGACATTTGACTGTCATCCTGTCCTTCCGAAGACGGAACTTCTAAGTCCGAAGTCCCTGAACTTTCCCTTTCCGCCACATCGGTCTCACGTTCAGAAGGCTGCTCACTTGACGGCTCGATAACATTCGTTGGTGCTTCGCCAGTATCAGATTCCTTATCCCCTGTGTTCACGGGAGCCGTGCTCACATTTTCTGCCGGACCCTTGGTATCCTCAACGGTATTTTCGCCGGTGCAAGCATCCGAAGCTTCTGCATTGTCGGCATATCTGCCGGAATTATTTCTTCTCTCAATAAGCGCAACAAGAACGGGCTGTACATTTGAGGAGTACGCCCGTTCAAGTCTGCTGTTAATTCTTCTGTTAAGTGTAATCAGTATGCTCCGGTAAGGTGCATGGTCATTATAGAAGCTGTCAAGCTCTGCCGTTATACCCGCAAAATTACTGCCGTCAGGCATAGAGGCAAGCTCCCTGTTCTCTCCGAGGTCATAGTCAAGCCTCTCCATCACAGCCTGATTATTCCCGCATGCTGCCTTAATTATAAGCCATGAAATCTGTGGAAGCATAAGTATTGAAAGGAAAAGGACCATGGACACTAATCGTATAATCTTTTTTTCCTTATTTTTTCCAGCCATGCCCTTCTCCTTCTAATCCGATATTATTTTTGTCAATGATATTGGTATCGGCATTTTCTACTGGCGGTAAGTCTGTAAGAACTCGCCAAGCTTTCCGAGTGCCTCATCAAGCACCTCAACACGCGGCAGGTACACAATTCTGAAATGGTCCGGCTGCTTCCAGTTAAAGCCTCCGCCGTGAACCAAAAGCACCTTCTTCTCCTTGAGGAAGTCGTAAGCAAATTTCTCGTCGTTGGTGATGTTGAACTTCTTGACATCAATCTTAGGAAATGCATAAAACGCTGCCTTAGGCTTCACAACGCTCAGTCCCGGAATATCATTTATCGCCTTGTACATGAATTCCCTCTGCTCATAGATACGTCCGCCCGGAATAATGTAGTTCTTTACACTCTGATATCCACCGAGTGCGGTCTGGACTATGGACTGAGCCGGAACATTTGAGCAAAGACGCATGTTGGACAGCATATTGATACCCTCGATATAGTCCTTTGCAACATCCTTATTTCCGCTTAAAATCATCCAGCCTATTCTGAAGCCTGCTATCATATGCGACTTTGAAAGTCCGCTGAAGGTCACGCAGAACACATCAGGTGCAAGTGAAGCAATCGAGATATGCTCACCGTCGTCCATTACAAGTCTGTCGTATATCTCATCCGAGAAAATAATGAGCTGATTTTCCCTTGCAATCTGAACTATCTGCTCTAACACCTCCTTCGGATAAAGTGCTCCGGTAGGGTTGTTAGGATTGATAATTACGATTGCCTTGGTCTTTGAATTTACCTTCTTCTTTATATCATCAATATCGGGATTCCAGTCTGACTGTTCATCGCACAGATAATGCACAACCTTGCCTCCCGCAAGAGTCGCCGTGGCAGTCCACAGAGGATAATCCGGCGAAGGTATCAGAATCTCATCTCCGTCATCCAAAAGAGCCTGCATACTGAGGTTTATAAGCTCGCTGACTCCGTTTCCGGTGTAAATATCATTGATTTCAACATTCGGAATATTCTTAAGCTGTGCGTACTGCATGATTGCTTTTCGTGCCGAAAAAAGTCCCTTAGAATCAGAATAGCCCTCACAGTCCGTGAGCTGCTGTCTCATATCATAGACAACCTCCTCAGGTGCCCTGAAGCCAAACGGTGCCGGATTTCCGATATTGAGCTTAAGTATATGCATTCCCGCATCTGCCATGCGGTTAGCCTCCTCTACAACAGGACCTCTTACATCGTATAATACATTATCAAGCTTAGATGATTTTGAAAACTGTCTCATAACATTCTCTCCCATATTCTCTGCATTTGCTGCATACGCATTATTTGAACTTTCCTTACTGATTGAACTTTTTGTTTTTACGGTCTTATCATCCGCATCTGCCGCTCCGCCAAGCCATTCCTCATCCACATCAAGTGTTTTTGCAAGTACACTTAAGATGTCCTTCCTTGGTTCAGTCTTTCCACTGAGATATTGACTCATGTGGCTCTTGCCGATGCGTACACCATATTCACGGCCAATAGGCTCAGCAAGACGAATCACGTCTACCTGCTTATACCCCTTGGCCTCCATCGCGTCTTTAAGGCGCTGCGCTATATTTGACATGCTTCCTCCTAAAATAATTAACAACTATGACGTTATAAATTTTGTTATATTACCGTCAGGCACGCTCTCGCTGCGTTTTGCTACGCAGTGGTGCATAATCGGCTAAAATACAGCCGCTAAACACCAGCGAGCAAAAAGCACCTGACTTGCAATATAGCAAAATTTATAACTGTTAAGTTTAATTTCAATTTCATTTTCTTGAGCAAGGCAGTTGCTCTCTTATAATAATAGCACACCACCTCGTTAAGTTCAAGTCGAAATTGAACAAGTTCAAATTATTGTTGCTTTAATATCTCTTTAAGCATATACGTCCTATTAAATGGAAATGAGAAGTAATACCCATCCGCGAAATCTCCGCTGAGTTCAATCATATTTCTTGCAAGTTCAATTCCGACCTGCTCGCCTGCTTTTCTGCTTCCGTTCTCGGGATATTTTTCAATAAGTTCGTCAGGCACATTCACTCCTGCAATCTCATTTTTCATGAAGAGAGCGTTCTTTCGGCTGATTAACGGCATTATGCCGCAGAGAATCCTTGCACCCGTCTCCCTCTTTATGTACCTGAGTCGTTCTACGTCCTCCTCACTGAATACGGGCTGGGTAAGGAAGAATTGTGCCCCGGCATCCATCTTTTTCTTCACCCGTGCAAGTTCAACCTCAAGATTTCTTCTGCCCTGATTGATTGCTCCACCGTAGCAGAGTGGTCTGTCCGTGAAGGTTTCCTCATTCATCTCTGCAGCAATTCTCATGAGCCCGACCGAATCAAAATTGAACACAGACTTGACCGTCTCCCTGACCATTGACGGGAGCGGGTCGCCTGTTATTATCAGCATATTGTATATATCGTTTATTCTTGCTCCCATGAAAAGCGAGCGCATCGCAACGGCGTTCTTGTCGCGGCAGCATATATGCGGCATGACCTGAATTCCTGTCTCGCGGTGCACCTTGTCAGCCATGAGAACAGAATCAACTCTTGTTCGACCCGACGGCGAATCCGGGAAGGTCAGGACATCCACCCCCGCTCCGACAAGCGCGTGTGCCGACTCAAGAAGCTTCTCGTCGTTGGCGTCAAAAGGCGGCGCAAGTTCAACTGCAATGAATTTTTTGTCCTTCACATTGCCGTTCTCGTCGTAGATAAAGCCTGCCCGCTTCTTTTTTGCAGTGCCGTCAGTCACATCGGAATTGAACTTTTTAGGCTGTCCTGCCATATCTGCCGGCTCATGAAGCAGCTCATCTGCCATCGCATCCGCGACAGCCTTTATCGTGTCGGGCTTTGTTCCGCAGCAGCCTCCGACCATGCTCACTCCGAGGTGCGCTATCTCCCTCATTTTTCCTGCAAAATATATCGGTGCGTTCCCGAAGTGCATCCTGTTTCTCGTAAAATCAGGGTAGCCCGCATTTGCAAGTGCCGCAAAATATTTGTCCGACGGAAGGCTCAGATTACCGATAAGCTGCTCCATGTGTCCAGCACCGACACCGCAGTTAAGCCCCACCGCATCGACCGGAAGCTTTGAGATGTCAGCAACAAGCCTTTTTGCACTGAGCCCTGCCGTGCTGTAGCCGTACTGATTCACGCTGAAGCATACACTTATAAATACATTCTCAGACTGCTCCCTTATATATTTTATCGCAGGCTCAATCTCCTCGCAGTCGGCAAAGGTCTCAAAGTGAACCGCATCCACTCCAAGCTTTAACAGTATGTCAGCAAGCCTTATGTACTCCTGCTCGTTTTCGATTTTCTCCATGCCTGCCATTCCCGGAATCGGCCCGATGTCTCCTGCTATGAATATCGGGTCACTCCTTTTGCTGAGTGAAACCGCCTCTCTCGCCGCTTTTACAGCCGCATCAAGATTTTCCATGACCTCGTTCTCATTTTCCGAGAGCATTCTGCTGTTCGTCGCGTAGGTGTTGGTTCTTATGTACGATGCTCCCGCAGCCAGGTACTCAAGATGTATTTCAAGCACACGCTCGGGATGCTCCGTGTTTGCAAGCTCCGGAAGTTCACTTGTGCCGTATTTTTCTGCATAGTAGGTTCCAAACGCTCCATCGGTAATAATTGTATGAGTTTTCAGATATTCGTGTAAATTCATTAGTATACTTTCCTTTCTGACTTGACTCTGAATACGCTGAAGATATGAGCTCCCACGCTGAATCTTCCCTCCTGCATACCCGAATGCCAAGCTGTAAAGCGGACATTCGCAATCCGCACTTATTTATCGAGATTACCTTGTACCCCCATATTAAGTGTAATCTCTCTGCCGCTCATACCCTGCCATCCTTTCCATCGTCTTTATCCTGATTATAGACATAAAACTCCCGCGTGACAACAATTATTCTGCCTGCATGGTCAAAAAGCTCCACCACACACTCTCAAAAATCCCCTATTACAGAACAAAGAATGTGCCTTGGCACATTCTTGCGCCTGCAGCGGTCGCTTGCGACATCTGCATTGTACGCCGCAGTGCGCATCCCCGCGGAGCGTTTTTGTGTAATAGGAACGAAGTTTCCTATTACACAAAAAACAACCTCTGCACGCAAATCCCATGCAGAGGTTATTTTTGGCTCCGGATATTTTCAATTACTTATCTGTATCATTTTCAATGTACAGTTCTATTCCTCTTTTAAGCCTTAAAAGACCGTCCATAAGCCTGCTCTTCTGGCAAGCCACATTAAGTCTCAGAAAATGTTCACCTGTGCGTCCGTATTGCACACCGTCTGACAGATACAAGCCTGTTTTCTCTCTTATAAAATCTGCCAGTTCCTCGGAATTCGAACATATCCCCGTGCAGTCAAGCCACAAAAGATATGTCGCCTCCGACCTGACAAGCTTAACCTGTGGAAGCTGATCCTTGACATAGGTATCCACAATAAGCTTATTCTCATAGATGTACTCTCTGAGAGCATCAAGCCATTCACCGCCCTCATTGAAGGCTGCTATGGCTGCCCATATTGCGAATGCATTAGGCTCCGCTACCTCATCGGTATTAAGACCTCGGTTCACCTTATGCCTTAAAAATTCATCCGGCACTATCGCTGCCGCCGTCTGAAGTCCCGCCATATTGAATGCCTTTGTAGGTGCCACGCAGGTCACGCTTATCTCACGGCATGTATCAGATACTGAGGCGAACGGAATGTACCCCTTCCCCGGGTCCGTTATGTCACAGTGTATCTCATCTGAAACAACAATCACATGATGCTTCTTGGCAAGCTCACCAACCCTCGCAATGGTGTCTCTGTCCCATATCTTTCCGACAGGATTGTGCGGATTGCAGAATATCATCATTGTGGTCTGTGGCTGTGCCATGGCATCCTCTAACGCATCAAAGTCAATCGAATATTCCCCGTCGTTATAACTTAACGGGCACTCAAGCACATTTCTTCCGTTGTTCACAATCGAATTGAAGAAAATATTGTACACAGGTGTCATGATAAGCACATTTTCTGCAGGCGTAGTGAGCTTTCTCACAACACTAGAGAGAATCGGCACTACACCTGTTGAGAAAATCAGCCAGTCTTTCTCAATACGGAAGCCGTGTCTCTCCTCCCACCATCTGATGTAGGCATCATTCCACTCATCGGGAATAATCGAGTAGCCGAATACACCGTGTTCAACTCTCTTCTTAATAGCGTCAATGATAACGGGAGCCGTCTTAAAATCCATGTCGGCAACCCACATCGGCAGCTCATTCTCCTTCACATCCCATTTGAGCGAATGTGTCCCTCGTCTGTCCACCAACGTATCGAAGCTTTCTCTGTATTTCTCGTCCATGCTTACCTCCTTGTAATATCCTGTTTCACCGTGACAATCAATCTACCACTTGATAATATCTGTCTTATCCTTAATTTCCCCACACACAATCTTTGTATTGCCTTCCTCAATGTAATCCCTCTGGATAATCAGTGTGTCGATGTAATCAGCCTTGATTGTTCCTGATGAAGGATTGAGCACACTTGTGATTCCGCTTGTAATCTCTGCATCCACGCTGGAATATTCAAATGCAAGCGTTGTGTTGATAAGCTTGCAGTTCTTCATGACAAGATTGTCGATATAGCACATTCCCTGAAGGCTCTCGATTGTGCAGTTGATGAGCGTCAGGTTCTTTGCATTCCAGCCGAGATATTCACCGGAAATAAATGAATCATATACTGTAACATTATCTGTGTTCCAGAATGCGTCCTTGGAAAGAAGCTTGGAATTGCGGATTTCCATATTCTTTGTTCCGTCAAAGGAATAATTTCCCACAAGAGTAAAATTATCCGCCTTTATATTGTTGGTGTTAAATGCAAAATAATCTCCCTTTGCAAATACATTGTCCATGGTTACATTGTTGCAGTTCCAAAGCGTCTCGGCAGCATTAGGAAAAGACACATTGCGAAGTGTCACACCGTCAGCCTTTCTTATATTCTTCGGAGCCTCTATGACAGTATCCTCTATACTGATATTGTCCGTGTACCATATTCCTGCTCTCGCCATGTCAAAAAGTGTACAGTTTTTAAGGCTTATGTCCTTACAGTACCACAACGGGTATTTATATCTGAAAAGTGTTGTATCTATCTCCAGCCTTCTGCACTCCTTGAGCGGTGACTCTCCCTTCTCAAATACCGAATCGCTTATCTTAGCGTCAAATGTATGAAACAGAGCCCTCTCCTCTGTAAACGTCTGCTGTATAAATTCCATTCTAAAATCCTCCTAAGTCAAATTTCGCATTTTTTGCCAACGATATTCGCAATACGCTTTTCTGCTTGCTCATATAAAATCGCTGCTTCTCATCTTATTTTATAAATCATGAACCTAACTTTAGGTCAAGCATTATTTCACTTTCGTTGATTTCCTGTTCAGGCTCAAACTCCTCTCCCGCCATATACTCATAGATAGAGGCTGAAAGTGCCCTTGCCTCAGGATATTCCTGACTGTTCTGAAGTTCCATTGAAGACAGCAGCACCTTTCCGCCCATGCATCTAAACTCCATGAGCTGTGCCATCGGTCTGAGAAATGCATAGCTGTCCATCTCGGTAACGATGGCTTTCATCCTGCGCGGAAGTATAAAGGCCCGCTTCGTCGCCATAATCCACCACTGCCAGTCAGTATGCTTATCCGTAGGGAATCTCCTGAAAATCGGATGTTTCACATCTATAAGCTGTCCCATTCCGCCCTCCTGGTCAGCGAAGGTTCCTACCGACCAGAAATCCGTGGTGAACTGCGTCCTGATTGATGCCGGCATGCTCTCCTTATCCGCATCAGGTGACAGATATACTCTTCCGCCGGCTCTCAGGATTTCTCTCGCCTTGTCGTCAAATCTTCTCGTCTCATATACATTGTCAGGACACACCGGGATGACCTTTTTGTACACCCATATCGGATACTCCGATTCGGTCAGCACTCTCTCATCAGACACAACCTCTACATAGAGCATAAGTGCCTCCGATTCGTCCGTGAAATCAAGTGCAATATCAAGATGCCCTGCAATCGTGTGTGCACCTTTCCTGCATAACACCCTTCCGAGGCTGCCGTCCGCCAGTACCGCTTCATCCGCACTTTCTTTCCGCTCCACATTCGCTTTGCATTTTCTGTGGCATATTCTGTACACCAGCTCGCCCTCTATATCCGTTTTCCCGAAGTTGGCAACATCAACCTCGGCAGTGAGTCTCTCTCCTGCCTCGTATGTGTAACGCTCAAGCTTTACAAGCGGCATACACTCCTTAAAAAATTTCCTGAATTCAGCAGGATTGGCAAAGGCGTAAGGCTTAGGCTCAAGATGAGAGTTCATCATTCCCACAAGCGCGGTTCCCTGTCCCGGAAAATCCTGTAATCCGAGAAGTGATATACCTGACAGCTCACGCGTCCTCATCGCTGCCTCAATCTCCTCGCGGTACGCAAGTCTTGAGAGTTCACCCGTCGCCTCAACATACTCCTTCCACTCATCAGCAAGTCCTCGTTCCTCCACGCGCTGCTTAATAAGCTCAAGATTAACCGGAAGTGAGACTCCCCTGAACATATTAAGCTCATCAAAATCAGGCAGAACCTCGAACTGTCCGACCTCGAAGCTGAACACCGGTTTCTTATACTGCTCCCTTATACTCTCCATCGCCATGTCATAATTATGGTCAGCCGACGGATAATTCTCATTTATATACCCCTTCATTCCCGAAAATGTGCCCCTGATTTTCACCCCATGGCAGCTCTGTGACGTGTAGAAATCGCTGTCCGCATCACAGCCCTCCTCACCGTAAAAAGCGTTGGAGCCGTTCGCGTACAGTCTTGTATCGTCCATATTCTTCGCAAGCCTTACAAGGCTGTTCATGCGCTCCCTTCCAAGCTCCTTGGTCTGCAGCTCATTTCCGAGTGTCAGCATAACAAACGAAGGATGGTTTGCAAGTGTCCTTATTATGCCCACAAGCTCTGTTTTATAATATTCATAGCTTGCATCTGTCTCAAATGCATCTTTTGGATTCCAGTTGGATAATTCAGGCTGCAAAAGCATTCCCAGCTCATCCGCCGCTGTAAATGCCGCCTCCGGAGCACAGTGCGAATGAAAGCGTACACAGTTGATTCCGTAGCTTCTGTATCTTAAAAGTATCTCTCTCCATTCGGCAACGTTCATCGGTGCATGGCCTGTCTCAGGGAACTCAGCACAGTTAGCCTCACTTCTCAGAAAAATCGTTCTTCCGTTAAGAGCAAGCCTTCCTTTTCCGTCATCACCGAAATTCCTGATTCCGAACCTTACCGTATGCTCATCGGTACATTGCAAGCCACCGTTCAGATATAGCTTTGCCGTCATACCATATAATATTCCGCAAGCTTCATCCCACAGCTTCACATTACCGGCAGGCTGCAGGTCCGGAAATCTTATCTTTACTTCTTTGCCGGCCGGAACCTCCACTGAGATGTCCTCATTGAGCGCATCTGAGCTTAAAGCAAGCCTGTAACCCGATTTATCTGCAAGCTCCGTCTCGACACATACCTCCAGGACAAAATCCTCTGCCGAATTAATCTTATTTCTGTTATTTTCAAACTTTACCCTCGGATATACATAAAGCCCCGATATAAAGCTCTGCGGCTTGGTGTACATAACAAGCTCTCCTGCTATTCCGTTCCAGTTAGTCTGAGTCTCATCGGTCGCGGCAGACGAATAACATATCGCATCCTTTGGCATGTCCGGATAGCTGTTATCCGATATGAAGGTAAGCTCATGCGTTCCCGGCTCAATTCCCGTAAGTTCAAATATATATGGTGTGCTCAGTGTCCCCTTCAAAAATACACCGCACTCTTTTTCATCAACCATAAGTCTTAACGCCCTCGCACGCTCAGCCTTTATAAACAATCTGTCTTTTCCGTAATCGGCAATCTCAACCTCGTGGCTTATTCTCGCCTCGCCCTCATATGTGAACCGCCTCGTAAATCTAGTTGCAATAGGTGCATCCTTGTCAATCTCACCCTCCGCATTCCCAAGTGCGGCATCCGGATGCCACTGGTTTGCGCCACAATCCTTGTGCCCGATTCCGCTCTCATCAAGCGTCCCCGGCAGTCTCATGGTTCCCACGGTTCCGTCTGCAAGTCTTACATCCCATGTTCCATCCAATGAATATATTATTCTTTCACTCACTTTTACCCTCCCGGACATCGCAAGCTGCTCTTACGATATTGCCTCCCATATTCTCTGTATCGTCTCTTTAATGCGTTCTGCATACACACCACAGTAATTTATCACCAAAGTATGTGAATCGCCGTGCGGCTGTGCCATGTACTCCGATGTGCACGCCACGTTGATATCCTTTTCCCTGATTCTTGTGACCAGTTCCTTATCCGCCAGCTTCGTGTCAAGTTCAAGAAGAAAATAAGTTCCTGAACTATTCTCATATATATGCGAAATACCGCCAAGCGGTGATTCCTTAACCGCCTCAAACAGACTGCCTCTCTGGCTCTTGAAATAATTTCTCATGTGATTGATATGACGTTCAAAATAGCCTTCCGATATAAACCTTGCAAGTGCATACTGCTCCATACTCGGAACAGTGCCTGAATAGAAACTCAAGCCCTCCTCATAGCGCTGCGCAAGCTCATACGGCAGCACCATATAGCTTATTCTAAGTGACGGAATAAGCGTCTTTGAAAATGTGTTAAAATAGATAACTCTCCCATTCCCGTCAAGACTGTACAGCGTCGGTGCCGGCTTTCCCTGATACCAGAATTCGCTGTCGTAATCATCTTCAATAATATAATATCCCTTCCTGTCAGCCCATTCAAGAAGCTCCGTCCTCCTCTTTACAGGCATGACCGTTCCTATAGGAAAATGCTGTGCCGGGCTTACATGAACCACGTTGCATCCGCTCTCATACAGGCTGTTCATGTCAACTCCATATTCATCTCTCGGAACACTCTTCCACTTGGCATGATACATATCATACAAGCCTGTTATCTTCTGACTTCCTATATTTTCCACAGCCCATGCCGCATCGTCTAACAGACAGAAAAGACGTCCGTACATGCTGTCCGTCCCCGAGCATATAACTATCTGTGAAGGAAGCACCTGCATACCTCTAAACTCATGAAGAAACTCGGCAAGTGCCAGCCTCAGTTCATATACTCCATTGTACGGAACCGTCTTTAGAAGCTGCTCAGGTCTCTCCGACAATGTATCCCTCAAAAGCTTTGCCCAGGTTGAGAACGGAAATCTGTTTCTTCTTATTCTATTCGATTTGAGGTCAGCAAAATAAGCGTACTCAAACTCTTCTTCCGCTTTTGGTCTTATAAGACAGCTTGCCTGAGGTACACAACCTGTATCGTTCACAAAATAGCCTTTTTTTTCACAGCTTGTTATATATCCCTCAAGCAGAAGCTGTGCGTAGGCATTCTCAACCGTTATGACACTTATGTTAAGATGCTTTGCAAGACTTCTCTTAGATGGAAGCTTTTCACCTACACTGATTCTTCCCGACAGAATATCGTTCTTTATACACCGATACAGGTAATCGTACAGAGGCAGTTCCTGCCTGTTATCCATATTGTATGTGAGCATTCTCCTGCCTCCCGATAAATTTTTTATACTACAGCTTTACAAGCACCGAGCCATGTGCCGGGATTTCATACTCAAGCAGCCTTCCGCCGCTCACCTCATAGTCGGCTGCATTAAAGCTTACATGCCTTCTCTCATCATCGAGATTAAATAGAGCAATATAGCTTCCCTTATCCACAGCCTTTTCCTCTGTCGGTTCATTTATCCACGCGGCGAACCTGTCCGTGTGTACAAGCTGCCTGCCATGTCTGCCCTCGGCAAGCAGTCCGAGTATCTGCTCATCCGTTATCAGCTTCAACGTCTCATCGTCAAGCTTGGTCAGCTCGCAGCCGAGCATCAGCGGTGAGCCGAAAATGCACCACAAGGTCAGCATCGTGCGCTGTTCATCCTCAGTAAAATTGGTTCTTCTCTCCTGACCAAAGCCCTTTCCGAGAAAACCAAGCGGCAGCATATCACAGTCGGGGTAGCATCCCTTCTTCACATGATCCTGCCATCTCTCGCATCTTGTGAACATATCCTTAAGTGCCTCCCAGTTATCCCAGAAGTCATCCGTAATCCTCCACATATTTGCATGCTCACTGTAATTCCACGCACGGTCCACATGTGCAGGTCCCGGCGATAAGCTTAACACTATCGGACGTCCGCACTTTAAGATGGCTTCATGCAGCATCCTCGTCTCATGCCAGCCCGAGAACTTTAACGGCTCCTTATACATCCAACTGTCACATATATCATCACATTTTATAAAGTCAACGCCCCACTCGGCGTACATCGAGATTATCGAATCATAGTACGCCTGTCCCGCCTCATTGTCCTTAACACCGTACATATCGGGATTCCAGCCGCATATTGAGAACGCATCCGCTGCCTCGTCCGCAGTGTATGTGCTTGCGTATATCGGAAGATGCCTGTGCGCCGCATCCCTCGGAATTCCTCTCATGATATGGATTCCGAACTTGAGTCCCTTAGCATGTATATAATCCGCCAGCCATTTAAAACCGCTTCCGTCAACTGACGAAGGAAATCTTATCGGTGACGGCTGCATCCTGCCGTACTCATCCATCTGCACATCGCCGAACGGAATGTACTGGTACTCCTTTCTCCTCGTGCCGGCGTCATTCGAGTACCATTCAATATCCACAACTATATATTCCCAGCCCGATTTTTTAAGCTTCTCCGCCATAAAATCAGCATTCGCAACGACATCCGCCTCTGTCACGGTCGTGTCGTAATAGTCGTAACTGTTCCACCCCATAGGAGCAGTCACCGCAAAATCATTCTTGTTCATGAAAATACCTCCTATTACATTATGAATTTAAGTTGCACCCTACTGTTATTTATTGTACAATAAATAAAATCTATATACACGAGAGGTGCAGTATGTCTGTTTCAAATACATCTAACATTAAGGTCATAGGCGTTGCCGGAGGCAGTGCTTCCGGAAAGACAACCATTGTCAATATAATCCGTGAACATTTCGGTGACAATCTTGCCGTTCTCAGCCATGACAGCTACTATAAGGCTCACAACGAGCTCAACTATGAGGAACGCTCCAAGTTAAATTATGACCACCCGGACTCATTCGAGACTGAGATGATGGTCGAGCATGTCCGCATGCTAAAGAAAGGCATCCCCGTTGAAGTTCCTATATACGATTACTCCATCCACAACAGAAGTCAGGCCACAACACTTGTCGAGCCTAAGAAGGTTGTAATCGTCGAGGGTATCCTCATCCTTGAAAACAAGGAGCTCCGCGACGAGATGGACTTAAAAATCTTCGTCGACACCGATGCCGACGAGCGGCTTATGCGCCGTATCAAGCGTGATATGGTCGAGCGTGCACGTACCGTAGAGTCGATACTTACACAGTACCACGACACGGTGAAGCCTATGCACGAGGCATACATTGAGCCATCCAAGAAATACGCGGACATTATCATTCCGCGCGGCGGTCAGAACACCTCGGCGATAGAACTTCTCTTAAGCCACATCGACTCACTGTTAAAATAAATTACATACTATTCAGGATAGGTAAGTCTTTCAGGGCAGAGGTTATCAAGCACCTCTGCCTTAAATTTACGCGCATAGGTCTTAGCTTCCATCACATTGTTGTCAAGATAGTTACCGCAGTCTCTCGGTGAGTATCCCGGAATGTCGCATTCCTTGTCGGAGAAATTAATGATAAAATCAATCATCTCACCTATAACGCCAACAATATCCTTCGACTCAAGATCTCCCGCAAATATTACATAGAATCCTGTTCTGCATCCCATCGGTCCAAAGTAGATTGTTCTGTCCTTCCACTCCTCACTGTTTCTAAGAAAAGTAGCCCCAAGATGCTCAATCGTGTGAATTCCCGCCGTGTCCATAACAGGCTCAACATTAGGTCTTGTAAATCTCAAATCAAATGTTGTCAAAACATTATCTCCCAGTCTGTCCCTTCTAGACACATATATACCCGTGAGCAAATCAATATGGTTTACCGTAAAGCTTGCAATCTTATTCATATAAAAAATCCTTTCTGCGCAACATATTTTACAGCTATTACTCTACCACATTTGTTTTGATTTTTAAAGGCTGATGTGATATATTCATTGTGGTAGTCCTGCAATATTAAAGACACTAAAAAAAGAGTGTGCCAAGGCACAGGAACGGATATTTTATGGAATGTGAAGCACAGCTTAAATCAGGCATGTCAGGGGAACAGCTTCTCACACTGGCAATGGATATGGGCGAACGAATGATAATATGCGGAGCCGAGGCTAACCGCGTTGAGGACACCATCAGAAGAATATGCACTGCCTATGGCTGCATCAAGGTTGATGTATTCTCAATAACCTCTTATCTGTCCGCGACAATCACCAAGCCCGATGGATGCCATGAGACACAGACAAGAAGAATTCATTCCTACAGCCACAATCTTGATAAGCTTGAACATCTCAATGCAATATCGAGATATATCTGCGTGAATATTCCTGCATACAATGATATAGAAACTGAGATTTCAAATATACGCCCGGCACGCGACTTTCCATGGTACATGTCCATATTCGGCTATATACTCTCAAGCAGTGCGTTTGCCGTGTTTTTCGGCGGTTCAATACGCGACGGACTTGTTGCAGGAGCGTTATCTGCCCTTGCATATGTAATAGACATGAAGATCAAGCCTCTCGGCATCAACATGTTAATATACAACTTTTTCTGTACCTTTCTGCTTGGTGTACTTGCAAGGTTCATTGGGCTTACCGGTGTAATCGACAACCTCGACAAGGTATTCATAGGACTTGTCATGCTCTACATCCCGGGGACACAGATGACCAACTCCCTCAGAGATATTCTGTGTGGGGACATAATGTCAGGCTTGCTAAGACTTATTGAATCAGTCATGCTTGCAATATCCATCGCACTGGGATTTGCCACATCCGTGGTTGCACTCAATGTATTTTTGCATTAGATTTATAATTCAGCTTAAGCATTTCATTGATTTGGAGACTCATCATGATACAGAGATACATCATCCAGGTTATTACTGCCGGACTCGGTGCCGGCGGTTACTCAATTTTATTCAATATAAGACGCGATAAGCTTCCATATGCATCAGCGGGCGGTTCTCTCGCATGGATAATATATATTCTCGCCTCACAGACGACAACCAACGCCTTCATCACCAACATGCTCGCTGCGGCATTTGCCACACTCTACTCGGAGATATTTGCCCGCATCAAGAAGGCCCCGACAACCGTATTTTTAATACCTTCAATCATGCCGATGATACCCGGAGGCGGATTATTCTATACAATGTCCGCTGTCATCAACAATAACTCCGAACTGTTTGAGAAATACTTCATAACAACAATTGAGACAGCTCTCGGCATCAGTATCGGTATCATGTTCATGTCGCTGATTGGGGTTAAGCTTGTAAAAAAGGGGCTGCCCGGTCTTAAGAAGAACAGGTATACAGGTTTAAAATCATCGGTTAAACAAAAAAGCAAGGGAGGATATAATAATGAATGAGATTGATTTATCGGAAAAATTAAAGCAGCTTGAAGCTGAGGTTGACAAAGAAGTCAGTATACAGAACGAGACAAGGCAGCGTATCTGGGATGAGATGACGGGAAACAAGCCTTACGGTGATATACATCCCGATAGTATGGCATACAATTCCGACGCTGTGTCAAAGAACACCGGCATTCCGTCAGCGTCTCCCGCTGCGCCTGTTTCCTCCGGCAAAAAAATTACACTCGATGACATCAATGCTCCTGTGATAACAAAGCTTGATTTTCCGTCAGAAGAAAAATGGGCACTCACTCTCGCCGGAGGCGGTGCGAAGGGTGCATACCAGCTCGGTGTGTGGAAAGCTCTTCGCGAGATGCAGCTTGAGAAAAATCTTGTCGCCGTATCAGGCTCCTCCGTTGGTGCGCTCAATGCAGCCCTTATATCACTCAACGAATTCGATAATGCCAATACAATATGGACATCTATTATGCCGAAGCAGTTTCTCGACATCAATTTTGATACCATAATCGGTCCGCTTGACACTCTCGTAAAGCGCACTCTCACTAATGGCTTATGTTCCCGCGACGGTCTGACAAGCATCATAGACAATTATCTTAACCTTAAAGAACTTGCAGCCGCACGCATTCCCGCATACGTCTGTGTATCACACTATCCATCAGAATGCATTGAATGTCTCAACGAAAAGCCTGAGCCTGAATATATAAGCCTCAGCGAAGTTGACGCTCACGATGCCAAGCAGTTTCTTCTGGCATCATCCGCAATGCCTTATGTATACCCGCCCGAGCTCATTCACGACAAAGTATACCGCGATGGCGGATTGTCAGACAACGTGCCTGTGCTTCCAATGACATCCGTAGGTGCCGACAAGCTCATAGTCGTAAAGCTTGAACCGGATGACAAGGTCAATACAGACCTCTATTCAAAATTCAGTGAGGTTGTGGAAATTGTTCCAAGCCGTGAGATAGGCGACCTGTTAGACGGAACTCTTGAATTCACCAACCGCAACGCCGACTTCCGCATTCTGCTCGGTTATTATGACGCACTCCGCACCTTCAGCCTTCGCATGTACAGACTGAACGGTCTCCCGATTAACGAGGCTGAAAAAAAGAGACGTGAAGATGCAGACTATGAAAAAATCCAGTCCATTCTCAGGCAGAAACGCACCTTCGACAAAGCCGGCAGCAACATCGACAAGCTTAAAAATCTTCTTAATCTATAGTCAACAATATTTGCAATCCGCTTAGCTGCCTGCTCATGAACGCAGTTCGCATCCCCCTTACCCACCGCTTAGTGCTCTACACACTTGGGCGGGGGATTGCTTATTCTGCGTTCAAGCTGATGCTTTGGCACCTATTTTTTTGATGTTTAGGTTACATTTGTATCACGTGTCTATAAGCCGCGAAAATTTCTTGCCAACTCTGGGTAGGTGACAGCCTAAAATATTGTGTTTATCCTTTATGTGTAAGTATGTTTTTCAGGATTTTTATGACTTATACACGCATAATACATATTTTTTACGGATTACCTGTTTCACTTATACAACTCACTCTGCGTCCCCAAATATTTTACCGATAACCTTACAACTTTTTGGCAGAGTTCTCTCACTTCTGACATTCTAAATACCGGCAGCATAGTCCAATATGTTATGCCTGATAATCTGTCTTAACTGTCCTGTGAAATCTCAACTTACATCAAATAAAAGCGGAATGTTCAACAATACCTGAAGGACATTCCGCCTGTAAATATACACATGAAGGAGATACTCACAATGAAAAAAACAGTTGCAAAGTTATTACTTTTATCGGTTATTCTATTAGGTTTTGTTAAAGTATTAGATATCGCCAACCCTGATTCAAACAATAATGTTAGTTCTTATAATTTATTCGATGACGCAACTTTAGACAATACCCACAAATAAATTATAACAACTCAATAATTCTCTTTTTATATTCGAATTCGAAGTACGTTTTCTTACATAATTGGCTCCAAAGCATACATTGATGAATTTTATCCTTGTATGCTTTATTATCATTTTGTAATTTATTTTCATTCCATGCAATGCTGTACATATTTCTATGAATCATATGAATTCTCCCATACTTTAGCTGTGCATATATTACATTATTTGATAATTTATTAGATTCTTCAAACTTAGACATGCTACCTAATATGCTTGCTACACCCGTCATATATAATTCATAATTTCTTATGTTTCTTTGCGCATCCAAAGAATTAAATCCTTTTATTTTATTATAAATAGGCATGATAAAACTTAATGCATTCTCATTATTACCACTAAATTTATATTTAGCAGAGATTATATATAAAATAAGTTCTTCATTATTAGATAAAAATGCATTGTTTGTTTTCAAAAGTGAATCTATTTCAACCGTTTTTTGTAAAATCACACACAATTTTTCTATGTATGTTGTGTAGTCTATTTCTTCTAATCCGTAAGAAACATTAACCTTCGCCCACTCAATAAACTGCTCATTTACCAGATTTTTCGGCAGTAGAACTTCAAGCTCAGCAAGCACCTCACGACATTCCTCATACTTGAACTCATTGCATAGATGTTTCCATTTTCCATACAATTCAATAGCCCTTCTGTCGTCAGTTATAATACCCATTCTCTGATAACCGGCTGACAGACCTAACTTTTCAAGCAGCTCCTCGGCAATATCATGATGTGTATTCACTCTGTTGTGTTCGAGCCTGCGAAGTGTCTTTAATGCGCATGACCACTGTTGTTCCGCTAATTCCTCCATCTTTATTCCGAGCATTGTCCTCCTGTCTCTTATAACATCACCGATATTGTATACTGTATTTTCCTTGTAAAGATAGCAGCAGTCCTCCATGTATTCCGATATGCCGTACTCCCTGCACAATGAGTGCAATGCATCAAGCCATTCCTCAGTCTGATGCTTCACCTCATCGACATCCTCGTCTCCGAAGCCGTGTACCAAAAATGCCCTTCTGATTTCTAATATCTCAGCGAGATAGTATCTGACCGCATCATCCCGCAGAAAGTCAAGCGCTTTCTCACAATATGAATACAATTTTACAAGTGTTTTACATAAGACAGTTGAAAATACCTCACTCACATCTTTCCCTGACATAAGCTTTCTGTACATATATACAACGGTCTTAGGATATATCTTTGCCCTTGCCGAAGTGCTGAATCTCGGATTCTCCATATAGGTCAAAATATCCTCAAACATGGTAATGCATTTGTCGTCACTATCCGCTCTCTCAGTATAAAAACGATACTCTAATACGATGTTAAGCTCATCAACCGACAGCCACAAATGCTTCAGATTCTTTACAGCCATATCAGGTATTGTATATTTTAATACCTCGCCGTACATCCCGGCAATCATGTCTTTATCCGCTCCGCGCTTTGCCTCACATTGTATCTGCATAACCTTCGCAAACTGCATTCTCACAACATTCCTGCTATAAATTGATTTATACTCATCTATCAGCTCATACGCCCTGCTCAGGTCATTGTTCTCTATTGAATTTATTATTTCCCATCTTCTTTTCCATTCTCTGTAATCGTTATAGAAAAGATATGTCCCTTCATCCTCAAATACCATGCCGAGTCTGTCAGTAAGTCTTGTGAGTGTAGATGAATCCGGTTCCCTTCTGCCCGTCTCAATTCGACACAGATTTCCTTCACTCATAAGACCTGCACACAGCTCCGCACGACCTACATTCTGCCTGTTTCTTTCATTGTAAAGCAGCATTCCTAAGCTTTCATTGTTATTGCCTGTATTTTTATTAAACGACACTTTATTCAACAGCCTCACCCTTTGTCTATCAAAAATATCTCGTTGGAAGCAGTTATAAAAATTTTTATCCAGCTACTTTAATAATAACACAAAGCCAAACGCAATCCAACTTTTTTTGTAGTTATTTGACTTGCGTTTATGTTTTATTATGCTGCTATTAATTATTATATTTTATTGTAGACATCGGTTAATTTGTATGCTATAATGTTCTAAAGCATTTATCCGTAATAATATACGGCAATTTCTATTGCAGCACGCACTTATCTGTGCATCAAGTGGATACCTGTCATCCACATCTGTCATCATTTAGGAATTTTCGATGCTTTATCTCACAACATAAGCAGGAGAATTTCTAATACATATTATTATTCTCCTGCACCACAAGTTCACAATACAAGGAGGATAATTGATGGGTAAAAAAGATATAGTCGCGAAAAAATTTCTTTCTGATAACAGACGTTTTGCCGACTTATGTAATTACTATTTTTTTGACGGAAGGCAGCTTATACAGCCAAAAGACTTAGAACCACTTGATACAGCAGAGCTTGTATCAATAGTTGGTCACTTTTCGAATTTTAACAATTTAGGCACACCTTCACACATCCAAAAGATGCGGGATATTCTGAAAACTGCAATAATAAAGCACACTCATGACCGGATATATATCATTATCGGAATAGAAAATCAGAGCGATATACATTATGCCATGCCTGTAAGAACCATGCTTTACGATGCACTCAACTATGCTCGACAGACCGAGAATACTGCCAAGCGTCATAGAAAAAATCATGACTTGAAAAATACGTCTGAATTTTTATCGGGTTTTGCCAAAACAGACAAGCTCACCCCCGTCATCACACTGACTGTATATTTAGGCAGTGAGACATGGAATGCTCCGAGAAGTCTGTATGAGATGCTAAATACTGACGATAAAGATATCCTTAATTTTATATCTGACTACAAGCTGCATCTTATCGCTCCGAATGAAATAACTGACTTTGAGAAATTCAAAACCTCTCTCGGTCTTGTTTTTAAAGCAATTAAATGTTCAGCCGACGAGTCTGAAATGAATTTTCTTCTGAAAGGAGATTCCGAATACAACAAGCTTGACTGTGAGACTGTCACTGCAATCAATACATTCACAAACATTAATCTCAATTATAATAGAAAGGAGGAGCTTACAGATATGTGTAAGGCATGGGATGACCACAAATTATCAGGAATACGTGAAGGAAAAACCGAAAAACAAATTGAATACGTAATCAAGTTATTATGCAAAGGATTTTCCGCTGAACAGACGGCAGATATTCTTGATGAACCGCAGGATACAATCCGACACATCTACGACATTGCCGCTTCCGTCGGACCTGATTATGATATTGAAAAAATATATAAAGTGCTTACTCATACCACATTGACGGTATGAGCCACAATATAGCATAAAAATATAGAGCCGGAGCTGCTTCTCTGACATTCAAAAAAGCTGCTCCGGCTCCATATTTTATTCGCTCCTCAATGCTACAACAGGGTCTTTCTTTGCAGCCATCTTAGCAGGAATAAGTCCCGCTATAAATGTAAGTGCCATACTTATGAGCACAAGCGTAAGTGCTGCCACCCATGGAAGCCCTGCCACATTCGCAATTCCCGAAAGATGCTTTATAACTGCATTTATCGGAATTATGAGTAATAATGTGACAATGATACCCATTGCTCCTGAGACAAATCCCACAATAAGTGTCTCGGCATTAAATACCATAGAAATATCGTGCTTTGATGCACCGATACTTCTAAGGACACCGATTTCCTTGGTTCTTTCAAGAACGGAAATGTATGTGATAATTCCAATCATAATCGATGATACAACAAGTGAGATTGCTACAAATGCAATGAGCACATAAGAGATTGCATTTATGATTGTGCTTATCGATGACATCATAAGTCCGATATAATCAGTGTAATTGATTACCGCTTCCTCTCTGCCGTCGGCACGCATCGCTTCATTGTACTCCTCAATCTTATCTGAGATTTCATCCTTGGAATTGAAGTCAACGGGGTATATCATTATTGAACTTGGTCTTTCAAGTTCTGCCACACCGAATGCTTCCATATTATCATCATATGTAGCTGATGATGTTGCAGGCTGCATATAGGATGCCATGAATGCCTCTAACTCCTCCTGTGAGAGCGATGCAAGGTATGCCTGCTGTTCAGGTGTGAGTGCCGTGATATCGAAGGTATTCTCCATCTCAACTTCCTCACCGGCCTTTGTAAAAGGCTTTCCCGTAATCACATCGGTTTCAGGCTCCGCCGCCTGCTTTTTCACGATATCGGATTCATTAATCTGATTGATCACATACTCCATAAGAGCACTTGTATAACCGGCTGAACCGCTCACTGCGCCTGTAACCGCATCAGGATTCGGTCTTAAAATACCGACAACCTGAAGCTGTATACCATCTGCAATGGCTGCCTTGTAGCTTTCCTCGTCGTCACGCACATCCGTGTAGGTTCCACTCTCGTCATCATAACTGTAAAAATCGGTATTTACAACGAGTCGGTATCTGAGATTAAGGATATCCTCGTATGTGTACTCCGATTTATAGCTCACAACTTCCTCGCCCTTCGCAAGACGCGTCATTGTATCAGCTACTTCATTCTGATCTTTAAGCCCCAGTGCGTATAATGCATAGTCACTGATTTCATTGTTCTCATCAACAATAAGAACTATCTCATTGTATGCAGATGGCCATCTTCCTGCAATCACATCATACTGTGACTCAAGAAGAGACTGATTTCCGATAAGCTGGCTCCACACATCCCATGACCCTCCCATCATTGAAGAGCTCATCATGGATGAATTGGAAAATCCCGACAGTTGGCCCATGCCGACACTGTCAAGAACCGTACTCGGGTTTACCTGAACAATGCCATCGGTTGTGTCCTCCTTATATATGTTCAATGTTGTGGAATATCCGTACTGAATATCACTCACAAGCTCATCAAAGCCATTGTTCTCATCCTCGATATATTTCTTGAACTCTGAAAGATTATTTACCTTAATCTGCGACATCATCGAGTTGAGCATATCACTTATAATATTGTTGGAATAGATTTTTCCCTCTTCTTTCTCTGAAGCATCGCCCACATGCTGTCCCATAAAGGCACTCATCATGCTTGAGTAATCAACCTGTTCCTCCTCAATTGCAATCGGATATGAAGAAAGCGTGTCCTCCTCAACCCTCTTGATGTAGCTCCTAAAGCCGCTTGAAAGCGCAAGAATAAGTGCAATTCCTATAATACCGATACTTCCCGCAAATGCCGTAAGAATCGTTCGTCCCTTCTTCGTCATAAGGTTGTTGGCACTTAATGACAATGCCGTAAAAAAGGACATTGAAGTTCCTCTTTTCTTTTTGCCGGAAGGAATACCAACCTCTGTCACCTTACCCTCGCTCTCGATAAAAGGCATCGTATCATCCGTCACCCTGCCATCCAGCAGTCTGATAATTCGCGATGAATACTTCTCCGCAAGTTCAGGGTTATGAGTTACCATGATTATGAGTCTGTCCTTGGATATCTCCTTTAAGAGTTCCATAATCTGAATACTCGTCGCTGAGTCAAGTGCTCCTGTAGGCTCATCGGCAAGAAGAATGTCCGGATTATTTACAAGTGCCCTCGCTATGGCTACTCGCTGCATCTGACCACCTGACATCTGATTAGGCTTCTTGTGAAGCTGGTCACCGAGTCCTACTTTTTCAAGTACTTCAACCGCCCTCTTTTTTCTCTCCGATTTGGATACCCCCGACAAAGTAAGCGCAAGCTCCACATTCGAAAGCACCGTCTGATGAGGAATCAGGTTATAGCTCTGAAATACGAAGCCGATTGTATGATTGCGGTATGTATCCCAATCAGAATCCTTGTACTTCTTGGTTGATTTACCGTTGATTATAAGGTCTCCGCTTGTATACTGGTCAAGACCTCCGATAATGTTAAGAAGCGTTGTCTTTCCACAACCTGACTGTCCGAGAATTGACACGAACTCACTGTCCCTGAAAGTTATATCAATTCCTTTTAGTGCCTGAACGGTTGTATCACCGCTGACATAGTTCTTAACAATATTTTTTAATTGAAGCATACTTACTTCCTTTCTGAGCGATTTACCGTAAAAAACTGCCAGCCTCGCTCAGAGGCAGACAGCCTTAACTTATTTAACACATCTAACATACGTTGACAAATATACGCTTCAATTCTCTATAAGTCAAATTAACATTTTATAAATTTCCGGCCGCCTGTCCCTGAAAAGCCCCCAGCTGTCACGCATCTCCCGTACAGCGTCAAGGTCGGTGTTTCCGTAAACTATCTCCTCTTTATCCCTTGATGCACCGCACACCACCTCTCCGGTTTCATCCGTCACAAAGGAAGAACCATAAAATAGCAGCTCGGATTTTTGTCCTCCGTTGTCCTTAGACGGTGTCACACATTCTAAGCCATATCTGTTCGCGGCTATCACCGGGATAATATTGCAGGCAGCATGTCCCTGCATACATCGTCTCCAATGCGGCATACTGTCACATTCAAGAATCGGTTCACTTCCTATTGCCGTCGGATACAGCAGAAGCTCTGCTCCCTGTACTGCCATGCCTCTTGCTGTCTCAGGGAACCATTGATCCCAGCATATCCCCACACCTATCGTAGCGTATTTTGTTTTCCACACCTTAAAGCCTGTATCTCCCGGTGTAAAATAGAACTTTTCCTGATAATAATGGTCATCAGGAATATGCGTCTTTCTGTACACTCCGAGAATGCTTCCATCTGCATCTATAATTGCAACAGAATTATAATATACATTTATATCTCTTTCATAAAAGCTTATAGGCAGCACAACGGAAAGCTCCTTCGCCACCGCCTGAAAATGCAGAACCGCATCATTTTCCATAAGCGGCTTAGCAAGCTTGTAGGACTCATAATTTCTCTCCTGACAAAAATACCAATTCTCAAACAACTCGGGAAGCAGAATAATCTGTGCTCCGTTTGCTGCTGCCTCCCTCACAAGACGGTCAGCCTTTTCTATATTTTCCCGCACGTCTCTTGTGCAGGACATCTGTATGCCCGCATACTTTACCTTTCGCATAGCAGTCTCCTCCCATTGTCATTAAGTTGAGAGCCATCTCTCACTCAACATAGTATAAGTATTTTTATGATATCACAAAAGTACTTTTCTTAAAATAATTTTTATCATTTAAGAAAAAGAAACAGATCCGTACATAGCCGTTCCTGCATGGTATATACGAACCTGTTTCACCTATAAAAACTATATTTTTGTATTACTTTTTCTTAGTTGTCTTTTTGCGCTTGGCAATTACCGCCAGAACGGCTGCAGCAAGTGCAATAACCACAAGAACAATCAACATCGGTATAATTATCTGAATACCGCCATCCTTATCTGCTGTCTTTTCAGCACTAACGGCATTACTCTCATTCTGCTGTGATGTCGCATTTTCAGCAGTCGTAACCTCTGTATTATCCTTAGAGTTTTCCTCTGATACAGGCTGCTCATTGTTGTCTACAGCCTTCCAGCCGATAACAAATGGTGATGCACTTGTAATGATAATCTTAAGACCTTCCTCCGTCTTTTCAGGATCAAAGTACTCCATTTCTCCGGCATTATCACCTGACACTATAAGATGTCCGATTACAAAATCAAATCCATCTCTTGAAGTATTTTCAGGATATGGAAGAACAACCTCAACACCTGCGCTCAATTCCTCCTCACTCGCATCAGTCCATTCTCCATTGCTGCGCTTAATCTTTATAACATAGTCAAACACCATAGTGTTCTCTGCTTTAACATCCGGAAGAATTCTGACAGCTTCATTTTCCGTAATCATTCTTGCAAGAAGCTCCGCTACCTCTTCTGTCGTGCTGCAGTTAAGCTTTTCCTTTACAACATCAGGTACCACATCGACAGTAAGCTCTCCAACATGTCCTCTGTATTCATAACCCGTACCTGATGTCTCAGTTGCTGCCTCACTTGATTTTTCCGTTGACTGCTTCACGCTTGGTTTCTCTGCCTGTGCCCCCGTTGACGGCTTCACGCTTGGTGTTTCTGTAGGTGCCTCCGTTGACGGCTTCACGCTTGGTGCCTCTGTAGGTGCCTCCGTTGACGGCTCCTCGCCCGGTGCCTCTGTAGGTGCCTCTGTTGACGGCTCCTCGCTTGGTTTCTCTGTAGGTGCCTCTGTTGACGGCTCCTCGCTTGGCACCTCTGTAGGTGCCTCTGTTGATGGCTCCTCGCTTGGTGCCTCTGTAGGTGCCTCTGTTGACGGCTCCTCGCTTGGTTTCTCTGTAGGTGCCTCTGTTGACGGCTCCTCGCTTGGTTTCTCTGTAGGTGCCTCTGTTGACGGCTCCTCGCTTGGTTTCTCTGTAGGTGCCTCTGTTGACGGCTCCTCTTACGATAACCGCACATGTTCTTGAAAGACTTCCGACGAACTCGATATCAATGTATCCTTCTGTTACAACTGTCTCAATCTCACCGACTGCATATGTAGCCTTACCGTTTGATACGCTGATACTCTCGCCCTGAACCTTAGCCTCAATCTTACTGCTTCCTAAACCACATCCGCCTACGAGTTCTACGATATACTTACCGTTAGGTACGTCGACTCTGAATGTGTTTCCATCAGGCATGATGTAGTCCCTGTAAACATTGTCAGGAAGCTGTGTTCCCGGCTTGTAAGCACCCTCATCACGACCCTGATTTGTCTGTTTTCCGTCTAAGAAACCATAGCCCTTATCCTTGCTGTATGCACTTCCAAGCTTCTCTAAGGTCTTAGTTCCGTTCTTTACATTACCAAGAACTCCAATCCAGCCGTCCTCAACAGCAGAGCCCTCTATACCGAAGTCAAATCTCTTGGCAACAGGGTAATCAACCGTGAGTTCCAATTCTGCAGTTCCGTCAAAGCCTTCAACTGTTCCTGTAAGCTTTGTCGTTCCGAGCACAGTCACATCAACAGGTGTTGTCTTATCCCACTCAGCACTTACATAAGATGCTGTTCCATCAGCCCATACTGCATATACGTTGTCAGGAAGTGTGTACTCTGTCTCATTGAGGTAAATCTCCCAATATCTTGTATAAAGAGATACAATGTAGTTGGCAACAACCTTAACTGTAATTGTAATCTCACCAACTGCAAGATCTGATGTTCCCTTAAGGACATACTCACCAACAGTATTTACATCGAGATTGCTTGTATCCCAAGTAACTGTTCCGGCTATAGTCTGTCCATTTAAAAATGTAGCTGTAAGCTTAGTTGGAAGTGTTGGTTGATTTCCCACTATAACGGTAATATCCTCATACTTAGCGTATCCTGTAGATACGTTAGGAACAACCTTTACCGTCTTTTCAATAGGTGCATCCCAACCTGCAACAGTACCAATTACCTTGTACTCACCAGGTGTCTTGATGTCAACATTAGTTACATCCCACTTAACATTTGCAACTGTCTTGTTGTTATTGGTATCAGTTACACTAAGCTGTGCAGGAAGTAAATCTGCAAGTTTCTGTCCCGCTGCCAATACCTGATTCTGAACCAAATCAGGAAGTGAGAACTCATCAATAGATGCAATATCAACTAATGTATGAAGCTCAAGCTCTCTTGACATAAATGATGTCTTACCGTCAACAACCGCCGCAATCTTATATCTGTAAGTTGTGTCAGGCTTGACTGTCTTGTCTACATATGAGTAGTACTTAACTGTGTCTTCCTCTGTGCTCTCGGATGCTGCCACTGTTCTCACATTGTTGAGTGAGATTGTAAGCTCCTCCTCAGCGCTCTGAGCCTCAGTTGCCTGCTCATCTGATGGCTGGCTCTCCTCAGCGGCCTCATTGTCTGTTGAAGCTGTATCAGTTGAGGTGTTGTTCTTGAGCCACTCATCATAGTTGACGTCCTTAATAACGATACCTGTAAAATATAATCCCGGCTGTCCACTCTTGCTTGACTTGTTTACAATATTAAGAGTTCCATCACTTACCGTCACTTCTTTTGTCTCATTAGTGAACTCCTTCGAACCGCTTCCTCTTCTTACATCCGAGAATGCAACATCCTCTGCTGTTACCTGATTGTATACTCCTCCGGAACCATTAAAGATGTAATATGTCACCTCATATGTTCCATTCGGAACCTTAACATCAAACTCCATTGGGTTTGTTGCATCCCAACCAAGTACACAATCGTCAGCAACTGCCGCAAGGCTCTCAGCATTTGAAGTATACTTCTTCTCCGAGCCTGCTGCCGCAAGACCATCTCCAAATACAAATCCGTAGCCCTTCTCATCGCTATACTCGTCGGCTGCTAATACCTGTGTCCAACCATCCTCTACAGTTCCTGCACCAAAGTCAAATCTCAAATATGCAGGTGCCTGCTCTGTCTCGCTTGAGCTCTCACTCTCGCTCTCAGACTCGCTGGTGTTCTCGCTTGTAGGTTCTGTCTCACCTGCGCTCTCACTTGTCGGCTCTGTTTCACCTGCGCTCTCGCTTGTCGGCTCTGTCTCACTTGTGCTTCCGCTTGTCGGCTCTGTCTCACCTGCTGACTCGGACCCGCTTGGCTTTTCCTCATCTAAGTTGTCCTTGTCGCTTGCGTATACAGGAACCTTCTTTGTAATTACAATCGCTGAAAGAGGTGCTCTTGCTGAGCCATTATTACAGATTACAGTAATCTGTCCGCCCTCTTCAACTGTAACTTCAAGTGTCTTAACAATGTCAGATGACGATGTAAGCTTTATGGAATCTGCTATTGCACCTAAATCTGTCCCGTTGATTGATAATGTTGCTCCTGTTGAACCACCAAATGCTCCTGCATATACATTTACAGTATATGTTCCGGCTTCAACCACATCAACCTTAAACTCAAGCTTGCCCTTTTCTGCATATGCAACGTCCTGACATGCATAATCTACAGGCTCCGAATCATCTGTTACTGCAATATATGTACCCTTAGTTGCATAATCTGCAATCACTGTATCATCTGAGAAACCATATCCCTTCTCAGCGTCATACACATCCTTGCCGATTCCTATAAAGCCCTCAGCAGTTCCCTTCTTAGTTCCTATATCAAACTGCTTATATAAAACATCTTTATAACCGATAGGCTGCTCCTGCTCCTCCGGTGTCTCTACAATGCCATCAACAATCTTGATGTTGTCGATGTAAGAACGTCCACCGCTCTTATTTGCTGTGAGCAGAATATGCTCTAAGCCATTTACTTCATTTACGAAATCAAGCTTACCGCTGTATAATACACTAGCATCAGCCGCCTTGCTGATAGTAACATTCACCTTCCGGTTAGCGAAATCAAGCTCTGCCTTTATCTTTATCCAACCTGTTGTCGCTGTCTTTCCGTTTCCACTCTCCTTGACATCTGCCGTAAGAGCCTCTGTCACATCAACTCCATTGAGAAGAATTGACTGCCAGGTTGTATTGTCACTTGCACCTGCCTTTGCCTCTATTGTGAGTATCTGTGCCGTGCTCTGTAACCATTCGCTGTTTGCCTTATCTCCGTTAGCTGCTCCGAGTAATGAGAAGTATGATGCCTTATTCTTGTATGGAGCATCAATTCTGAGTTCAAGCTCAACAGTTGCATTGTCCTTAACATCTAATGCCGGGCTCTGAACACGTCTGTCTCTTCTTGCATCCTGTCCTACACTGAGAACATAGGAGCTTGTGTTAGGATGAACTGTTGCCGTATCTGCTGCAAGAGAAACCGCACTCTCTTCATAATATGTGAAATCCGACTCACCACTCTCAAAATCCTGTGAGTACAGAATCTTCTCCTCCGGCTCCTCAGGCTGTTCCTTATCCGGAACATACTCTACAAGCTCATCCTTGGAGATAGTGTCGATCAACTTGAACTCACCATCGCCATCAGCCCTATATATCTGATATCCTGTTACTTCATGTCCATATGTGCCGTCGCTTGCCTCTGTGAAAGCAATCTCAGCACTGTTCTCGGTAAGCTGACCTACCATAAGCTGTGAAGTGACAAGACCTTCAGAAAGGAGGTAGCTTAAGTTAGCAGGCTGATTGTAACCAACATTCTCCCATGCAACGCCCTCTCTGTAAGCAAGATTCTCAAGGAGACATGGTACGACGTAATCGGTCTGAATTGTTGTCGTGTAAACACGGACCTTGTTCTTGTCTGCTGCACAACGTGCAATAATCTCTTCTCTCCAGTCTCCGAGGAAGTCTGCGATAATACCAAGATTACCCTTAGTTCCGTTGCTTGACCAGATTTCTGTTGATGAGAGGAGGTCTACCTGCTCACCCTTCTCATAATCCCACTTGTAGAGCTTAACTCCTGTAGGAGCGTAAGCCGCTTTGTTAAACGTATGATCCTGAACTTCACTTAACAGATCTCCATCCCAGAAGAGGGATGCATTAGAAGCAGGAGTCCTGTCAGCAAGCTTTATGAGTGCTCCAAGCTTTGACTGGGTTGAATAAACCTCTCCGTCCGTGGAATCCCATGAAGGTTCATCATTTCCCTCGTAAGTAGGACTCGCTATTGACCACCACTCAGCACCTGCCGATGTAGGGTCGATATCCGCTGCAACACCACGGCCTGTATCCTTACCTGTCCAGTAACCCATGAGAATTTCACCTGTCTCGGCGTCATGGATTTCAACATGGTATGCTGCATCATCATGCTCGTGAACGTCCATTATCTCAAGTCCGTCGTTCCACTCTACCCAGTCTGATACATGCATCGCATCACCATGTCCAAGACCTGTTGAATACTTAACCGTACCATCATGGTCAACCGTGAGGGAACCGTAGATAATCTCGTCCTTGCCATCATTGTCAACGTCATTTACACTGAGACCATGATTTCCCTGTGACTCGTACTCCGAGCCTGCCTTATTTGTATCGAATGCCCAGTAAACATCAAGCTTTCCTTCATCGTTTACATAGTATGCCGTAAGGCATGTTCTTGTGTAGTATCCTCTTGAGAATACTGCGTATGGCTTCTCACCATCAAGATAAGCTGTTGCAGATAAGAATCTGTCAACACGGTTACCATACGCATCGCCCCATGCACCAACATTTCCTCTTGCAGGAACGAAGTCAGTTGTGTCAAGAATGCTTCCGTCCTCACCATTGAACATTGTGAAGTACTCCGGTCCGTCAAGAACATAGCCTGAAGCGTTACGATAATCATTCTTTTCACTTATTTTCTCTGTAGGAAGTGAGCTTGAAGGAACATCAATGTACTCTGCCTCGGCAAGTGTATTTGCCGTACCATCGGCAGGTCTTAATACTGTTGTTCCCGGTGCTGTCTTAACCGCTATCTCTGCCTTGCCATCACCATCATAGTCCCATACCTGGAACTGTGTATAGTGGGCACCTGAACGGATATTGATACCCATATCAATTCTGTACAGAAGTGAAACCTCACCTGTTGCCCAGTTTACATCGTATGCGTCAAGGAAAGTCTTTCCTGTAAATCCATAACCTGAATTATCCTTTGCGTTGCTTGGATACCACTTAACGATAAGCTCAAGAACGCCGTCTCCGTCAAGATCGCCGAGTGACATATCGTTAGCGCTGTAATCGCATGTAGCCACCTCACCATTGTACTCAGGCATTGTCTCGTCTGCAGGAGCATAGAGATTGAGTTCAAGGTACTGATGCTCCCAGCACCTGGTATCAACTGCCTTCACACCGATAGCGGAATCGTTGCTTCCAACTACCTTATATACGGATGCGCTTGTGCCGCCTTCATCTACCATATTGGTTACGCTTATGTTGGAAGCTATTGCCACGCCATCGCGGTATACGGTAAATGTTGTCTTTAAATTGTTGCCATTGTCAAAGTCTGCCTCAAAGCTTCTCCAGCTTAAGTAAACACCCTTTGTAAGTGTATTTCCGTCCTTGTCTGTTGCGGATATAAGTGTCTCTGCACCCTTCTCACCCGCAAGATTAACTGCTACAAGTGCTCTGTCCGAGTACTTCTCAAGATTTCCGGGTGTAAGTGTTCCGGTGACAGGAGTCTTGCATACTGCTGAAAGCTCACTTAGACCACCTGCGTTGAGTGCTGCCACCTTGTAGTAGTAGCTTATGTTGGTATCAATATCAAAATATGTATCCTTGAAGGTTGTCTCTGTAGTCTCGCCTACCTTCTCAAATGCCTTGAAGCCCTTCTCGTCCTCAGCCTTCGCTGAACGGTAGATAACGTACTTGATTACCTTGCCCTGGTCAGCGTCTGCAACGGAGGCTGCGCTCCACGAAATTGTGATTGTGTTCTGTACGCCCGTTGTTGATGATGCAGGGTCTACACATACAACATTTGTCGGAGCTGCAGGAACCTTAACCGTATCCAATACAGCCTCAACCGTCTCAACATTCGAACGGGCTGACTCTGTTCCGTCTGCCGTAACACATGTCATGTAGTACTGATATGTCTCACCAAGAGCCGCTGTCATGGCTCTGCAGCCAAGCTCATCCTTATTGTACTCTTCAGTTGTAAAAGACTTTACAACGGTGAATGCATCATCAGAAGAACTCTTTCTGTAAACCTTGTAGCTTACAGCCTCATCAACACCTGAAAAACCGAGAAGGAAAGTCATGTTAGAACCATTTACCGACTTTTCGGATGCCACAAGTGATGATGGAGCCTTTAAAATCTCTGTAACCGTAAAACCGTTAAAGTAATTGTCTGTTGTTATGTTGAGCTGTCCGTCCTCAACTCTTACCGTTCCTGTCGCACCGGCAACGCCCTGCCTAACGGAGATGCTTCCGATGGACTTGCCCTCTGCGCCATAGGATGACTTAACCGTTGAAGTTCCCGGAAGAAGGTCTCCGCCATAGCAGGTAACCTCATAATCGCCGTTAGGGATATCAAGTGCGAACTCACCTGCACCCAACGTAAAGTCCCTTCCCATAAGGCTGTAGGAATCATTCTTCTGCTCACCGCGGTCACGACCTGCACCCGGTCTTGTTTTCCAGCCATAGCCTCTTGCAGCGTCATACATCTCTGCACCGACACCTGTCCAACCTGTCTCTGTAGGCCCGTCAGCCTTTGCTACGCTGTTCTTGTCACCATTGATATCGAACTTCCAGCCTGCTGTCTTAGTTGTCACCTGTATCATGTTAGAGAACTCACCCAGTCCCTTAGGGTTGAAGCCTCTGACTGCATATACATATGTAATTCCCGCCTGGCAGGACGTATCTGTATACTTGTTCTTAGATGATACGGAATACTTCTCAGCATTGGAAAAATCCACATCATCGATTGTCTGTCCATCAGCCAATACAGCTCTGTAAATATAGTAGAGCTCTGAATCTTCCTCAGCATTCCACTGCAATCCCACAGATGATGCACCTACTGTTGTGCTTGCAAGATTCTCAATCTTACCCGGAGCCTTTGTAGGAACCTTATTCACAACAAGTGCTGCAAGTGAATCAAGCGCATCTGTTGCGCCGTCCTTTGCATAATCAACAATTCCCTCAGCAACACACTGTGCGAACTTGTATGCTCCATAGTACTGTAAATGAGTAGAATCGTTAGCACCGCCTGCGTAAGCACCTTCAGGGTAATCGCCGGCCTCAACAATGAGGAACAATGACTTAGCACCCTCGATACCGAACTGATTGCAAAGTGCTGTAGAACGTGCCGTAAGATCAACTAGAGGAATATTCTGCTCCTTTGCCATCTTACGCATAACGTCGCCATACTTCTCAAAGTTGCCGACAAAGGACTTGAGTGAACCGTCTGCATTAGTTGTATAGCTGTATCTTGCAACAGGTGTTACAAGAACAGGAGTGGCGCCTCTCTGTGTTACACCATCAACATAATACTGCATCCAATACTCAAAATCCTCAGGTGAAACATACCTGTTAGGTCTTGCAGCAGTGGCATCATTGTGTCCCCACTGTACAAGCACATAGTCTCCCGGCTTTACATCCTCGAGTAAATCATCGAGCTTTCCCTCCTCTATGAAGGACTTAGAGCTTCTTCCGCCGATAGCTCTATTCTCGACGATAACATTCGTTGTCTCATAGGTCTGTGCCTGGCTATATCCACAGTCCTTGCACTCACGCTCCTCAACAAAATCCCCGAAGAAGTTGTGAAGTGTCTGTCCCCAGCCTGTCTGAGGGTAATAATTACTCTCATAGGTCTGAACAGTAGAGTCGGAAGCGATAAAAATTGTAGGCTTATCGCCCGCTGTCTTAGCTGCATTCTTGGTAATTGTAACCTTGCTTACATATACCTTGCCTGTGGCAGCATCCTCCTCTTTAGTCGCGCTTCCCGATGTCTCCAAAAACTTGAGGTTAAGGACACCATCAACGAGGCACGCTGTTATATCCTGTGTAACGGCAGCGCCCGCTGCCACCTTAACTCCTGATGCCTTTGTGATATCCTCTGCCTCGAGTGAAACCACAAGCTCCTTATCAGTAGGGTTGACAAGTTCAACGCTTACCTTGTAATCTGCATTGTCAAGTGCGAAGTCAAGTGTGGAAGTGTTCTCATAAGTGTAAACTCCAAAGCCTGTACTCTCAGTCTCTTTCCATACCTTGCTCGCAATCTCAAGATATCCGTCACCGTCAGTTACATACGATGCACTTCCGGTCGTGACCTTCTCCTCTCTTGGGTAATAAACTCCGCCTACCCAGTCCTTGGCTGCATCAGGGTAAGCCACATCGCTGAAGCCATAGCCCGTCTCAGCGCTGAATAAGGTAGAAGAATTGACCTTCTGCCCCTTTCCCATTGCATAGGCACCGGTAGCTGCCTTAACTGATGAAGCCTTCTCGGCTGCATTTACAGTTACTGCACCGACATCCGAAAGTGATACGCTTCCTGCCACCATAGCCACTGAAAGCAGAAGCGATACTCCCTTGCGAATGTTCTTCTTGAATTCTTTTGACAAATTGATTTTGCCACGCCAAATACCTGAATTCATGAATCATCCTCCTATTTGTTACATTATTATAGTTTTCGTGAATATAGTTTTGCCACTTTATGCATATTAACATCTTATGCATCTAAAGTAAACATTCCTATTGTGCATTTTTGTTGTTTTTATGAGCGTTTTCAACCATCTTATATGCAACATGTATTATTCTATAGGTTGTTAGTACTATTTTTTGTGCATAGGTACCATATTTTAGTTTTGCATTGTGTCTATTTATGTTGGTTTTTTCGAAAATCTTACATATTATTTTTTTGATACATATCAAAATGTTGTAAACAGCCATGGATGACGGATTTTGCAACTATGGCGGAATGAGAAGAAATTTTTTCAGAATCATTTAGAACAATCAGATAAGTCATAGAAACGAAGTTTCCTATTACATAAAAAAAACAGATACCCATCTGTTTTACATAGGTATCTGTTGTGTAATGCAATGTATGTTTCCCCCGCCTACAATTATATCGCGTGCGTACACCGGGACGATATTTCTGTCAGGGAAGGCTTCCTTAAGTACCGCAACCGCCTTCTCATCGTTCACATCTCCGAATTGTGGCAGCACAACCGCACCGTTTGAGATATAGAAATTCACATAGGAGGCTGCAAGCCGCTCACCTGCACTTCTCTCATCCTCGCCTGGCTCGAACTCAAATCCGGCAAGCTCTTCCTCGGTTATGCACACGGGCTTTTCAGGTATATAAAGCTTATGCACCTTGAAATGCCTTCCCTTTGCGTCCGTCTCGCTTTCTAAGACCTCAAGGCATTTTTTACTCATCTCATACTGTGGGTCTTCCTCCTTGTCCGTCCACGCGAGCACGACCTCACCCGGACGCACAAAAGCACATACATTATCGACATGCTCGTTGGTCTCATCCTGATATATCCCGCACGGAAGCCATACCACCTTTTCAACATTACAGTACTGCTTCAGCTTTTCCTCAATCTGTGCCTTGCTAAGCTTCGGATTTCTTCCCGGACTGCACAGACAGCTCTCCGTAACCAGCATGGTTCCATCGCCGTCCGAATGTATCGAACCTCCCTCCAGCACAAACGGCTCTGCATCATAACAGTCAAAGCCCGCATACTCAAGAAAGCGCTTTGCAACCAGATTATCCTTCGTCCAATCTGCATACAGCCCGTCATAATCACCACCCCATGCGTTAAAGCTCCAGTTGATGCCTCTCACGACGCCGTCGGCATTTTTCACAAAGGTCGGTGCCACATCGCGCGCCCATGCATCATCGGACTCAATCTCGACAACCTCTATTCCTTTGCCCGCACATGTAACCTGCTTTTCAAGCATGTGGTGCACTTCTTCATACTGCCGGGCTTCTGAAAAATCAGCCTCGGTATCCTTAGGATTTTTTTGCTCCTGGGCTTCCTTTAGATGCTCCTGAGCTTCTTTTAGATGCTCATGTGCTTCCTTCAGATACTCATGTGCTTCCTTCAGATGCTCATGGTCGGCAAGCATATAGACATGCTCACTCTGTGCAATTATTGCGGCAATCCCGGCGAATACCTTCTTCGCAGCCTTACCGCCGTATATCCATGAGCCGGGTCTTACCGGCCATATCATAATGCAGCCCTGATGTCTCTCAAACTCACCCGGCATTCTGAAATTGTCATCCCTTGGGGTACTGTTAAATATTCTCATCTGATTTTCCTCTTATTTCTTTTTAATTGTTTCCCCAGTTTTCTTCAACAATCTGTTAGTGTTTTTGCGAATAAAACCAATACCATTTTTACACATATGCATACTGCAAGCATCGCTTGCAGTATTGCCACCTCTCAAAGCGGCATCGGTGTCCGGGCAGCCAGAATAACCGCCAGAATTGCAGCGACAAATGCCACCACTCCTATGACTGCCAGCAGCTTTTTACTGAGCTTCTTCTTCGCTGCCTTGCATAACAGTGCGGTGCAGGCCACGCAGACAGCAGCAACTCCAAGTGCAATTCCCAGTGTTTCCCACAGCCACGATAATTCATATAAGATTTCCATGTAATCACCTCTCCTTCTGTTGGTCAATTTGAATTTGACTATTCGTTTGTTTCTCTATAAACTGTCATTCCGAGTATTTTGATTTCGAACCCATCAATATATGGTTTTACACCATCTACTTCTGGTGCAAGTTGGTGTATTATTGTAACTTCATACACTAATGCTTTATACCTAACGCTTCCGCCGTCTTTTAAGTTCATACGAATAGGGGTTAATAGGATTACTAAAACAACTAT
>FR895362.1:0-4593 GCA_000435595.1 Firmicutes bacterium CAG:882
CAATAATATAGAACCTGTTCATCCTTCTATATCTCTCTGTCATGTCATTATACCTGTACTTCTTAACTTCCATCGCAAACCCTCCCATGTTGTATTTTATAGTATCTTATTTTTATAGTACTTTAGTTACATTGTAAATTATAATTCAAACTTAATCTTATTTCCAGAACTTTTATAAATCTGTCTCATCTTTTTACTGACTATTTGCCTGCTTCCGCACGGCTCTTTTCCGGGCAGCAATGCCAAGCTTCTTCCTGACAATAATATAGCATATCACCTGAAAAACTATCGTGATAAACCACGATGCCGGATAGGATATGAACAGCACATCAAGTGACCTGTGCTTCGGGAACACACCATATATCCACACAAGACGTGTTCCGACCGTTCCGACAACCGACAGAATCATCGGCACCGTCGAATATCCCATTCCCCTGAGTGCTCCCGGAAATAAATCCATTATTCCACACAGAAAATATGTGACCGTGCTGTATGTCAGCACTTCCATCCCCGCCTTCACGACCGCCGCATTATCCGTGTAAATCCAGAGAATTTTATCTCCAAAAAAATATGCGCTGCATCCGAGTGTCAATGAAACCGCCATCGACAGACCTATGCACTCAAAGAGTACTTTTGTCATTCTCTTGTATTTTCCGACACTGTAATTCTGGCTTGTGAAGCTCATGCAGGCCTGTGTAACCGAATTAATCGAAGCAAACAAAAATCCGAAAATATTGTTCGCCGCCGTGTATCCCGCCATCGCAATCGAGCCGAACGAGTTGACTGACGACTGTAAAAGCACGTTCGAAAAGTTGATGACCATACTCTGTACTCCTGCCGGAATTCCAACCTTACATATCTGCTTAATATATTCCCACCTAAGCTTTAACTTGGAAAACCTGAGCTGATAGCTGCTCTGCGTCCTGTAAAGGCATATAATTACAAGCACACAGGAAATCATCTGCGAAATAACCGTCGATATGGCAACTCCCGCAACGCCCAGGTGGAACACTATTACGAGGAACATGTTAAGCCCTGCATTGACAATTCCTGCTATCACAAGGAACAGCAGCGGACGCTTCGTATCCCCCACTGCCCTCAAAATTGCGGCTCCGTAGTTGTACATCATAAAGAATGGCATTCCCAAAAAATATATTCTCATGTAAAGCGTGGACTGGTCGATTACATCATCCGGCGTATCCATGAGTTCAAGTGCTCCCCTTGCAAAGATAAGCCCTACAAAGAGCATCACGACACCGCTTATAAGTGCGAGTGCCATGGCACTGTGTACCGTCTCCGACATCTCCTTATCCTTACCTGCTGCATAATACCTTGCCGCAAGTACATTAGCACCAAGGGATATTCCTATAAAAAGGTTGATAAAAAGGTTGATGAGCGATGTCGTAGAGCCAACCGCCGCGAGAGCCTGACTTCCGCTGAAATTTCCTACCACTATAATATCGACCGCATTAAACATAAGCTGCAATATTCCGGACAGCATAAGCGGAAATGCAAACGATATAAGCTTGTCAAGCAGAGTACCGTTACACATGTCTATCTCGTATTTTTTATCTTTATTCGCCATTTAAACCTCATTTCCAAGTTAAAAGCCCCTTTGCCATGCTGCTTAAACGGGGCATGATTTCCAAGTTTTACGGTATGATTATAGTGCAAAAGTACAGTTTGTCAATAAAATTTTTCTATTAAAAATTGAAATTCCCACCATGCCGCACTTCGATGTACACGCATAATGGGAATTTCACAATCACCTTAATATTCTGCTTTCCTGTTCATCTGTCTCACTACCGGACTGTCTGTCTTTAATCAACCTTAAATACGGAAATCTCCTCGCTGAGCCTTCCGGCTGTCTCGTCACACTTGGCAACCTCGCTCGTAACCTTATCTGCCTCAGCCTTGACATCAATCGTCTTCTGTGCGATATCAGTTGTTCCCTTAGCTCCCTCATTCGTTGCTGTCGCAATTCCATCCATGGATGATAAAACTCCGTCGATTGATGCTAACAGCTCCTCTGATGTAGCACTGAAATCACTTATGAGCATATCAATATACTTGGCATCCTGATTGTATGCATCCGCAACCTTGTCAAACATATCATAGCTTGCAACGACATCTCCTCCCACGAACTCAAGAAGCTCCTGTGCATCCTTGGAAAGACGCTCAACAGATGATGTTACCGACTCCGTAACCTGCTGAATCTTGACAACGGCATCCTTGGACTGCTCTGCAAGCCCGCCAATCTCCGTAGCGACAACAGCAAAACCTCTTCCCGCATCACCGGCTCTCGCAGCCTCAATGGAAGCATTGAGTGCAAGGAGATTCGTCTGGCTTGTAATCTCCATAATTGCTGAGGATAAAACCTCAATCTGCTTAACAACCTTGGCATCCTCAAGTGCCTTGGTAAGGCTCTCTCTTATGCTGTTATGTACCTCCGCGGCATGTGCACGCTGCTCTCTTGTATCATTCTGTGCCTTGGTTGCACGCTCATGAATGTCAGCAGCCTGCTGCGCTCCATCCTGAGAACGTGTCGCAATATTCTTAGCTGCCTCCTCAATCTCATTTGACATACTCTTGACCGTATCTGAGGAAGCTGCGGTCTCCTCCATGCTCGCCGCAAGTTCCTGTGTCGTAGCAGATACATCCTCGATATTGCCTGTGAGTGAGATAACATTAGTCTTAACAGAATCAACAACCTCACCGATGATATTGCTCTGGTTCTTAACTTCCTTGATAAGAGCGCTTACCTGTATTTTCATTTTCTCAAGGTTCTCGCCAAGAACTCCGAAATCATCCTTCCTGTTCTGAAGCTTCTTAGGCAGCTCATGTGTGAAGTCGCCATTTGTAATATTTCCGATATATACGAGTGCATGTCTGAATGACCTGCTGAGTTCAATAGCCATGTAAATGCATACTGCCAGCACAATAATAGTCATTAATCCTCCGCCTGCAACAATCTTAATCATTGCCGACCTTGCATTGTCCTGCATTGCTGCCGTCTCGTTTCCAACTGTGGTATCGATATAATCAATATAGTTGCCCGTTCCCACTACCCATCCGAACGGCTCGAAGGCCTTGCTGTATGCTCTCTTAGGCGAAGGCTCCGTCTCACCTGCCTTAGGATACACATAATCTACATATCCGCCCTCGGCATTTTTTCCGGCATTTATGATGTCCCTGATGTATGAATTTCCCTCAACATCCTTCGCATCCATACGATTGGTTCCCTCGGTTGAATTTCCGAGAAGAACAACATTCACGCCCTCATAGGTATCTGCCCAGAAGTATCCGCCGTCACCGTATCTGAGTTCACGAAGAAGATTTGCTCCTCGCTCCTTTGCCTCATCAAGCGTATAATCTCCGTTCTCATATCCTGCATACACCGCATTCAGCATTGATATTGCATTGTCCACCTGATTCTTGATGTTCTGGTCATAATCACTCTCGATGCTGGCACGAAGTACATTCTCAGCTCCGCTTTCCATCTCACTGATGTCCAACTGTGAAATCAGTACAATGGCAAGTGTTCCAATCATTGTTATGACTGCAAGAATTATCATCTTAATACGCACACTTAAGTTCTTCATTGATAACACGCTCCTTTTGCTTTTGTTTTATTTCCCGTGTGATATTTACCGTTTAATTATAACTCTTTATGAGCATTTTGTGTACATTAAAATCATCATTTTTTGTTATTTGTTACTTTGCAATATATTAGTCTTAGTGTCTAATTTACAAAATTGATTTTCATTTTCTCATCAACCTGATATGTCACAAGCCCTGTTCCGTCAAGCTTCTCGCGGTGCATGTCAACCGCTGTCACGCTGTGGTTGTCGTAGGTGGTGTAGTAGTATATTCCTTTAGATGCGTTGCAGCATGAGGTGTAAATTGTAATTTCATACTTGCCCTCTGCCACCTCACAGCATCCGCGCTGCTGGTCGACGCTTCCCAATATATGGAAGAACTGGCTCACGCTCGACTCCTCGTCATCCCCCGAAACCGAATTAAGCTTCGTATAAGCCACCCTCGCAAATCTTGATGCGGACGATAAATCTCCCGGAAGTCCGAGTGCTCCCATGCCTCTGCTGTATGTCTTAAGCTCAAGCTTATCGGAAAATCTGTTCTGTGGCTGCTTCGGCGAGAGCCCGATGTAATTGTTGAGCATGAACATCTGGGTCTCAAACGGAGGATTGTTCGTGAGCACTCCGACCGGATTATCATACACATTAAGTCCTGCAGCCGTGCACTCCACGGTAATCGCCTCATTCTCATCAGCAATCAGCCAGTGAAGCTGTGCCGCGGGAAAATGCTCGCTGAAGGTTGTCCCGACAAGATTCATTCTGTCAAGATATTCTCTCGCTTCCGCCACATTCGCGCACTGAGAAAGTATCCACGGAATAAACTCAAACTGTGCCACATTCTCTCTTCCTTTCTCAGGCTCCTGATACTTTGCATTTCCCACAAAGTTAAGCCCCGCCATTCCAAGACCTTTCTCGTTAATCGCATCGTAGTAGAGCGGGTATCCTCCCGCAACATGCGCCATCCCGATTATGGCATAGTGATTGTCAACTCTTCCCA
>FR895362.1:4641-5978 GCA_000435595.1 Firmicutes bacterium CAG:882
GTACCTTCTCGGTGTCACCGCGATATCGTCGCCATAAGAGAATTCATAATCAAGTGTTCTTCCGAAGTAAAAATCTTTGGTTCTGTAAGTTGCTGCTGTACACATATAAATACCTTCTTTCCTTATATTTTAACTCTGTTCAAAGAGAAAACCTCTTCCATATTCTTCTGTCAGATAAGAGACCAAAAATCCAAGGCTTTTGCTCCATATTGTGCTCTTTCTTCACCCTGTTATTCCTGCTCTGCAATATATCTTCCCAGCAAGAAACCGGTAATAACAGTAATTGCATTTGCCATTTGTCCCATATTACTTCTAGCACTATCAATCAATTTCTTTGATTTATCAAATAAACTTTGAAATTCGTCACTTTCTATTATTTCCATTTGTTTCTAAAATAAAAAGCAAGTAGTCAGCCATTGTATTTCCCGACTGTATACCTGCTGAGGCATCATTAATTTCACTATATTACCAATCATTATTTTTTGACAGCTCATTATCTGCTACAATTGCAAAACTTCTTTAGCATTGCTCAACGACAGAATATGAAAGCAAATCAAATAGTTTATGTAAATATTGTTAAATCTGCAGCAGCAGAAATTCCACTATATTGTTCAACGGACGGAACACAGAAATATCTACACCAGTAGAAATTTTTTGTGTTACTCAACCAAGGACGGTTTTACTCCGACAACGATATCTACAATGAGTAGACATTAGTTTATACTACAATATGCCATATATTTACCATATAATTATATCTTTTAATTGTCAACAACTATAATGAAAACTTTTTTTATTATCTTCTCGAAATCAAATTATTGTATATTCTAATTCTATAATCTCATTTCATTTGCTTATTTCGGATATCTCATTTTTTTTGCGCATACTCTATTATTCACTCTTCCTGCTTCCCACGATGGGTATTTCCATATAAATTTATTTCATATCCCCCTTCCCCCCTCACTTATGACAACTCCGGTTGGTATCACAGAACATAATTTCCGCATATACCCGAATTTACGTCCCGAAAGCGCAAAGTGCGGGTATACAGCCGGAAAATCAGCTGTATACCCGCTGAAGCTTCAAATTCATGCTGTTGTGGGTATAAGATGCATATTCGCTACCCACATACCCACGACACCAAATATTTCCTGCCTTCACCACCGAAAGCCTGTGTTATGTCTTAATTTATAATAGACATTAAGGTCAAATAGGCAGAATAAATTTATCATGCATAAACGAATATATTTATGCATTTTGCGACTTTTGGCAGAAGCTTAGATGTTCTTAGGACTATGTTCACTCCCCAGCCAATTCCGACATGGATGTCGGAATAG
>FR895363.1 GCA_000435595.1 Firmicutes bacterium CAG:882
AATAAATCAGCATGTTTTGACACCTGAATCTTTATAATATTCCACGTTTTTATAAGCCTGTCAAGTGTCCACGCGGCATTTGCGGGACTTGTGGACGGAAGCTTAACAGCCTCCCGTCCCGTGAGCGGATAACAGCAGCGCATATACAGCTCATACGCCTTGCCGCCGTTCACATATATATTCTCTATCGGAGCACATTTAAGTATCACACCTATGTCGTTCGGCACAACATTTTTGATTGAGCTGTCGCTCGAGCCCGCTATGTCGCACCTTGCGATTACATCCCAGAGTGCTATGTGGTGGGCGTGAAGGAACGTCTTCTTTTCTTTGATTGAAAATGCATCCACCGGACACCCTCTCATGCAAATCTTATCCTCAGCCTGCTTTGCCTCATTTTCTCCCTCAAATATCTCCCACAACACGCGCCAGAATCTGTTCTGCGGATGTCCGTAATAAAAGTTGTTCTCCCTTGATTTGACCGACGGAAGGGAGCCGAGTATGAGTACCCGGCTCCCTTCATCATATATCGGCTCAAATGTATGCTCTATCGTGCGATACTCCATATGCAGCCCTTTCCCACGTGCCTACAGCGTCTTCTCTCTGTTTATATAGAGATGATAACCGTTTGCGGTTATATTTGTCAAGTCACCGTCAGGATTGCGTAAATTATTTTACGCGTAAATTATTTTACGTTGAATGCCCTTATGCCCGGATATACTGCCGATGTGCCAAGCTCCTCCTCGATTCTCAAAAGCTGGTTGTACTTGGCAACGCGCTCGGAACGGCTAGGTGCTCCCGTCTTAATCTGGCATGTGTTGAGTGCAACGGCAAGGTCTGCTATCGTTGTGTCGGCTGTCTCGCCTGAACGATGTGATGATATTGCGGTATAGCCCGCCTTGTGAGCCAGCTTGATTGCCTCGAGTGTCTCGGAAACGGAGCCGATCTGGTTGAGCTTTATGAGGATTGCGTTTCCTGCTCCAAGCTCAATACCCTTTGAAAGTCTCTCCGTGTTGGTTACAAAGAGGTCATCACCGACAAGCTGAACTCTGTCGCCAAGTCTCTTTGTGAGCTTCTGCCAGCCTTCCCAGTCCTCCTCATCGAGTCCGTCCTCGATGGAGATAATCGGGTACTTGTCACAGAGTGCTGCCCAGTGCTCAATGAGCTGCTCGGATGTATACTCGGTGCCTGCCTTGGGAAGCTTATAAAAGCCTTTGCCCTTCTCGCTCTTCCATTCGGATGAAGCCGCATCCATGGCGATTCTGAAATCTCTTCCGGGTTCGTAGCCTGCCTTCCTTACAGCCTCAAGTATCGTCTCTATTGCTTCCTCATCAGACTTGAGTGCAGGTGCAAAGCCGCCCTCATCGCCGACAGATGTAGCAAGACCGCGTGACTTGAGGATTGACGCAAGTGCGTGGAACACCTCGGCACACCATCTTAGACACTCCTTAAATGAAGGCGCTCCTACAGGCATAATCATGAACTCCTGAACATCAAGACCTGATGAAAGAGCATGACACCCGCCATTTACAATATTCATCATAGGCACAGGAAGTCTGTTGCCCGAAATACCGCCTAAGAAACGATAGAGCGGAATATCAAGAGATATTGATGCCGCTCTTGCCGCTGCTATTGAAACAGCAAGAATTGCATTCGCTCCAAGCTTTGACTTATCCTTCGTTCCGTCAGCCTCAATCATCGCCCTGTCAACTGCATATATGTCAGATGCGTCAAGACCTGTCACCGCATCGTTTATAATCGTGTTAATATTCTCAACTGCCTTTAAGACACCCTTTCCGAGGTATCTTGACTTGTCTCCGTCGCGAAGCTCAAGTGCCTCGAACTCACCTGTGGATGCACCGCTCGGAGCAGTTCCTCTGCCGACTGTGCCGTCCGCAAGATATACCTCAGCCTCGACAGTCGGATTTCCTCTCGAATCTAATATTTCCCTTCCGATAACCTTCTCAATCTCAAGATAATTCATAGACATCACGCCTCCTGTTAAAATTACCTCCCCGAAAGGGCCAGACAAACCCTTCCGAAAGAGGTTTTACATGATTATTCACAAGTTAGTATTATCTAACCAAAGTTATAGTATACTATCTCACTGTAATTGTCAAGAATTAACCGAGCCATTTTTTCAAAATTTCGGTGAGCTTGTCGAACTCCAGCGGCTTCGCAATATGTTCATTCATGCCTGCTGCCTGTGCAGCTTCCACGTCCTCCACGAGAAGAATATTCTTTCCACAGTAGAATCCTTAGTTCTTCTCCTACAGGATATTATTGCCTGCCTTTTTATTGTTAATTCCTTTTTATTGTTAATTCCTTTTCCTCCCTATTATCATTCGTAATCGATCACCTTGAGCGTCAGTCCCTTCGCCGGTGCCGTAGGTCCCGCATTCTTTCTCTCCCCTTTTTTTATGATATCGGCAATCTGTCCAGGCTCAAGCTGTCCCCTTCCGACCTGAATCAGCGTCCCGGCTATAATCCTTACCATATTATAGAGAAAACCATTTCCCTGTATAGTCATCGTAATCACATCATCAATTTTGGCAAGCTCTAAAGAGTACACAGTCCTCACGGTATCCGTAACCTGGCTTCCCGCCGCCATAAAGCATGCAAAATCATGTGTGCCGACAATACAATCCGCTGCTGCTCTCATAGCTTCCATATCAAGCTTCCAGCGGTAAAAATATGTATTTCTCCTTCTGTTGGGATCCGGCATCTGTGTGTTTAATATTCTGTACTGATATGTCTTACGGCAGTCGCAGTGTCTGGGATGAAAATTATCATCCACCTGCTTTGATTCTACCACAACAACATCCTCAGGCAGCATATTGTTAAGGGCATACTTTATCTTATCCGCCGGAATTGTCGTATCACAATCAAACACTGCCACATTGCCCTCGGCATGTACCCCCGCATCCGTGCGGCTCGCCCCTATCATCGGTACATCCTTCCCCATAAGCTTGTCAAGGGCGCTCTTAAGAGTGCCCTCAACCGTTCTTTGTCCGGGCTGTACCTGCCAGCCACAGTATTCTGTTCCGTCGTATGCTACGCGAAGCATATAGCGCATACATTTTTCCTCCCAAAATCCTTGCATCCTCAACTGTATAACAGCTTAATCAAGTGCCTTTTCAAGTCTTTTTATCACCGTCTTTAAAGCCTTAATCCGGGCATAATATTTATTGTTGGATTCGAGTATATACCAAGGTGCCGACTCTGTACTTGTCTTTTGAAGCATCTCATTTACGGCATCCTCATACATATCCCACTTTTCCCTGTTACGCCAATCCTCATCGGTAATCTTCCAGCGCTTTTCAGGTGTGTTCTCCCTGTCTTTAAAGCGTTCAAGCTGAGTTTCCTTATCAATCTGTACCCAGAACTTTATAACGACCGCACCCCAGTCCGTCAATTCCCTCTCAAACTCATTTATCTCATTGTATGCCCTCTGCCAGTCGTTCTGTGTGCAGAAGCCCTCTAATCTCTCAACCATAACCCTTCCGTACCATGTTCTGTCAAAAATGGCTATATGACCTGTCTTAGGAAGCCTCGTCCAAAACCGCCACAGATAATGTCTTGACTTTTCATGTGGCTCTGGACTCGCAATAGGGTGTACATCGTAACCTCTCGGGTCAAGTGCACCTGCAATACGCTTTATATTGCCGCCTTTGCCCGCCGCATCCCAGCCTTCATAAGCGATAACAACCGGAATCTTTTTGCGGTAAAGCTCATTGTGAAGCTTTCCGAGCTTTTTCTGACACTTTGCAAGCTCCCTGCGGTACTCAAGCACGTCCATGTCTTTATTGAGTTCAACCTCTGAAAGCAGAGGCATGGTTCTCAGTTGGTATCTGTTTTCAGGTATCCTTGCCTCCTGCACACCATTCTCAATTCGCTCATCAATCTCTTCGAGCAGAACGGACATAAGCTGCAGTTGTGCCCATTTCTGATGCTTGGCATCTATAATATGCCATGGTGTCTTTCCAGCCTCTGAAAGCTGCATAAATGCGTCATATTGTCCAAAACATTCATCATAATTATTGTTCTGCCACTTATCCTTGTCCGTAACTCTCCAACGGGTATTCTTATCCGCAAGAAGTCCCTCCATTCTCCTTCGCTGTTCCTTCTTGGTAATATGGAAAAAGAACTTAATCAGGAGATAGCCGTTATCAACAAGCTGTCTTTCAAAGCACTCCACCGAACGGCATCCTCTCTCATACTCTTCCTCGGAAATAGTTCCCTGAAGAAATGATGTGTTCAGCTCATCCATCCAGCTCCCTTCCAAAAACATGAATTTACCTGCTTCCGGAATCTGCGAAAAATACTTGTACATAAAAGGTCGTCTCAGTTCATCCTCTGACGGCTTATCCATTGTCCTTACGTCGAAGAATCTCGGGTCAAGTTCCTTAATGACCTTACCTAAAACACTTCCCTTGCCTGCAGCGTCCCAGCCCTCAAGCACAACGATAATCGGAATCTTTTTTTCTTTGACTGTTGTCTGAAGCTGTGCAAGTCTCTTCTCCGCCTCTTTGATACCTTCAGTTATCTGCGTATCTCCCGGTCTTTCCGGTCTTGTCCATTCATTAAGCATAATAATCTCCATTCCGCCGCCAAACTGCGGCACAAACAGTGATGAAAAACGTGTTTTCACACTTACCCCTTCACTTCTGAACAAAAACAAATTACATGTGTATCATTCTGCAATAATCCGGTTATTTCATGCTTATATTTTACCATACTTATCGTCTAAATAAAACATATTTTAATGGCAATCATAATTGCAAGATAAGCAAAAACTGCCAGATACGCCACACCATCCGCTTTCGTGTACTTAAGCGGCTTCATCTTGGTACGGCCTTCCCCTCCTCTGTAACACTTTGCCTCCATCGCAGTCGCGAGGTCATAAGCTCTCCTTATAGCTGATATGAAAAGAGGCACTAGCAGAGGTACCATCGCTTTTGCCTTTTTCACAAGTCCACCCGTCTCAAAGTCTGCACCTCTCGCCTGCTGCGCTTTCATTATCTTGTCCGTCTCATCAATAAGTATGGGGATAAATCTAAGTGCAATTGACATCATCATCGAAATCTCATGCACAGGGACTCGAATCACTTTCAAAAAGCCAAGACTCTTTTCCAATCCGTCCGTAAGATCATTCGGCGTCGTGGTGAGCGTCATCAACGATGAACCCATAATGAGGAATACAAGTCTTACAGCCATTGCGGCGGCAATGTATATTCCTTCTTTTGTTACTTTAATTTTCCATATCTGAAAGATTACTTCACCGTCAGTGAGGAAAATATTAAAAATCACACTGAACAGCAGAAGCATGAATACCGCCTTCAAACCCCTTAAAATAAACTTAACGGGAACCTTCGATATTCTTATGCACACCAGTAAAAAAATTCCTGCCGCCGCGTATATAAGTGCATGTTGTCCCAAAAACAATGAAATAATATATATAAGCGTCCAAAACAGTTTCACTCTCGGGTCAAGCTTGTGAATCACCGAATTGGATGGGTAATACTGTCCTATAGTTATGTCCCTTAACATCGTAAACCTCCGGAGTTAATTATCTTCTGAGTGCTTTTTTTACCGTCTCCACAGCATCCTGCATCGTTATGGCATCCGTGTCCACATCAAATCCATTCTTCTTCAAGTCATTGAGGATATATGTAAGCTGCGGTGCCGCAAGTCCCATCTCCTCAAGCTCCCTGTAATGTCTGAATACCTTCTCAGGTGTGTCATCATACATAATCCTGCCGTGATTGAGCACAATGAGTCTTCCCACATATTTAGCCACATCTTCCATGCTGTGTGAGACAAGTATAACCGTCATCCCCGTCTCCTCATGCAGCTTCTTAATCTGGTCTAATATCTCATCGCGTCCCTTTGGGTCAAGTCCCGCCGTAGGTTCATCGAGTATAAGCACCTCCGGCTTCATCGCAAGCACTCCGGCAATGGCAGCCCTTCTTTTCTGACCTCCCGACAGTTCAAACGGTGAGTTATAAAACAGCTCGTTGGGAAATCCTACCATCTCAAGAGCCTCAAAAGCCCTGAGCTCCGCCTCCTTCTTGCTGAGTCCCAGATTCTTAGGACCAAAGCACACATCAGTAAATACATCATTCTCGAACAACTGGTGTTCAGGATACTGAAATACCAGCCCCACCTTGCTTCTGAGATTTTTCATCACAAAATCCTTGTCGTATATATCCTGACCGTCATAATATATATTTCCGCTTGTAGCTCTCAAAAGCCCGTTAAGATGCTGCGTCAAGGTCGATTTTCCTGAACCCGTGTGTCCTATAAGCCCTATAAATTCGCCTTTATCGATTGTAAGGCTCACATCGTCAAGAGCCTTCATCTCAAAACCGCTTCCGATACTGTATACATAATTAACCTTATCCAATATTATTAACATGCATTACCCCTTCTTTTATTCTCAAAAGTTCCTCCGTCAATTCAGGGATTGTCAATATCCCCCTCCTGACCGGAATTCCCGATTTTTCCAGCTCAAATGCCAGCTCGGTTGTATGAGGAACATCCAGGCGCAGTGCCTTTAAGTGTTCCACCTTTGAAAACACTTCCCTCGGTGTACCCTCAAGAACTACCTTGCCCTCATCCATCACGAACACTTTATCCGCGCCTATTACCTCATCCATATAATGTGTAATAAGTATTACTGTGACATGCTCGTCCTTATTCAGCTTTGTTATCGTGGCTATAACTTCCTTCCGCCCGTTCGGGTCAAGCATCGCTGTCGGCTCATCAAGCACAATACACTTAGGCTTCATCGCCAAGATTCCGGCTATCGCCACTCTCTGCTTCTGACCTCCCGACAGCTTGTTAGGTGAATGATGCCTGTACTCTGTCATGCCTACCGCCGCAAGCGATGCATCTACACGCTCCCATATCTCAGGTGTCGGTACCCCAAGATTCTCAGGACCGAATCCAACATCCTCCTCGACTATCGTTCCGATAATCTGATTGTCCGGATTCTGAAATACCATTCCGGCCGTCTGTCTTATATCCCACAGCTTATCCGCATCCTTCGTATCCATACCGTCAACCCATATGCTTCCTTCAGTCGGTGACAGCAGAGCATTGATATGCTTGGCAAACGTGGACTTGCCCGATCCATTATGCCCTAATATGGCAATAAACTGTCCCTGCTCTATATCAAGAGAAACGTGGTCAACCGCCGTTTTCACGTTCTCAACATTATCCTCGTCATCTCTTATTATATATTCAAATGTAAGGTCCTTCGCCTGTACAATACCCATCATAGTCCTCTTTCTATTTCACTTCAATGCTATCCCTTTGCAGACCTCAACATTCCACATCCTAAATAGTCTGCAAAAATAACATCCTGTATTCAGAAAAAGCGAATGCTGCTAAGCAACATTCGCTTCCTAATTAATCAAATACCAATTATACTAACTCGATTACTACTTCCATAGCAGCATCGCCCTTACGTGGTCCAATCTTTACGATTCTTGTGTAACCACCGTTGCGGGACTCATACTTAGGAGCGATTTCATCAAATAACTTAGCAGCTAAATCAACTTCCTTCGTATTCTTCTTTCTTCCTGCAGCCTCTGCAGGAACCTCTGTTACAGAGTAGAGAACCTTGTTCATCTGCTTTCTGGCATGAAGTCTTGAAGGCATATCCTTCTTAATCTTCTTCTCAACCGTATCATATACAGTCTTCTTCTTGCCATCAACAACTTCCTTAACTCTCTTGCCTTCGCTGTCCTTACGGGCAACCTTAGCCTGAACTGTTACTTCCTCGAAGTTATCCTTCTCCTTTACAGCCATAGCGATAAGTCCCTCTGCAACCTTGCGGATTTCCTTAGCCTTAGCCTCTGTTGTAACAATCTT
>FR895364.1 GCA_000435595.1 Firmicutes bacterium CAG:882
CATTCAGAGAACTGCAGAGTCCGAAATAATCCAGGTCTTCGTTTTGCACCATTTCTTCAATCTCATCATCATCAATAAGCAGATCGGCAGCAAATAGATTGGCCTGGTATACACTGGTTAAAATCGAAAGAGGAATTCAGCACATTCAGGCATCACAACTTAAAGGTATTCGTGATGTCTTAAAAGTTACTTATGATGAGATTTTGAAAGAAAAGGATAATTGATGGAGAATGGCGAAGGATTGGTCATTCTCTTTTTTTATGTTATTATATGAAGTGAAAAGATTTTGAGTAAGGACACTTCTGGTCACAGCGTCCAGAAGTGGAAAGGATGAATATGATACCGATTTCTATAAAAGATTTTGCAAAGAAAACTGCGAAGCAGAATAAAGATATTAACGAGAAAGAGCTGATAAAATCACTGAAAGAAGCATTAGAAGCTAAGAAGAATGGCGCAAAGTGTTGTCAGTGTGGACAGCCGATATGGGCGGCTGGAAGTGGTATGACAGGTTCTTATATGTGCTTTACCTGCATGACATTGGAAGCTGACGATAGCGAAGATTATGAGATAGTAGAGTAAACAAGGCTACAGATGGAAAATTATAAGGATATTAGAGTAGAGGTATTGCTATGTATGAGAAATTAACGAACCTTTTGCCAGAGTTAAGTGATTCTAAGGCTGGAGAGTGGATTATAGACCACAAAAATGATGGAACAGAAGAGCATCCGATACAGTTTCCGTTTGTAGTGTATGCGGAAGCGGTAACAAAGTTGGAAGATAATATATACGCATTTGAAAAGGAACATCCGGAATTGTCATTGAATAAATACAGTGCAATATTGGAAGAACAGGGAGTAAAGTGGGATATGCGTTCTATGAGTTCGGC
>FR895365.1 GCA_000435595.1 Firmicutes bacterium CAG:882
TTTGGCTTTTCACAGAGTAAGGTCACATCTATGCTGTATAGGACGAGAGGGAAACTGAGGACTATGCTTGAAAAGGAGGGCTATTGATGAAATCCAACGATTTACTTGACGCTATCGGTGAAGTGTCTGATGAGTATATTGCAGACACGGAAAATGTAAAGAAAAGGAGAATGCCGCGGTGGGCAAGATGGTCCTGCACGGCAGCCGCATGCCTTGCCGCTGTGGCAGGGATTGGAGGAGTGCTGCTGATAAGAGGCGGCATAAACGGTGGCTCTGCCGGAGGCTCGGGTCATGATGGTGGCAGCAGCTTCATGCGCTATGCAGGTCCGGTATTTCCGATGACCCTGCTTGAGAGTAATCCGGAGATTTCTGCTGAGCGCGATATCACGCTGGATTTTGCACCATGGGTTCCGGTATGGGTTTCCAATGAGGAGGAAGCAGCTTCGTACCCATTGGAGAGCGACAGGCAGGAGATTCTGGATAACTATAACGAATGGTATCCGGAAGGCGGATATTATCGGTCCTCAGGCAATATTATAGTGAAGGATTCTTATATTCTGGAAAACACAAGTGCACAGAATCAGACAGTTCATGTGCTCTACCCATTTGTTTCCAGCCTGAAGGATCTGGATAATAATATTCCGTCGTTGACCATGAACGGAGAGGCACTTGGGACAACGCTTCATGCGGGCAGCTATGCAGGAGACTTTGAGGGCGCATGGGGCGGCAGCTCAAAGGAGTTAGAAGAAGGGAGCGTGAATCTGTCATATATTGAGAACTGGGAAGGCTACAGAAGCCTTCTTTCGGATGGAACTTATATGAACAGGGCATTGGGAGACTTTGTAAATCTTAGCGATATTCCTGTGACGGTTTATGAGTTTAGCGATGCATGGTGGACACCGGAGAATGATAAGGCGGAGATTACGAATCCTACTATCCGCGTTATGTTTGAACTTGACTACGAAAAGACCCAGGTATTGTCCTATGGTTTTAACGGAAGCCTGTGGGACGGAGAGAAAGGTATTATGGGTAAGGAATTTTCGATATGCCGACAGGGAGAATCAGGCTATGGAAGTCCTTATTATATCATTGTTGTCGGAGAGGATATACAGAATGTAGAATATAAAGGATATGTAACCGGCGGCTGGAATACGGAGAAAACAATCGATGCCGGCATGACGATTTCAAGAAGGGAGTCGAATCTGGAGGAGGCACTGAGAGCGGTTGCGGAGTACGGATACCGGACTGCTTTTGAGATGGGATACCTCGAGAACGATTATGATTATGGATTTGAGTTGTATTTTGGTTTGCTAAAAGAGCATTTGATGGCGTACAGTCCACTCTCCGGGAACGGAGTGCAGCGCTATGAGGATGGTGCGATTGAAAATATGGATGTGATTGGAGTGTCGCGCGTGTTCTGGCTGGAGGCGGAGATCACAATTCCTGCCGGCAGCTATGCCACGGTTGACGCAGTGTCCGAGAAAGAACCGAGCTATGACTTCTATTGCTCCAATACGGCGAACAGGAAGATTAACGGATATGATATGGTGACAAGGCTTGGAAGCAATCTGATATTTACCGGGCAGACAGCGAGATTAGAGGACAGAGGACGGATTGAGATTGTACGGCAGAATTTCGGGTTCGATATCGAAAACGGAATTAATGAGGTGGAGCTTGACATGGAAGAGCCGCATTATTATCTGGAAGTCAGGTCCATCACTGAGGAATAAGAGCTTATGCTTAGAAAAATGAAAATGTAAAAGAAGATAGGGCAGCTTACTGTCCTATTTTTCTATTTAATACATGGGAAGGCTGATTTTGCAACGATGGCGGAAGCAGA
>FR895366.1 GCA_000435595.1 Firmicutes bacterium CAG:882
TGCCGAAGCCGCAGCAAGAGAGTCATTTGAGGAAAGAATAAAATATTATGGCAATCATTTCTGGCTTATGTTTGATGAAAATAAGCTGATTGCGTTCGTCGACGGATTTGTCACGGATGAGCCCGATTTGACGGATGAGATGTACGAAAAGGCATACATGCACAATGAAAACGGGGCATGGCAAATGATATTCGGCGTAAATACGCTCCCTGAATACCGAAGAAACGGGTACGCAGGTGATTTAATCCGCTGTGCCATCAATGACGCGAAAAATCAGGGCAGAGCCGGACTTGTATTGACCTGCAAGCAAAAGCTCATTACATACTATGCAAAATTCGGTTTTGTGGATGAGGGCTTGTCCGACAAGTCCACCCACGGAAATGCCGTGTGGCATCAGATGAGGCTCACTTTCCGATAAACCTTTTGTAGTTGTCTCAAAATTTTGGACAACTGCTTCAGCATTTTTTATATGGAGTATTTTGAGCGGACGGAACGTGAAGTTATTGATTGGATTAGTTGAATTTGTTCTCAAAATATTGTACAATTAACGGCAACATGTAAAAATAAAAATCAGAAATGAGGATAGTGTGAAAAATAAGCTTGATAGCTTATTTTTGCACACATGCTATTTGTGCCGCAGGCGTCACAAAGTAGCATTTATCGTGGTCAAAATTTGAGATTTTGCCCACGATTCCTCCGGTAAGAAAGCATTGCCTGCGGAATGGGGATTAATATGAGAATTTTAGTTGTAAATGATGACGGAATAACATCCGAAGGAATAAAGAGGCTCGCACAGCTCGCCGCCAGGTTCGGTGAGGTGTGGGTTGTCGCACCCGATGACCAGTGCAGTGCCATGTCACAGAAAATCACGGTTCGAGGCGATATGAAAGTTAATCGCGTCGATTTTCCCGTACCTGCAGTGCAGGCTTACAGCGTAAGCGGAACCCCTGCGGACTGTGTAAAGGTTGCACTGTATCACCTTATGCCTGAACGACCTGATATCGTATTTTCGGGAATCAACTACGGTTACAACTGTGGCTATGACATACTTTACTCGGGAACGGTCGGTGCGGCTATGGAAGCTCTCTCTGCCGGCATCCCCGCCATCGCCTTCTCAAAGGAAATGAATGACATATACGATGTCGTTGACGAGTACATACTTCCGATAACAAAGGAGCTTTTAGACAATATGCCTGCGACGAGCGAGATATGGAACGTCAATTTTCCTGGCTGTACGCTTGACGAGGTTAAGGGAATTATCTGGGATGCGAAGCCTGCGCAGATGGAGTACTATTCCGACCACTATATAAGGGAGGATTACGAGGACGGCTCGTTTTCGCTGACTGCTGCCGGACTTCCCGTGACGGATGCACCTGAGAATACCGACATCCGCTATGTACTCGACAGATATATCTCGATTGGAAAGATAAAGAGCCATATCATAAAGTAATATTAGAAAATGGAGATTTATAATGGATAACAAAAAGCTTAAAATATACTTTACATCAGACACACATGGTTATTTTTACCCGACAACCTACGGCGATGCGATTCCGAAGAATGTCGGCCTGTTCTCATGTGTTCCAAACTGGGAAAAGGACGAGAACACACTCGTAATCGATGGAGGAGACGTGCTTCAGGGCAATGCCTTTTCATATTTTACGAACCATGTGCCGAAGAGCTCTAAGATTCTCGCAGACATCATGAACGACTGCGGATACGACTATTACACGCTCGGAAATCACGACTTCAACTATGGTCTTGAGTATCAGAAGGAGTACCGCGACAATCACAAGGGGCACTGTGTATGCCAGAACGTGCTTGATGACGCAGGAAACCATCTGTATCCTTACGAGATTAAGGTCATGCCGAACGGGCTCCGCGTAGGTATTGTCGGTATTGTGACCGATTATGTGAACGTGTGGGAAAAGAAAGAGAATCTTGTGGGTGTACAGGTTGTTGACCCGTTCATCGAAGCACAAAAGGCACTCTCAGAGCTTAAGGGAAAGACCGACATTAATATATGCATATATCACGGTGGTTTTGAGGCTGACCTTGACACAGGCAGAAGACTTACCGAGTCTACCGAGAATGTGGGGTATAAGATATGTGAGGAGCTTGAATTTGACATACTGCTCACAGGTCATCAGCACATGTCGGTCGACGGACGATTTATAACCTCCGGGACCGGTCATAAAACTTATGTTGTACAGCCGCTTGACGCCGCCAAGGAATATCACAAGCTTGAGATAAAAGCGGATGACCATAACAATATTATGGTAACCTCTGAGAAGATTAAGGCTGATTACAACCTTGCAAAGACGGCAAAAGCAGTATCAGTCTCAAATGAAAATGTTAACGACGAGCCTCTCTACGACAAGTACATGTTCTACGAGAACAAGGTTCAGGACTGGTTAAACCAGCCTATAGGAACTCTCAGCCGTGCACTTCTTCCGACAGATAAGCTTGACATGGCTTATAACGGAACTCCGATAGCGGATTTCATCAACAGAGTACAGCTCTATTTCTCGGGAGCACAGGTGTCCGCTGTGGGGCTTGCCAACGACATTGCGGGCTTTAAGGAGAAGGTAAGCACAAGGGATATTATCGCGACATATCCTTTCCCGAACACGCTCGTCGTATTCAACATCACAGGAAAGAACCTAAAGCTTGCGATGGAGAGAAGCGCGGAGTATTTTGCGTATGACACGGACGGAAAGCTCACAATATCGGACAAGTTTTTAAGTCCTAAGGTTGAACATTACAACTACGATTATTTTGCGGGTGTAGATTATAAAATCGACCCGTCAAAACCAATCGGCAGCAGAATAGTTAAGCTTGAATATCAGGGCAAGCCCGTGACGGATAAGCAGATGCTCACACTATGTCTCAACAACTACCGCGCAAGCGGGGCGGGCGAGTACCCGATGTACAAGGAATGTACCATAGCAAAGGAAATCAACATCGAGATGGTCGAGCTTCTCATGGAATATTTCAGAATCAATCCTGTTGTTGAAGTTTAATACGCATTTTAAACCGGTCATAATTCGTACAGACGTTTTATGACCGGTTTTTTAATGTAACAGGATTCAGATGTCAAAACATGCTCTATATACCTAGCTGTGTATAACGTATTATATTTATGCATATCACGACTTTTGG
>FR895367.1:0-4734 GCA_000435595.1 Firmicutes bacterium CAG:882
ATTGACAATGACCTTGCCGTCACAGACCACACTCCGGGCTTCGGAAGTGCTGCAAAGTACATCGCTTCGGCTACTAAGGAGCTTATCCGCGACGGTCTTGTGTACGATGTAAAGAACGTGACCATCATCGAGATTATGGGACGTAACGCAGGCTGGCTCACCGGTGCGGCTGCACTCGCTCACTGTGAGGACTGCGAGGGCGTTGATTTACTCTATCTTCCAGAGCTTCCTTTTGACGTGGATTTATTTATCGAAAAAATAAAAGAAATTCAGAAGGTTAAAAAATCCGTCGTTGTCGCTGTTTCAGAGGGTATCAAGACAGCCGACGGCAAGTATGTATTTGAGCACGGACAGCACACAGAGTATGTCGATTCCTTTGGTCATAAGCAGCTCTCCGGTACAGCCAAGTACCTTTCTTTGCTTGTAAGCGAGAAGATAGGCTGCAAGTCAAGGGCGATTGAGCTCTCAACCCTCCAGCGATGTGCCGGACATCTCACATCAAGAGTCGATATAACCGAAGCTTATCAGGTAGGCGGCTACGCAGTGAAGACTGCATTTGAGGGCGAGACAGGTAAGATGGTAATACTCAAGAGAGTATCCGAAGATCCGTACATCTGCACGACAGACCTCTATGATGTGCACAAGATTGCCAACATCGAAAAGAAGGTCCCTGTTGAATGGATTAAGCCGGACGGAAGCGGCGTGAGCGAAAAGCTCGTCAACTATATCCGCCCGCTCATACAGGCGGAGCTCACACCTATCATGATTACAGGTCAGCCAAGACATATCGTGGTGGATATCGATAACAGATAACAGACATACATATACACAATGTAATCAAAATTGTTGCATCAATTTAACTCGGTCGCATCCGACTCGGTCGCGACCGAGTTAAATTTTAATATCTATTTATTCCAGATACCCATACACCTTCTTAAGTATCTCTATCGTGTCCTTTGACAGGGTTTCATCAGGTATCTCTATCTCTCCGACATCACCCACTTCATAATCAAGCTTGATTTTCCACACTACTGCATCCGCTCCGTCAGCCGGTTCATTGCCCGTGTACTCGACAACGAATGATGTGCTCTTGTCCGATTTATCCTTCGGCACTCCGATATACACCTTGGTCATGCCATCGTTTAACTTGAGCATGAAGTACATCGCATCATCGCCGAGGAGCTTATACTCTGCCGCCATATCATTTTCCTTGACCTGCTTTACGGCGGAGAGAAGCTTCACAGCCTGTATGAACTCCTGAAGGGAATTCTGTGTAACTCCGGCATCAGCCATAGTCACCAGCTTAACGCCTGTTATGTCCTCAATCTGATCTGATGAGATAGTCAGGTCAGTGAGCCTGCTCTTCATGAAATCGAGCGGAATACCTGTCTTTTCCTCCGCTCTCGCGATTGCGCTCTCGAAAAGCTTCTCGACGTTCAACATCACCTTTCCATCAGCACTCACATACGCCTCGAGATACTCAAAGCCCTTGTACGAGACATCAGCGTATATCACATCGGTGCTGTGGCTTCCCGCAAGCTCCCCCTCGAGGCTGTCGCCGAGCAGACCGAAATCCATACCCTCGACGGACACCTCGGCGCTGTATGTATAATTTTCCTTCAAAAGCTCCTTTAACCTGTTGCCCATTCTAAGCTTCGGCATGAGAAGCACACAGGTCAGCACCGCCGCGACTACGGCGATGACTGCCGCAAGCCCAAGTATCAGCGCGGCTTCCTTTTTACTATCTTTCATTTTCATCCTCCATTCTAAAACAACAGGCAGGAGACACTCACCAATATGATATGCCCCCTGCCGTTATTTTAATCACGCTGCCTGTGTTTCTGCAATAGGCAGTTGTTTCATTACAAGTCCTTAAAGTTCCTTGACAGTCTTAACCACGTTATCAACCGTGAAGCCGAACTCCTTGAAGAGTGTTGCTGCAGGAGCACTTGCTCCGAAGCTGTGCATTGTGACGTAAGCTCCGTCAAGACCTACATACTTGCCCCAGCCGAAGTCGGAAAGTGCCTCGATTGCAACTCTCTTTCTGACACTCTTTGGAAGTACGGATTCCTTGTACTCATCACTCTGCTGGTCAAACACATCCATCGAAGGCATGGAAACGACTCTCACGTCAATGCCGTCCTTCATAAGCTCTGCCTTTGCATCTACAGCAAGTGAAACCTCTGAGCCGGATGCTATGAGAATTGCATCAGGTACGCTCTTCTCGGAATCAGCTATAACATAAGCTCCCTTTAAAGCGTCCTTAGATGAGCCATTTATCTGAGGAAGGTTCTGTCTTGTGAGAACGAGCGCTGTAGGTGTATTCTTGGAAGTAACTGCATAAGCCCAGGCTGCAGCCGTCTCAGTCGCATCGCACGGTCTATATACCGTGAAGTTAGGAAGTGAACGGAACATTGCAAGCTGCTCGATAGGCTCATGTGTAGGACCGTCCTCGCCAACACCGATGCTGTCATGTGTGAGTACGAATGTAAGCGGAACCCCCATGATAGCTGAAAGTCTTGCCATAGGCTTAACATAATCACTGAATACAAAGAAGGTTGACACGAAAGCCTTAAGTCCGCCGTGAAGCATCATACCGTTGCCGATAGCCGTCATTGCAAGTTCTCTTACACCGAAGTGCATATTTCTTCCCGCATAGTTATCCTTGGAGAAATCTCCCATGTCGGACATGTACGTCTTAGTCGAAGGCGCAAGGTCAGCAGAACCTCCCATAAGGTTAGGAAGCATGTTCTTTAACTTGTTAATCTGTACTCCTGAAAGGTTACGTGTAGCCTGAGGCTTGTCCTCATAACTCCAGAAGTTCTCATCCGTAAGAACCTTCTCTGCCGCATCCTCGTCAAAATACTCATCCCAAAGCTTCTTCATCTCAGGATATGCCTTGCAGTAATCGGCAAAAAGCTTGTTCCATGCTTCCTCTGCTGCAACACCCTTCTCTGCCTTCTCCTTGTAGTTGGCATATACCTCATCAGGTACATAGAAAGGCTCCTGTGAAGGCCAGCCGAGATTCTCCTTGAGAGCGGCTACATTGTCAACGCCGAGAGGCTCGCCGTGAGCTGATGCCTTGCCCTCCTTGGCAGGACAACCGAAGCCGATCCTGGTCTTAACCGTAATCATTGTAGGTCTTGTCTTGTCAGCCTTCGCCTCCTCGATAGCCTTACCGATTTCTTCTATATTATTGCCATCCTCGACAACGAGTGTCTGGAAGCCGAATGCCTCAAAGCGCTTTCTTACATCCTCGGTAAACGCAATATCCGTGCCGCCCTCTATTGAAATCTTGTTGGAATCATAGAGCACGATGAGCTTACTGAGTCCGAGTGTTCCCGCGAGTGAGAATGCCTCGGAGGAGATGCCCTCCATCATACAGCCATCACCGCCGAGAACATAGGTGTAGTGGTCAACCACAGGGAAATTCTCCTTGTTGAACACTGCCGCAAGATGTGCCTCCGCAACTGCCATACCTACTGCCATACCCATACCTGCACCGAGTGGTCCTGTTGTAGCTTCTACGCCGACCGTATGACCGTACTCCGGATGTCCCGGTGTAAGTGAGCCCCACTGACGGAACTGAGCAAGGTCTTCCTTGGTAAGACCATATCCGAAGAGATGGAGAAGCGAATATAAAAGTGTTGAACCATGTCCGCCTGAAAGAATGAATCTGTCTCTGTTAAACCACTTAGGATCGGCAGGATTGTGATTCATGTGATTAGCCCAGAGCTCATAAGCCATAGCCGCTGAGCCGAGTGGAAGTCCCGGATGTCCTGAGTTAGCCTTCTGTACCGCATCTGCTGCAAGCACACGAATGGCATTCACAGACATCTTTTCAATATTGTCACGCATAGTAAATCTCCTTATTTTCTATATTAATTCTGCTTTCCGAACACAGCTTCATAGTCCTTAACGAACTTCTCGATACCTGCTGTGGTAAGAGGATGCTTTGTCATCTGCTCGATTACCGAATATGGAACAGTTGCAATGTCCGCACCTGCAAGTGCACAGTCTGTTACATGAATCGGATTACGAACACTCGCTGCAATAATCTCTGTCTCAATCTCAGGATAGTTCATGAAAATATCAGAGATTGTACGGATGAGTTCAATGCCCGGCTGTGATATATCATCAAGTCGTCCGAGGAACGGAGAAACATAAGCCGCACCTGCTCTTGCAGCAAGAAGCGCCTGATTAGCCGAAAAGATAAGTGTCACATTGACCTTGATTCCCTCAGCCGCAAGAACCTTTGTAGCCTTAAGTCCCTCAACGGTCATAGGAATCTTAACTACCATGTTAGGATGGATTGCCGCAATCTCTCTTCCCTCCTTAATCATGCCCTCAGCGTCCTGAGTTGTAGCCTTAACCTCTCCGCTGATAGGTCCGTCAACGATTGAAGCGATCTCCTTGATAACCTCGTTGAAGTCTCTGCCCTCCTTGGCAATGAGCGATGGGTTCGTTGTTACGCCACAGATAACTCCCATATCATTCGCCTTCTTAATGTCCTCAACCTTCGCTGTGTCAATAAAAAACTTCATAATACCTCTCCTATTCTGCTCTCGCCTTTGATAGTATGATGTTGAGGTCAAAAGATATTTTGACCTTTTGCCCCCGGTATCATAGTATTAAAAAATTACGGAAAACAATTATTGTTTCACTATCGTCATTTTAAAGCCATACACTAATAATGTCAAAGCATTTTTATTACAATACCTCGATACGTTCCTT
>FR895367.1:4771-33664 GCA_000435595.1 Firmicutes bacterium CAG:882
GTCTGAAATATATGAACTCCGCAATTGCCGTGAGTGTCCATGAACAAATGTAGAGAATATACAGCGACGGAACCGTCCTGAAGTACGCGAACACCGTGTATATCCATACCACGCGGAACACACACGAACCCATTATAACTATGTAGGTAGGAACAACCGTCTTTCCAAGTCCTCTCGATGCCGCGATGGTACAGTCCATAAACGCTGAAAATCCATAGGAAATACTCATTATGTTAAGCCTTAACATTCCCGCATCAATAACCGCACCGTCCTTGGTAAAAAGCGACAGGAACGGTCTGCCAAATATATTAATCGTAATTCCCATGACCATTCCTATTCCGAATGAGTATGCAAGGCTTATAATGTAGCTGTTTCTGACTCTCTTTTTATTTCCCGCACCATAGTTCTGCCCCATGAAGCTTGCGCATGCAGTGTAGAATGCCGCCATGACATCATACACAAGCGCGTCCGCATTGGTTGCTGCCGAGTTTCCCTCAACGATGACAGCATCAAAAGAATTGACACCAACCTGCACGAACAAGTTCGCGAACTGGAATATCGCATTCTGTATTCCGGCAGGGAATCCGAGCTTAAAGAGGTCTTTTACCTTGTCCTGATAAAACTTAATATGTTTAAATGAGAAGCGTATTCTCTCATCGGCTCTCATAAGTGCAATCATTATAAGCACGGCTGACATATACTGCGATGTGATGCTCGCAATCGCAACTCCGGCAACGGAAAGCTTGCACACAATAACGAAAAACAGGTTGAGAAGAATATTAACAACACCCGAAAACGCAAGAATATACACGGGCTTCTTGGTATCTCCTATTGCCGAGAAGACTGCGTTGCCGAAGTTATATATGCCGAGAGCAGGCATTCCCAGAAAATATATCCTGAGATACAATGCTGCCCCGTCTATGAGCTCCTCCTTCGTCTTCATAACTTCAAGTATCAGTCTTGAAAATATAAGTCCGATTAAGAGAAGTATCACTCCCATGAGAGTGCACATCCACGCCGCCGAGTGCACTACCTCGCGCACATCCTTATCCTTCTTCGCGCCGATGTACTGCGCCGTCATTACGTTGACACCACCCGATACACCTATGAGAAATGTGGTAAACAGTGTAACCAATGTCGTCGTGGAACCCACACTTCCGAGTGCGTGTGAGCCGGCGAACTGACCGACCACCGCAATATCTGACATATTAAAAAGTACCTGTAAAAGATTCGACAGCACAAGCGGTATACTGAACACCAATACCTGCCTGGCAAGCGGTCCCTTTGTCAAATCCCTGCTTTCATTCTTCATTACCTTTTCACTCCCATTTTTCGTAAAAAATCCAGATATGCCCGGAATATTTCTCCGGACACATCTGGATTTTAGCATTTTACTTATATTTTGGCAATCAGGTATTACAATCTTTTGCGGCTTCTAATCCTCCTCCTCAAGATAGTGCTTAACCCTGTCCTGAATAATCGCCGCCGTCTCCTCGGCACTGCGCGCCCCCGCGAAGAATATGATTGTTCGGTTGGTTATTTTCATGGTGGTGTCTCCTTTGCAAAGCTGTATACCACTTTAACCCAAAGCACTATAATAAGCATTATAATACCTTGGGTTAAGATAAGTTCAGAGCTTTACTTTATCATAAATATTATGAGAAAATTTTACGAAGCAGCTCTTTAATATAAACGACAAAACATATACCCGCAAATACACAAATCAACATACCGGCAATAATCGCGGCTCGGTAATTAGAGGAATAATATCCTGACGCACATTCGAGAATCATGTCAATTCCTAAAATAAAAATACAGACATCAATTATCGGAAATAAAACACCAATTACCCATTTAAAAATTTTACTCATATTGTTATTCCTCCTTACCACAAAATCACCCTTATAAGTCTGTAATATATTGTACAGATACTACATTATGTACTTACCGTTCTTATGATACCACATGGTCAATACTGTACAATAAATATTTAGTAGGAACAAGTGCCGTTCCCGTACATCTTCCCCATGTCAGCTCCGTTCTGACTTCTTTCCCTCTGTATGTCTGCAACACATTGTCATTATTATAACCGACATCAATAATATTAATGACATCGCCGTCGGCAACCTGCTCTGATTCAAGCAAATTGTCTATCTCCATATCTGTAATCTCGCCAACAAGTTCATTAGGAATTACCACTGACACATTCTTATCAGAGCCATAATTTATTATAGTTTCATTTTCAGAAACTTCTTTCGCTGACTCCTGATTGATGTTTTCTGCATCATTTTCCGCCGCGAAGCATAACGTACTTCCAAACATCATTGTCATAGCTAAAACAAGGGACATAAAAAGTTTTAATTTTTTGCTCATTATATTTCCTACTTAATGTCGATTGATGATAAGTTATTGTAACGATGTATTCGAATACAAATTCATTGTAGCATACACTCGGCACTTTGAACATGAAGTTACGCGAAAGTTTTAACTGTCTTATAACTTCATGTTCTTTTCATTTATTGTATTTTATATTTAATCTTCTCTTTTTTGCATTTCGAGATACATCCTCTGCTCCGCAACCAAGCACTTATGAATGTCCTACATTGGATGATATTTCATTCACATCATAACTTTACTTATTCCATACCCTGCAAGAGTTTCCTCTATGATATTCGCTCTCTTTTTATCTCCTCTTGCCTCTGCTATAACATAGGAATATGTAAAAAATTGTGCCGCGTTTTTCTTGTCGCCCGTCTCAGCATAACATATTCCTCTGTTGTATAGCAGTTCCATAAAAATATTTAATTTTCCATGTGCATTACAATATTCAATTCCCTTAGAACAAATTTCACCCGCATCGTTATACTTTCCACAGCCAATGAGCCAATTACTGAGATTAAACAGAATCATAGGGTATATTCTTACCTTCTCATCATAATCAATATTGCCCTTCTCAAGATACTCTTTTAAAAAGTATCCCCACATTATCGCCTTTATAATATGTCCCTGCTTTCTCATCATAATTGCGATATTGTCTATTATCATAATTTCATCAAAAGTAAGCAATTTGACATTATTTATATTATTAAAATCAAACCTTGGAAGAGTATAACGAATTGCCCTTAGCAACATATCAAAAACTACTTCTCCATTATTGCCATTTCCCATTTTTATGCCGGCTCTTACAAAACTTACATATTGCTCCGTTATTCTGTCCGCTTTGTATGAGCACTTTTCCAACCGAGCAAGCAGTTCTTCTACATCTCTGCAACCTGATGATATTTTATATGATATTTCCTGTTTTAAATTATACCACCTCATCTCCTCCTCCGTCACCTGCACTCCCATCGGCTGTACAGGCAGTCCAAGCCTCTCCATGAGCGCTATGTACTGATTGAGCCGCACGCCCTGACGCCCGTTCTCTATCTTTGACAACGTTCCCGGCGAACATATTCCCTCACATAAATCTTCCTGTGTAACTCCCATTCTTTCTCTCTGTTCTCTTATGTAATCACCAAACATGTAAAATGCCATGCCATTCCTTCAACGAGCAGACTTCTTATAAATAATTACATTAATTATTATACCAGTCATTTCCCACACGGGCAACTGACATATCCGGCAAAAGCGGGATTACGGGGAAAATGATAAAAGACATAACAAAAACGGCTTCGGGATTTCGATAAATCCCAAAGCCGTCATGCTTCTTAAAAGTATTTTATTCCAGATCAGTGATCCTCATTCTCGCCCTGTCCGTAGTAAGCATTTGCTCCGTGCTTTCTGAAATAATGCTTATCGAGAAGGTGCTGCGGAACTCTCTGGACTCTCGGGTTGAGTGTCATCGTGTTGTATGCCATCTCAGCCACAGCCTCAAGAACGACCGCATTGTATACGGCACCCTTGGCAGTCTTGCCCCACGCGAAAGGACCGTGATTTTTTACCACGATACCCGGAACTGCGAGCGCGTCGGTATCGCCGACCGTCTCGACAATCACGTTTCCCGTGTTAAGCTCGTATGCCTCATATATTTCCTGCGCAGTGAGGTCTCTCGTGCACGGAATGTCGCCATAGAAGTAATCCGCATGCGTCGTTCCGAATGCCGGGATGTCTATTCCCGCCTGTGCAAATGTAACCGCCCACTTAGAATGTGTATGTACCACACCGCCAATCTCCGAGTACTGCTTATAAAGCACAAGATGTGTTGCCGTGTCTGAGGACGGCTTGTACTTTCCTTCAATCACATTACCCTCAAGGTCGATGACAACCATGTCATCCGGTGTCATCACATCGTAATCCACACCGCTCGGCTTGATTACCACATAACCGCTCTCGCGGTCAATGCCGCTTACATTTCCCCAGGTATAGATTACAAGTCCTTTTTCCACGAGCTCCATATTAGCCTCGTATACTTCCTTCTTTAACTGTTCTAACATGTCCTTCTCCTTCCCACCGCAATCAGATTTTCCTGATTTTTGACCTAATCGGCTTTAAAAGTCTGTGTATCATATCATTATCGACTCCACCGCTGCCCTCTCAACAGCAAGTCCCGCCTTATAACGCTCTATGAACTCGTCGAAGCCCTTGACATCATTCTTGTCCGGTTCCATAGTGCTTCCACTCTGCCCTGCAAACACTCTGTTGTTAAGATAATCGTCAAGAGTCTCTCCTTCGCCTTTATGTATCATGTATGAAGCAAGCAAAGCCATTCCCCATGCGCCGCCTTCACCTGCCGTATCCATAACAGTAATCGGAGCATCCATCGCAGCCGCAAGGAATCTCTGTCCGACTCCCTTCGTCTTAAACAGCCCGCCATGTCCTGTTATTGAATCAACCTTGACGCCTTCCTCTTTAAGAAGAATGTCAAGACCTATCTTGAGTGCCCCAAGCGACGTGTAGAGATGAGTTCTCATAAAGTTGGCAAGGCTGAATTTACTGTTGGTATTTCTGACAAACAGAGGACGTCCCTCATCCATGTGTGTGATATTCTCTCCCGATATATATCCATAAGACATAAGTCCGCCACAGTCGGCATCACCCTCAAGTGCTTTATTGTAGAGAACCGAGAACAGCTTGTTCATATCCACCGGAATTCCGAGTGCCTCCTCAAATTCCTTAAAAATATTCACCCATGCATTAAGATCCGATGTGCAGTTATTGCAGTGAACCATTGATACAAGATTGCCTGTAGGTGTAGTTACGAGATCAATCTCAGGATATACCTTGGAGAGTTCCTTTTCCATAACTATCATGGCGAACACACTTGTTCCGGCTGAGACATTACCTGTTCTGACAGCAACAGAGTTGGTTGCCGTCATTCCCGTCCCCGCATCTCCCTCCGGAGGGCAGAGCGGAATACCGGCGCACAAGTCTCCGTCAGCATCTAAAAGTGTCGCACCTTCCTCTGTGAGTACTCCGGCATCCTCACCTGCAAGAAGCACCTCCGGCATAATATCCATAAGTCTCCACTTAAGCTCCGGTCTGTCACCCTTCGCATTGCGTTCCTCTATAAGTGAATCGAACTTTCCAACCATATTGGCATTGTAGTTCTTAGTCGAGGTATCAATCGGGAACATTCCTGATGCCTCTCCGACACCGATAACTCTTCTTCCGGTCAGCTTCCAATGTATGAAGCCTTCAAGTGTTGTCATATAGTCTATACGCGGAAGATGTTCCTCATTGTTAAGCATCGCCTGATAAAGGTGCGCAATGCTCCATCTCTGCGGAATATTATAATTAAACAAAGATGTCAGCTCATCTGCCGCTTCCTCCGTGATGCTGTTTCTCCATGTACGGAAAGGAACAAGCAGCTCACCCTTCTCGTCGAATACCATGTAGCCGTGCATCATTGCCGAGAAGCCTATTGCCGCAAAGCTTTTAAGAGTAACTCCGTATTTTGCCTTTACATCTGCCTTTAGCGAAGCATAACAGTCCTTGAGTCCGACCCATATATCATCAAGACTGTATGTCCACACACCGTTCTCAAAACGGTTTTCCCACTCATGGCTTCCTGCCGCTACAGGCTTATTCTCCTCGTCCACAAGCACTGCCTTAATTCTTGTTGAGCCGAACTCGATTCCGAGAACGGCTCTTCCACTCTCAATTACTTCCTTAATTTCTGCCATTACCTTCTCCTCCTTATCTATTCGTCATCCTCGTCGTAATCGTCATCTTCATAGGTATCTCTATCATATTCCTCATCGTCATCTGCAGCAGACTCCTTAAAATCCGACTCCTTTATGACAAGTGCAGAACGAAATCTTCCAAACAGCTTATTTCCTACACTGCTCTTTGCGTGCTCCGCCGCACGTTCCATTGTATCCTTGACCACTCCGACAATATTTCCCATATCATCATTAGGAAGCCGGCTTAAGATGAGATAGAGCTTTAAAAGCGCCTTATCCTCTATCCTCCACCCCTGTTCATCGGCATAGTCCTTCGCAATATCGACAAGCTCATTCACCGTGTACTGCTTAAGAAGAAAGCATCCCGTGAATGTCTCGGCAAAATCAGGATTTTCGGCAAAAAGCTTGTTAATCTCGTATTCCTCATCAACAATAATGAAAGTTGTGGCATTGGCATTGCCCTCACGCATCATTGACACAATCTGTCCACGCTTAAGCCTGCCGGCATTCTCAACGATAAGTGTCTGTCCGGCAAGCTTATCCGAATATGCCTCATAGCTCTTCTCATTAAGCTTATCCGCCGATATTCTCGCAAGCTTCTGCTCACGCTCATCATCAAACGCATGAAGTGCCTTAAATAAATTGACGGCAAATGTTATCTTGTCCGTATTACGGCTTCCCATAATCATTATATTTCCGGCATTTCCGGACTTTCCGTTCTGAACCGCCCTGTAATTTCCTATATATCTGCACAGTCTGCGCTCCATACCCGACATATAAAGATACTTATCAAGGAACTTTCTTTCCTCTTCCTTCAGCGTATATCTTGATGCATCCGTATCACCGAGTGCACTCTTTACGGTATCGTCGATAATCCTTTCTATGCCTGCATTGACAGCTTTCTCCAGGTCAAGTGTATTCTCCATGCCATGAGCATACTCCTGCTCAAGAGCATCTTCCTGCTCATCAACATCCTCCTGCTCATCAACATCCGGTATCCCCTCGAACTCCGTTTCAGTTTCCACCTGCTCAGGTTCACCATAAGTTACCTCACACTGCTCTTTCCCGGCTTCCTCCTGAGGTTCTTCACATCTCTCCTCAAGTGCAGCCGCAACCTCATGAACCGGAATCTCTCTCGTCGGCTGTATCTCCTCCATGTCGTCAGGGTATTCTGACTCCGGTTCGTCGTCTATATCCGAAAGCCACTGTGATATGTCCATCTGACCGTCTATCTGATCATCCTTCTGTGCGGTCTCTTTCTTTCTTCTCTCCTGCTCTGCCTGAAGCTGTGCAACAATCTCTGCCATCTGCTCGATGCTCATCTGTTCCGCCGCCTGCCTTATAGTCATGTCAGGGTACAATACCGGCTTGCTGTCAGCAGAAGCCTTCCCGGATATATTCTGCTTAGGAGTCTTCCGTGCATCCTCTGATTTAGCAGTGTTCCTTGACGACTTACGCCACTGATGCTTGTTGATTATTATCTCCTTTGTCGGATCCGAATCATCATCCGGCATATCCTCAAGCTCTGCCGCCTCACGAAGTGCCTCGGTCCTTTCCCTGTTCTTATATGCCTCCATGATTTCTTCGACATTGGCCTTGAGTTCCTGCTGCACATTTCTCGTATCATATACCGAATAATCAGGCACCTTGATATTGATGTCAACCGGAGACCACTCCGTCGTGTTGTTCAGATCATCAACAGATGCCTGTTCTTCCGAAGGTGCGGAAGTCTCCTCAGCTTCTTTCATATCATCGACTTCAGTATCATCAGACTGTGACTGTGCCATATGCTCATCAGTATAATCTTCCGGCTCCACGACAGGTGCTCTACCCGGTTCTTTATCCGGCTCAGCCGTTAATTCCGGTTCCTCGTATTCTCTGCGTCCCCGCTCTGCCCTTCCTGCTCTCTCGACAGTTGCCGCAGCCTCGCGTGAATATTTCTCCTCCGTTGCAGACACAGTCTGGTCTGCAGCCGTATCTGCAACGAGCTCTGAGCTGTTGATTCCCATTGATGACATCTTCTCAAGTCTTGCAAGCTTCTCAGCCTGACGCTGCGAAAGAGGTGTATACATCTGCTTAAGTCTCAAGGCTTTCTCGACATATACTCCGTCCGCAAACCAGAGCACAAGCTCATCACACTCCCTTACACATCTGTCGGTCATTCCCGCCTCACTGTAGAGAAGCGCAAGCTCATACTCATATTCCTCATCAAGCTCCTTCTCCTTATAATCCTGAAGTATCTCAATGAGTTCGCTGACAGGTGCTCCTTCAGCTCTCTTAAGCTTGTACAGGAGAATATATCTCGTCACATCCCTCGGTGCCATTTCGACATACTCATGATATATCTCCTCCGCATCCTCATATTCCCCCATGCGCACATACATATCCATGAGAGTAGCCAGAAGCCGCCTTCCTCCAAACTTACGATTGTATGCATATATGCAGACATTCCTTGCCTTATCATATTTTCCCGTGGCAATAAAAGCATCTATTGCATTCGACATGACGCTCCACTGCTTCATTTTTTTCCATTCAATCTGTTCTGCAACCTTCGCTGCAGATACATAGTCCCTGCTTTTGACCAGCTTATCAAGCTGCTCCGTTTTTATGGTCAACTCGTACTTATCCAAGACGTTCACCTCTTCATATATGAATTGTATTTAGGATTCAGGCAATTGTGAAACTCAATTTTGACGATAAACAGTTGTGCAAATTTAACAAATTCGCAAGCAGGTACTATGAAGCCGCCGGTACTTAGGCAGTGTATTTTACTGCGTTATGTACCGTTGCGTGATTCATGTAGCGAAAGCGTGCCTGCGGTGAATTGTTAAATTTGTACAACGTCCGCCTTCAAATATACAGTTTCTCAATTACCCAATAAATTGCACTCTCCAAATTTCAATAATTTCAGTGTATCACAGCATCTATAGAAAATCAAAACTTTCCTGTGAAAAGCTCAGTCTTTCGTACTCAAGCTCCTGCTCCGCAACCTGACTGTGGTAATCGACAACAACCGTCTGCTGTTTTTTATCGACAAGCTTCTGTCCGAGAACATAATTGACATCGAATCGTCCCGTAATGGCAGGTGTTGCACCTCTTGCAGGAACTATAAGCTGAACATGATTTGTCTTTAAAAGCTTAAATATAGGTTCCCAGATATATACGTCCTTCGCGGCACCGAACGGGTTGTCAATAAATATGGTCTTACCGAGAACAGCCGCCTCCTTGCCTCCTGCATTTATGCTTGCTATATAATTGATTATTGACACAAGGAACTGAATGTATATACCCTGTGACTGCCCCGTACTTCCCACAGCCTCCTCATACCTTAGGTAACGGCTCTGATCCTTGATTCTCTCCCTCTTATACAGGTTCAGCCTTATGCTGTTCATATCAGTGACTATAACGGAAAACAGTCTCTTCCAGCTCAATCGCCCCCTTATATATTTGAGTCTTTCATCAATCGTCTTAAAATTCTCAGCCGATGATACTGTCTCATTAATATATACAGACATTCTGTCTTTATACATTTCTTCTTTGATATAAGGTATCTGAAGTGAAAGCACCGGAATAACCTCATCATCGAGAGTTATCCTTGACAGCTTATCGAGACGTTCAAGCTCTGAACGGATATTGGTACATATCTGAACACATCTGTTCTCGAAATTTGACTTGATAAGCTCCATATCCTCTATACCGCGGCTTATCCTGTCTCTCTCAAGCACTATGCAGCCGGCGGTTCCCCTGAGTGCATCGGACAGTTCATCCGCCTCAGCCTGCGACTGCGGAGGCTGAATATTCTGCTTAATCTCCTGTGCAAGCTCATAAGCCTTCAACATCGTTAACCGGTCGACGAGTAAATCCCTCGCCCTCAAAAATGCCGTGCGCTTCTTCTGCTCATCCTTTAACACAGCCTCAAAGCTGCGTCCCGCCTCCTCGTACTTTGCATCCGTGAGCTCCTCAGACAAGTCACTCTCGGCATACTCGGCCGATTTTTTCTTTATAATGTCATCCGCATCAGGTGTTACGGACTTCACTATTCTCTCTAAATCCTTCTGCATAAGCAGGCATGCTGTGTGCTCCTGCAGATTTTTCTTTTCCTCCGCCTGAATGTCCGACAGCTCCTTCTTAAGACGTTCAAGCTCCGCCTGATGCTGTCTTGTGTATTCCCGCGGATTATCCGGAAGCTCTGCATCTAACGTACCATAGTGTTCCTCATAATTCTTTCTCGCATGAGCACAGCTTCCCTCAATCCGGTTCATCTGTGCACTCGCACTGTCAAGCTCGCTCTGTACATCCCTGATGCTCTGCTTAAGCTTATCCTGCTCCTCGGTAATTATCAGAATGTCCTCATGGTTCTTGACCTGTAATCCTCCCTGAGCGGCAAGCTCCTTTGCCTTTTCAAGCGTTATTCCTCGGTGAAGCATAGAGCGCACTGCCTTATCCATCGCCGTGCGGCAGTTCTCCATAAGACGTTCCTTGTCCGTGATGTCACCCAGCTCTTCGTTTAAAAGGGAACGAAGTGCCATAAAACGGGCATCAATCTCCGCGGACGGAACCAGCTTCATTTCAACTGCATCATCAGCTTCCTTGTAATAAGGCTCATACATCGCCCATGTGTTTTTGAGATTCTCTATATTCTTCTGTATTCCCGTGCGGCGCTGAATAAGCTCATTATATGCCCTTTCCCTTCCGTCATGAAGCTCCCTTGAGAGCTTACGCGCCTTAACCGCCGCATCTTTGACAGCCTCATTCCCGGTAATCTCAAGATGACACTCTGCAAGGCTTCTGTTAAGCTCCGCAAGGTCATCTAAATTTTCTTTTATCCTAAGATTTTCCGCAAGCTGCTCCTCAAGTCTTATTCTTCTCTCGCAAAGCTCCTTTTCACGCCCCTCAAGTGTATCATACAGCTCTCTTAAATTATCTGCCTTATCCCTCAGGCCTCCCTCATTGTGCTTCTCCCTTCCAAGCAGGCCCTCAAGCTCCGCTGCATTTTCTCCTGCAGTACACGCATATCCGCTCACGCGCTCGTAGTCCGTTCTGACAACCGCAAGTCTGTCCTCAAGCTTTGTAAGCTCCTGCACCGCCTGCTCAAGCTCCTCGGATGCCTTTCTGATGCCTGACATTCTGCCCGCCTCGTCATATATGAATGATAAATCACGGCAGGCAAGCATGTATGCATCCGCATCATGAGCATCTGTTGTTCCCTCAACCGCATCAAGCTTTATTATCGGCACAACACCACAGTCCATTGTCATCACATTCTTATCGCGGCAGATGTTCCCATAATCATCGCCTACAAGCACGGAATACGGAAGATATGGATATCTTCCCGCAAGCTCGGCACACTCATCACTGTTCTTATTTCTCAGGTACTCAGCCCCGCTTATAATGCTTCCTTCATATCTGCTCTGAAGATACCCACACAGCTTCTGAACACCCTTAGAGTCCGCCGGCTTAAGATTCTCTATTGAGCTTATATACTCTCTTACAGAGTCCGTCTTTTTCTTAAGCTGTTCTCTCTGAGCGAGCATATTATCATAGAAATGGCCAAGCACCGCTGTCAGCTTCTCATGATTAGGCTCACCATACACCTTTCCAAGTGCCGTGAGTTCATTTTCCCTCTGTCTTGCAGCAGAAAGACGTTCACTTATTCTGTCTAAATTCTGAGCCGTAAGTTCAAGTGACGCGTCCGTCTGTGCGCGCTCCCTTATGCAGCTCTCCTTCTTCGCATTGAGCTGTGCTTCCTCCTCAGAGAGTGCTGCAAGCTTATTTTTCAGTTCATCCGTCCTCTCCGCATATTCACAGGCCTCCTGTGCCGCATTCTCAACAACAAGAAGCGGTGTCCTTGAAAGCTTTTCCTTAATATCATCCTCAAGCTCTTCAACCTGCTTTTTCAGACTGACAATGATGCCCTCCGCTCTTGCACATTCATTATCCTTGATACGGAAATTTTCATTCAGGTTTTCCAGTGCCTCCCTGCTCTCGCGTTCCCTTCCGAGCAGGTCATTCAATGACTTTTCGCTGTCTGCAAGCTCCTGTGCCATATACAGATGCTTCGCACCGGCAAGCCTCCGCATCTCATCCGTAATCTGGCTTCTGTCCTTATGGCGGTTATCCATATATTCTTTAAGCCTCAAAAGCTCCGTTTCCTGATTCACATAATCCGCATAATCCTCAGCGGCGTAGGACATTTCAAGCTCCTCGCGCTTTTTTTCATATTCAGCGGACATGGCATCATTCTTCTCAGACAGACTGTCAACAAGCTCACGCACCTCCTTAAGCCCTGCTTCCTCCTCAGCTATGAGCGAAGCGGCAATAAGCCTTTCCTCGTTCTCCCTTGCAGACTTCAGCCCGGACAGCTTTTCGGAAAGCCTTGCGGCATCATTTTCTTTTTTTGCCACCTGTGCCCCTGCCATAAAAAGGTACTTAAAAAGAGTGTTTTTCCCGGCCTCCTTGCGCGCGAACACACCGCCAAAATCATTGACCTTGGCAGAAAATTCATTTAGCAGGGCAAGCTCCTTCTCATAATTGTCAATGTCCTCCCTGCGCCTGGCAAGTTCTAAGAGCTTATCCTTTATCTCAAGGAGAGTTCTTGCCATCTCGTCATCGCCGTTACCGCCCCTTATGCGGTTGTTGTAAGACTTCTCTATTATCTCCTCAATCAGAAGATCCTCAACAACCTTTCTGGTTGTCTTATAATTGCTCTCAAAATAAGTACGGACATGCCCCTCCGTCTTATTGATTCCCCTCACAAGCTCCCAATGACTCTCATATATTCCGTATTCGTTTATAAAGCTGAGGTAATCTCCCTTTCTCTCAAACAGCTTAACCTTCACTCCGAAATCCTTCTTCTCAAGGTCGCGAAGATATGCTTTAAGCCCATTATAGGTTATTCTCTCACCGCCGCTTGAAAGCGGAAGATTTTTTATGTCATTATCGCCGAACTCCCTGTAAAAAATACAATAATTAAAATATTCTATTCCTGCTCCCTTTTGGGTCTCCTCCTCGTCCTCGCCGGCTCTTCCCTTTCTCGCACAGAAGCCGCATGTCATGTACTTGTAACCGTTCTTTACATCACATGAATCAAGCTTCCACTCCACAAGCGAATGTATCGTGGTGCTTCCTCCCGCCGTCGCAAAAAGCTTCTCGACAGGCTGCTTTTCGTCGAGTGTGCAGTTAGGCAGCATCGTCTGTAAAAGAAGCAGCATGAGCACACTCTTTCCGCCTCCGTTTGCAAGGTCATAGATTGTATTTTTACACGAAAAACGCATGAGGAAATCATCGTAATACTGTGTGCCGAAATTGTATTTTATGTTATTTACCCTGATTCTGTTAATCTGCGGCATTTTCTTCCTCCTCTTCGTTGTCTCCCGTCAAAATCTCATACAGCCTTCCCCTGTTATTGCTGTAATAATTCTCAGCCATCGCCTTGAATCTGTCAGTCGGATAGTACTTACTCTGATTCTCTATAAAAAGTCCCTGGCTCACCAGAAAGTTGAAGGTGAGCTTCACATATCCCGTCTTGGAATTTCGTGCGGCTCTCTGTCCCTGTATATCGTCAGTCGATGTCACCGGAAGTTCATCCCACAGCAGCGCAAGCGTCTTGAAGCTGTTCTCCTCCACCTCATCAAGCACCAGCCCCGCCGAGCGGTCAATCACATTCGCAAGCACATTGTCAACCGCCCTTATGACCTCCTCGTGTCTGACAAACTCCGTGTATGTATAATTTCCGGAGGTCTTGTAAAATTCCGTCATAGCGCAGTATGTTATAAGATAACACAAAAACAGTTCCTTGTTGACCTTAACTCCCAGAGCACGTCTCAACTCCTCATTGGTGAACCCGAAACATCTGTTGTTCTCACCCGCGCTGACAAACAGAGCGTTATTATATTCATAAAGCTCCATGTCGAACTTCTTTAAAATCAGCCTGAGCGCATCATATACCTGTGAATTTGACGAATATTCCTCATAAAGAGCAATGTTCTCGCCTGAGCTTACCGCTTCACCTCTGATAAGTGTTGCTGCAATCTCAAGCGCTTTTTCCAAGCTGCGGTCTTCCATCGTCTTTCCCTTTCCTATTGCCGTTTAAGGCATTATATTATGTTGAGGTCAAAAGGTATTTTGACCTCAATGATATCGAATTGCTCCGCATTGCGTGCTCCCACAATTCTCAAAAATATTCGTAATTCACACATTTTTCTTTGAAAAATGGCTTCTTACTCATATTTTTGGCGGGTCACAATGTCAAAAATCCTCACGCAAGCAAGCTTGCATCGGACTTCTGACCTTTTGACCCTGATATCATTATATTTCACTGTCATGTATGTTCCTAAAAATTATGTTCGTTATCGTGAACGGCAGTGCATTGTCCTGCGAATTGGCACTTATTTCAATCTCATCACCGCCTGCCGGCTCAATCGAAAAATGTGTTCCAAGGTACTCCGCATATTCATCCTTCGCCGCGCAGTCACGGAATATCTCGTCAAGAAAAGTCTCCATGCTCTGTCGGTCAGTCTCAAACACATACTCCTTCTTCTGACAAAGATGCACAAGAAAGGAATAGTAATCCCCGTTCTCAAAAAGCGTATCCCCGAGCACCTTTACCGCAAATTCGTTGAATGTGCGAAGGTCGAAGCTGTCACGGCGTCTGAGCATTGCAAGAAGCATCTTAATAAGTGCCGCATAATTATCCCTGATTCTCGCATCCTCAAGCTCATCGTCGTACACAATGTTCTCTACGGCAGGATTTTCAATGCGCTCCGCCTGCTCCTCCCGCTCCGGTCTGTAGGTTATCATGTCTCCGATTCTTTCAATCGGAAAGGTCTTGATAAGCTTAAGTCCCATCACCGGGCGTACCAGATTCCCGAGAAGCTCCATATCATCCTTCTTCATGGCAAGCTCAAGTGCATTTCTAAAATCAAAGCTTGGTCTTAATCTCCCAAGCTTAGCCTTCTTGACCATCTCGTCCGCCATTATTCCAAGCTGTGTACATGCCGACAACAGCTTAAGATGATTGTTCATTGCAATTTTAAGCTCTGTGTCAAGCTGATATATCTCACCCGTTATCTTAAGATACGAGCCGTAATCATCATTGCCCTTGTCGCTCTCCGCCTTTCTCTGTGCCGCATCAATCAGCTCGGAGTTCTTTACAAAAAGCTTCTGCTCCTCATCAAACCATCTGATTCCCGTGCCGAAGAACTCCTCATACGCCTCAAGTCCCGTAAAGACATCTGCTGACAGAAGTGCCATGACCTGATTTTTCTTAACCCACAGTCTGTCAACTTCCTTGTTGATTCTCCTCACGACATCGGTTCCGCCCTTAAAGTCTTTAGACTGTATCATCTTCTCAAGCAGAAGCTGTTCCACGCTTATCCTGCTCTCATCCCTGATTTCCTTAGTGTCAAGATAGAACTCAATACCCTCCGCGCTTATCGAATACCACACGCTTCCATTCTCTATTCTGCTCTCGATAAGCCGTACTCTTGATATCTTCTTTTTTCTGTCAACGGGATCAAAATAATGGAACACAAAAGGCTTGCCATCATTTTTAAGCTTATCAAAAATGTAGTCCACAAGTATGCTCATGTCACCCTGCGGCGGATTCAGCTTAAAATCACGCCTTATACATCGGTTCATGAATTCGGCATACTCAGCGTATGTCACGTCTCTCTCTTTAAAATTATTTTCCTCAATAAAAAAGCGCAGCACCGCCATAAGAATATATCCCATATCAAGACTGTCGTATATGCCCTCTTTATACCATGAAAAGGACACCTCCGACAGCTTGAAGAACGGATAATATTTCTTAAGGTTCAGCATACGCTCTCTGTGGTCTGAAATTATATCATTTACTAAAATATTCTCCTGCGGCATTCACGATAACCTCTTCTATATTCATAGAAGTTATTATACCGCAAGGAAATGGGGATGGCAAGCGGTTGTAAGGTTAATTCCCTTTACAAAAGCGTCCTTCCCTCAAGTGCACGAAGCAGTGTTATCTCGTCAATATTTTCCAAATCTCCTCCGACCGGCACACCGCTTGCTATTCGGCTCACCTTGATTCCCGTAGGTTTCACAAGCTTGCTTATGTACATCGCCGTGGTCTCACCTTCAAGGCTTGAATTGGTTGCTATAATCACCTCATCCACATCATCCTCAAGCCGCTTCATAAGCTCCTTTAACTTGATGTCGTTAGGTCCTATACCCAGCATCGGCGAGATTGCTCCGTGAAGCACATGGTACACGCCGTCATATTTCTGCGTCTTTTCATAGGCAGCCATGTCCCTTGTGTTCTCCACAACCATAATCACACGATGATTGCGGTTAGGATTGCGGCATATAGGACAGAGCTCCTCATCCGTCAGCGTGTAACAGCAGCTACAGTATCTTACATTCGTCTTGGCGTTCACTATTGCCGATGACAGGCTCTCAACCTGCTCACGCGGCATACCTATAATGTGAAATGCAAGTCTCTGTGCCGACTTAGCTCCTATGCCGGGAAGCCTTGAAAGCTCCTCAATAAGCTTGTTTATCTGACTTCCATAGTACTCCATTAGAATGGGAAGCCTCCTCCAAGACCGCCGAGTCCTCCTGTAATCTTAGCCATGGACTCCTGTGAAAGCTCCTCAATCTGTCTGAGTGCCTCATTTGTAGCCGCCATAATCATATCCTCTAACATCTCAATATCATCTGTATCAACTGCCTCAGGGTCAATCTTAACCTTCGTAACCTCTTTCTTGCCGGATACGGTAACGGATACTGCTCCGCCGCCTGCAGATGCAGTGATTTCCTTCTCCTCAAGCTCCTTGGTTGTCTCCTCCATCTGACGCTGCATTCTCTGTGCCTGCTTCATCAGATTGTTCATATTGCCGGGCATTGCGCCTCCCGGAAAGCCTCCTCTTTTTGCCATAACGGTCTCCTTTAATTTCTTACTTTTATTTATTATAAAACCAACAAAAATATAATGTCTATACTCTGTAAATTGGCTTTATCTGCACTGAAATATTAAAAATCCTCTTCCTCGATATTCATTCTGCACAAATCCTCAAGAGTGTCATAATCCTGTGATGCATCCGCACCGTTCTCAAGACGTATAACCTCAATCTCCATATCAAGTCCCGTCTTGTCTGCTATTACCTTCTTTATCGTCTGAATATTCTCAGGTGTCGATACCATCGAGTAATAGGTATCGTTATCATATATCAGCTGGAGCTTATTTCCCCCGCCGTTTGCCTTGGTAGTATAGTGTTCAAGAATAGGCTTGAGTGACATCGCAAGCCCGTTGCAGATACCACGCCAGTTCTGAATCACCGCGGTTATATCCTCCGAACGTGCCGGCTTGACCGTGCGCGCTTTCGGCACCGCATCTGCCGATACCTCCTGATTGACCGTGCCCGCCATACCTCCTGCCGATGCCATATTGCCGCCGGCTGCCACAGCTCTTGCCGCCGCCTCAAGCCCTGTCTCCATCTGCCTTTCAAGCACTTTTATTCGGTCAAGCACCGAATCCAACCCCTTATCCATAGCCGGACGGGTGAGCTTGATGAGTGCAACCTCAACCATAACCCTCTTCTGGCTTGAATTCTTAAGCTGTCCTGACAGCTCTGAAAACACTCTTATATAGCGCATTATTCCGTTCAGATCGGTCAATGCGGCATCTTCTTTTAAAATCTTAATATTCTCCTCCGACATTTCGAGAACATCAGATGCATCCGCAGCCGACTGTAACAGCATAAGATTACGCAGATACCATGTGAAATCGTTCACAAACTGGCTTAAATCTCTTCCGTCAATTATTATCTGCTCAAGCTTATGAATGAGACCGATTGCGTCGCCCTCAATCACTCCCCTGAAAAAATCCGAAAACACTTCCGTGTCAACCGCACCTAATACATCCAGGACATTCTCGTATTTTAACTCCTGTCCCATGTAAAAGGCAAGGCACTGATCAAGAAGGCTCAATGCATCTCTCATTGAACCGTCAGCCGCCTTTGCGACATACCTGAGTGCTCTCTCATCAGCCGTTATCCCCTCAGCCTTCATCAGCTCTGAAAGCCTTGAACTAATAGTATCTATTGAGATACGTTTAAAATCATACCTCTGACATCTTGAGAGAATGGTTATCGGAATCTTGTGTGCCTCCGTTGTTGCAAGAATGAAGATAACATATGCCGGCGGTTCCTCCAGCGTCTTTAAAAGAGCATTGAACGCACCTATTGAGAGCATATGCACCTCATCGATTATATATACCTTGAACCTTCCCTGCGTAGGCGGATAGGCAACCTCCTCCTTAATCTCACGGATGTTGTCAACACCGTTGTTCGACGCGGCATCAATCTCTATTACATTCATGCTCGCTCCCGCTGCAACGGCACGGCACACCTCGCACTCCCCGCACGGATTTCCGTCGACGGGGTTGGCGCAGTTGACCGCCTTCGCAAAAATCTTGGCAACCGACGTCTTACCTGTACCTCTCGTTCCGCAGAAGAGATAAGCATGACCTATTCTGTCATTCTTTATCTGATTCTTTAGGGTGGTCACAATGTGATCCTGTCCCTTAACCTCATCGAAGGTCGCCGGTCTCCATTTTCTGTATAAAGCTGTATATGACATAAATATCTCCCGAATAAAAGGTTAATCTCCGAAGCTTATTCCGAGCAGCTTCGCCTCGTTAATAATGGACGCACCCGGGTCAACCATCTTGAGCTTGCCTGCAACATCCGCAAGAGGAACCTTGACAATCTCTCCGTTCCTTATTCCGACCATATAGCCGTATTCCTTGTTAAGAATAAGCCCTGCTGCCGCAGCACCGAGTCTTGATGCCAGCACTCTGTCGTAAGGGCACGGACTTCCGCCTCTCTGTGTATGTCCCGGAACCGTAATTCTGACCTCCTGGCCTGTAAGCTCCTGAATCTCACTTCCAATCTTATAGGATACGGACGGATAAGGGTTGTCCTTAAGCTTCTGCTTCAATTCTTTTTTAGGAAGTGCAGCATCCTCCTTGGATATCGCGCCCTCCGCTACCGCAAGTATCGAGAAATTCTTTCCTGCCTTGGTTCTTCTGTTAAGTGCTGCCACAACAGACTTGATATCATAAGGAATCTCAGGTATGAGAATAATGTCTGCACCTCCTGCAATACCTGCATGAAGCGTAAGCCATCCCACCTTATGTCCCATAACCTCAACGATAAACACTCTTCCGTGAGATGAGGCGGTGGTATGAATGCAGTCTATTGCATTCGTTGCAATATTGACGGCACTCTGAAAGCCGAATGTCATATCTGTTCCCCAAAGATCGTTATCTATTGTCTTTGGAAGTGTCACAACATTAAGCCCCTCCTCTCTCAAAAGGTTAGCGGTCTTATGGGTTCCGTTGCCTCCTAAGATTACAAGACAGTCAAGATTAAGAAGCTTATAATTCTTCTTCATCTCCTCAACCTTATCAAGCCCGTTGTCGTCAGGTACACGCATAAGTTTGAATGGCTGTCTGGAGCTTCCGATTATTGTGCCGCCCTCTGTGAGAATTCCTGAAAAATCACTTTTTTTCATGACCCTGAAATCACCGTATATAAGTCCCTTATAGCCTTCTTCAAATCCGATAATCTCTACATCTTCCACAGCTCTGTAAAGAGACTTCGCAACACCCCGCATCGCGGCATTAAGTGCCTGACAATCCCCGCCGCTGGTAAGCATACCAACCTTCAACATAAGCGTAACCTTCCTTTCGCGTGTTAATAACAATTACAAAATCGCCATGTTGAGTAACTTATATATAAAAGTTACTCAGCTGTGTATGTCCATCCACAATTTTGCAATATCTGATTTAATAACGTGATTTATTATACATTATTTCTTGAATTTAAGCAATTATTAAACTTTTTCATCAATGTGTTTTTTAATGCAGTATGCACCATATCCTTCAATCCTGCCGTCAAAGACTTCACCCGTGAGCATATTGGTTCCGGTTATTTCTGTCTCACATGCAGTCCGGTTGTGGTTTAACAGGAACATACAGCCGTCGGCACGCTTCACAAGCTCCACACCCTCCGGAAGCTCGGTTGTCGTGATGCCGCACCCCTCTGAAATATATTTTACAAAAGTTTTTAAGGTATTCCCATCCATATCACAGCCGGCATAATATACTTTTCCCCTGCCGTATTCGTTGACCGTGATTGCAGCCTTGCCCTTATAATAGTCCTCCGCATAGCATGCAAGCACCTTCGCACCCTTTGGTTCAATAATATCGCACCAGAGTCTGCCCGTGGCTGAATCTTCATCCGCCGCAATACCGCATCCGTCCGCAAAAATATCTCCTTCAAGCTTCACCCTGCCGTCCGGGGTCGAAAATTCGGACACCTCTATTCCCGCAAGCTTTGCAAATGCACCCGGAACCGTTGTGGCTCTCATATTGTTGTAATAATCCCTCGTACCGCTCCTGTAAGTGAGCACCAGCGTTCCGCCATTCTCAACATACTCTTCAAGCTTCTTTATCTCCCTGCCTGTGACAACATTATGTGCCGGCATATATACGACCTTATATTTTGAAAAATCACTGTCCGATACGGCCGCCGTCACATTCAGGTCTGAATTGGCTTTATAATAGGCATACAGAAGATCTCTGTAGTCAAATCCAGCCTTGTGACGCTTGATTTCATGTGACCACACATCGTCATACGACTTATATATAAGTGCCTCATAGTCACCGGATACACCGGCTATATGCTCCTCAAGCTTTTTAAGCTCCTCTCCGGTCTGCTTAATCTCATAAAAGCGTCTGCGCGGAATTCCATCATGGTCGAGCACGCCGTACCAGTACTGCTCCATTCCGAACAGTGCCGTCCTGAAGCGGAAATACACAACACCCTCACAGCCATGGGCAACCGCCTGATAAGCCCATAGCCTTAGCTGTCCCGGCTTAGGTGTCTTTCCGACGACATCCCATCCGCACGGTCCCGCCTGTTCCTCCATAACGACAAAATTTTTATTCTTTATACCCCTCATATTCTCATGTGCCATAGAGACATATTGATATTCAGAACCTCCCCACTGGTTGTCCGGATAATTGTCCCACGCCACATAGTCTAAGTCCCTGCCAAGCTTATAATAATCAATGTCGGAAAAATGCCCCATGAAATTGTGCGTTATTGGTAAATCGCTGTATTTTCTTATTATATCAACCTGCATTCTCTGATATTTTACCCACGAATCAGATGCAAATCGTCTGTATTCAAGGTCAAGACTCGGATTATGTGCAAAATTAGGGTAATTTTCACCCTCACATGAATTATAAGCCGGAAGAATCACATCCTCAAACGAATCATAGTCAAGACTCCAGAACACATTACCCCAGGTCTTATTGAGTGAATCTATATCCTCATATCTTTTTTTGAGCCATTTTGCAAATGCACGACGGCAATTTTCACAATAACATCTTGTGCTCGCATGACACCCGAACTCATTATCAATCTGCCATCCTATCACATTCCTGTTACCGGCAAAATGCTTGACCATCTTTTTTACAATTACCGCCGACTTTTCAATGTAATCACGGCTGTTCGCACAGCACTCCCTTCTTGAACCCCACGCACGCACACGCCCGTACCTGTCGCGCTGCAATACATCGTATCTGTCTGCAAGCCACTTCGGAGGTGCCGCAGTCGGTGTTCCGAGAATAACCTTGATTCCCTTAGACGCAAGAACCTCTACAGCATCGTCGAGAATCGAAAAATCGAACTTTCCCTCCTCCTTCTCGAACAGCTTCCAGTCAAATTCTCCCATCCTGACGGTGTTAAAGCCGCCCTCCTTCATAAGCTCCGCCTGATGTTCCCACTCACTTCTGTCCCAATGCTCCGGATAATAATCCACCCCGTAAATCATGCCGCACCTCCATTATATTTTTCACATATTCCCATTATCTGTGCTTTATCATTCTAACCACCTGAATCACGGCTGTAGGCAGCAACGACAATCCGGCAATCTCCATAAGCTGTGCCGTACCAAGCCCTGCCACCTCAAACAGTCCCGCGAATGCCGGAATCATAAGCACCGCCGCAAGAAGCGCAGTGCCAAGCAGGAACGCCCCCACGCTCCATCTGTTGCTCATTACTCCAAGACGCACCAGAGACTTTTCACTGCGGCAGTTAAACCCGTGCAGCAATCTCGACAATGTCAGCGTCGCAAACGCCATCGTGCCTGCCGTCATGGCATCTGTCCTTAATCCTAGATAAAATGCGCACATAACGGATGTTGATATCAATATACCATATTCAAAAAGTCTTGTACAGAAAGCCTTGGTAAGTATTCCCTTTTTAGGATCTCTCGGTCTGTCGGATCACCTATCCCCTTTCCATCGTTTATTGATGAATCATTGTCTAAAATTGCCGTGTACAAAAGATATCTGTGAAGCCTTTTTCTTATATCAAGTTCATCAGGCCTGATTACCTGTCCGTCAATAAAGACATCGTTTACCGTCATCTTGTTCTGAGTGAGTGTTCCGGTCTTATCAGAGCATATTACAGATACACAGCCGAGGCTCTCAACAGCCGAAAGCTCCTTCATAATGGCATTGTCCTCCGCCATTTTTCTTGTTCCCATGGCCTGAACTATGGTGACTATCGAACCGAGTGCTTCGGGAATTGCCGCAACCGCAAGTGCCACCGCGAACATAAGCGAATCAAGCACCAGCTCTCGTTGAATTATTCTCAATGCAAAAACAACTGCCGATATTATCATTATTCCTATCGAAAGCTTTTTGCCAAAATCATCAAGGCTTATCTGCAGAGGTGTCTTTTTCTCCTTCGTTGCATTCATAAGCCCCGCGATTCTTCCCATCTACGTTTCCATTCCGGTTGCGGTCACAAGCACTTCCGCTCTTCCGTAAGTCATTTCTCAGAGTCCTTAGAACATCTTGCTTCGTACAAGGGAGCTGATATATATAAATATAACATGCTATACACTTTTAAAATAAATCAGGATGTTTTGACACCTGAATCGTAATCAGGAACCATGTACTCCGTTACAAAATAAAAAGACCTTTCGTGCACGCCAAAAAGCGCACACAAAAAGTCTCGTTCAACAATTTCGTTCCACAGCCCCCGGGCATCAGCCGTACTGACGAGGGCTGTAACATGCGTACATGTAACTACTCCCTTTTTATGTCTGCATTATTAAGTGTTTGCGAAACGCAATTTTTACGATATACAGTTGTGCAAATTTAACAAATTCGCAAGCAGGTACTATGAAGCCGCCGGTACTTAGGCAGTGTATTTTACTGCGTTATGTACCGTTGCGTGATTCATGTAGCGAAAGCGTGCCTGCGGTGAATTGTTAAATTTGTACAACGTCCGCCTTCAATTATATAGTTTCGCAATTACCTAATCTGCATTATATATACCACATTAATATGTTCCGTGTAAATATAAAAATAATGTCTTTTCCGTATCTTTTCCATTAAAATAACATTGAAATTCAATCTGTAAAAGACTATACTGTATTCGGTTAAGATTCATTAAAGAATTTTCCAAATATTTCAACTTTTTAAGACTTTATTGTGCTTCAGAACGGAGATTATATGAAAATAGATATGCACTGCCACACTGCGGAAGGCTCGATAGATGCCCGCGTCGGTATTGTGGACTATGTAACAGAACTGATTAACAAAGGTGTGGACGGTATGCTCGTGACCGACCACAATTCATACAAAGGCTATGAGCACTGGCAGCGCATCAAGGATGAGCTTGGCGATATCGGACATTTTACGGTGTTAAAAGGTATAGAGTATGACACCCGCAACGGCGGCCACATCATTATTATACTTCCTGACACCATAAAAGGTGCTGATGTGATGAAGGCACGCCTTATAGGTATCCGCGGACTTTCGGTTGTACACCTTGAGAAAATCGTGCACTCTATCGGCGGAATACTCGGTCCGGCACACCCTTATGACACCGGATATTATGCATTTATGAACACGCACTTCGGAAAGCTGCACCCTGAATTTCTCGAAAAATTCGATTTTATTGAGAGCTATAATTCCGTCGCAAAGCACTCCGCCAACGAATCGGCACATGAGCTTGCACTGCGCCTTGACAAGCCGCAGACGGCAGGCACCGACACCCACCGCCCCGAAGTAATCGGCACCTCATGGACCGAATTTCCATGCAGCATACGCTGCAATGATGATTTAATCGACGCGATAAAAGACCCGACCCGCGCCAAAAGACCTTCCGTACCTTATGAGCTGTTCACCAACATGCACCGCGACCGCGGACGCATTGTGGAGCACCTTGGAATCGCGGGCTACTGGCTGTACAACCGCGCTGAGGTACTCTACCACGGCTTTGGCAGATTCAGGCACAGAAAAGCCAGAAATTAAGCCGGCACTGTTGGGACATGCGCAATCCGCATCCATAATCCCGAACGCAGCCATCCCACGACCTACAAAAATAGGACAGCCAAGGTATCACCTCATCTGTCCCAAATAATCTATATTTTATAATCCGTGCGTCTTTCTTCGTGAAGGCACAAAGAGCGTTACCGATACAGCCAACTCAACCCCGGCGCCCCCACGTCACATAAGAGCTTCTGCTTAATGCTGCTTCGTTCCCGACCTGACATGGTTCACAGATTCCTATTGCGTAGGACCAAGATATCAACGTCACTTATACCGGGCAGCCTCTCTGCGGGCTTCCCTAGGAAAGACATCACCCCTGCTGTAGCGGATTGCAGGTACAGGGCACCGCTATCTCCCCGGCTGCACGGAAGTGTTAAACACAAATCCATAGGCTTATAGTATATCTGTATTGTACCCAAATGTCAAACATTTTATTGCTATCCAAGCACAAAATATGTTACCAGCCATTCGCCATTAACCCTCTTAAAGAGCCATTGGCACACAAATTTCTCATCCTCCGTCGTCTTATCATCCGACTTGCGTATATTTATAGTGCTTCTGCATGAAAAGTAATCATCGTTATAGTACATGAACTCATCATAGCTCTCATCAAGTATTTCTACCGTGTCAGGAACCCATGCCCAGGCAAGTGTCGACTGCGCATTGTACAGAAGCTTCTCTGCCTCTGAACCGCTCTCCATCATTGCCGCAACCGTCCCTACCGATGCCTTGCGGTATATATGATATACATAGGTCTCACAGAAATTCCGTACTCTGTCCTGCACGCCGGCAATGAATTCAGCGGATGCAGTGCTCTCATAGTTCTTTAAGTCATTTTCCTCTTCGATATATCTGTCCGTCACATCATTTCCGTAAGCATCAAGCACCTTCACATCCGGCTCCTCAACCATATCACCGGCATAATATACCTTATAGTTAAAGCTCACTCCCGTAAGCTCATAAGCCTTGTCGCTCACAGCGTTGTCTATGACACCTCCGGTTATATACTCTCTCTCATCCGCTTTAAGTCCGTTGATATACACCTCCATGTCGTCCATAACCTTCACATATACGTCATGGTAGTCATAGATATTCTCGGATATGGCAACTTCCTTAATCTCCCACTTGTTAAAACCGAATGAATCCTTCTCACCGGCAGCCTTAAACGAGACAATCGCAAGAAGCACGTCATCATCCTGTGCAGCCGAAGCCGCATTAGAACCACCCGCGGTCCGTGAGGATGCATACACGTCATATACAGGACGTGCATCATTGTAGAGACCTTCATCCTTTACATAGCTTACCGTCTTGTCTTCAAGAAAATTCTCATAAAAATCCTTATACTGCTCTATTGTCTCAAATCTGCTCAGAATCTCCGGCTGCAGCTCATCAATCAGATTTCCTATATTCTCAGGCAGGAACAGATCCATGCTCTCCTGCATTGCAAGTTCAGGTTCACCTGCTGCCTTGGCCGCATCATAGTCGTTCTGATACTTTGCAAGATTTTTCCACAGGATAATGCATAGGATAAGCGTCAGCACCATCCATAAGCCTGCATACATTCCCAGAAAAAATCTGAATGAGGAGCCCGTTTTTTTTGTATTTCTGTTTCTGCGTCTCTTTCGTTTTACGCTCTTTTCTTTTACAGTTTCGTTCATTTTAACCTCGTTTTGTCACTTTATCACAATTGCCGTCGGTATTCCCCTTGCACCATATATTGATGAGATCTTATTGTATATCTCACCATTGTAGTAGAACACTGTCGAGCCTCCTCCATCGAGGTTGGCTGCATTGACCGCATCAAAATCAAGAAATACATTTATAAGGTCATTGAGCGTGGCTCCGAGGCTATGCGTCTGGCGTCCGTCGATTATAAGAAGCAGGACTGCTCCGTCTGCCCTCTGCCCGATTGCCGTTCTCGGATTCACTCCGCCTCCTGTTCCCGTCACATTCGCCGGAACTCCGTTGACAATCAAAAGAGGTCCCCACGACACTGCATCCCTGATGCCGGAATCTAAAGCTTCCTGTCCGGTCATATTCCCTATGATAAAAATATCATTCTCGTCGAATCCGATTATCTCATACGAGGTATTCAAATCACCATACTTTAATTCACCCTCGGATATAACTATTCCCAGCGGAGTTCCGCCATTGCCTACGCCTCCTATATCCTCAAAGCCACCCGCATTTGATGCCGCCGTGGCACCGTATCTCTCACATATCTCAGGTACACTTAAGCCTGCCGAGCCGTCATATTTATCCGAGGATGTCCCGACAAATACACGCGACGGATCATTTATCACAATCATGGTGCCTGCAAAGGTTGCCCCTTTTACAGGATGGAACTCCATGCCGTTCTCATATACCACTCCGTCCTCCTTGTTCTCCTCGTCGACGGTAAAATCCTTCCTGCTTCCTATGTTGTTTCTGTCTATGGTTATAAGTGATGTATCAACAGCCTCATCAAGATATTTTACCTTATTACCCTTCTCAATTTGTGCAATCTCTTCTTTAGAACAATACATATTAGCGAGAAAGCCCGCCATGCTCGTCTCACGCACAGACAGCACAAACAAATTTCGTGCCTGAACGGAAGGCCCTTTAGTCACAACCCACATTACACAGTACAGACAGATAACCAGCATCAGAAGCGTAACTCCTATAAATCCAAGTATCCTTAAAACAGCTTTCTTCATATCATTCCCCATTTCACTGCTTATTTTTAGCTTTTTCCTCCCTAAGTCTCCTGAAAAAGTCCTGCATCATGTCCCTGCATTCCTCCATCAGCACACCCTTTGTTATATCGACCTTATGATTAAACCCATCCATCCTTAATATATTGATTACCGAACCGGCGCACCCCGCCTTGGCATTCATCGTTCCAATCACAACTCTCGGAATTCTTGCCTGAACGATGGCACCCGAACACATCTGACATGGTTCAAGTGTGACGTACATGGTACACTCCTCAAGTCTCCAGTCCCCTATAACACGGCTTGCTTTCTTTATCGCGGCAATCTCAGCATGCGCAAGTGTGCTTTTATCGGTATTACGTCTGTTGTAGCCTCTCGCAATAATTTTTCCTTCATATACAATGACACACCCTATCGGTACCTCATCAAGCTTCGCCGCCTTCTTTGCCTGTCTGACTGCCTCACGCATATATTTAATATCGTCTTCATCATACTCATTCTGAATACTTCCCTGCAATTCTTGAGTAGACTGCATGGTCATGCCACCTCCCTTTCAGCATCGCGTAATCACGCGCAATCCCTTCAAGTTCATATCCGCAATGCTCTAATACCTTTATGGAAGCAGTATTTTCAGGCTGAACATACGCCACGATTCTGTGCAGTCCATCCTTTAGTGCCTCATCGGTGACTATGTTCACCGCCTCAGTAGCTATCCCACAGCCTGTATACTCCGGCAGAAGCTTGTACCCTATCGTTGCGGACAAAAAACTTCCCCTCACAACATTCCTGAGTGCAACTGTTCCTATTATCTCTCTTCCGCCGTGCTCATATATATAATATCTGGCACACTTCTCCGCCATAAAGCATTCCGTCTCATACTTTAATACCCTTCTTTGGTAGTCCTCAGTATAAAAACCCTCTATTCGGTCCGGCTCCATAGCACCAAAATAGGAATCACCTTTTAAATAAAAATCCAGCACTTCCTTGCTGCAGCTCTCATCTAACAGTCTTAATACTATTCTGTCCGTATTATATTGAAATAACATCGTGCATCCTCCGAGCTATATTATAAACAAATATTTCCTATTGTGCAAGCCGGCGTGATTCATGCCTTTGTCACGGGCTGTATTGCTTATTTGTTTAACAAAATATAACCCGACGTTTATTTAATATTATTCCATTTTCTGGTAATTTAAATCTATAGTTTAATTTTAATTCAATCACCAACACATTGGAGGATTCATATGAACGCAACTCCTCAGGATATCAACCACATCATCGGCAACAAGATTTACAAGCTTCGACATTCCCTAAGCATGACACAGCAGGAACTCGCTGAACGCTCCGGGTTATCCATAACATTCATCTCCGAGATTGAGAACGGACACAAGTCCATGTCCATAGATACATTGATTAAACTGTCAAAAGGGCTTCGCGTCTCCTTAGACACCATCGTATTTGAGAACAACGCCCACGATGACATGCAGAATGATGTCATCAATATGATGGCAACGCTCCCTTTTGAGTATAATGAATCCATCCTGCTTATCGCGCGCGAATTTACGCGACTGAATCTCAATCGAAAAAAAGATTAATTCCATAAGAGTACCCATAAAAAGCTTCCCATCACACAAGTTTCCTATTACAATTCAGGTGTCAAAACATGCGGATCTGATTTTTATGT
>FR895368.1 GCA_000435595.1 Firmicutes bacterium CAG:882
AAAGTGGGATATGCGTTCTATGAGTTCGGCTGATGTGTCTGATTTTACTGGACAACAGGTTGCAGCATTACTTCTTGGAGCAGTAAGGGCAGAACACTTCTGCGATGGAGCCTTGAAGGAATTTGTTGAAAATGGTTCCGTGAAAAGGTGGTTGGAACGATTAGCTGAAATAGACAATACAGCGTCATTTGAAGGGTACATGAACCCGCCTGAGATATAGATACTATACAATAGGGGAGTAAATTACTCTACAAATAAGAAATTTCGCAAATAAGCCGGGTGGTCTACAATAATAATGTACAAAGTTCCCCAGAAGGGAGGTGTATATCATGGGGTACGATCAGGTTTATGACAGGATTGATGAACTGTGTGAGCAAAGGGGCTGGAGTCGCTACAAGCTGGTAGAGGAGAGCGGAATACCACAAAGCTCCTTTTATAATAGTGTCCAATCTTTCGTCTGCGCGTAACATTACCAATACGCTGGGAAGTATGCAGGAGAAGATACACCATACGACGGTTGGCAATTATATGCAATACCTATGCAATGCATTCGCGTTCTACAAGGTTAGGAGATATGATATTAAGGGGAAGAAGTATTTATCGAGCAACGACAAATACTATTTGAGTGACCACACTTTCTGTTATGCAAAGCTTGGAACAAAGAATATGGATTATGGACGCATATTAGAGAATATCGTGGCGGTTGAGCTTTTGCGCAGAGGATATGAGGTTTATGTGGGCATACTATATAAGAAGGAAATAGATTTTGTCGCAGTAAAGCGCAGTGAGAAAATATATATTCAGGTATCTGATAATATCACTGAAGAGAAGAACTTTGAAAGAGAGGTAGCTCCACTTTTGCAGATTAAGGATGCATACCCTAAGTATGTGATAGCCAGAACCAGGCATGATGAATACCAGTATGAGGGAATCAAGGTTATTGATCTTGCGGATTGGTTGTTGGATAAATAAATCTATTAGCCCAAAATGAAAAAAAGGAGAAAATGGCTAATAGAAAAGCGAACCAAATAAAGGATAATGTATAAGGCATTGGTCATAATCGGCTGATGCCTTTTTGTGTGCACCATTTTAAGCAGATATAAAGGTGGCATATTATTTGGCTGGCAAGGAAACTATTGAAAGAGAGTTTGGTGCATTTAAACCAATTAGTGATGCGTCACCGAAATATGTGCTTTCATTAGATCGGTTTGATTATTTAAGAGATGGAATTGCTCATATTAATATTGTTGATTTCCTTTTGGGCAAGCAGGATATAAATTTGCCATAGTGCCACAAAACAAGAAAAAATTTAAAATTGTGGCATATAAAATCACGAAAAAATTGATAGAGTCCCCTCCTGGGAGTTCGGGCAAGGAGGGCTAGTGTGGTTCGGAATGGTACCATAAAAAACTGAATAAAGTTGGCAGCTTTTATGCTCCAGAATCAAGAAATCTCAAGGAACGGAAAATTCTTTGAGATTTTTTATGTTTTTTCTGTAATCACGATTTTCAGGCTCCAAGTACTTAATGTAAGCGATGAGAGTTTTCCTATTAACTTTATTTTAGCGAAAGGGGGTTACATTATGAATAATCCCGGAACTTAACATTAACCTGCATGAAGGAGTGTTTTGTAACTATGGCGAGTAAGAAAAAGAGATTGATGGTATGGGCAAGAGGCTTGAACAGGTAACGGAGAAATTATCAAGTGTTCGTAAACAGCTTGAAAAGATGGAGCAGGAAAAAGCAGATAAGACATTAAAAGGGGAAGAGCAGATAAAAAAGGATACTCACTTATTCACTACAGTAGAGAGTACTTTTTGTCATTCCTTAATCAAATATTGCTAACAGAAATATAGGCGCAGTTATAGGTGCCGAAGATTTAGGTTCTACGATTAAGTATACTGTTCTTGTAAATGGAAAAGTATTAACTTTCTTTGAGGGCCAACTTTCTGTTGTCAGTGCACAGAATAATGACTTGTTTTATTCTTCTAAAGACGTTAATTCCTTGCTTACTTTGACGATAGTCCGTATTGACGAAAAAACGCAAATTTAATATCAAATATTTTTAAAAGAGTATTGACAACGGAAAAATTTGCATTATGATAGTGGTGTGGGGTATAACTACTATGAATAGTTTTGAATTTTTGGAAAAACTCGGTTTTTCATCTAACGAGGCAAAAGTATACGGCACGTTGATAAAACACAAAGTGCTAAACGGCTACGAAATCGCCAAATTGTCCGGCGTTGCGCGTTCGTTGGTTTATGAGGTCATCAATCGTTTGATTGCAAAGGGCGCGGTCATCCGTATAGACGGAGAACCTAATTTTTACAAGCCTATCGAGTATCAAGACCTTATCCGCAGCATTAAGGAAGAAAACGAAAAGAATATTGCCTGCGCCGAACGCGAACTTCAACAACTCGCAACGGAAAATGCCGACGTTGATTACGTAATGAATATAGTGGGCGAAGAAAAATACGTTGCCAAGGCAAAGGAACTTATCGACAGCGCGCAAGCGGAAATTTCGCTGTCCATTTGGCGGGAGTCGTTCGAAGTGCTG
>FR895369.1 GCA_000435595.1 Firmicutes bacterium CAG:882
CTTCTTTTCTGCTGTTTCCTATAAAAAAAGAAAATCGGCAGAGGCTTTATAACCTCTTGTCGATTTTCATTCTAAAACTTATCAAATTTGATTAACGTCTCTTTCTCTTCGGCTCCTCGTCATCCATGCTCTGACGGTTCTTATTCTCTCTCTTTTCGAGGCTTTGATTGTATCTGTTATTTTTCTTAATTGACATTGATGCAGCAACTATGAGTGCTATCATCAGTACAATCAGTACAAGAAGTACTGCTATTATCCAATCCATTGATTTTTTCTCCTTCTTTATATCAGAACTGTCCGTCGACTGTCCTTCAGCCACATCACTCTTTTTCTGTGAATCAACCGATGTAGTGTCATTGGTTGTTGATACGGTTGTCTGCGTCTCTGTATTTCCTGCATCTGTCTCCGCCTCAGATTCGCTCTGAGTCTCTGTTGTCTCAGACTGTGCCTCGGCTGTACTCTCGGCTTCCTGCAGGGTTGTTGTCTCCTCAGCGGCCGTCTCCGTCTCAGACTGTGCCTGTGTTGTTGCCTCAGGCTGCGTCGGCTTCTCACTGTTCTCAAAACCGTTGCTCGTATAAGGTGAGCCGGACACACCTGATATTGATACCAATTCAGGATATGTAAATATGTCGGCATAGTCGCCTCGTATCTGATAGAGATAATCAGAATAATTTCCCGCATCGGCACCAGGATCAAGTCTTATGAGAAGCGAAGCACTAAAGCCGTTGTGTGATACGTTCACATACTGTCTGCCCTCATAATACGGATCTATGTCACCGATGGTGTACCCTGATGTCATCTGCCTGCTTGTTCCGTCACTATATATTGCCTTTACGATAACCTTGCTCTTATCTATTGCTGCAATCTGCTCAGAGCTCTTATAGACTGTAGGATTAATTCCTGCCGATACTCCCACCTGAACTACCGGCTTCGTCGTAAACGTACAGCTTCCGCTTGTCCCGTCAGCGTATGTATAAGTGACAGTCGCCGTACCTGCGTTCACTGCCGTGATAAGCCCGTCGCTTCTTACATGTGCCACATTCTCGTCAGAACTTGCAAAGCTTATGCCGCCGTCCTTCTGATTGGCAGGTATAAAATATGCACTGTAACTTCTGTCAAGCTCGACGCTCTGACCATCGCTTATCGTTCTCTTAGACAAGCCGAAATATTCTGCAACCGCCGTCGCATCAGCGACTCCTACCTTTCTCTGATTCTCTGTCTCATGTATGAATGCCGCATCCGATGAGTTGCTGAGAAAGCAGTGCTCTGCAATTATCGTTGGAATGCCTGACTTAACTCCCTCATCGATAACAGTATAATAATCCATTGAAGGATTGGCTCCGGAAGGTCTTGTAAGGTATCCGTTGCTGAAAAGCCCAAGCCCCGCTGCCTGTGCATAGCGCGCCATATTGAGACACAGGTTTTTGGTTGCATCAACATATCCGTCGGCCACCGAACCATACGCTACAAAACCGTTCGTCGAAGCAGTCGAAGATGAATTATTGTGAATGCTTATGACAAAATCTGCTCCGACTGACTTTCCCATGTGCGCTCTTGCGGTGTTGGTGTTCCACTCATTATTTGCTCTGGTCACATACACACGGACTCCCACGTAGGTCTCAAGCTCAGCCTTCATGTACTTTGCTATATTCCAGTTCAAATCACTTTCATTGTCACCGGTGCTTCCGGCATTTGCTCCTCCGTCATATCCGCCATGTCCCGGGTCAATGACAATCACTATGTCTCCATTTGAATCCTTTGCATATACCTTTTCGCCCGGTCCTGCAATACCGCCGGCTGCCGTCAGAACAAATACCAGCAGCATTGCCGTTATCCTGTTTAACTTTAATCTGATTCTGTTCATTGCTATCTGCGTCTCCTCTTGTTTCTTCTCGAATGTCTCCTTCTGCTCGTTCTGTTTTCAAGAATAAAAATAACCGTCGCCAAAACTATGACTATCACGATACCTGCCGCCATTTTCACAACCATCATGATATCAAAATCCGTTGTCTCCTCCCCTGAATTATCCGATGTCTCAGGATGGATTACAGGCTCCGTCTCCTCCGTACTGTCAGTTATGCTCTCTGTCTCGGCAGTTGTCGTCTCAGGCTCTGTCTCCTCCTTAGATGTCACCTCAGGGATATAATCCTCAGTCTGGTATATCACTCTCAGCAAGCCATCAACAGCACCATATCTTATGTCCAAATCCTGTATCCCCGGCTTGCCGTAATCAACGCTTCCAAGAATATCCGGCTTCACCTGCATCACGGAGCCATCACTGTACACTATATTCGCTGAAGCATTGTCAAGGTTAATCGCCGTGAACTCTTCCGCCGTCTTATAGAAGGTCGGGTCAATAAATCCGGTGATTGTGAGCTGTTCGGGTATTCTAACGGTTACATCAATGCTTCCCTTAGTTCCGTCGGAGCATGTATATGTCACTGTCGCCGCTCCGCTGTTAACCGCCTTAATATTACCGTCCGAATCCACCGTAACCGTGTTGTCGTTGCTGCTTGTCCATGTAACACTTCCTGAAAGTGATGAAGTATCAACATTCACATAATAGCCCTTTTCAAGCTCCATTGTATGTGTATCTGCGACATCTGCAATATTCTTTTGAAGATTGAAGTATGTCACAACAGCATCGGCATCAGCCTTTCCGATAAGCGCAATCTTCTCATAGTCAAGGCTTCCATCCTCGTGTGATATGAAAAGTACGTCCTCCGGATTGCTCATAAAACAATGCTCTATAAGCACCGTCGGAACTCCGGCGCGCATGCCTTCTCCCATAATAGTGTAGAAATCCTCTCCCACATACTCTGTTGAATTTCTTGTCTGTATTCCGTTGTTCTTAATTCCAACCTCGGCAAGATTATTGAGAATATAATTACCCATATCCGCCGTCATCGTGCTGTATAGAGGCAGAACCGATGTGAATACTATCGCACCTGAACTTGTGTCTGTTCCACTGTTATTGTGAATACTTATTAAAAAGTCCGCATTGAGCGATGCCGCAAGCATAGCCCTTCCGTTCTGTGTAATCCACGCATCCTCAGGTCTTGTAAGATACACCCTTACGCCGTCATACTGCTTTAATGTATCCATCATCGCCTGCGCAATCTCATAGTTGGCATCCTTCTCCTGAACACCATTAACACCTATCTTTCCCGGGTCGCTTCCTCCATGTCCGGGATCAATAACTATCACAACATTACCGTCTGCATCCTTAGCAGCCACATCAGTACGCAACGCGGCATTTCCAAGTATGAACGCCGCCGCCATAACTGCCGCGTATGAACATATTTTTTTAAATCGTCGTATCATTTTTTCTCCAATCTTCCTTTACAGTACAAGTATATACTTAAAAATAAATTTTTTTGTAAACCCAAGACGACAATACACCATGCCGCGCACATTGTCAACATACGCCATCACCTGCATTACCTCGTCCTCAGAAGGCTGTCTGTAAGAGTACATTGCCTTATCGACTATTCCAAACGCTTTCTCGGCTCCATCAATATCACCGAATACAGTCGCGGAAATCTCAGCCATCGTCATGCTCTTTACATCCACCGCCTTTACATATCTAAGCAGTCTTGCATGGTAATTCATTATACGCCTTATACGTTCATCAGGCAAAAGACCGCATTCCTTATTATATAACTTTCCTCTCTTTTGTTCCATATATTTCTGCCTTATCAGCAAAAGCAGTGCGACAATTAACGGAAGCAGAACAAGCTTTAAAATAAACCACATAACAGCAAGAACAGGCTTTAAGATGTCTCCCGCCTTTCTCATAATATCACCAAAGCTTATGCCATCCGCTTTTTCCTTCTCCGATGCAGCCACACTCTCTACATTCCGTCCATCCGTCGCATCATTGCCATTACCGTCAATTAAAGTGCCCTGTTCCTGCGCAGTCTCGACAGTCGGTTCCTCAGAATTGCCTGTTTTTTCCGTCTCCGAAGGGTTCTCTGCCCCTTCCGTGATACTCTCATCCGCACTCTCGCCTTCCGTCTCCTCAGTGCTTTCCCCGGCCGCATTCTCATCACCCTGTGTGCCTCCACGTCCGGTATATTCATCCTGCCCTCTAAGATACTGCTCTGCGTATCCAGGTGTGGCATCAACTGTAATCCAGCCGATTCCGTCAATATACACTTCTATCCATGCGTGTGCATAGCGGTCGGTCACAGTCACCTCATAGTAATCCCATGTGTCTTTATAAAACTCACCATTACCCCTGATTGACACCCCTGATGCTGACACCGGATTTCCCGGATACAGACTTTCAGGTACGACATATCCCTCCACATACCTTGTCGGTATCCCGGCACTTCTTAGAATCATAGCTGCTGATGAGGCAAAATGTGTACACAGTCCTTTCTTCTTTTCAAACAGAAAGTACTCCACGTAGTCCTTTCCGGACGGGGTTGTACCAGGTGCCAGCGTATACTCATAATTACCGGCTAAATAATCCATAACATCCATAATGAACATCGCTCTGCCCGCGGTGGTGTCCAAAGAGTAGTCACTGCTCATTATCTTCGGGAACAATTCTCTTTTTATCCTGTCATCGCACGCCTCATCCGTTCCGAGATAATGCTCGTACACAAAACGTGTGTAAGCATCGTCTGCATCAGCAAGGACGCCGCCGTTGACCACAAGCTTATAAAGTGATGAGAAATTTCTCCACTCGACAAGTCTGTAGCTGTGGGTTATGTTATCCGCTCCACTGTCGTCACCCTCAAGCACAACAACCTTGTCAGCATCAGCAAGCTCGTCCAGCGGCTTTCCATCTGCCTGAACCGCAGAAGCAGGAACATAACTGTTGCCATCACCTGAATACCAGGTGATATCTATATCATAGGCTGCACTTCCGATTCCCACGGCACCCATCCCCGTAAGCTCCGATACCGCCCTGTATCCTGCAAGCAACGGTGTTTTTCCGGCAGACGACATTGCATCAAACATTGCCATGTTCTCAATGTATGTCGATTCACCGATTTCCTTCCACCTTCTCTTGGTGTAGTCCGCAGCCTGAAATGCCTTCAGATAAATTATACCTCCCTTTTTCGGTGCCTTTATCTTAAACACAGGCTCATCCGAATAACTTACCGTGTCCACCTTTCCTATAATTCCGGTTCCTACACTTGCATTGCTGCTGTCGGCAGTTCCCCTGTAACCGTCGATTGCAAGCTGAACATCCTTCGCCGAGAAAAAAAGTTTCCCCTTCATGCTGTTAAACAGCCCCGGCACTTCATAATCCTTTGCCGGAACCGCTGCCATATATATCGCCGATATTCCTATAGCCAGCACAAGCAAAGGTAATCCTGCGTACATTACCGACGTTCTCTTCGCCCCGGTACGTCCGCTCCTCGCTCTCTCACCTTGTATAATCATGCATACCACAAGGCTCATAACCCCAAGCAGAATCCATTCCGACGGTCCCGCCTCAAGAGTTGCCGGATAAACATATGAAAAGACCGCTAGAAGAGAAGCTGCCGCAACACCTTTTCCATTTAAAAAGACCGACATATACCCATATCCTGCCATACCACATGCGATATACGCAAAAAGCGTCTGATCCGCATGTTCAAGCATCCCCTCTGTGATGTATACATAGTACATCCCAACACCATAATACTCATTGAGCTCATCAATTGAAAAATTGACAATATAAGCCATTCCACCGGCTATCTCATCAAATTTAAGCCATACAGCCAAGGCAAGACCGGCTATAATCGCAATCCGTGCCGGAATGTGCCATATCAGCTTACATTTACACTTTATAATATACATGGCAATTGCAATCAGTGTTCCGCATACTGCACCTAAAATACAGTATTCCACAGGAAGCGTAACCGTCGCATATATCTGCATGAACTGCCATGCCGTGATTATGGATGCGGCAACGGAAATTGCACACAGGATAAATATTGAGCCTGTCTTCTTCAAACTCTTCATGCCATATCACCTCCTGACGATACAAGCACAACCTCGCATGAAATCATCTCAAGCTTATCACGGCAGTCATCCGGCACATACAGAACTATCTGCCTGCCGGCTGTCCGTGCACAGCACTCAACAATTTCCTCCGTAACATCAGGTGCAAATATTCTTGCTCCGTTTATACCGTACATGCTCATTGTGGTACGGTTAAATCCGTCCATCAGCCTCATAAAAAATATATTAAGCTCATTCTCTGATGAAATAGCACACCTTTCACCACTTTCATCGTTACCGTCCGCCGGAAGATATCCCGCCACCTTTCCTTTTTGTTTAAGCTTTATGTACATCATATTGTACATAAGCTCAAGCATATTATCCATCCTGTCCGCATCCTTCACAATCGCCGGACAGAATATATATACATTTTCGTCATCCTCCTCTGACATATATTCTTTCACCATAAGAGTTGACATTCTGCTGCTCAGCTTGTGATGAATATTCCTGATACTGTCACCATCTGAATATTCTCTTATCGAGCTTATCTCACTTCCGCTCTTTTCTGCCGTATTTCCTTCATTCTCCTGTATTCCGGTCATGGAGTATATATAATCCCCGGTATTGACGTCAAATAAGCGTGGCAAAGACACTATCTTTACCACGCCCGGATTTTTAATTTTAAATCTGAATACACGAAAAAAATCATACAGGCTTATCTTATTAACCTCTATGCTGTAACAGCCACAGTGCTCCATCGAAGCTTTTTTTGACACAAAAGTCTCACATCGTCCACCGACCGCAAAGGTGAGTGCATTTTTTTTGTCACCTGACAGCATCTGTGCACTCATCACCGGAAACGGTGCCACATTTTTAATGCGATACTTTACCTCAAACTCATTCTTTCGACGAACATATACCGTATTATGCTCATATCCGCATTTTAAATTAAATCCGCATATCAGCATCATTGCAGCCGAAGAAATCGATGCTGCGGCAAAAAATATCAGCATAACCATTCCGTCATGTGTCTGATACAGAACATTGTATGTCAGTATCGCATACAACATAATAAAATAGACTATTCTTCTTAATGCCATCTGCTCAGTCTTTCCCCTTTTTCAGTCTCGGAACTGCCGTCTCATTTAATATCTCAACAGCCGTCTGAATCTCTGTAATCTTATTTATTCTCGCCTTTGAATTTAAAACCAGCCTGTGGCTGACAACATCGACAAACACATTCTTTACATCTGTCGGTATGCAGTAATCCCTGTCTTCACAGAGTGCATACGCCTTAGCCATTGCCGCGAGCGCAAGCGTTCCCCTCGGGCTCACCCCAAGTGCAATGTACTCATGCTCACGCGTAGCTCGTGTAAGTCTTACAATATAGTCATATATTGCATCATGTATATAAACATTCTCAGCCGCAGTCTGCAATGACAAAATGCTATTTTCATCAGCCACCTTCCTAACCATATCCAGAGGATTTGCGCATGCTCTCGCCTTGAGAATGTTAATTTCCTGTTCTTTATCCGGATATCCCATCGAAAGCTTAATCATAAATCTGTCAAGCTGTGATTCCGGAAGCTGCATCGTTCCGATTGAACCTATCGGATTCTGTGTTGCAATGACCGTGAACGGATTCGGCACCGGTCTGGTCACAGAATCGACTGACACCCTGCGCTCTTCCATGACTTCCAAAAGCGCAGAGTGAGTCTTGCTTGAAGTTCTGTTAATCTCATCGGCAAGTAAAAGATTGCACATTGCCGCTCCGTTTCTGTACTCGAACTCCTGTGTCTTGGGATTATATGCCGAAAATCCCATAATATCCGACGGCATTACATCCGTCGTAAACTGCAATCTGTTGCATTTACATCCCATAGCCTTTGCAAATCCCATAGCCATGGTCGTCTTTCCCACTCCCGGTATGTCATCAATGAGGATATGCCCCTTAGCGATTATCGCAAGCATGACCTTCAGGATAACGTCATCCTTTCCCGAAACCGCCTTTTTAACTTCATCAATAACAGCCTGTATTGTTCCCTGCATTATTTATACCCCCATCTTTAATTTTCGTGCTTATTCGGTGACTGACTGCATATCCACGATAAGCCACTCACCGTTAATTTCAGCATAGTAATATCTTGTATTGTTTATATCCTGTCTGCTCTGTCCGTTGAGAGTAAGTGTCATATTCTTGACAAAATATACTTCAACCGAGAACAGCTCCGGTGTGTAGACAATATAGTTAGAAACCGCTTCATCGGTGAATACCGGCGTCTCATGTGCACTGTACATCCACATATCGTTAAGCCGGTAATTTTCCGCAAGCTCAAGATAATAAGAGTTGTCAGGAAACATATACGCTATAGGCGCAACGCTCTCACGGCAGCCCTCTATATCACGCGAAAAGAAATTGGAGTAGTTCTTTGCGTTAGTGAGCACCATTGATGAAAGTTCACTTTCTATGGCGGATGTCGTGAAGGTATCAATCGTAATATCACCATTCTCATCCGCACTGTACATAATCTGTTCACCCTGATTATTGTATATCACAACAGAAGGCTCATCAAAAAGTCCCTCCACATGGTACTTCACAAGCTGTGGCACAGCAACATAATCGGCTGCATACTTAAGTGAATCAATCTGAATCGTCTCACCTGTAAGCTCTCTTGAATCGAGCTTGACATTATTGATGAACACGCTGTATGTGTCAGGTGCCGTTATTGTTATTTCCTTGCTTCCCGTCTTATATACAGCCTCAAGCTTCTCAACCTCCCACTTCTGTTCTGAGAGTATGAACATGAGCTGTCTGTTTGAAGCTTCATTAAGTGTGAGCTTTGCAACAAGAGTATCATCCGCATATATATTATATACAGGCCGCTTAGCATCATAGCTTGCCTGAGCTTTCTCGTAAGTTATTGTCTTTCCCTCTATATCCTCTTCGTATCTGCTCTTATATATGTCCGCATTCTCAAAACGATTTCCGCTCTGCTCGAAATCCATGACGTCGAACACGCTTCCGTCATCAAATCCCTTTAAGAAGCTTTCAACCGTGTATTCCGGCTGTGAATTTTCATAAATAACAAGGCTTTTCCTGACATACGATATTACAAATACCCAGAACAATACCATAACTGCAGCAAATATTGCAAAACCAATCCAAAAAACAGGTACTTTTTTCTTCTTCGCCATCGCTTATTCCTCCCTCTCTTCCACTACAAAGGCAGTCGGCAGACGCCATGAGGAAGTGGAATAATACAATGTAACGCTTGTCATCTCATATGCACCATTATAATACATCGCCGATGAGCTTCCACCGTCAAGGTTAGCTGCATTGACTGCACCATACTCCTGCATAATTGATATTAAATCCTGTGCCGTGGCTCCGAGATGTCCCGCTGCTCCTCTTCCATCCGTTACCAGCATCAGCACTGTTCCATCCGCACGCTGACCGATGGCTGTACGCGGGTTAGCCCCGCTTCCGTTTCCTGAAAGCTCTGTTGCCGTCCCGTTGATGATAAGCTTGGTAAAATGATTATTGTCACCATCATCAATATCCTTGAAGCTTACCGCATCCCTTATTTTATTTTCCGCAACAAGTGCCTGAACCTGCTCCACACTCATGCTTCCGATGTCCATAATCATAAGAATGTTGTCCTCGGTAAAGCCCACCATTACATCGCCGGCCTGAGGGCTGTTATACTGAATCTCACCGCCGCATACTACAAGCCCCTTAGGTATTCCGCCCCAGTTGCCTTCCGAATAATACTCTCCACCGTTAATTCCGGCAGCATAATTTCCACGCTGTACAAGCTGTTCGAGAGTCTCGCCATACTTGCTCTTGTTAAAATCAGACCATGGATATATTGTTGATAGCTTAACTCTTGCCGGGTCATTTATTATGAGCATCTTTGCAAAGAATGAACGACCTGAAATCTCCACAATCTCCATACCGTTTATGTCAAATTCCGTGCTGCCGTCATCTTCACCTGCCGTAGGAATCTCAATAAGGTCAGGATTGACATTCTCCTCATTTCTGACCATTCCGTTCCTGTTCGTGATGGCAAGAATCTCATCCTCATCAAAATACCATGATGCAAGAAATTTCATCTGACCTGTCTCAAGAATCGTGGACACAAAAAGGTCTCTTGCCGCCTTGGACGGTCCGTGGCATATCGTCCATAATGTCATATATGCACCGACAAAGGTTACAACAAGGAATGTAACCATACAGAGGCACACCTTTCCCACAATGTTAAGTACCTTGTTCTTCTTTTTGGTCTTTTTAGATGATGTCTTTCCTGATGGTTCGGAATTTTTCCGTATCGGCTTTCTTCCGGCTGTATGTGCCTGTGTTCTGTCCGGCTGCACTTTGGCAGCCTTTACACCTTTGTCCGTCTCATCCATGTTGACATCAATAAGTTCTATATCCTCTTTCATTTAGCCTCCTTAAATACCCATCTGTGCTGTATCTGAAAGCTTATCATAAACAACACAATATCAACCGCGAGCTTTAACACAACCTCAAGGAATGAGCCTGCCATGCAGAGTGAACTTAAAAGAAAAACAAGTCCATAGGAAGCTGCGGTCTGGAAAACACATAATATATAATATCTTGCAAGCGAACGTCCCACCGATGCCTTCGACTTAAATACCGCCTTCTTGTTCATCGTGTAATTACATATTGAAGATACAGCCCTCGCCGCGAATGTTGCAATGAAAAGTCTGAAACCCCTCTCTAAATTTTGCCCGATTAAAAATACGAGAAGCGTATATAGCCCGTAATCAATCAAAAACGAAGCCCCTGAGCTTAACATGAACTTAAATATTATCCTGTATATCTTAAGCGAATCCTTAATCGGATTGAAGTGAGTTGATGCATTATCCTCAAGATAGACCGTCTCTATCCTGACCTCCTCCATACCGATATGGTTCTGCTTAATCGCAAAGAGCATCTGTGTCTCATACTCGAATCTCTCACCCTCAACCTCGCACATAAGAGGAAGATACTGTGACGGTATAGCCCTAAGACCTGTCTGCGTATCCGAAATCTTTATTCCACAGAACAATCTGAACACAAGGCTTGTGCTTACATTTCCCACTCTGCTCTTCCAAGGTACATTCTTCTCGGAAAAATCACGACAGCCAAGTATAACCTTGTCACGACACTCCAGCAGCTTTACGGCGCATGCCTTGATATCCTTTATCGTATGCTGGTTATCACCGTCAACCGTTATAACTCCCGCCGTATCCTTCCTGTTCTCAACAACATAAGAGAATGCCGTCTTAAGTGCCCTTCCCTTGCCCTTATTTACATCATGTGTGAGAAGCGTAACTTCCTTGTTCGCCGCTGCCAGACGGAAAGGCTCAAGATGAGCCTCATCGCTTCCGTCATTAACAAGCACTATATCCTTAAAGCCTGCCCCGATAAGTCCGTCAACAACCTTGTTAAGCTTATCATCCGGATTAAGAGACGGCAGTACAATCGTTACGTTCAAAAAATCCCCATTCATATCCATATCTTATTATCCTCTAAGGTGAACAAGACGTTCCTTAACCTGTTCCATCATCTGGGTATACTTTTCGAGCTTATCCTTCTCCTCCTGTATCTTAGCGGCAGGAGCCTTGCTGACAAAGCGCTCGTTAGAAAGCATACCGTTAACTCTTGCAAGCTCACCGGTAAGTCTCTTTTCCTCTGCCTCAAGACGCTCTATCTCCTTGGCAATATCGACAAGCTCCGCAAAAGGCATATAAATTGTTCCGTTAGGTATGACAACCGATACAGCATCGGAATCTATGCCATCCTTGCCGTCCTGTATAATTACCTCGCTCGCATATCCTAAAGAAGCAAAGAACACCTTACCGTTCTCAAATATTTCTCTGAGTGCCGCATCCTGTGAAACAACATACACCTTTGCCTTGCGGCTTGGAGCAACATTCATTGAAGTTCTCATGTTACGAATGCCCCTTACGGCCTCCTTTATTGTCTCGATTGCATTCTCCTCAACAGGGAAATTGTATTCCTCCTTGTATACAGGCCACTCGGAAATCATGATTGACTCCTCATCATCCTGAAGATTGCAGAATATCTCCTCAGTGATGAACGGCATATATGGATGGAGAAGCTTAAGTGATTCGATGAGAACCGTCTTAAGTGTGTAGAGTGCCGCTGCCTTGGTGGTATCAGCATCATTGTATAGACGAGGCTTAACCATCTCTATATACCAGTCGCAGAACTCCTCCCATATAAAGTCATATATCTTACCTACGGCAACACCGAGGTCAAAGTTCTCCATGTTCTCCGTAACATCCTCTGCGAGAGTATTAAGCTTAGAAAGAATCCACTTGTCTGCCGGTGTGAGTTCATCAAGGCTCACCTTCTTATCCTCAGCCTTATCAAGATTCATCATGATAAATCTTGATGCGTTCCATACCTTGTTGGCAAAGTTACGGCTTGCCTCAACCCTCTCCCAATAGAAACGCATATCATTTCCCGGAGCGTTTCCCGTGACAAGAGTGAGTCTTAATGCATCCGCACCGTACTTGTCAATAACCTCAAGAGGATCAATTCCGTTGCCGAGCGACTTGCTCATCTTGCGTCCCTGTGAGTCTCTCACAAGACCGTGGATTAAAACATTCTTAAACGGTACTTCTCCCATGTGCTCAAGTCCCGAGAACATCATTCTTACTACCCAGAAGAATATGATATCATATCCTGTTACGAGCACATCGGTAGGATAAAAATACTCAAGCTCAGGTGTCTTTTCAGGCCATCCGAGTGTTGAGAACGGCCAGAGTGCCGATGAGAACCAGGTATCGAGCGTGTCGGGATCCTGTCTCATAGGCTTGCCGCACTTAGGACATACGGCGGACTCCTCCTTGGTTACAACCATCTCACCGCACTCATCACAGTAGAATGCGGGAATTCTGTGTCCCCACCATAACTGACGTGATATACACCAGTCCTTGATTCCCTCTAACCAGTGGAAATATGTCTTATCAAAATGCTCCGGAACGAACTTGGTATCACCGTTCTTCACAGCTTCAATTGCAGGTGCCGCAAGCTCCTTCATCTTAACGAACCACTGCTTTGATACTCTAGGCTCGACAGTTGTATGACAGCGGTAGCATGTACCTACATTATGGCTGTAATCCTCTATCTTAACAAGCGCTCCCTCAGCTTCAAGATCCTTGACTATAGCCTCCCTTGCCTCGTAACGGTCCATTCCGGCATACTTAGGATAATCGTCAACAATCTTTGCATCCTCAGTGAGCACATTGATTACAGGGAGGCTGTGTCTTAAACCTACCTCGAAGTCGTTAGGGTCGTGTGCAGGTGTAATCTTAACGACTCCGGTACCAAATTCCATCTCAACGTACTCATCCGCAATAATAGGTATCTCCCTGTGAACGATAGGAAGGACAACCGTCTTTCCTACCATATCCTTGTATCTGTCATCATTAGGGTTTACGGCAACCGCAGTATCTCCGAGCATTGTCTCAGGTCTTGTCGTGGCCATCTCGATATATCCGCTTCCGTCCGAAAGAGGATATCTTAAATGCCAGAAATGTCCTGCCTGATCCTCATATTCAACCTCTGCATCCGAGATTGATGTAAGACACTTAGGACACCAGTTGATTATTCTCTCTCCCTTGTATATCTGTCCCTTATTGTAGAGATTAACGAATACTTCCTTTACGGCCTTGGAACAGCCCTCGTCCATCGTAAAACGTTCTCTGTCCCAATCCGCCGATGAACCAATCTTCTTTAACTGGCTTACGATTCTCCCGCCGTACTCAGCCTTCCAGTCCCATGCACGCTTAAGGAATTCGTCTCTTCCTATTTCTTCCTTGGTGATTCCTTCCTTTCTCATCGCCTCAACAATCTTAGCCTCTGTCGCTATTGATGCATGATCGGTTCCAGGAACCCAGAGTGCCTCATAGCCCTGCATTCTCTTAAATCTTATGAGAATATCCTGAAGCGTATTGTCAAGTGCATGACCCATGTGAAGCTGTCCTGTAATGTTAGGAGGCGGCATAATGATTGTGAAAGGCTTCTTATCCTTATTCACCTGTGCATGAAAATACTTGTTGTCAAGCCACTTCTGGTACAGTCTCCCCTCAATCTCCGAAGGGTTGTAATTCTTTTCGAGTTCCTTTGCCATTTCTCATTCTCCTTTTTTTCTGCAATGCAGATAAATTTTTCTATCTGCGAAAAACAAAAGCCCTCCGCAGAAAATACTCTCTGCGAAGGGCGATTAATCTTACCGCGGTACCACCTTCATTGACCCATAATGAGTCCGCTCTGTCACGGCGCGGATATTATCCGTTCACCATGTCTGTCCTTGTAACGGGAACAAATCCGTCATCAGCTAATCAAAAATCAGTATCATACGAGATAATCTTCTTTCACCGATGCTGCTCAAAAGCTACCTTCCCATAAAGCAGATATCCGGAAGCGCTTCCAGCAGTGTGTAATAAACATTCACTGCGCTCCCTCTCTGTAGGTCTGCATCGTGGTACTCCTCTTCGTCATAGCATTTACATATCCTTAATATATACGTTTTCCCAAGGATTTGTCAACATTATTCTGCTTTTTTTCTTTTTTTATCCACAACGTATGCCCTGTACAAGCAGGGCGATGAATAATCCGGCAGCACCCAAGTATCTCCATGAATACTGTATAACCACAAGCTGCCGTGAAGAAAAGCCCGAACGCGGCAAGCTTTCTATTTTTCTTTATCTTTTGAATAAGAACCTTCATAATTGCCACCCTCCGGCTTGTCAGTCTTTCTGTCCTTAAATACAAAATACATCAATATTGAAAAACCTGCTCCGAGAAGCAGCATTTTCACCCAGAGCTTTTCCAGCATAGTCTTTTCCTTGTTGATTGTGAGAACAATTCTCTGTACCGCCACGGCATTGCCGGCCTCGTCTGTCTCATCTCCTAACAGCTCGAACCAGAATATGTGGCTTCCGCCTTCAAGTTCTTCATACAAAATGTGCTGAAGTTCACTAAGGCGCATAACCGTATACTGCTTATCCACACCATGCATAATGTAGCGCACCTGAGGGTCCGCATTGGAAAAATTGAAAACCGAGCAGAATATATCTATATCTTTTGCATCCTTGGCAAGACTGACCTCGTATTCATTATCGCCTTTCTGAACAACCTCCACCTGACGCCCTGACTCTTTAACGCTCTGCAGCATGACCTTCAACAAGCTTATGTCAACCTGCTCATCGCTCTTTACATAAGAATATATCTTCCTTCCGCAAGGAATAAATACTCTTCCCGACTCATCCATAAAAGCCTGTCCGCCATCAGTCACCGTCCCGAAAAAGCCCGACTGACTGTCATAAAACTGATATGCCGCCTCACTTCCGGTTTCACCCTTCTCAAAAAGCTCCGAAAGCCCTATAACACATACGGCATCGCTGCACACCACATATAGGCTGTCATCCTTTATAAACAGGTTTTCACACTTTTTTCCGTCAAGCACTTCCGGGAGTTTCTTTAACTCCGTAAGCTTTCTTCCGTCATAATATGCTATTCCGTTGTCCGTCGCTATAAAGAAACCGTTCTTATACTCCGCAAAATCATTCACATTCTTTGATGGCAGTCCCGAGTTCTCGTCTATTATCTCCTCAAGTTCTCCGTCCTTAAACACATATATGCCCGCGCCCTCACTTGCAAGATACAATCTCTCCTCCGTCTTTCTGCCAAACATTCCCGCAAGTGCACCCGTGATATGCGTGTTGTAGAGTCCATCCTTCTCCGACAATTCACTGACATTGCCATCACTATATAATATAATACAACCGGACGCGGTAAGTATATACAGGTCATCGTCAATCACCTCAAGTCTGTTAACCCTTGTGCCTTCATATACACAGCTTCCTTCCTCATCGTACACACCCTCACCATACACGGCTGTATAGAGTGCTCCGTTCCAATATGCCATGTCGGTAATCTTTTTTCCCTCATACAGGCGTGTCATATCGCTTTCCACACATACATTTTTTTCAGTATCCACAATGACAATTCCGCTGTCGGCAGCCGCATAGAGAAGCCCATCCTTCTCATACACGGAATTGATACTGTCCATGTCGTACTCAAGCTGTGAAAGCTCATCCACAAACTCGGATGTTCTTAAAAGCAGCACGCCTCTTTTTGATGAACTGATCCAGTAATTTCCCTGATAGTCCATCATCATATCCGTAAAGCCGCTCTCAAAATCATCAAATGTACATTGGATAAATCTTGAATTTTTAAGGCCCTCAATTCCGTTATCCAATATATAATATCCGATTCCTCCATCCGAGAGCACCCACAATCTCGCATCCTTCTCATAATAAAAATTATTGACTGCACTTCCTGTTCCCGCCGTGCCTTCTATCGGTGCCTCAAGCTTATAAAGTATTCCCCCGTCGATATTATTCTCTGAAATCAGCCCGATGCTTCCGTCCGCCATTCCGACAATAAAATATCCGTCCGCGTATTCCACACTTGCCTGACCGACCACAGCATGCTCAATTCTGCCTGCCTCCTCATCACCTGACAAAAAGAATACATCACCGTCTATCGTTATTCCGCATACCATATCACTTCCGGCTGCAAGCGATGTTGTAAAAAAGTAATCCTCTCCGGTAAGTTCCGTCCTGGTATATCCCGCATCAGGGTCAATAATAAGCATACCTCTGAGCGAGCCTTCATATATTCTTCCATCTGCCCCCTGTACAATCGCCGTGGCATAATTAGACACCGATTCACTCACATCATCAAAATGCTGAAAGCGGTTTCCGAGATAAACCGCTGCGCCATAAGTCGTTGTAGCGCACCATATTCCTCCCGCCCTTGTCTTTATAATGTCATTCACACCGTCGAAATGAAAGAACGGTCCGTACTCCATGAACTCACTTCCGTCAAAGCCTACAAGTCCTGCTCCCGTTCCAATCCATACAACTCCGTCATCCGACTGCACCACTGAGCTCACCTCATTCGACATAAGTCCATTGGTGGTATTATATATATACTGGCTGTAATTCTGCCATTCCATGATGCCGTCATCCTGTGCGGCGGTCTCCTGAATGTTTTTTTCGGCATTAACCTTATACGGAACCGCTGTCACAAAGACCAAGGCAGCCATGGTAAATGCAATGGCTTTAAACATCCTGTTATTTTTCATACAAACACATCTCCTTATACATCTCCCATATCGTAGCTGTCCACAATCTGCATGATTTCGTTCGCATATTTAGGATTATTCTTTATATAATCGGTCACATTTGCCTTTGCCTCTTCAATCCTCTTCATGTTGTACTCCATCTGCTCTCTGAGCTTCTGCCGGCGCACATTAAGCCCGTGGCGCACCTCGACCATCTCCTTCGGATTGAACAATGCCTCAAGCTGATTCTGCCATATTTCAGGGTCATGAAGCCCGAGTCCTGCCAGAATAACCGTCAGTTGATCCGTTGCCCTTCCGAGCATACCTGTAGTACGCGCGTAGTGCTCTCGTTCCTTCTTGTCATCCATATACATCTGATATGCGTTGGAAAATTCATAGGAATTCTTTACTCCGAACTTAGCATACTGATACTCTATATTATTGACCATATTTATATATTTAATTTTGACCTTATTCTGCAGCACAATTGCTCTGTTAAGCTTCTTTTCCGACAACTGCATAGTATAGACTGCGTTTCTGTCGAGAACAAACATAAACACCACGAACACCGTTATGAGAAAAAGGACAACCGTAAGTATGTAATTGTCTGCATCAGGAACTATTTTTCCCATAAGTGCGAGGACCATGAACACGGCTATCACAACAATCACACCGATAATTGAGATATTTCTCACGTTGCTTCGTCTGTTGACACAGTTCTCGATATCATCCTTAAGCCCTGTTTTTTCTGCTTCAAGTACATTTAAGTCATTTCGTATCATCTGAAAATACTGCTCGTCATTCTGCATTCTCTTTAATGCATCCGGAAGCTCGTCCTCATGCATGCTGTAATAATTGTACTTTGATGCCGGAAGCCTCATCTTCCTTCTTCTGCTCTCCACCCTGTCATGGTTAAGCCCGAACATATCCTCCGCCGTCTCGGCAATAAGCTTTCTCGGCTCCTCCTCAAGCTGGTCTAATATCTGTATATCGTTGAGATATTCCGTGACCGAAGCATACTCTTTTCTGGCATCCTCAATATACTTCGACGACTCAATAATCTGCTCACACTGAATGCCTACATACTGTGACCTCTCCACTGAGTCAAACATCTGGTCACTCACGTCATCACTCGATAAAATCTCCTGCATATCCATATCGGATATATCATATTCTTTTTTCCTTTTCTTTTTTCCGAAAAGTCCCATAACGCTCCTCCGACTACCTGATGTACCTTAGATATTCCTCATGCCAGCCGCTTATGAGCTGACCTTTATCCTGCCCTGAAGCATCCTCATAGGCCGGAAGTTCTCTGACTGCCTCAGTGAGTTCTCCGTATTCTCCGTTAAGAAGCTTCCATGCAATACCGGCATTCTTCATGGCATCATCGCTTCCGCTAAGCTCAAATGCCTTTGCAAAACATCTGTGTGCCGTCTCATAGTTGAACAATCCTGCATATGCTATTCCCATGTTATTCCAGATTCCGCCGTAAAAAGCATCGCCAAGCGTCTCATCCTTACTGCCATATACAATCTCCTCATAACAGTTGATTGCACTGTTGTACCGCTCATTCTGAAGATAATTGTCCGCTCTCGCCTTGAGTCTTTCAAACGAATTCTGTGTATCAAGCTTTCCGATAAGGTCTCCAAGCCCGGATATCTCATCCTCAGTATAAAAATCTACATATCTTAAAACAGTAAGTACGAGTTCTGAAAGCTGCGCCCCTTTATTTTTCAACGTCACCAGACGCTGTGCAAGCTCCGGCTCCTTTATGTTCTTCTCAATAAAAGTAAAAAGCTCATCACGAAAAAAATCCGCACCGACAAGATATATATCGTGGTACAAAAAATAACTTATCTCTTCTATCGAGTGGACATTGATGTCCGCACCCTCAATATAATACGGAACCTTAGAATATTCACTTCTGCACAGAATCATTCCACTCATAGCATTATATCCTCTTCAATTATTTTTCCGCTGCTTTTTACAAATTCTCCAAAGCCCATGTCCGTTATCTTAAGCTTACAGCATGAATCGCTCTTAAAATCAAGCGTGACATTTATTCTCGAAGCCTTGTCCTCCCTCACCGGAAAATCCGTAAGCGGAATCTTAAGGAGCTTCTTTCCTTTTCCGGTTACAGGTGATAAGAATAATTCGACCTCACGACAGTCATCAACAATAAAATCATACGAGCAGCCCGCCTTGTACCAGTTGACTCCCGGCCTTACAAGTCTTAAAATCTTATCCACGCCTCTGTCGCATATCTTCATCTCAATACCTGTTGTAATTCTCTCACTGCAGCCTATTATAAAATCCTTCAGTTTTCCACCCACTCTTGTCTCAAAAGCCTGATAGCATGCGCCCTTCGCATAGAGGTTCTGTCCTGCGAACACACGCCTCCTGTTGCAAAGGAAATTGATAAAGCGCTCACACGAGAAATCCCCTTCAAAGCCTTCGCCCGTAAGATATACCGTTGTTATAAGCTTTCTGTCAAAAAGCTCCCTTGAAACCGAAAGCAGCTTTTCTTCAAGCTCATCCATATCAATCGTGTAACCTACAACCTCTTTTAAATCTATCTTCTCAGACATGACAATCCGCCTGCCCATATCAGACATTGTCGCCATTCTGCAATACACAAGCCCGTCCCTGCCATAGTCAAACACGACATTGTCATTCTTCCAAAGCTCCGGTTTGCTGCTCAGTGCATAGTACACAAATGACTCGACATGACCGGAATAGATAACCTTATCCTTGGAGATTCCGATAAGACCTACTGCCTCGTCTATCACATCAAGTATCTCCTCACAATAATCATCTGTCGTGATACATATCACATCCGGCTCCTCGTCACTACCGAACGCTCTTTTCGCAGACTGCAAAAGGAATGTAAGATAGACTCTTATAAGCTGCGACGGCATCACGGAGACATTCTTTTTCTCCACCTTAGCTCCGCTCTTTGCCGCCGCTAAAAGGCCGTCAAACAACACTCCCTCTCCAAGAGTATTACACGAGAGTGCCACCTCGCCCGCCATCCATCCGTTATCCTTGCCGTATTCCTTAAGCACGACCGTCGGAACTCTGAGATTGGCCGCCGGCATCTGAAATGCCACCGACTCCGGCTCTCCCTTGGCAACATTGTAATAGCATACCTGTGAATATTCATTTCCAAGGTCAATTCCTACAATAAACATACGGGCTCCTCTCCTGATTGAATGTTCTATAATACCGGTTTAAAAAGCTTTACGGCTGCGTTCTGAAATGCATATAAGTCAGAATGACTCGCTAAGCTGTCCTTATCGCCGACAGCCTTGTCCTCCATAATCGTGTTGAGCAGTTCATAGCGCCCTGACGCAACACCCTCAGTTGACGGTGAGTATTCAATAGTGTATTCCGGCGTAGTCTTCTCACCTTCATCCGATTCTTCCGTAATATAGTATCTTATTTTATCACCATAGAACAGTACAAAGCTCTTTACAAAAATTCCTTCATACATATTTTTCATATCCATCGCGATGTATTCAGTCTCTTTTCCGACCGCGTAGTGGATTACCACTCGATGCTCCGGGTCAGTCTTATACTCCACCGCCGTCTTGTCAAGTATCCTGTAAGGAAGTGCAAAATACCTTGAAAAATATGAAAAACATGAAAACATACAGCCTTTCCGTGACAGCTCCTCAACAAGCTTCTGTGCCATCGTCGCGCGATTCTCCGTCAAATCTGCCGTCTCGGAATAGAATTTTAACAGTGCAAGCCTGCACACTAAAATTACATCCTTCTCAGTCCTTAATCTGTCCTCAATGAAGCCGAACAGCTCATCCGATACCTTTTCCGATTTCACAAAATACATATATGCATTGTACGCAAGATACGCCTCGACAATTCTCTCTCCTGCACCGTTGCCGCCGTAATGTGAGAACACATCGGCCATATCCTCACAGCTGCATCTGCAAAAAAGCATCTGACATATAAGCCGCTCCTCAAGCTCAAACACATCAATGCCCTGCTCCTTAGCCGTCTTCCACAGCTTATGCATGTCCGCTGCCGCTCCGTTGTAATGTATGTTGAGAAACTTTAACGTATACTCACTGTACTTTCCCTTAGAAAATGCATAATACGCAAGTCCAATCAGAAATGTATCAGGCTTAAACAGTTCATCCGACTCTATTCCTTTTCTTATATAATAGTCGCACAATCTGAGCACTCTCTTAGGATTCAGTCTCTCACAGCGCACTTTGTCAATATATGCATACGCCGCATCATATTTTCCATGTATTATAAGTGCCTCAATATACTTTACAAGCTGAGCCTCATCAAGCTTCTCCGGCGTAAAGATTCCCGCCTCCTGCTGTGCATCCAGCATTTTTTCCAAATCTTCGCCCTCATAATTATCAAAATAGTAGTCAATTATGAGTGCTGTCAGCTTATTCCTGTACTCTTCGGTTATCTCCGCGCGCTGTGCCATCTTGCCATACATTCTTATCGTTTCGAGAGAATTATCCTTGTAAGCACTGCTCTTCTCACAGAAATAAAGTGCCGGCATCAGCTCGTCCTCACAGTACGGCATGATAAGCCTGATAAACGCATCATTTGAATATACTCTCTCAAGCTTATATTCAACCGTATCCTTGTAAATCCGTCCGTTATTATCCTCAAAGCATATGCACGGCTCTTCTGTAAATATTCTTACATACGCCGTACCTCCGCTCAGAGCATACTTTTCATAGCCTCTGAGTTCCTTATGCCCTATTATTACATTTCTTATCGATGACATTTTGCATGTCACCTTATATGTGAAAAACACATCTGCTGCGGTTGCGGCGTTATTCTGCCCTATCATATCCTTCTTCAGAAATTCATTAAGAACAATTCCCGTATTCTCATCCGCTGTCCCGCGCGCTAATTCATCCCTCACAAATTCATCCATCTGCAGCGCATAGCCTGAATAAATCTGCTGGCAGTCATCGCGATTTCTTATGAGATTGGCATACAGATATGCCTTCACCCCGCGCTCAAGCTCATTATTATAACTGAAATACAATAATACCATCTTAGGCAGTGATGATAAATCATCCCTGCGTCTTGACGCAAGATAATACTCATACAGCTTTGTCACGCGTATATCCTTTTTAATTCCGCGCTCGTACCATTTGAGATATTTTTCTCCCGTCATTCCACCTCTGATAAGAATGCCGCATATTGCCTCTAACACATCATTATCCTGCGATATGTCATAAAGCTTCGTTAAAAGCGTATATAAAAGTCTCTGTCTGCAGTCAGCGTTGTATGCAAGTCCCGCCGCCTGCTTTAAAAGCTTTTCTTCTATAATGCCTTCCTTGCAGCCGTACAGCAGCACATGTATCTCGAACTCATTCAGCACACGCAGAAGTAATGGCTGCTCATTGAGTATCAGACATGCCTCCAAAAACAACACGGGACTTCTCATTCCCCTGTTAAACTGTTCCTTTATTCTCAAAAGCTTGAGGCTCTTATTCTTAGACATCTCGACATCAAGATAAAGTAAAATCCAGAGGACTCTCCAATCGTTATTGTCTCTCTCATATATATCCCTGACTGTCTGTGCCGTCTCAAGCGCATACGTTCTGTCCCTGTTGTATAACGTGCTTACATAGAGATAATAGCAGTAGAGCATCTGCCTGTTTTCCCGCTCCGCAACCGCTTCATCCCTAGCACAGTCGAGGTAATATTTTGCCTCATTCATCTTCTTATCGGTAATCAGAAGCTGACTCATTAACAGACAACAATATGGGTTATCCTCATCGTTTTTTAGGAGTTCTCCCACTGCATCCTTAGAACGTGAAATCCAGTCCGCAGCACCTATTCTGTGAAGCCTGAAATCCATATATGCCCGCATAAGCCCGGCAATACTGTGTTTTTCAAATCTGCCAATCAGCTTTCCCTCGCTCTCGGATGAATTATCAATCCTCACAATCAGCTCTTTTTTTTCAAATGGCGTGGAAAATACAAGACGTCCTATATTTTTTCCCGCATGAATCTTATTTTTCCGGATAAAAAAACGGTAATCAAGCTTACCTCCGGCAAAGTTCTCCTCCGTGAGCATATTTTTGTCTGTCTCTATAAAATCACAGTCCGTCTCAACGCTCAGGATTACCCTTCCCCAGACATTCTTAGACACCGTAACCGACATTGTCATGTCATCATCCGGATATTGAATTGCAATCTCATCCTGACTGAGGCTTAAATGAACCTCACTCTTCTTATGAATTGCAATAAGGAACTCTTCAAGTGCCGTCTTTATATCAGCCCCTGCCATGAGTTCATTCCTAAGCTTAATGAGGCTTAAGTCGCCCTTTAAGAACACATCATTAAAATCCGGAGTGCCAAATATCTTAAGTGCCTGTACAACATTGTTCTGTGCAAGCGATGCAAACTGAAACAGGTTCTTTACCTCCCCGTTATCCGAATCATATCCGCCGGAAGCCACCTCGAACTCATAAGGAATCTCAATTTCTCCACCATTGCTAACAAGCACAAATGCACCTGTTATTCTGTCACCTGCTTCAATCCCTTCGGAATTCACAGTATATGCTATAACTGCTTTCTCTCCAAAAAATCTGTCTGTCTTTGCAATAACTCTGTTGTTGGTAGAATAGACAAGCCCCTTAATCTCTCTGCCTTTTATCTCCGATATGCGGAAGCTTCCGCTGTATTCCCTGTTCTTCCACACGGCATCACTGATAGACTGTGGCTCTGTCACGGCAGCTATCGGCTCATATTCAAATGCACCTCTCGCATATCTGTTAATCTGTTCCTTCAAGAGTTCTCCTCCAGTCGCTTCATGTGTTCACATATCTGCTTCTCATATCCGTTATCCGTCGGCTCATAGAACTTATGCCCCACAAGTGTATCAGGAAGGTACTGCTGCTTTACATAGTGCATCGGATAATCATGTGCATACAGATATCCTGTGCCATGCCCTAACTTTGCAGCACCTTTATAATGTGCATCCTGCAAATGAGGTGGAATAACCGCCGTCTTTTCACCTGCCACCTGAGCCATCGCCTTATCTATACCAATGTATGAGGCATTGCTCTTAGGTGCCGTAGCTATATAAGTGACTGCCTGTGCAAGTATTATCTGCGCCTCAGGCATTCCTATCCGCTCTACCGCCTGACACGCCGACACAGCAACCACAAGTGCCTGTGGGTCGGCATTTCCCACATCCTCACTCGCACATATCATAATTCTTCTCGCAATGAACTTGATGTCCTCGCCCGCGTACAGCATTCTCGCAAGATAATACAGTGCCGCATCGGGATCTGAACCTCTCATGCTCTTTATAAAAGCAGATATTGTATCGTAATGGTTGTCTCCTGTCTTATCATATCTTATAACTCTCTTTTGAATACATTCCTGTGCAACCTCAAGAGTTATGTGAATCTTCCCGTCATCACTCCTGTTAGTCGACATGATGCCAAGCTCCACTGCATTCAATGCGTTTCTCGCATCCCCGTTGGCAATATCGGCAAGAAACTCGGCAGCGTCCTCGTCAATCACCGCATCATACGCTCCCATCCCGCGCTCCTTATCGTACACCGCAGTGCGTATAAGCGATAATATATCCTCTTTCTCAAGTGCTTTAAGCTCAAATATTATGGAACGCGAAATTAAAGCTGAATTCACCTCAAAATAAGGGTTCTCAGTCGTCGCACCAATAAGAATCAATGTGCCGTCCTCGACAAAAGGAAGAAGATAATCCTGCTGTCCCTTGTTAAAGCGGTGAATCTCATCTACGAACAGTATCGTCTTTCTCCCATACATTCCCATATTATTCTTAGCCGCTTCAACTACATCCTCCATATCCTTCTTTCCGGCTACGGTCGCGTTAATCTGTCTGAAATCGGCACTGGTGGTATTCGCTATGACCTTCGCAAGCGTGGTCTTACCCGTTCCCGGAGGTCCGTAGAATATGATTGAGCTTAACTTATCCGCCTTGATTGCACGGTAAAGAAGCTTATCAGGTCCTATGATATGCCTCTGGCCGACAACCTCATCAAGATTTCTCGGACGCATGCGCTGTGCAAGCGGCGAATTGTCCTTCATTGAATTTTCTCTCATATAATCAAAAAGGTCCATCGTACATCTTCTTTCTACTTAATCACTATATCATCCACCGTCACAAATATGTAACCGCGTGCCTTTAATTCATCCACAATTCTCAGTGCTGCGGCAACTGATGACGGATATATATCATGAAGAAGAATTATATCTCCATCCTTTACATTATTAACGACATGTCTCACAACCGCATCAGCGTCAGCCGTGTTCCAGTCCTGCGGGTCAACCGTCCACAGAACTTTGTCGAGGTTAATCATGCACTCAAGCTCCTCATTATATGCACCGTATGGCGGGCGTATGTACTCGACCGGTTCTCCTGTTATGCGCTCTATCGCCTCACAGGTTCTTCTGACCTCACTGCATGCCGCCTCATCATTAAGAGTATCAAGCTTCACATGCGAAAAAGTATGATTACCGATGAGATGCCCTTCCTCCTTCATCCGGAGAACCAGTTCCTCATTCCCCTCTATATGTTCCCCCAGCACAAAGAAGCTTGCCACAACTCCTCTCTGCTTCAGCCCGTCAAGCAATTCCGCCGTGTATGTTCCATGCGGTCCATCGTCGAATGTGAGCGCCACAATATTCTCATAAAAAGTTGTAGACACAGGCATGCTGTCCCTCCCTGCATTCTTCTCGTATATCAACACAAACAAAAACAAATCAAGGCACAGCACCGTACACATAACCAAAAGCTTCTTAACCATACAAATCCTTAAAATAATCTCTTTCGATTATATGCCGCACAAGCTTGTACTTATCATTACTTCATGGCGTCGTTCTTCTGCGTAGTGTCCACATTGCCTTTGTCGTCAACAGACCTTGCAGAATCCACAAAGCCTTCAAGCTTCATATTGACAAATCTGTCCTCCTTAAGCCCCGGCTCCGGAAACTTATCCCTTCCCGAGCGGTCAGGCTTAGCCTCCTTCTTGCCCTTTCCGTTCCTCTGAACCTCCTCGGACGTCCTGTATCTGTGCATCGCAGTCAAGGTATGATATCCGCTGCCGCCGTTTTCTTCCGCCCTGACAGGGTCAACCGCCGCGTGATACAATATGTGTCTCGGTATCGTCAAGATAAGAAAAACACCGAGCGATATGTAATGGAAAGGCTCATCAAAATCTCCGACATTCACAACGAACATGGCAAGAAAGCATAACTCAACGGCATCAAAAATCATATAGCCGAAGTAACTTCTTCCCTGCTGCCTTGTCATCCTCTCAAAGGCATTCATTCCGTACAATGCCGCAATATTGAATAATACGGAATATCCCATCATAAGTATCATCACTGACAGCTTATACCACAATGAGCCATTATGTCCCGTGACCGTCACAGCCACAACATAAGCAAGTCCCAATATAAGCAGTATCATATTGACCACCATCGTGATTACCCGCATATCAAATTTCCTATTCTTTTGTTCCAATCCCATAATCTTCCTCATTCCGCCGTATCATAACGGCACCAATAGTAGTTAAACGTACAAATAAGCACCATCTGCTTATAAGCAATCATTGTTTATTGTAGCACATTTTTCATTACAGTACAATATTGTAAATTTGCGGGGAGAATTATAAAATGTAGTAGATTTCGGATAAAGAATTTCAGACTATACGTTGTATATTTTAGCAAAATCATACAACTGCTCAGTTTCGGGTAAAAGCTTTAAAATCGTCTATCATAACACATTCAAGGAGGCACACCATGTACACACTTCCAAAGGACCCCGTAATGCTTTTAAGCTTCGTAAACATGAAGCTTCGCGACGAGTTTTCAAGCCTTGACGAGCTTGCTGCAGCATGCTCGATAACGGCAGATGAGATAAAGAGCGCACTTGCGAAAATAAATTACGAGTACAATGAGGGGCAGAACCAGTTTAAGTAAGCAGCGCAGCAGGAACGAAATTACCTATACCGATTCAGGTGCCAAAACAGGCTGATTTATTTCTTTATAAAAGTGTATAGCATGTTATATTTCTACATATCAGCTCCATTGTACGAAGCAAGTTGTTCTAAGGGCTCTGAAAAAAGTATTTCTGCTTCCGCCACCGTTGCAAAATCAGCCCTCCATGGCTGTCTGCAACTCAGCCGGCATCCATGCCGTCTGTGGCTGTACGATAAACAGAGCCCTAAGAACAACTAAGCTTCTTCCAAAAGTCGTGATATGCATAATTATAACATGATATACATATTGAAGTTGTGAAAGCGTGTTTCGACACCTGAATCCTATACTGTTAAGATGTCAAAACAGGCTGTATTTTAATGGTAAAACCTTACCATAAAACACAGCCTGTTTATGTGACATTTGTAAATCGTATTTTATTTATCAAAATTCCGGACAAGCCGTACTTTTTTCGGACTAATACTCCAGATACGCCCCTGATGCTTCAAGCTTACGCCACAGGCTTCTCTGTTCTCGCAACAAGTCCCTCCGTCCGGTCGACATCAATCACTATCTCATCTCCGGCATCCACATTTCCCGAGAGAATAAGCTTTGCTGAAAGTGTCTCGACCGTCTTCTGAAGGTATCTTCTAAGAGGTCTTGCGCCATATGCAGGGTCATAGCCGTTCTCGACAATGTAATCCTTGGCAGCAGATGTAAGCTTGATTGTAACCTCGCGGTCTGCAAGTCTCTTGTTGAGGTCTGCAACCATAAGGTCGATGATGCCTGTGATGTTGTCCTTTGTGAGAGGCTTGAACATGATTATCTCATCAAGTCTGTTGAGGAACTCAGGTCTGAAGCTTGCCCTAAGCTCACCCATTACAGCCTTCTCGCACTCCGGGCTGAAATTGCCGTTCTCGTCTATGCCGTCAAGCATGTGTACGGAACCGATATTCGAGGTGAGAATGATAATCGTGTTCTTAAAGTCCACGGTACGTCCCTGTGAGTCGGTGATACGTCCGTCATCGAGCACCTGTAAGAGCACATTGAACACATCAGGGTGTGCCTTCTCAATTTCATCAAAGAGCACAACCGAGTAAGGTTTTCTTCTGACAGCCTCAGTGAGCTGACCACCCTCCTCATAACCAACATATCCCGGAGGCGCTCCGATAAGACGTGATACGGAATATTTCTCCATGTACTCACTCATATCAAGTCTCACGATATTTTTCTCATCGTCAAACAATGCTTCGGCGAGTACCTTTGCAAGCTCCGTCTTACCTACACCGGTAGGTCCGAGGAACAGGAAGGAACCGATAGGCTTAGAAGGATCCTTGATTCCTGCCTTTGAACGGATGATTGCCTCTGTAACCTTAGTTACACCCTCATCCTGTCCTATGACACGCTTATGAAGTATATCTGCTAAGTGGAGTGTCTTGTTTCTCTCACTCTCATTTAACTTTGATACAGGGATACCTGTCCAACGGGAGATAATCTTGGCAATCTCCTCATCTGTAACGCTCTCATGTACAAGCGAGAGTTCCTTCTGCTTTACAATATTCTCCTCAGCCTCTATCTGCTTCTTAAGCTCAGGCAGGCGGCCATACTGTAGCTGTGCTGCCTTCTCCAGGTCATAATTTCTCTGTGCAAGCTCAATCTGGCGATTCACATCGTCTAACTCCTCACGAAGCTTGCTGATGCGATCAACCGCTGCCTTCTCGTTGTCCCACTGAGCCTTGCCCGACGCAAACTGCTCTCTGAGTGCAGCGAGTTCCTTCTGGAGGTTTTCAAGACGTTCACGGCTCAGATTGTCGTCCTCCTTCTTGAGTGCTGCCTCCTCAATCTCGAGCTGCATAATCTTACGCTTTAGCTCATCAAGCTCGGCAGGCATGGAGTCAAGCTCCGTCTTAATCATTGCACATGCTTCATCCACAAGGTCAATAGCCTTATCCGGAAGGAATCTGTCGGTGATGTATCTGTTTGAAAGTGTAGCTGCTGCCACAAGCGCACCGTCCGTAATCTTAACTCCGTGATATAGCTCATAGCGCTCCTTGATACCACGAAGGATTGATATTGTGTCCTCAACCGTCGGCTCATCAACCATTACCGGCTGGAAACGACGCTCAAGTGCTGCATCTTTTTCGATATATTTACGGTACTCGTCAAGCGTGGTCGCACCGATACAGTGAAGCTCACCTCTTGCAAGCATAGGCTTTAACATGTTGCCCGCGTCCATCGCGCCCTCGGTCTTACCTGCACCGACGATTATATGAAGCTCATCGATGAAAAGTATTATCTTTCCTTCGCTCTTTTTTACTTCCTCAAGTACAGCCTTTAAACGCTCCTCAAACTCACCACGGTACTTAGCACCCGCAACGAGCGCACCCATATCAAGTGAGAACACTGTCTTGTCCTTGAGTCCGTCAGGCACATCACCGCGCACGATACGCTGTGCAAGTCCCTCGACAACAGCAGTCTTACCGACACCCGGCTCACCTATCAGAACAGGGTTGTTCTTCGTCTTTCGGGAAAGAATACGAATGACATTTCTTATCTCATTATCCCTTCCGATAACCGGGTCAAGCTTCTGCTGCCTTGCCCTCT
>FR895370.1 GCA_000435595.1 Firmicutes bacterium CAG:882
ATCGTCAAAATTGCGTTTCGCAATTGCCTATTGATAAAAAATATATAAAAGGAGAATGTTCTATATGATTCATGAGAGATATTACGTCGAGAAGGCAAAGCAGGAGGCTTTGATTGCCAGAAAGAACAACAAGACTGATTTTTACAACGGAATATATGACAGATACGAGTATCCGGTGCTTACAAGGGAGCATGCACCGATTGAATGGCGTTATGATATTAATGCTGAGACCAATCCTTACTTCATGGAGCGTCTCGGCATCAATGCGGTTATGAACTCGGGTGCAATAATGTTAAACGGAAAGTATTACCTCATTGCGCGCGTTGAGGGAGCCGACAGAAAGTCCTTCTTTGCCGTGGCTGAGAGCGATAACGGAGTTGACGGTTTCAGATTTTGGGAATACCCTGTTGTGCTTCCCGATACTTGTCCTGAGGAAACCAATGTATATGATATGAGACTTACGCAGCATGAGGACGGATATATCTACGGAGTGTTCTGCTCTGAGAGCAAGGACACAAGTTCGAACGACATCTCGGCGGCTGTTGCGGCAGCGGGAATCGTGAGAACCAAGGATTTAAAGACATGGGAGAGACTTGACAATCTCACAACGCTTCATTCACCGCAGCAGAGAAATGTTGTGCTTCACCCTGAGTTCGTCGACGGAAAGTACGCATTCTACACAAGACCGATGGATGACTTCATCGAGACGGGAAGCGGCGGAGGTATCGGCTTCGGACTCTGCGATGATATAGCTCATGCGGTTATCGATGAGGAGAGGATGACAAGCATAAGAAAGTACCATACAATCACTGAGGTCAAGAATGGTGCAGGAGCTACACCGATTAAGACCGACCGCGGCTGGATTCACATTGCGCATGGTGTCAGAAATACGGCTGCAGGACTCAGATATGTAATCTATGCCTTTGCGACGGATTTGAAGGACCCTGCCAAGGTGATTGCCGAGCCTTCAGGATTCCTGATTGCACCTAGGGAGGGTGAGAGAGTCGGTGATGTGAGCAATGTCGTGTTCACCAACGGTGCTATTGTTAACGAGAAAAATGAAGTGTTCATCTACTACGCTTCATCCGACACGAGACTTCACGTTGCGACAACAATAATAGATAAGCTTGTGGACTATGTGTTTAACACACCTCAGGATCCACTTCGCTCCCCGGACTGTGTAAAGCAGAGATGCGGGCTTATTGCAAAAAATATGGAGCTGTTAAAGAAGGCATAGAAAGATAAGGAGGGCGTAGGTTATGTTCATTAAGCCATCCGATCCACGGCTTGTCTACTGTGGGCGAATTGATTTTGACAATGCGGATGCACCGGTTATGGTCTATGCATCAAGCTATGTGGCATTTCGATTTACGGGAAGCTATGTAAAGGTGCGGCTGACCAACAAGAGGTCATGCTGGAGCAACAGAATGGGCTGTATCGTCGACGGAGTGCAGACGGCGGTGCTGCTTAGCGAGGATGCTGCGGAGCATGAGTATCTGCTTTACACCGATGAATATGAAAAACAAAATGAGTCATCCGACGAAAAGACATGGCATGAGCTTATGTTTTTTAAGAGGCAGGATTCGGCAGACTATGTGATTCTCCACGGCTTCGAGCTTGAGGACGGTGCAGGGATAGCGGGGAGTGAGCCGGAGAATGAGAAGAAATTAAAGCTTGAGGTATACGGGGACAGCGTATCGTGCGGTGAGGTCTCAGAGGCGGTCGGGTACGTCGGAAAGCAGGATCCCGTTCACAACGGAGAATATTCGAACAGTTGGTATTCCTACGCCTGGATGACAGCGAGAAAGCTGAATGCGAAGCTTCACAATATTTCGCAGGGCGGAATAGCCTTGCTTGACGGAACAGGATATTTTGGTGCTCCCGGGTATCTCGGGGTAGAATCCTGCTACGACAAGATAGAGTACTTTCCAGGCCTTGGTGAGGTAAAAAAGTGGGATTTTACAAAATATACGCCCGATGTCGTAATTGTCGCGATAGGGCAGAATGATGCACATCCGGACAATTATATGCCTGCTGACTACGATGGGGCAAAGGCAGTGAATTGGAGAGAGCATTATGAAAGCTTCGTAAGGAAGCTTATGGGTTTGTATCCGGCAGCACAGATAATTCTTGCAACCACCATTCTTATGCACGATGCGGCATGGGACAGGGCGATCGATGATGTGTGCAGTAAAATTGCATCCGACAGGGTTCATCATTTTCTGTACAAGCGAAACGGTGCCGGAACGCCGGGGCATATCAGAATACCTGAGGCTGAGGAGATGGCAGAGGAGCTTTCGGGCTACATTCGTAAGATTATATAATTCGGCTGTTATATACAGAAAAAGAGAGGTAACATTTAATGGAAAATAGGTAATTGCGAAACTATATATTTGAAAGCGGACGTTGTACAAATTTAACAATTCACCACAGGCACGCTTTCGCTACATGAATCACGCAACGGTACATAACGCAGTAAAATACACTGCCTAAGTACCGGCGGCTTCATAGTACCTGCTTGCGAATTTGTTAAATTTGCACAACTGTTTATCGTCAAAATTGCGTTTCGCAATTGCCTATTTAACGGAAAATATTAAAAGGAGTGCAGGAACATGAATGATTTAGCAAAGTATATTGATTTTGGGCAAGGGGTTGCCAATCCGGGATATATATGGAATATCAAGGAAGTGATGAGGAGAGCCGAGGCGGGCGAAAAGCTCACAATCGGTTTTATCGGAGGCTCCATAACACAGGGAAGCCTCTCATCAACACCGCAGAAGTGTTATGCCTATCTTGTGTATAAGTGGTGGGTAGATACATTCCCGGAGGCTGAGTTTAAGTATGTAAATGCGGGCATCGGAGGAACTACCTCACAGTTCGGTGTCGCAAGAGCGGAGGATGACCTTCTTGCTGCAAAGCCGGATTTTGTCATTGCGGAATTCTCGGTAAATGATGAGAGCACGGAGCATTTTGAGGAGACCTATGAGGGACTTGTAAGGAAGATACTCTCTTTGGAAACTCATCCGGCACTCATGCTTGTTCACAATGTATGTTACAACAATGGTGCAAGTGCCGAGCTTGTTCATTCAAGAATTGCGAGACATTACAATCTTCCTTCAGTGAGCATGCAGAGCACGCTCTACAAGGCACTTTTGAATTGCAGGTTCGACAACAGAAGAATCACGCCTGATGACCTTCATCCGAATGACTGTGGACATGAGCTTGTCAGCATGGTGATTACAAAGCGTCTTGAGCAGATAAAAAATACGGTTAAGGCAGAGTATGAGACGGCCAAGACGGCAGATAAATTTTTTAATTCAGCATCTATGACAAGCAAAAGTGCGCAGCCGGACGCACTTCCGGCACCGCTTACCGCCAATGCTTACGAGGATTCCGTAAGACACAGAAACGACAACTCAATGCCTGTACTTGATGGCTTTACGGCGGACACATCGGAGCAGAGGGATATCACCGACTGCTTTAAGAAGGGCTTCACCGCTTCTAAGAAGGGCGCAGGTATTACCTTTAAGGTAAGCGGAAGCTGTATCGCGGTACAGTTTAGAAAGACGATTCACAAGCCGGCACCGATAGCTGCCGCGATAATTGACGGTGATGAGGCGAACGCGGTGAAGCTTGATGCGAACTTCGATGAGACATGGGGAGATAAGCTTGAACTCTATACACTCCTTGAGCACGGCGAGAACAAGGAGCATACGGTAGAGATTAAGATTGTTGAGACAAGCGATGAGGATGTGTCGGAATTTTATCTTGTATCTGTTATTGTAAGTGGAAGAAGATAGAAAGGGAGCGGGAAAAATATGTTTAGAGATGATTTTGTGTGGGGCGTTGCGAGCAGTGCCTACCAGATAGAAGGAACAGACCCTGATGACGGAAGGGGAAAGTGCGTGTGGGATGTGTTCACGGAGGAAGGACATATCCATGAAAACCAGAATGCCTACACCGCGTGCGACCATATACATCGCTACAAGGAAGATTACGCGCTCATGAGGGAGCTTGGCATAAAGGCGTACCGATTCTCAATGAACTGGGCGAGAATACTTCCGGAGGGAACGGGAAGAGTAAACCAAAAGGCGGTTGAGCTGTACCGTGACATGATTATCACGATGAAGGAGAACGGGATCACACCGTACATCACAATGTTTCATTGGGAGCTTCCGCAGGCTTTCCAGCTAAAGGGAGGCTGGCTCAATCCTCAGATTGTGGACTGGTTTGGCGAGTATGCCAAGGTTGTCGCCGAGAATTTTGCCGACCTGTGCGACTATTTTATCACGATAAATGAGCCACAGTGCGTTGTCGGACTTGGACATTTAAGCGGAGTCCACGCGCCGGGAATAAAGCATTCAATCACCGACACCTTTCAGATTGCGCATAATCTTTTAAAGGCACATGGTCAGGCTGTCATAAACTTAAGGAAATATGCGGGAAAGCCGATTAAGGTGGGCTATGCACCGACGGGCGGTGTCGCATACCCTTACACGGATACGCCTGAGGACATCGAGGCGGCAAAGAAAGTGTACTTCGGCTTCTACAATCCGATGGACAACTGGACTTGGAACGTGGCATGGTTTTCAGATCCCGTATTCCTGGGACATTATCCTGAGGAGGGACTTAAAAAGTTCGCAGCTTATCTTCCTGAGATAACGGAGGAGGACATGGAACTCATCCACCAGCCGCTGGATTTTATGGGACAAAATATATACAACGGCTACTATGTCCGTGCCGGAAAGGATGGCGAGCCCGAGTTCGTTGACAGAGCACCGGGATTCCCTCGCACCGCTATGGGCTGGCCTGTGACACCGAGGGCGTTCTACTACGGAATCAGGTTCCTCTATGAAAGATACCAGCTTCCGCTCTACATTACCGAGAATGGAATGTCCTGTCATGACCTGGTAAGCGGCGACCACAAGGTTCATGACCCTAACCGCATAACCTTCCTTGAGAGCTATATAAAGGGCATGGAGAAGGCAATCGACGAGGGCGCGGATGTGCGAGGCTATTTTGAGTGGACGTTCATCGACAACTTCGAGTGGGCTGACGGCTACACACAGCGCTTCGGAATGGTCTATGTCGACTTCGAGACGCAGGAGCGCATACCTAAGGATTCCGCATACTGGTACAAGGAGGTCATTGAAACTAACGGAAGGTGTCTGCCTGAGAAAGCCGGGGTATGGTGTTGACGGTAGATTTAGCTGTGTTTATGGGACAGAGCAATATGGCAGGGCGCGGAACGGCGGCAGACTCTCCGAGGCTTCGCGACGGAATGGGCTACGAGTTCAGAGCCGTCACCGCGCCCGACAGACTTTTTGCACTCGAGGAGCCGTTCGGTAAGGATGAGAATAATCCCGACGGCGTGTTTGAACCGGGAATGAAAACAGGCTCGATGGTATCTGCATTCGTAAAGGCGTGCGTTGAAATCACCGAAACTCCGATTGTCGGAATCTCATGCTCAAAGGGCGGTTCTGAAATAGCAGAATGGCTGCCTGAAACCGCGTACTATTCCGATGCCCTGCATCGCGTGAATATGTGTAAAAAATGGCTCACAGACAACGGTTATGACATACGGCACAGCTTCATGGTCTGGTGTCAGGGCTGCACCGATGGGGACAGAGGCACACCTACGGACGTATACAAAGAGCGGACAACCACGGTGCTTCTCGATTTCCTGAAGGATGCAGGTCTTGATAAGTGCTTTCTGATTCAGATTGGCAATCACAGAGACAAGCCCGAGCTGTATGTCCGCCTGCAGCGGGCACAGGAGGAGCTCACCGCGGAGAATGAGGATATTGTGATGGTGAGCAGACTCTTTAAGACATTTGCCGAAAAAGGTCTTATGAAGGATGAGTTTCATTACCTACAGGAGGGCTACAATCTTGTCGGAGCTGAGGCGGGAGCGAAGGTCGGGAGGTTTTTGGAACGGGATTTGAATAAATGACTTTGCAGGAGCTTCGGAGAAAATCGGAGAATGTGAAAAAGGAGTACGGCAAATGAAAATAGAATGTATATGGGAACACAATGGCGGTGACAGCTTGTTGTATGCCGGAAATTGCATGGGTGCGTTTACGAGAGGAGCCTCGCTTGAGGAGGCAGTAAGAAAGATGCCCGATGAAATAAGGTCGTATTATGCGTGGCTTGGAGAAGCCGCGCCGGGAGATATTGAGTGTGACGTTGTTCAGGAAAAGGATTCGCAGCTTGAGATTAAGGATGCTGATAGATGGCAGGACATTGCGATAGTTCTCCGCAGTTTCGAACATAATTTTTCGGGCAGATATAATGGCGGAAAAGCATATTTTAAATTCGAGCCATATATGCTGTTTGACGAGCTCGGACTTGAGATGGATGCCGGGAAGAACAGTTATTATATGCTGTTGGATGAGTTGTTTTAATATGCCGGATGAATGTCGGCATAATCATTTTGGCTGTTGCAGGGTAATGGGTATTGCTTGATATGATTAAGTAATACCTTTTTATTTTACCGATATGTGTCAAAAATCAAATTGACACATATCGGTGTTACAAGTATAATTATGATATAAGCAAACAAGCATACATGAAACGGAGGCATACTTTGATAAATACTTTGAAAGAGGCGTTGATACGAATTAATGAGTTGGAAAAAGAAAATGATGAACTAAAGCTTGAAATTGAGCAGCTTAAAACTCGTAATTTTGGAGGACGTAAAAAACACGATGAAGCATGGATGGCTTCATACAGGGAGTTTGTGCTTAAATATGAATCAGGTATGACAATTATGGAAATTGTGAACGAAGGTCAAATCAGCCGAAGAACCGCATACCGTTATAGGGCTTACTATAAAGAATTGATGAAATAAGTGTGTGAAGCAATCATTTTAGAATAGAGGATGCGCCTATGATTGGGAAAAGGAATGTTGATATTGTTGAGGATGGAAGCAATTTAGTTTTGATTAACGATATTGTGTTTAAAGGAAAAAGGAATGTTGATTGGGATGAGGTAAAAGCTTATTTGGAACAGTATATAGGCACTTGTTATGAAATAGAAGAAACTTCGGAAAAAATCTATATTGGAAATAAACTCCCGGATGAATATACGGGTTCGGAAAGCAGAAAGCTGCTGAAGGGGGCTAATGCAAAAGCCAAAGCAAATGCAGCAACCGCTATTCCGGAATTAATTCAAATTGCAAATAATCCCTCATTTCAGAAAAACAAAAAGGAAAAACATAACAAGGATGCCAAGTTTGGATGGTATAGATATGATGTAAGGTTTGCCATTCCCGTTTATGACAACAATATGGTGGTTAGATATAATATTTTTGATGCAAGACTACTTGTCAACCATGCGGAAAATGGAAAGAAATACTTGTATGACATTCTGGCAATAAAAAAAGAAACGAGCAAGCCACAACAATAAGTGCGGTGAAAACCCGTTTCTGTTCAAAATATAGCAGACAAAAGCCTGAATGTCAAGTATGAAAAGATAATATACTTTTATGATAAAAAGGAGTAAGATGCATTATAAAAAATCCACGCAGGCGATTTTGTGAGATGTACACCGATTGAGTACAGCTATCACGACGGGAAATTCCGGATGTTCTCAGAGGGCGGTGAGAAGTTTATCGGTCTTGAGAAAAACGAGAATGTCTGTCTCGCCATTTATGATAAATATGATGGCTTCGGAAGTCTAAAGAGCATACAGGTGATGGGAAGGGCTGAACTTGTGGAGCCGTTTTCGGATATTTACAATGCACATGCGCAGTTTAAAAAGATTCCGCCGGGGGCACTGAAAAAATTGGAAGCACCGATGAATCTTATATGTGTAACGCCGATTAGAATAGATGTGCTGTTTTCCGAGTTTAAGAATAACGGGTATAGCAGCAGACAGGCGTTGGAGTATCAGGCGAAGGAAGGCTGAAAAAGCGATGTGACGTAACATTGGGCTTTTTCAGGGCTCATGGTTCTACCCTTTAATTGTTTGTCATACATTGTAAAAAAGATTTTTAAGGGGTATTTTTTGAAGAGTTATATCGAGGAGCGGGCGATGGAGATTGCCTCATACATTATCGAGAATAACTGCACCGTGCGTCAGGCTGCCAAGCAATATGGAATCAGCAAGAGTACCGTACATACGGATGTAACAATATGGAACGGTTGAGAAGGAAGGTTGTTTGGGTAGTTGAATAGGGGAAAGTAGGGGCACTCTCAAGTGGAAACTTGAGGGTGTTTTTGGTATAATGAGAAATGTGTATTTACACGATGCTCTTTACTTGAGTAGCATGAGGTAGACTAATTGTCATGGCAACGGATGCCTCTGGCATAGGACCGCCGTGTTGTCATCAAACCACGTGCGATGGAGGCTTATGTCAAGAGCAGAGTGAACTGATATGTCTTGAAATAAAGACGATAGAAGTGTTATAGAAATCGGTGGGGTGGATAAAAAATGATGGAAATTAAGAGAGCTTCTATAAATGAAGCAGGTTTTATAGCAAAATTAGCAATTCAAATGTGGGATGATAATTCTGTTGATGGCTTAAAAGCGGATTTTGTTAATTATATGAATAATGGCGGTGCAGTATTTATTGCATGGAATGATAATACTGCAATTGGATTTGCTCAATGTGGATTTAGACATGATTATGTAGAAGGAACAGAAACTAGTCCGGTAGGATATTTAGAAGGCGTTTTTATTGAAGGGGATTATAGGAGACAAGGCATTGCGAGAGAATTAGTGTGTGCATGCCAAATATTTGCAAAGGAACAAGGATGTGCGGAATTTGCAAGTGATTGTGAATTAGATAATGAGGAAAGTTTACAGTTTCATCTTAAGATGGGATTTGAAGAGGCAAATAGAATAATATGTTTCACTAAGAAACTATAGATGAGAAGAGGTGTTGGTAAGTTGGTAGAAGTAAAATTTTATGAGGATGTGGATGACAGCTTGCTCAAGTTTGCAGTTATTATTGCAAAAACAGATAATAAGTGGGTGTTTTGCAAACATAGAGACCGTGATACATATGAAGTACCGGGTGGACATCGAGAAGATGGGGAAGAAATCTTAGAAACAGCAAAACGCGAATTAAAAGAAGAAACCGGAGCAGTTATGTTTGACATTAAGCCGATATGCGTATATTCGGTAAAAGGTAAAACACGAGTAAATGAGAATCTTGATGATGAATCTTATGGAATGCTTTATTATGCAGACATCGTTTCTTTTGAAGAATTACATAGTGAAATTGAAACTATATTGATTACAGATAAGTTGGTTGATAGTTGGACTTACCCTTTGATTCAACCAAAGTTAATCGAAGAAGCACAAAAAAGAGAATTCATATAAAAGAGGGACAGAAGTAATGAAGATTTTATATGGCACAACGAATAAAGCAAAATTACAAGCTATGAGAACTGCATTGGAATCATTTGATATAGAACTGATTGGATTGGGCGACATACATAGTGAACTTCCGAGCATAAATGAAAATGGAAGGACTCCATTAGAAAATGCAGAAATAAAGGCAAGAGCATATTATGAGGCATTTCAGATACCGGTATTTTCTTGTGATAGTGGATTGTATTTTGATGAATTACAAGAGGACGATCAGCCGGGACTTCATGTGAGACGTATCAATGGAAAAGAGTTAACAGATGATGAAATGAGAGAACATTATGCTGCATTAGCTGCAAAGCACGGTGGAAGAATAACCGGACGATACAGAAATGCAATTTATTTTATCTTGGATGAAGAACATCATTATTCTAGCATGGACATGTCAATTGCTACAGAACCTTTTATTTTAGTAACGGAGCCGCATCCAAAGAGAGTGGAGGGATTTCCGTTGGATTCTTTGTCTGTTGATATTGCAACTGGCAAATATTATTATGATTTGGATGTGAAAGATGTAAGTACATCTGTAGATGATGGTGTTCGCACATTTTTTGGGGCGATTGAAAGCATCGTGGAGTTAAGGAGATGAACTAATGGAACAAATAGAACTGATTGAGGTAAATGTTGAATACGCAGATGATATATGGCAATTTCGACAAGAGATATTAGAATGTGATGCAGAAAGTGAAGACCAGTTTGCAGGATGTATGTCGCTTGATACTAGCGAGTCTGCGGAGGAGTGGATAAAGATATGCGAACTCAGAAAGAGTGAAGAAACTTGTAAAGAGGTAGGAACGGCAGTTCCTTCGCATATGTACATAGCTGTGCGCAAAAGTGATGACAAAGTTGTAGGTGTTATAGATTTACGACATCATATAAATCATCCTATTCTAGGTACATGGGGAGGACATTGTGGTTATTCTGTGCGTCCTTCTGAACGTGGCAAAGGGTATGCGAAAGAAATGCTTCGATTAAATATACAGAATGCTAAAGCAATGGGAATAGAGAAGCTTCTTGTTACTTGTGATGTCAATAATAAGGCTAGCGAAAAAACTATTCTTGCTAATGATGGAGTTTATGAGAATACCATAGATGTAGATGGAAGCCAAATGAAAAGATACTGGATTAATGTGTAAAAATGGACTTGGAAGTGATTTTTTCAAAAGTATTACAAAAATAGAATTTATATGTTATATTCCTAACTATCAAATTGAAGAGGATAAAAGTATGAACACATTTTGTATTAACAGTTTAAGACGTAGAGAAAGAAGACGTAAGCTCTTGTAATCATTGTTTATTTCCGCATGGTTGCAAGGGTGTACGTCTTGTTTCTGTGCGGTTGCTGTTTATAAATGTTGTAGATACAAAAAACCGCAATAGATTTAGCAAAAAGCTAATTCCATTGCGGTTCTTTTTTTCCATTTACAAATAATCAGAATTAATGGAGGTTACTATGAAAAAGAAGATTTGTCAGTATTTATCAAATGTATTAGTGGAAATGTCGGAAGAAGAGTTGTTGAAACTGGTAGAGATTCCACCAGAGGAGAAAATGGGCGATTTGGCAGTACCTTGTTTTGCGATGGCAAAGAAAATGCGTAAGAACCCGATGCAAATTGCAACTGAGCTGGTAGAAAAGTTGGATGAACAGAAAGACGAATTAGAAATTGAAAAGGTAGAGAGCGTAGGGGCATATTGTAATATTCACTTGAAACGCGATTTGTTTGTCAAGAAGTGCTTTGAGTCGTTGCAAAAAGACAAGTATGGAGTATCACAGATTGGTGCCGGGAAAACAGTATGTATGGACTATTCATCGCCAAATATTGAGAAGAACTTTCATGTAGGTCATTTGCGGACTACTGTAATCGGAAATTCATTGTATAAGATTTATCAGAAATTAGGATATGATGTGGTACGAATCAATCATTTGGGTGATTGGGGAACACAGTTTGGCAAGTTGATTGTTGCATATAAGTTATGGAGCAGTGAGGAACTGGTAAAAGAGAAAGGGATTGAAGAATTACTGCGTATTTATGTGAAGTTTAATGCGGAATCAGAGAAGAATGAAGATTTAATTGTAGAGGCACGGGAATGGTTTGTGAAAATGGAACAAAATGATCCGGAGGCGTTGGAAATCTGGAATTGGTTTAAAGAAATCAGTATGGTTGAGTTTGAACGTATCTATGATTTACTTGGAATATCCTTTGATTCTTATTTGGGTGAGAGCTTCTATCGTGACGAGGTGCCTGCGTTAGTTGATGAATTAAAAGAAAAAGGTCTATTGGTTGAAAGTCAGGGTGCACAAGTAATTGATTTGGAAGAGTATCATATGCCTCCGTGTCTCATTACAAAATGCGATGGAGGTTCCATTTATCATTCCCGTGATATTGCTGCAATATTGTACCGGAAGGAACAATATCGTTTTGAAAAATGCTTCTATGTAACCGGATTAGAACAGTCGCTTCATTTCAAACAGATTTTCAAAGCGATTGAAGTGATGGGATACGATTGGGCTGATGGATTGGTCCATGTTCCGTATGGCTTAGTGAGTCTGGCAAGAGAAAAGCTTTCCACACGAGGCGGACATATCGTTTATGCAGAAGACATTTTGAAAGAGGCAATCGAGCGGGCTTACCATGCAAATTATGGAAAAGAATCCGTTATTAGTTGACAAGGAAGTAATTGCGAAGAAGGTTGGAGTAGGTGCAATCATCTTCCATGATTTATTCAATCAGCGAATCAAAAATGTGGATTTCTCTTGGAAGGAAGTCCTGAATTTTGATGGTACGACAGGTCCTTATGCACAATATACGTATGCCCGTGCAAAAAGTGTGTTGCGAAAATATGGGAAACCTGTAGAAGTGAAAGAGATAGATTATGCGATATTAACGGATGATGTATCCTTTCGTTTGATAAAAGTGTTAGACGCATATGAGGATGCAGTTATTAATGCCGCAGAAAAGTATGAGCCATCTATAGTGGCAAGGTATGTAATATCATTGGCGACGGCATTTAATAAGTTCTACCATGATTGTTCTATTTTACAAGCTGATGAAAAGGAGAAGATGGCACGACTGTTTTTGGTGGATATCATGCAGAAGGTGTTGTGTGAGGCATGTGGTTTGTTAGGAATGGAATGCCCGGAAGAGATGTAAAGTATATTGTAAGAAAATTGAACTAAATGTGTAGCACTGACATGTAATGAAGGCGTGGCTCAATCAGATTTCTGATTGATTCTGAGGGATTGGGAGGAGTTCCCAACAAGCAAAAAATGTATTTGTGATCACAAATGCACTGCTTGCTAACTTGCGAATTTACTGTTTAAAAGATTATGAATGCTCTTTATTCAACCCAAATGTACCGTAAATAGAAATAGTAACTTGTTTATTTCAAACGCATGGAAAAGATAATTGATATTTCAGATCTTTTTCCATGCGTTTTTATTTGAACAACGATTTACTGGTGAAATTGTCACATGAAATTGTGCCTGGTAGTAAGGAATAAAGTATTGTGGGAATAGACTTAAGTACATTATTTGGGGAACGAAATTTTGTTTCAAATGGAATAAAATCATCTTGTGAAAAAGTTAGGTCTAACCTTATAATCAATCTCATAGTATGGGAAAGAAGGACAAGCAAGAAGGTGATGGGAATTCCGCTTGAAACAGAGAAAATTGAATTATCGTTTTCACAATCCGAATTCGGCAGAAGATACAGCTGATTTCTTGTGCAAGCTTTTGATTGAAGCAAATGCTGGTAAGGTGGAACGTGCTATAGAAGAAGCTACATCAAAATATACAGAGGAGAGTGAGTACATAGCGGAACCGGGGGATATAGAAACGGTGGATGAACCGGTGAGCATAAGACGTAGAAGAGCAAGGTAGGGATGCCTTGCTTTTCTTTGAACTGTTTTATAAATTGTTTAATGCTGAAAGAAAAATGTCGATATTATCAGAAACATATTTTGGAGGCAAAAGAAAACAATATGGCTAAAATGTTTTGGGGATATTTTCATTCGTTTATAATGCTAATTTTACTTGCAATATGGGTAATTACAGAAATAGAGGAAAGTGGAAAAGAAATAGGTGAAACTCTGAAAAAATCGGAAAGTAAGTCGAAGCGTTCTACTGGTGAAACAATTATGCTCTTACTTATTGTGTTTGCAATCGTTTTTTCTGCTATTTGGCTCATTTTAAATGTTGCTCTGAAGAATTCGACAATTGCTACTTGGTTTGTTGGAATATATGTATTTTTTTACGTATATATTGCAATCAAACAGATAATTAAAATGATATTTGTTCCGGAAAATAGAGCTTTTTCCGTCTCTGATATTAAGGATTTCGTATATACATATATGGTGTGGTGGTTGATGGTGATCGCAGTGAACTCATCACAAACAGTAGTTGATATATTTACTGAAATAGTATCAACCTATAAGGATATCGTAAAAGTGGGAATGCTACTTTTATGGTTCTATTTCAATGTTTTATTTGCAATGGGAGGAATGTATATTCTTTTGTATTATCTATGGATAATCGGGAATAGCTTAGTAAAACGCTTTGGGTTTATCGGAGGAAAGATAAAGAAGTTTATAGATATAATATGTAACTCGTGGCAGCAAGGAGAGACATATACAGGACTAAGAAGTTTTAATTTGTGGCAGAAAAATAAAAAAGGTATTATATATAAAATATTTATGACTATTCCATTGCTGTTGTTTGACATATGGTGTGTTGTATATTTGTTAGCCAAAATATTTATTAGGATGACATTTGCGGTTGCGATTGTATCAATTTTTGAACCTATAAAGGGGTTATATAAATATATAAGAAAGTTATGGAACAGACATAAAAACAACGAATGGATGTATGTGATAGCGCAGATTGCAGGACTATGTAGTTATGTTATTGTCTTTTTGATTATTCAGTATGGTGAGTATGAAGAAGTGACAAAAAAAGTGTATGAGTTTGTGGGAACCATCATACTGATACCATATTTCCTCGGTAAAATAGTGAGTGTAAAGAAAAATTTTAAAGAAAATGAGACTGAGATAAGAAACGAAGAAGAGAAAAATCATGTTATTTCTAAGAATATGACATATAACGAGGATGGGGGAGGTGTGAGTGAAGGAAAGACGATTCGGCAGTTAGAATATGAGGCCATGCAGTATGCTGCAAGTAATCCTCAATCCGTTAAATTCAATAATAAAGAATTAGGAAAAGAATTACGTCGTATAGGTCGAGAGGATTTTCGAAAAAAGTAGGAAGTTTTATCGAAAATAACATAGAAATCTTGGTTGGAATATGCGTTTCTGCCTGTTTGGCATGTATCTATTTTGCTTTTAGAAATTCGAATGCTGAGCAAAATGCTGGTTTGATTGGAAGTATAATCGGGGCAGAAGGAACAATGATATCGGTTTTACTTACGATTGCATTTACAAAAATGAGTAACAAAAAAGCATTAGGAGCTTCGGTATTACCGTATATATCGATCGAAAAAGAGAAAGAGCCAGTTGAAAGTGCATATGCATTTGAGTACTTTAAGGTTAAAGAGGGAAAATACGATTTTTCGGCTTGGAAACCGTTTGATTTTGTAATTATGAAGAATGATAAAATCAAGATGGTTCGAAATGGAATAGCATATTTACATATAAAAAATATTGGCATTGGTCCAGCTATACATCTAAGGATGAAAATTGAGAATTTTACAGAGGTATATCTGCCAATTGACTATTTGAAGCCAGGAGATGAAATGCACATAATTCTAAATTTTAATAATCCGAATCAAAGCTGCCAAACAGATATTTTATTTGAATACGAAACAATTCGAGGAGATAAACATACACAGAGGTTTCATGCTAACATTACATGGCATTTGGATAGGACAAATTTTACTTTGTTTGGATAAAAAGATAATGGAGAAGGTAAAACATAACAGATAAAATGAAAACAACAACTGAAAAATAATATCCAAATTTGATTTTGTTTTGAGTTGTTGTTTTAGAAAACAAAAGGAACTTAAATTGTATGAACGTAATTTAAGTTTCTTTTTGAGTTCAAGAATATTATTTGAGATTCTTGCATATAAGTAAAGGGAATGATAAAATAGAAAGAAATGGAGGAACTTAAATGACAGAGGAAGAATTAATCGGAAAACTCGAAGTGATTCAAAGGATGAAATCTGAAACAAACACTCTTGAATTAAAGAGTGCAGAAAAAGGCTGCCCACAGCATTTGTACGATTCTTTGTCCAGTTTTTCGAATCAAGATGAAGGTGGAATCATCATTTTCGGAATTGATGAAAAGCAGGATTATAAAGAAGTAGGAGTTTATGATCCTCAGGATATACAAAAAAAAATAAATGAACAATGCTTGCAAATGGAGCCGACTGTTCGTCCGTTGTTAACCGTTATAGAAAAAGACGGAAAGTCTTTTGTGTCAGCTGAGATTCCAGGCGTTGATTTGTCGGACAGACCGGTATTTTATAAAGGTAAAGGTCGTTTGAAAGGTTCTTATACACGTGTGGGCGATAGTGATGAGCCCATGACAGAATATGAGGTTTATAGTTATGAGGCTTACAGAAAGAAGTACCAAGATGATATTCGTGGAGTGCAAAGGGCAACGTTGTCGTCTTTAAATCAAGAGAAATTAGCACTATATATTGACTTGCTAAAAAGAGGGAAACCTAATTTATCAAACCTGGATAATGAAAGTATTTATGAGTTGATGAGCGTGACTAGAAATAATGAAATAACATTGAGTGCAACGATGATTTTTAGCCCATATCCGCAGGCGTATTTTCCACAGCTATGCATTACTGCAATCGCTGTGCCGGGAACAGAGATTGGAAGCCTTGGGGATTCAGGAGAGCGCTTTTTAGACAATCAACGAATTGAAGGTAGTATTTCAGAGATGCTTGATGAAGCAATTCGTTTTGTAAAAAAGAATATGAAGAATAAAACAATTATTAATCCAGAAACAGGGACACGTGAGGATAGGACAGATTATCCTATTACTGCAGTCAGAGAGGCAATTATTAATGCACTGGTTCATCGCGATTATAGTATTCATACAGAAGGTATGCCGATACAAATTATCATGTATGAAGACAGGATGGAAATAAAAAATCCGGGAGGTATATACGGAAGAATTAAAGTTGACCAGTTGGGTAAAATGCAGCCGGATACTAGAAATCCTGTATTGGCGTTAGCGTTAGAAACATTGCGCGTTACAGAAAATAGATATTCCGGAATACCGACAATTCGCAGAGAAATGGAAAAGTTTCATCTTAGAGAACCGGAGTTCGCAGACGAGAGAGGCAGTTTTACAGTGACGTTTTATAAGTCAGGAAATATCAGTAAAGTTGAGCCGGAATTAGAAGA
>FR895371.1:0-3344 GCA_000435595.1 Firmicutes bacterium CAG:882
CGGACTTGTGGATTACGCCATCCCTGCCTACTATATCATTGCATCCGCTGAGGCAAGCTCCAACCTTGCCCGTTTTGACGGCGTGAAGTACGGCTACAGAACCGAGGACTATGACGGACTTCACAATATGTACAAGAAGTCGCGTTCAGAGGGCTTCGGAGCGGAGGTAAAGAGACGTATTATGCTCGGCTCTTTCGTATTAAGCTCCGGCTACTACGATGCCTACTATATCAAGGCCCTCAAGACAAAGGCACTCATAAAGAAGGAATTTGACAGGGCGTTTGAAAAATATGACGTCATTTTAGGACCTGCGGCTCCTACCACGGCTCCGAAACTCGGAGAATCCTTATCAGACCCGATTAAGATGTACCTTGGCGATATATACACAATATCTGTTAATCTTGCAGGACTTCCGGGAATATGTGTCCCATGCGGAAGTGATAAGAACGGACTTCCGATTGGCGTACAGCTTATCGGGGACTGCTTCTCGGAAAAGACGCTTATCCGCGCGGCGTACACTTATGAACAGAACAGATAGAGGGAGGCTTGTATTATGAAAGAGTACGAAACCGTTATTGGACTTGAGGTTCATGTAGAACTTGCTACAAAGACTAAGATTTTCTGTGGTTGCTCCACTGCATTCGGCGGAGCGCCTAATACACATGTATGTCCGGTATGTTCAGGTATGCCGGGCTCACTTCCTGTTCTCAACAAGCAGGTTGTAGAGTATGCAATGGCAGTAGGTCTTGCTACCAACTGCGAGATTAACCGGAAGAATATCTTCGACAGAAAGAATTATTTTTACCCTGATAACCCACAGAATTACCAGATTTCACAGCTTTACCATCCAATCTGCCATGACGGTGGCATCGAGATAGAGACTGCTGATGGCGGCAAAAAGATTGTGAGAATCCATGAGATTCATATGGAGGAGGATGCCGGAAAGCTTGTGCATGATGAGTGGGAGGACTGCTCACTTGTGGACTTCAACCGTTCGGGAGTTCCTCTTATAGAGATAGTATCCGAGCCTGATATGCGCTCGGCTGACGAGGTTATTGCATACCTTGAGAAGCTGAGACTCATCATTCAGTATCTCGGTGCTTCAGACTGTAAGCTTAACGAGGGCTCAATGCGTGCCGATGTGAATCTCTCGGTTCGCGAGGTTGGTGCCTCTGAGTTCGGAACAAGAACGGAGACAAAGAATCTCAACTCGTTTAAAGCTATCGCGAGAGCAATCGAGGCTGAGAAGAAGAGACAGATAGAGATTATCGAGGACGGCGGAAAGGTTGTTCAGGAGACAAGACGCTGGGATGACAATAAGGAGTATTCCTACGCGATGCGTTCCAAGGAGGATGCACAGGACTACAGATATTTCCCTGAGCCGGATCTTGTGCCTGTTGTTATTGATGATGAGTGGCTGAATGCCGTAAAGGCACGCCAGCCTGAGTTCAGGGATGAGAAGAGAGCAAGATATAAGGCTGAGTTCGATATACCTGAGTACGATGCTGACATTATAACCAACTCAAAGAGGATGGCGGACATCTTCGAGGCGACAACCGTAATCTGCAACAAGCCTAAGAAGGTCTCCAACTGGCTCATGGTTGAGACAATGCGTCTCTTAAAAGATAATTCAATGGAGCCTGAGGACATAAGCTTCTCACCTGAAAATCTCGCAAAGCTTATCGAGCTTGTCGAGGCAGGCTCAATAAATTCAAGTGTTGCAAAGGAAGTGTTCGAGAAAATCTTTAAGGAGGACATCAACCCTGACAAGTATGTCGAGGAGAAGGGACTCAAGATTGTGAACGATGACGGTGCGTTAAAGAGCACCATCGAGGAGATTATAGCAGCCAATCCTCAGTCCGTTGCCGACTATCACAGCGGCAAGGAGAAGGCTCTCGGCTTCCTTGTTGGACAGACCATGAAGGCGATGAAGGGCAAGGCAAATCCGGCAAGCATTAACAAGATACTCAAGGAACTGCTGTAGGGGACGGAGTTAGATGTTGGGACAGTGGCAGTATTTTGTTGCATTGTGATATTTGCACAACATCAGGGCTCACTTTATTGTCCCACTGGCACATAAATCAGTCCAAGACAGGCAAAATGGCAGTGCGTGGGCAGAGAAAAAAGCATAAAAAGACGAAAAATTCAGTCTAAAACAGACAGAACAGTGTTGTATGGGCAGAGATAATTCATCAAAAACAGAATTTGAGCGGATTTTCTCTGCCCATAATGATATGTTCAGTATGTTTAGGCAGAAATGAAATAGGAGAATTTTTGAATAATCATGGAAACAGTGTATATAGCAGGTGGTTGTCTGTGGGGTGTGCAGCACTTTTTTGACATCCTTCCGGGAGTGCTGACTACAGAGGCGGGAAGAGCCAATGGGAAAACAAACTCACTGGATGGTGAATATGATGGATATGCTGAGTGTGTAAAGGTAAGTTTTGATGAAAATGTTACTACAATAACAAGACTTATGGAGTATCTGTTTGAAATCATTGATCCATACAGTCTTAATAAGCAGGGCATTGATGTCGGCAGGAAGTACAGAACGGGTATATATAGTACTGATTTGAGCCATCTTGATGAGGCAAAAGCATTTATTGAGCACCGGGAAGACAGAGATAGAATTGTTGTTGAAGTATTGCCGCTTGCGAACTATGTCAGAAGCGCCGAGGAACATCAGCACCATCTTGAAAGGTATCCTGAAGACTGCAGGCTTTGCAGCATTCCGGATGAAATACTTAATAAGTACAGACATAAGCAGAACAACGGTAAAATGTAGCGGATATATAAATTCAGACCGCATGGTTTTTTCAAGGCTGTCTTTTAACAAGTACAATTGATGTAAAATCAGGAGGTTTCTCGAAGATGAATAAAATAGGAACCCGCAATATAGATACCATGCGCTGCAGATTAAGAAGGCATTGCTCTGGGATGTCATAAGGATAATACAAGGGCGGAACGCTTTTATTTGCGACATGGGTTTAGGAAAACGAATTTTATGGAAGAAAATGACTATTATTATTATTTACGCTCTGCCGATTACGGGCTGTCAGGAGAAGAAACATGGTAAATATCAGAAAAGTAAAAAAAGGTGATGAAAATATACTTGCCTGCATACAGACGGAGAGCTGGAAGGAGGCGTTCAAGGACATAGTTCCTGACGACCTGATTTCAAAATGCACCGGAATTGAACGTGCGGCAGCAATGTACAAAAGGCTTCTTGATGAAAATAAGGGAAACGGATATATTCTGGAACTTGATGGCAAGCCGCATTGTATAGCGTGGTGGGATGCCTCAAGGGAGAAGGATATGCCGGGATACGCTGAACTCATCTGTAT
>FR895371.1:3430-11976 GCA_000435595.1 Firmicutes bacterium CAG:882
GTGCTCTGCAATGTCAGGACAGCAGGGTATTCCAATATCATGCTGTGGGTGTTCGACAATAATGTGCGTGCAATCAGATTTTATGAAAAACATGGCTTCACGGCGAGCGGAAGAAAGCAGCCTGCGCTGGGCGCGGTCGAAGAAATGTATGTGCGTGAAATCTGACAGAATGATAAAAAATTAACAAAAAGTTGTTGAAAGAATTGTATTTTCTTTTATAATAGTCTGTAAGGCAAGGCATTCGGCGGAGAATCGTCGTAGTGAGATGAAAATGTTTTAAAGGAGAAACAATATGAATAACAAGACTTTGAAAGGGATTTCGTTAATTCTTTTCGGAATACTTCTTTGCGTTGGCGGCACGGAGATAAATGATACTATACTGAGTCATCTGAACGATTTGCCGTTCGCACTGATAGGCGTGATTTTTGGAATAGCCGGGCTTGCGATGGTTTTCACTAAGGAATCGAAGGACACAGATAAATAGGTTTAGCAGCTTACGGGTGTTTTAGGCGATTACATACTTTTAATCGTAATTTCTTTTATGGGTTTACGAGCATTTTGAGGGATTTTGTATTTACTAATCGTAGCAGTTATGTCAAGCTTACGATTATTTTGGGCAAATTTTCATTTTTAATCGTAGCAATTCGGGCGAGATTACGAGTGTTTATGTGAAATAGATAATTTTAATCGTAATGCTTGTGACAATGTTACGAGCAATTCTGTAAAATAGATATACTTAATCGTAATATATGAGACAAGTCTACGAGCAATTCTTTGTAATATATAATTCTAATCGTAATGATTGTGACAGTGTTACGAGCATTTCTGTGAAATATATACTTTTAATCGCAATAAATTCGACAAGCTTACGAGTATTAATGTAGAAAACAAATAGTTGCTCGTAATAACACCTGTTGGCTTACGAGCAACTTGAAACGAAATTGAATTTCTAATCGTAATAACAAGAATAGACTGCCAAAACAATAAGAGAGGCGAAAGACGCACAACAATCCGAACCGGTGAGGGAAAATAAATGGACATTAAATGGAAAAAAATGTATGAAGCAGCTAAAGCTGTTCAAAATGGAAGAGAGATTTCCGAAAGAATCTATGCCGGTGGAGTGGCAGCGGCTGTTGAATCTGCCTCCGGAAGAATATATGTCGGGGTATGTGTGGATACTTCCTGCACGCTGGGTATATGTGCTGAGCGGAATGCAATATTTAATATGATCACAAATGGAGAGCAGGATATCAAAAGAGTGCTGGCTATTATGCCGGATGGCAAAACAGGAGCTCCTTGTGGTGCCTGCCGTGAATTTATGACGCAGATGATGCCCGGAAAGTATCACAACATAGAGATAATGCTTGACTATGAAAATGAAAGAATAGTAACACTGGGTGAGCTTACACCCGAGTGGTGGATATGACAGCTTACAGCTGTGCAGAGATGTAAAATCAGGAGGATAAACCGATATGAAAAAGAAAATATCGTGTGTGAAAAATAAGCAGTCAGGCATTTTTTTCACACTATTATCTATTGTAATAATTCTCCTTGTCGGAATCATAGTCTGGTATAATGCTCCAATCAAGCTGATGGATTTAGACTACAATGAGGTCATGGAAATCGTTGTTTTTAATGGGAACAGCGGAAATACAACGCACATTAAAGACAAGGAACAGATTCAGCATATTATAGATAATCTGAACGATGTTGAAGTGAAGAGGTCGAAGTTGTCCGCCGGATATTCAGGGTATAGCTTCAAAATAACTATTTATCTGGCTGATGGCAGCGAAGCGGGCGATTGGAATAATTTTATTATCAATTCAGATTATTCAATCAGAAAAGACCCTTTTTTCTATTCTGTGACAAAGGGGAAAATTGATTACAACTATATTAAAAATATTGTTGAATAATTTGGATTGAAGTGTACCTCGAAGCAGAATAGTCACTTCGTTCTATATTAGAAAAAATAGAAAACAATCCTAGCGAAAAAGGAGTTTGTGAAGGAATATCAAATATGATTAAAAGACTTGAAATGGGAATATAGGTCAGTTGTCCTAACAACTTCGATTAGCTCACTAAGAAAAAGTGTGAATGAAGCAAGAACAGAGAAATGAATGCAGCTGTATATGACATAATGAGCGCAAGTGAGTCAACATGCTTGCATGATTGACGAATGGCGAAATTATTGAGTAAGCTATGCTCACGATATTATAGACATAAAAAAGAAACGAGCACCCCGTTGGAGCCATAAGGCTTTACTTGGCACAAAACCCATTTCTTTTGTACTATAATAAGATATGGTTTTATAAATGTCAAATTAAATTTCTTGAAACATGTGAAATTTCAATTCGAATTGACAGAGTTCTTTAGAGGGATGCTTCTTGTCCAAAGGGTAAGAAGATGGAAGATAGAAAGACTTTAACAACCTAGTTTTGACGAAGGAGTGTGATTTTATGGGTAAAGCGATTTTGGCAGCGATTTTTACATTGATTGCAGGTTATTTAGGTACGGTCATAGGACTTGAATTATTAGGTGGTTGGACTGAGTTTGGTGTACTCGTAGCTGTATGTGTTATGGGTGCATTTATCATTTACTTCAACGACAAGAAGAAGTAAGCGTCACAAAGAAGTCTTGATGCGACATCAGAAATCGCATATGAGGCTTTCTGATGCACGATTCCTACGCTATGCTTCAGAATGGAGATTAGTGTGAGAAAAAGGATGATAGCTTATTTATGTAGAAAGCTATGAAGTTGTAAAGGCTGCATAGTTTATTTTAGAAATAAAAATATAGGAGAAAACGAAAATGTTAAAGATACCATACAAGCTTGTTTCGGGAATAATGCTCATTCAGGTGACAGCCAATGGGAAGGAAGGCTTTTTTGCCTTTGATACGGGAGCTATGCAGACAGCCGTAAACAAGGCGCATTTCCCGGAAATGCAGGGAGAGCACATTAACATTGCAAAGTTTTCAGATGGCGTAAAGGAAAATGATGCCGAGGAAGGAATTTTAAATTCCCTGCGCTTTTCAGATATTGAACAGTTGGACATGTCAGTTCTCATTATGGATTTGACGTATGTTGAAAACGCGTTAAAAGCCGCAATGCCGGATTTAAAGTTTCTCGGAACTCTTGGAATTGACGCGATTAAAATTTACACGGTTCTGCTTGACTATAGCACTGATGAAATCATCCTGAATCCTGAGCACGACTTTGAAAATCAGACGGTTATTCCCATGAAAACTGAAAATCTTCCTGTGATTGAGGTTGAAGCGGCAAATCGGACGTGCAATTTTGTTTTGGACACAGGTGCAAGCGTTTGCCTGCTGGGACAAAGCTTTCAGGATGATGCGCAGCTTATCCCTGTTTCCGAAAAAGCTCACATGTTCACTATTCCTGTTGTCCGTGTGGGTGGAAATGAATACGAAAATATCACCGCTACGATTTCAGATATAAGCGCAATCAAAAAGAGAGTACCTGTCGAGGGCGTGATCGGCTATCAGATTTTATCGCCGCAGCGTTCCATTTTGGACTTTAAGAACAATCAGCTTATTATGGAAAAAGGCGTAGAAGGATGAAATAATTTAGTAAATCAGAAGTGACCGAGCTCTTTGAGCGAGGGATGCTTCTTGTCCGAATGTCAAGAAGGTGGAACATAAAACGAATTTGATAAAACGTAATTTTTATGTGTAAAGGAGAAATGAATGAAGCTACTTGTGGTAGATATACAAAAAGGAATAACAGATAGCAGACTTTTTAATTTTGATGAATTTATTGATAATACTACAAGAATTATACAAGCAGCTAGAGATAATCGAATAGAGGTTATCTATTTTCAACATGATGATGGACCGGGAACGGGGTTTTCAATCGGTGATGAAGACTTCGAAATTGCAGAACAAGTGATTCCAAAGGATGGGGAAAAGATATTTATAAAAAATATCAATAGTTGTTTTGGAAATAAAGATTTTACGGATTATGTTAAAGAGGATAATGCATTAATGATAGTGGGACTACAGACAAACTTTTGTATAGATGCAACTGTGAAATCTGCTTTTGAAAGAGGATATAAAGTAATTGTTCCAAAAGGGGCAAATTCAACATTTGATAACGACTATATGACTGGAGAAGAAACCTATAAATATTACAATGATATGATGTGGCCAAAGAGATTTGCTACATGTGTATCTGTTGATGAAGCAATTAAATTGATGGAAAGTTAAATCGTGATATTAAGGAGGTAAACAAAATGGCAAATCAGCGATTTGAAAAAATATATTCACAGGGTTCGATGAATGTTACGGAAATCTGGGTGGATAAAGAGACAGGAGTAAACTATTTATATCATGTAAGCGGATATTCGGGTGGTTTGACACCATTGTTAGATAGAGAAGGCAAACCTGTTATTTCGCCAATTATAAACAATTAATTTTTGCTAAATTTCCGATTTTATATACTATGTGAGGTAAGCAAAACATGACAAATAAAGAGATACTTGATATTGCAATGCAACAATCTGCCTACGATACTAATGCTAAAGCTTCTGATTTTCTTATGGCCACAAATGTGTTTGTAAAGTCTGAGATTGGACCACTGGCAAGAAAATATTATAAAGAACCTATTGCCTGTAATTTGGTTTCATATGGAAATAATATAGTTGCGTCTGTAAAAGATGAATATAGAGAAATTGTTGAAAGCTATCTAAGCAAATATGAGTTTTATCATTGTTTTGAAACTCCTAGTATGCATTGGTTGGATGAACGGATGAAAGAAAACGGATACCGTGTTTGTTTTATGGCAGAGTATTTTTTACCGGATGTTAATGCCTTGAAGAGAAGAGAATGCAGCTATCCTCTTAAGGTGTTGGAACAAAAGGATTTTGCAAATTTATATCTTCCGATTTGGAGCAATGCACTTTGTGAAGATAGAAAGCAGCTGGATGTTCTTGGGGTTGGTGCTTATGACAATGGAAAACTGATTGGGCTTGCAGCCTGTTCGGCAGATTGCGATGATATGTGGCAAATTGGAGTTGATGTTTTGCCAGAATATCGCAGGCAGGGGATTGCTTCTTCATTAACCAGTAATTTGGCAATAGAGATAATGGATAGAGGAAAGGTGCCGTTTTATTGTTGTGCATGGTCGAATCTTAAATCTGTTAAAAACGCATTACGGAGTGGTTTTGTGCCGGGTTGGGTGGAGATGACCGTAAAAGCTGCAAGCTTAGTTGAGAATATGAATAAATAACAACTTCCGGTTTTTAGAGAATAATAATTTGAAAGCCGCCCGCGCAGTAAGCTTAAATTATATGTTTGGAGTAAAATATATGAAATTGAAGATAGCATTTTTACAACTGTTGCCTGAGCTAAACATAGAAGATAACATTGAAAAGGGAATAAGAGCGTGCCGTGAAGCCAAGGCGAAGGGGGCGGATATAGTGCTGTTTCCCGAGATGTGGAGCAGTGGATATGTTTTCACTCACAATGGAGAGTGGTTGGAGCAAAACTCCGTTTCATTGGATGTGGATATGTTGCGAATGTACAGAAAGCGTGAAATGGGTGGGCTTAAAAACAGGAGACCGAAATTATATGGGCTTATCAGCGAGTAGGATTTATGGAGGCAATTATATGGCGGATAAAATACAAAATGCTTATGAATCATCAAAAAACATATATGATGACGTTTTAACGCAGAGAAATTTTTTCAGCAAAATGTATATCAGGATATTTTGGAGCGGCACTGATGACAATGATATAGCGCGAAAAGTTTTATCATATATTCCTGACGATTTTTCGGGAAATATTCTTGATGTCCCGGTTGGGACGGCTGTGTTCACGGAGCATAAATGGGCATCCCTGAAAAATGCTCATATCACCTGTCTTGATTACAGCACGGATATGCTTGAGCAAGCCGAAAAAAGACTTCATGGACAGGCACATATCAAGTGCGTTCAGGGCGATGTTGGAAATCTGCCGATGGACGATGAAGCCTTTGATATGGTCGTCAGCATGAATGGCTTCCACGCATTTCCCGATAAGCAAAAGGCATTTAACGAAACATGGCGCGTCTTGAAGCCGGGTGGAGATTTTATTGCCTGTTTCTATATCAAAGGAAAATCAAGGAGAACGGATTGGCTTGTGAAGAACATCCTCTCAAAGAAAGGCTGGTTTTCTCCGCCATTTCAGACCGAGGAAGAATTGAGAGATATTTTACAGAAAATGTATAAAGAAATACATGTATACGTTGATGGTTCAATGGTATATTTTCATTGTGTTAAATAGCTTTGGATGCCTTGGAATGCTATTGAGCCGGAAATTAAAAAACGTATATTTCTGCAACAGATTTGTAATTTTTTAATGGTAGGCATAAATGAAAAAAGAGATTAAGATTAGAACATTTGAGACAGACCTGTCGGTCAGACAGCTAAGAAAAAAGCTTAATGGAAAATCGAATATTTTTATCGACATAGTGTTGTATTTGTTTGTAGGCTGCTATGCAGCAATGTCCGTGTTTGTCATGTTTTACAGTGTGGTGCTTGGAGTAATCATTCTTATTTGTCTGGCGGCGCTCGCGTGGTATGTGCAGTATTTACTTTATGCCGACATATTAAAAAATAATTATGTGAAGCTCGGTGAAAACCAAATCACGATAAAATCAACTGCGGGTGCGGACAGGGTATTCGGGAGCAGAAGGACAATACCGTATTGTGAATTTAAGAAATATTACGTCGGAGGTTGTCATGCTTCATTTATCCCAAAGGCAAGGAACAGAAGCCTTTTATCCGAGGAACAGTGCAATGAGATTTTCGGAGAGTATATCAATCTCATCGGCGACGGGATAAATGTGCTTGCGGTTGTGCCTTATACGAAGGAGCGGGAAGAGTTTCTGCGTGAAAAATGTAATTATGAAAAAATTACAGAGAGGTAAGGTAGTATCAGAGGTGGAGTGGAAAACTACTCCGCTTTTGTTTTGTAAAGGAGTGCAAAAAAACGGTGAAGAAATTGTATATATTATGATATAATTAGTGTATTCGAAGAGAGTGAAATTTTGGAAGTATTGGAGCAAAAATAATGGAAAATCTACATGTGTTAAACGTCGAAGGGAAGAACGGATTGTTGATGGAAGAATATTTACATGAGGAAATGTACAGATTTGTTAATAGTATTGATATGAAATGTATTTTGATTTTGTAAATATCGCACCACTGGTGCGAGAAATTAGCTGGAGCAACAATATTGTCATTATGGAGAAGTGCAAGGATGATTTGCAGAGGGAATTTTACATCCAAATGGCAAAACGCTATGGCTGGACCAAGCGTGTGTTAACTAATTTTGTGGAAGCACAAACATATTTGAGGAAGAGTAAATATTTATGATAAAGAAAAAGCTTGCAAATGCCGCAATGTGACACCGCAGGAAAGAGAAATTGCAGATAAATACAGCGGTTACATAAATTAAATGTTGAGTTATACGTTTAAAGCATTATAATTATAATAAAAACAGGAGGATTCAGGTATGATTTGTTTTGGAGTTGACATCGGAGGTACAACAGTTAAGCTTGGAATGTTTAACGAGGCGGGGGAACTGCTTGAAAAGTGGGAGATTCCTACAAGAAAGGAGAATGCAGGGGCTAATATCGTGTTTGATATCTGCACATCCATGGACAAGCACCTTGACGCTGCAGGATATAAGGTGGAGGATGTCAAGGGTGTAGGTGTCGGCGTTCCGGGTCCTGTTGTGAAGGATGGCACGGTAAATGGCTGTGTCAATCTCGGCTGGGGCGTGTTCAATATAGAGAGAGCGTTTGCAGACAGCTTCCATGGCGTTCCTTGTAAGGCTGGCAATGATGCGAATGTGGCAGCACTCGGCGAATATTTCAAGGGTGGCGGAAGAGGATATTCCGATATGCTTATGGTCACACTTGGCACAGGCGTAGGCGGTGGTGTTATCCTTGACGGAAAGATTGTTGCAGGTGCGACTGGCGGCGCCGGTGAGATTGGTCACATGCCGGTGGCACCGGGAAATACAGAGGTCTGCAACTGCGGCAAGAACGATTGTCTTGAGCTTGTAGCCAGTGCAACAGGAATTGTCCGCGAGGCAAAGAAGGCTATGAAGAATACGGACATTCCTACACCTCTGCGCGATATGGTCGATATTACCGCGAAGGACGTGATTGACCTTGCAAAGACAGGTGACAAGCTTGCACTCTCAGTTATGGACATTATGGGTGACGCGCTTGCGAGAGCAATCGCCAATGTCGCATGTACAGTCAACATGGAGGCAGTTGTCATAGGCGGCGGAGTGAGCAAGGCGGGAGCTTTCCTACTCGATTTCATTGAGGAGAAGTTTAAGAAGGTTGTGTTCAGACCTTGCAGCAAAGTGAAGTTCATCATGGCAGAGCTTGGCAATGATGGCGGAATATATGGTGCAGCGGCACTTGTGCTTGGCTAGACCATTGGGGACGGTGTTTTGGCTTCTTTTACTGTCCCTTATGGCACACTTATTCTTTAATTTGCGGATATATGGTAAATATCTGTCCTAAAGGTCGT
>FR895372.1:0-19970 GCA_000435595.1 Firmicutes bacterium CAG:882
TTTCCGTAACCTCCATGATAATTTTAAAATAATAGATTACTATAACATAGGCAGCATATTTTGTAAATGCATATTTTGAACGCTTTACAAAATAAGAGGGTATCCATATGGACACCCTCTTCCGGTTTCAGAATAAATCTTAAATTACTTCTGAAGAATATCGTTAACTGCCTTTACTAAAGCATCAAGTGTAGTCTGAGCATCAGCCTCATTGAGAATCTGTTCCTCTAATGTGTTGTTGACAGCGGTCATTACATCATAGCTTCCCTCAAATGCAGGCTGGCTTATGAAGTAATCGGCCTGTGAGTAAGCTGCTACTGATGTAGGGTCAGTTGCCATGAACTGCTGATATGTCTCGGACTCATAAGCGGATGTTCTTACAGGAAGGTAGCCTGTTGTCATAGCCCACTCTGTTGTATTCTCAGCACTTGTTAAGAACTTGAGGTACTCCCAAGCTGCCTTCTGCTTGTTGGTATCCTTTGAGAACATAACGATGTTAGTACCTGCTGCGTTAGCTGCCATCTCTGTATTGCTTACAAGTGGAGCAACACCAAGCTCCCAGCCATCGGCTGTGATGTAGGAAGCACCTGTTGATGAACCAACGTAGGAAGCGATTAACTGGTTGCTGATTACGTTGGAGAAGTACTTATCCTCACCAACAAGACGTGCATAACCGTTGTTGTAAAGGTTCATGATGAACTCTACAGTCTCAAGACCCTTCTCATTGTCGAATAAGGCACCGTTCTCATCAATGTAACCGCATCCGTTCTGGGCAAGCATAGCCTGGAACATTCCGGCAAGGTCATCCCAGCCGATAGTCTCTATGCCCTTCTCCTCCTTGATTATCTTAGCCTGCTCAAGAAGCTCATTCCAGGTAAGAGGAGCTGTTAAGTCAAGCTCATCGAACATAGTCTTGTTATAGAAAAGAACATAAGTACTCTTGTTGAATGGAACACCGCTGATAAATCCGAACTGGCTGTTCTCATCTCTGTAACCGGCTACGATGTCATCCCAGTTGTCAAAATCATTAGCTACGAAATCGTCAAGGTGAACAAGCTTATCTGAGTAAGCTGATAACCAGTTATTGTATGCCTGTGCAAGATCAGGAAGTGTGTCAGCAGCAGCGTTAGCTGTAAGCTTGGAGCTTAAATCACTGTACTTACCCTGATTTGTAAGGTTAACTGTGATACCATACTCATTTGTCTCATTGAACTTGTTAGTGAGAGCTGTGAGTTCTTCCTCCTGCTTGTTGTTCATTGCATGCCAAAACTCGATTGTACAAGCCTCAATGCCTGTATTAGCCGGTGTCTCACCATTTGATGCAGCTTCTGTGGTTGTTGTCTCATTCTGTGATGCAGCAGTTGTAGTTGTTGTGTCATTGCCGCTCTTGTTACATCCGGTAAGTGTTCCGAATGCCATTGTCGCTGTAAGTGCTACAGCAAGTGCTTTCTTGAGTTTCATTTCTTTTTCTCTCCTTTTTGTGTCTGAGCAGAAAATGCTCTGCCCAATCTATTGCTTTCACAGGTAGTTATGGTACTACCCGGAGCAATCATTTGTCAATACAATATGAGTAAAATTAAATTATGATTTGCGTAAAATAAGCTCGATAGTTGTTTTTTAACTTTTGAGTCCACTCTGTGTTACACCCTCAATGATATACTTTCTTAAGAAGAGGTATACTATGATGATAGGCATAACCATGATTGTCGATGCTGCCATGATAAGCTCATAGCTTGAACCTGCTTCTGTCTGGAAACGCACAAGACCGTTGGAGATTACTCTCATGTTGGTATTGTTTGTTACAAGCAATGGCCAGAGGAAGGAATTCCAGCATCCGATAATGTTAAGTATTGCTATGGTTGTTATGGCACTCTTGTTCATAGGCACCATAATCTTCATCATATACTTAAAGTCGCTGCACTTGTCAACCTTCGCCGCAAGATATAACGACTCAGGCACCTGCGAGAAGAACTGTGTCAGCAGGTAGATGTAGAATACATTTGACATGTACGGAACAATCATAGCCTGATATGTGTCAATCCACTTTAACTTTGTTATTGTGATAAAGTTGGTGATGATTAACATCTCGCCCGGTATCATGAGCGTTGCAAGGAAAAGAGAGAACACAAGCTTTTTTCCCGGAAAGTTAAGTCTTGAAAAAGCAAATGCCGAAAGTATCGCCGTTGCAAGTACACCGATTGTCGAGAAAATCGTGACAATAATCGTGTTCAGGAAGTATCTCGGGAACGGTGCAGCCTTCCATGCCTCAGCGTAGTTAGACCACTGCGGCGATGACGGAAGTATGGTCGGCGGAATTGATATGATCTCGGCAGGTGTCTTAAGTGATGAGAATATCATCCATAGGAATGGCATAAGTGTAAACAATGCTCCGAGAATGAGGATGGCATACTTTAACACCGTCGATATGATATTAAATATTTTTCTCTTCTTACTCATATTCTGCCTCCTACTTTCTTCTTCCGACTATTCTCTGAACTACCGTGAGCACGAGAATAATGAGGAATAATATAACCGCTGCTGCGGATGCAAGTCCGTAGTTGTAGCTGTTATAGAACTTATCGTAAATATAGTATACAACGGTAACTGCACTGTTGGCAGGACCGGCCTTGCCGCCAAAGAGTGAGAATACTTCATTATATACCTTGAATGCACTGATGAAGCCCATGATAAATGCATAAGAAATCATAGGTGCTATTCTCGGTACGGTAATTTTCCAGAATACCCTCCACTTCGGAGTTGAGTCAACTCTTGCAGCATTGTAGAGATCCTTTGAGATAGTCTGAAGACCCGCAAGGAATATCAGAATATCGAAGGCCATACTCTTCCATACACTGAATATGATAAGTGACGGAAGTGCGTACTTAGGCTTGTTAAGCCACTGAACCTTCTCAATGCCGAACCAGCTTAAGATATAATTGAGCAGACCGTAATTACTGTTGAATATCCAGCTCCATACAAGACCGATAGCGATAACGCTGGTAACATACGGAAGAAAATATATGGTCTGGAATAAGCCCTGAAACTTAATGTTGCTGTTTAAGAGTACCGCAATAAGAAGTGATAAGGCGATAGAACAAGGAACAACGAAAATTACATAGATGCTTGTATTCCTGAGTGCCTTAATAAATACCTTATCACCGAAAAGATCCCTGTAATTTCCAAGACCGATTCTGCTGTACTCGCCGCTTATCATGTTGTAATCCTCATAAAAGCTCATGAGGAAGGCTCTAACAAGAGGATAAGCCGTAAATAAAAGAATGATTATCAATGCGGGCATCAGATAAAGATAGCCCTTCATGCTCTTTTTTTCCATAGTCAGCCTCTCCCGAATTAAAATTTGCCTACGCTCTTCTCATCACTGCCGAATATCATAATCTGATTCTTACGTGCACGGATGTTGAACTCATCGCCTTCTTTAATTGAAAGGTCTGAATGAACAAGTATTCTGAGCTCAGTGTCACCGATTGAGAAATGGATGAGAAGGTCACGTCCCGTCATGCGGACATGTGTAGCCTTAACCGTAATTCCATCCTCTGCAATCTCGAAGGATTCAGGACGAATACCTGCCGTGTAGCTGCCGTCAGCGAGTTCACAGCCAGAACGAAGAAGTGCTCCGTTGCAGTAGATGCTGCCGCCATTAACCTCAACAGAGAATGTGTTGACCTGCGGCATTCCGAGAAACTGTGCCACAAAAAGGTTGTCAGGATTAAGATACATAGCCTGCGGAACCTCATACTGCTGCACAATACCACTCTTCATTACTGCGATTCTGTCAGAGATGCTCATTGCCTCCTCCTGATCATGTGTAACGAAGATCGTTGTAATCTTAACTTCCTGCTGAATCCTTCTGATTTCCTCTCTTGTCTCGATACGAAGCTTGGCATCAAGATTAGAAAGAGGCTCATCAAGCAGGAGAACCTCAGGCTTCTTTACAAGGGCTCTTGCGATGGCAACACGCTGCTGCTGTCCGCCTGATAAAGCCTTAGGCTTACGCTTCATAAGTCCGTCGAGCTGTACAAGCTTAGCCATCTCGTTAGCGCGCTCCCTTGCCTCTGCCTTCTTAACCTTACGGTTGATGAGCGGAAACATAATGTTCTCCTCAACAGTCATATGCGGATATAACGCATAGTTCTGGAACACAAGACCAATCTCTCTGTCCTCCGGAGCAACCTTAGTCACGTCCTTATCTCCAAAATAAATGCTTCCGGATGTAGGGTCTGAGAGACCCGCAAGCATAAAAAGTGTTGTGGACTTTCCACATCCTGACGGTCCTAACAGACCAACCAGCTCGCCATCGGCTATATGAAGATTCATGTTATCAACAGCCTTAAAATCGCCATAAGCCTTTGTCAGATTTTCAATTCTGATATCCATTTGGTGGCACCTCAATTTCCATGTGTAATACATTTTTATTTTTTTGTCATATAGAATTAATTATATATAATAATCATGAAAAAAACAATCAGTTCCTTGCAATTTTTTTAAAAATTATGTGAAAATGATTCGTGAAGCGGTTTTTTTATTTTTTTTCTTGTTATTTCAACCAGCCCTAATTTTGTCATTTCAATAAAAAATGACGGTACCGAATCCTTTGAAAGCTCGGCTTTTAAGAAACTGATAAGCTCTGTATTGTTTTCGGGATTTTCCATATTTATAAAATCCACTATGATTATTCCGGATATATTTCTGAGCTTAAGCTGACGGCATATCTGTCCGGCAGCCTCAAGATTAATCTTAAGAAAAGTTTCTTCCCTGTTTTTTTTGTTTCCATCAAATTTTCCGGTGTTAACATCAATTACGGTCAATGCCTCCGTAGGCTCAATTATGAGATATGCTCCGGATTTGAGCCATACTCTCGGATTTAAGGCATCATTTATTATTTTTTCAAGATTATAGCATTTGTACAATGGCAGCAGTTTATCATCATACAGTGAAACTATTTTTCCTGCCGACGGGATATGTTCAACAATCGTATTAAGCAGTTCTTTATCGTCAGATATTATTCTGTCATCAGATGTGAGCTTGCCTTCCCTTATATCGCATATATACTGTTCTTCCTTTTTATAAAGACATGTAAAAGCCGGACGGCAGGTTGATTTAATGTGAATTGCTTCCTCCACACCGCTCATATATTCAGCCTCGGCAAGGACTTCACTCTCTGAGGCAGCGTAGGCAGCAGTCCTCACTACCAGGCTCATTCTGCCCTCCGCTTTTTCTATAAGAGGTCTAAGCTTGGACTGTATGTCTTTTCTGAAAGCATTATCTTTAATTTTGGCTGAGACAGCCACCTCGCCTTTACCGTCTAACGCCATTACAATATAATTGCCGGTCACGCTGATATCCGAGGTCAGCGATGGAACCTTTGTCTTTACCGCTTCCTTTGACACCTGAACAAGCATCAAATCTCCCTGACATACCTTGTCAGTATTTTTGCGGTTTAAAAAATGATGCTGTGTGTTATCCGTAAGCGAATAATAACATACAACATCCTTTGCAACTTCAATAAATGCTGAATTGATATTTTTTACTACATTTTGTACACGACCTATATATACGTTTCCGAGGAGGACAGCCCCCTTATCAGCCTCACCGCCTCTGTTGCAGTCAGCGGTATCATACACATTGATAAGAGAAGGCTTGTCCTCCTCGAAGGTAACGGCCGCGATTTTGTCATTAAGTGTTGTTATAACATACTTTTTCATCAATTACTCCGCGTCCTGATTTTTAATTATAAATTACACTGCCATGCTTAAAGCTAATATGTTACCGCTTTGAAAGCTCTGCCGTGATTTCCTCCCATGTAACACCTTTGAGTGACATGAGAACCATCACATGATATAAGAAATCCGAAATCTCATATATAATCTCTTCCGGGTCAGGGTTCTTTGCTGCGATGATAATCTCCGCTGCCTCCTCACCGCACTTTTTAAGAATCTTGTCAATGCCCTTGTCAAAAAGATAATTGGTGTATGACCCCTCCTTAGGGTGCACCTTTCTGTCCTCAATAACGGACATGACATCCTTAAATACCTTGAGAGGATTGGTCTTTGCATAATCCTTAGCCGCAAGATTCCTGTAAAAGCAGCTGTAATTTCCCGTGTGACATGCCGCTCCAAGCTGTTTTACCTTCGCTAAGAGTGTATCATTATCACAGTCAATGTCAAGTGATTTTACATATTGATAATGACCTGACGTCTCGCCCTTAACCCACTGCTCCCTGCGGCTTCTGCTGTAGTAAGTCATAAGCCCTGTCTTAAGAGTATTATCAAATGCCTCCTCATTCATGTAGGCAAGCATTAACACCTCGTCAGTCTTATAATCCTGTACTATGACAGGTATAAGCCCGTCACCGTTGAGCTTGAATTCGGAAAACGGTATTGATGCTGTGAAGCTGACTGTCTCATAACCTTTCTCTCTCAATGAAGCCTTTATTGCATTATAATCGATATTCATGTCAGCTTTTGTCAAATAAAAGTCAGAATTTGCATAAAATCCGTCAAAATTCGAGCCAAACAGAGCTGATATGCCATTCTCCGCACATAAATCTGCAGTTTCAGTGTCAAAGTTCTCATCAGTTACAAGAACACCTAGCTTTTCGCTTCCGAAGCGGTTGGCAACCTCTGTCATCATTGCCATATCGGCCTCGACAGCCGCATCAAGGACAGCTCTTCTTGCACCGGCATACAGATATTTTTTGACATCCTCAACTCTCTTAATGCTGCCTCCGACATTAAGCGGAAGGTCTGTCTCCCTGCCTATGTCTCTTATAACTGAGATTGCCGCATCGTGTGAAGCATCGTCGTATGATAAATCCATTATGAGAAATTCGTCTGCACCTGCAGCCTCTAGTCTTAAGCATATCTCAACAGGTGATAAGTCATCCTGCACCTTGGTACAGCATTTTTTATCACTGTATACCTCTTTATCCTTTAAAAAGAGAACCGGAACAATTTTTTTCATAAAATCCAACCTTTCCGCACTAATTATAATGCGCCTTTCGTCGAGAGTACATCCACAATTCGCGGATCAATTGACACTGCCTCATCAAGTGCCTTTGCAAACGCCTTGAACATGGCCTCAATTATATGATGGTTATTGTCACCGTCTATCTGCTTGATGTGAAGATTCATTCCGGCGCTGTATGACACGGCATAGAAAAATTCCCTCACCATCTCGGTATCAAAATACCCTACCCTGTCGGTTGTGAAGCTCCCATTGAAGTTGAGATACGGTCTGCCCGAAAGGTCAATCGCACACATCACGAGGGTTTCATCCATTGGAAGAAGCATGCTTCCGTAACGACGTATTGACTTCTTATCACCCAAAGCCTGCTTGACTGCCTCACCTAAGACAATTCCTGTATCTTCTATAGTGTGATGACAGTCAACTATCAGATCGCCCTTTACATTTACGTTCAAATCAAAAAATCCGTGCTTTGCAAAGCTCTTAAGCATATGGTCGAAGAAGCCTATTCCCGTGTTCACACTTGACATTCCGCTTCCGTCAAGGTTGAGTGTCATTGTAATGTCTGTCTCTGAAGTTTTTCTTGTAATTGATGCAGTTCTCAATTCATCCACCGCCTTTGTTATTTTTCGAATCGAACCTTGATTGAATTGGCATGAGCCGTAAGCCTCTCAGCATTGGCAAACTTGATTATGTCCTCATGAATAGGAGCAAGTGCTTCTCTTGAGTAGGATATGATGCTCGACTTCTTTATAAAGTCATCGACACCCAGAGGTGAGAAGAACTTTGCTGTTCCGTTAGTAGGAAGCACATGGTTAGGTCCAGCAAAATAATCGCCGAGAGGTTCTGAACTGTACTCTCCGAGGAAAATCGCACCTGCATTTCTTATCTTTGTCATGACGGTGAACGGGTCTTTTGTGACTATCTCAAGATGCTCCGATGCTATCTCGTTCGCCGTCTCAACAGCCTCTTCAATGTCCTTGGCGATAAGAATATAGCCATAATTTTCAAGTGATTTGCTTATTATTTCACTTCTTGACAGTTCGGCAACGAAGCCTTCTATTTCTTCTGAAACCTTGCCGGCAAGCTCACTGCTCGTTGTGATAAGGATTGCTGATGCCATCTCATCATGCTCAGCTTGTGAAAGCAAATCCGCTGCCACATATCTTGGGTTGGCTGTCTCATCGGCAATGACAAGAATCTCACTCGGACCTGCTATGGAATCTATGCTTACATGTCCGTATACGGCTTTTTTTGCAAGAGCCACATAGATATTGCCAGGACCGACAATCTTGTCTACTTTCTTTATGCTCTGTGTTCCGTAAGCCATGGCACCTATTGCCTGTGCACCGCCGACCTTATATATGACATCGACGCCTGCCTCTTTGGCCGCGACAAGAGTTCCCGGATTAATTTTGCCGTCTTTTCCCGGAGGGGTTGTCATTATTATCTCACTTACGCCTGCAACCTTGGCAGGTATTATATTCATGAGTACGGATGAAGGATAAGCAGCCTTTCCGCCCGGAACGTATACGCCGACGCGGGCTAAAGGAGTAACCTTCTGACCGAGAATCGTACCGTCAGGAGTTGAGTCAAACCAACTGTACTGTTTCTGCTTAGAATGATAATCGCGGATATTTACAAGTGCCTTTCTTATTACCTCAACAAGTCCGGCATCAACTAAAGAATATGCTTCCTCTATCTCTTCCTTTGTGACAACGATATTTGAGGCGTCAATATCGGCACCGTCGAACTTCCTGGTGTACTCAAACAATGCCTCGTCCTTTTTTTCCTTCACATCTGCAAGAATTGCAGCAACGCTCGCCTCGTACTTTCCGTAGCTGTTAGGGCTTCTCTTTAAAAGATTCTCAAGTATGTCATTCTTTGCAGCTTCGTTTAATACAATAGTCCTCATATCTTACTTCGCCTCCACATAATTTCGTAAGTCATTTATAATCTTCAGGATACGTTCGTTCTCCATCTTCATGCTCACCTGATTTACAACCATTCTTGCCGATAGGTCACACACCTCATCAAGCACACACAGCCCGTTCTCCTTAAGTGTCGTGCCTGTCTCCACAATATCAACGATGACCTCGGACAGACCTACGATAGGTGCAAGTTCTATCGAACCGTTAAGCTTAATAATCTCAACCGTCTGATGCTTGCGGTTGTAGAAGTAATCCTTGGCGATATTCGGATATTTGGTGGCAACGCGGATGAGTTCATGACCGTTCAGGTACTTTTTGGCACTCTCAGGTCCGCACACGCACATACGACATTTCCCGATTCCAAGATCGTATACCTCATAAAGATTACGTCCTTCCTCAAGTATGGTGTCCTTTCCGACAATACCTATATCTGCCGCGCCATACTCAACATAAGTGGGAACATCATTTGCTTTTGCAAGGAAAAATCTTAAGCCCAGCTCCTCATTGGTAAATATAAGTTTTCTGGAGCTTTCATCCTTCATCTCCTCACAGGTTATTCCAATCTGTTCAAATATCTCAAGGGTCTTCTTTGCAAGTCTGCCCTTTGCAAGTGCAAAAGTAATATATCTCATTATACTATCCCCGCTTTCTCCAGTGTTGCTTTGTCAGACCTTATGACTGCCTCATAGCCTCCGTGCAGTGCAAGTTCCTCATAATCCTGCTTGGTCTTTCCCTCACTGAATGGGAACATTCCGACACTGATACCTGACTTTCTGTAATATGCCGCAAGCTTTACCGCGTCGGCAGCTTCGTCCTCGCGGTACAACAGCATGAGCGGAAGTCTGTTGGCAGGAAGTGTAATCTTCTGTCTGTTAAGTGCAAGAAGCACAAAGTCCACATTGATTGAAAATCCTATGGATGCAGCCGGCTTGCCATACTGGCATATAAGCTCATCATAACGGCCTCCATTGGCAACAGGCTCCCCGACTTCATAGGTAACGGCTCTGAAAATAATTCCCGTATAATAAGTAAGCTCAGAAAGCATTCCAAGGTCAAAGGATACATAATCTTCATAGCCATATACCTTAAGAAGCTCATAAACCTGTTTAAGATGCTCGATAGCCTGAAGCGAGGTGTCATTATGAACATATCCCTTGGCTTCATCAAGCTTATCCGCCGAACCGAAGAGCTGTGGAAGCATGAAAAGAGCTTCCCTTATCTCATCTGAAAGACCACATTCTCTTGCAAGCTCCTCAACTCCGAAGAAGTTCTTCTTCTGAATCAGAAGTCTTAACTCCTCCTCAGTGTCCGAATCAATTCCTGCTTCCTTTACAAGTCCTTTAAAATAAGCTACCTGACCTACCTCAACCTGAAACTCCTTAAGTCCTGCCGTGAGAAGTGATTCAATCATCATGGCAAGCATCTCAGCGTCGGCCGTAACAGAACTGTCTCCTATAAGCTCACAGCCAAGCTGAGTCGTCTCCTTGAGCCGTCCCTGATACGAACTCTTGTTTACGAACGTATTGCCAAGGTAGCAAAGCTTGATAGGCAGTTCGTCGTTCTCAAAATACTTGGCAGCACATCTTGCAACCTGTGGTGTCATATCAGGTCTTAACACAAGCGTGTTGCCCTCCCTGTCAAAGAACTTGAACATATTCTTAGAAGCCACGCTTCCGCGTTCCTTGTTGAACATATCAAAGTATTCAAATGACGGCATCTGTATATCGCGATATCCGTAAAGCTTAAGAACCTGATGCATTCTATTCTGTAAAAGCAGCTTATTCTCACATTCTGTTCCGTATAAATCCCTCACACCCTCCGGTGTATGTAACAATTTACGTTCCATGGCGCCTCCGATAGTTTTACTTTAACATGGTAAATTGGTAGTATGCTACTATGTGATAGTACTATAACAAAGTGTCAGAAAAATGTCAATGTTTTTATTAAGTTATATATATCTACTCATCCCGCTCGGACAGGTCTTTTTGAAGCTGCTCAAGATAATGGACCATCACTCCGCCGTATGTGCGGATTCGGTAGGAATCGTCAAGCTCCTCATAGCGGAAGCTTTTTCTTCCCCCCTCCTTCATCCGGTTCCAGAACCTGAGCACATGCCTGTATGGGACATAGAATTTTTCGTCTTTCCTGGAAAAAAAGATAATAAGAAAAGAAATACCGCCCTGCTGTTCAAATTCACCCATGAATTCCATCTGGTGCTCATGAATGTTGTGAAGCGGGAAGGTGTCGGCAGTACACTCCTTAGCATCAAAGCATACAGGAACTCCCTGGACAACACCTATATAGTCGACGGTACTTTTTTTGTCGAAATAAGCCAATGTGATATGATTGTGTTCCTTGTCCATATTGATAGGGGTTATGGGCGTCGGAATCTTCTGTATAAGCGCAAGCTTCTTTTCACGATACCGGTCATTACTCTGATTTATCAACTCTTCAAGCGTTGAACCTCGAAGTCCTCTTGAATTCCATGTAGGCATGTGTGTACCTCTTTTATCGGTCATTATTGGAAGTCATAAATATTATAAAATACCGCGCGTGAACAATTCAAGCTTGGGTGGAACTACAGCACGGTATTCCCTGCCACCCGGAAGAACTATACGATATGCGTGCAGAAGCTGATCCTTAAGCTTGTATTTCTCATTGATGCGTCTGTCACCGTACTTGTAATCGCCGAGCACCGGATGATTAAGCATCGCAAGATGCGCCCTTATCTGATGAGGGCGGCCTGTTATCAGATGCACCTCAAGCACGGTGTAATCTTCACCGTGACCGAGAACGCGATAATCCGTCCTTATGAACCTCTCATCGCTTTCCACAACGGTATCTGTATCCAGCGGTCTTACGCTCACCTTATTTGAGGCTTCGTCCTTAATCAGCAGTCCGCATACGCTGCTGTCATGTTCTATCTTTCCTTTAGCAACGGTTATATAATACTTCTCAAGTGTCCTGTCCTTAATCATCTGTGAAAGTTCACGGCTTCCCTGCATTGATTTTCCGGCAAGCACAAGCCCGCTTGTGTTGCGGTCAAGACGGTTGCAGACGGACGGTTTAAACGTTCTAAGCTGTGCCTCGTCGATTTTTCCCTCATGTAAAAGATACCCTATGATATATTCATTAAGAGAGACATCGGCCGGAGCTGCCTTCTGCGTCAGCATCCCCGAAGGCTTGTTGACAAATATTACATCATCATCTTCATACACTATGTCAAGCTTCTTGTACGGATATGCTTTGACAGCATTGCTGACATTCTTTGAACCGCTGAATTTTTCGATAGTCTCGTCCGATAGAAAAAGCTTCACGCTGTCACCGACTGAAAGCTGTTCTTTTCCTGTACACTTGGCACCGTTTAGAACAATATTCTTTTTTCTCATCATTTTGTAAAAAAATGACACCGGAGCTTCCTTCAAAATTCTTCCAAGATATTTATCAAGTCTCTGCCCCGCCTCGTTCTTACCTATGGTGAATTCCTGCATATTTGTATTCCAATCTTATATACATAATATTTTAAAATTATATACGATATCCTCTATGCGCTTCTTTTCCTCATCAGTGTATTCCGCAGAAGCCGCACTGTTGACTGCGGCAAGTCTCTTCTTATACTTGCCTAAATCAGTATAAAAGCTCACGTCAGCCGTTATATCAGAGCGTTTTAAAAAATCCTTTATATACTTGCCGTGATAGGCTGTGTCAAGCTTCTTGTCCGTACAGTATATCATGATATGTGCTTTATCAACTGCAGTATATGTAAACTCAATGCTTTTCTTCTCCGGCGTGATAAGAATGTCCGCAAGAATCGTAAGCTTGTCATAATCCCCGCACATTTTATCATACTCCGCACTATCAGCCTTTCCCTTTCTCGGATACATAAGAAAGTTGACAGTCATCTTTCCTGTCGGAAGCATCATAAGGATTGCGGCAACAGTAAGAAGATTTCCTCTGTCGGCAAATATAAATATTCCGCTGAAAAACAACAGTATCACCAGCAGATAGCCGCTGACCATGGCTATTCCTGTCTTTATTTTTCTGCTTTTGAAATATCCGGGTACTCCCTTTGGAATATTTTTAATTATATTTCCCATAACAATCCTCCATATCACTGTCACTTATAGGTAAAAAGAATTTAGAAAAACTTCATCAAAAGTCTGTGCGGAAGAAATCTTCCGGCAACATGTGCAAGCTTCATGGTGCGTCCGTAAATGCTCAGCTCATTTCCGAGTGCAGCGTCCTTTATTGCCTGTTCAACCACGTTCTCAGGCTTTGCCATAACCATACGCTTTAACAGCTTGACATTTTTTCCGGCTATGTCGAAAAATTCCGTGTCCACAGGACCGGGGCAGACTGCCGTCACTGTAATTTTTTTAGGCTTCAATTCCTTGTTGATTGCCTTAGAAAAGCTCAGCACATATGACTTGGTTGCGGCATAGACTGCAAAATCCGGCTGTGGCATGAATGCGGCAGCAGACGCAAGCTCAATTATTCTTGAATTTGATGATATGTAAGGCAGGCACAGCTTAGTCACGGCAGTCAGTGCACGGCAGTTAATGTCAATCATGCCAAGCTGTTCATCATAGCCAAGCTCGTCGAAGCTTCCGCTCTTTCCATAGCCTGCACAGTTGACAAGAAGCTTGATATCAGGTGCATTCTCCTCAAGCAGCTCTTTAAGAGCCATGAGCTCGTCTTTGCTTGATAAATCAAGTGAAATCACTCTGGAAGTCAGCTTAATTTCATCGGCAACCTCCTCAAGCCTCTCAGTCCTTCTTGCTATGAGCCATATCTCATCGAATTTAGAATATCTTGCTGATATCTGTCTTGCGAACTCTCTTCCGAGTCCTGATGATGCCCCTGTAACCACTGCAATCTTCATAAGCCTGCCTCCTGATATTATGACTTCGATCTGTATGTGCTAATGCTTTTGTTTTTCTTTTCTGCCGGTATTTTTATTGTTCCTTGTGCCTTGGCTTTTAATATTTTTGCTATGGGTATTTTTTACGGCATTCTTTCCGTTATCTGCCGTTTTATGCTTTGTTGTATTTACATCCTGTTTCATACGGCGAGGTGGAATAAGACAGTGCTTGTCAAAGCCGATTAAATCCTGTCTGTGTTCCCTTAAAAGTGCTTCTTTTACAAGCTCATAGTTAGCCGGATTTTTAAACTGAATAAGTGCACGCTGCATTGCCTTCTCATGAGGGTTGGTCGTGACGTATACAGGCTTCATGTCTCTCGGATCAAGTCCGGTGTAATACATACAGGTCGATATCGTCGACGGTGTCGGATAGAAATCCTGAACCTGTTCAGGCATATAACCTAAATCCCTTATATATTCCGCAAGTGCTATGGCATCCTTGAGTGTTGAACCCGGATGCGAAGACATGAGGTATGGAATGGCATACTGCTCCTTGCCAAGCTTCTTATTAATTGCCGTATATTTTTTTAGAAATGCCTCATATACCGAATTTTCAGGCTTCCCCATAAGCCTCAGAACATTGTCTGTAATATGCTCGGGTGCCACACGCAGTTGACCGCTTATGTGGTACCTGCACAGTTCTTCCATAAATGTATCATCCTTATCGGCAAGTACATAATCGAAGCGGATACCTGAACGCACAAATACCTTTTTGACCTTTGGAAGATTTCGAAGTTTTCTTAAAAGCTCCACATAATCACTGTGGTCAGCCTTCAGGTTCACACATGGTTTTGGAAAAAGGCACTGCTTGTTGGTGCATACGCCCTTTGCAAGCTGCTTATCACATGAAGGACGTCTGAAATTGGCGGTCGGACCGCCGACGTCATAAATATATCCCTTAAAATCGGGCTGCTCCGTCATCTGTTTGGCTTCCTCGACTAAGGATTCATGGCTTCTTGCCTGAACAATTCTTCCCTGATGAAATGTGAGTGCGCAGAACGAACATCCGCCAAAGCAACCTCTGTTGCTTGTGAGGCTGAACTTAATCTCGGCAAATGCCGGCACGCCGCCGAGTGCATCGTATGACGGATGCCATGCGTTCATATAAGGCATGGCATACACATCGTCAAATTCCTGCTGTGTGAGCGGATATGACGGCGGATTTTGAATAACATACTCTTTTTCCTTATACTGTTCAACGAGATGCTTTGCAACAAAAGGATCCGTGTTGCAGTACTGCTTATAGAAGCTCTCAGCATAGGTCTTTTTGTCGCGGCATATTTCATCGTAGGATGGAAGCATTATATACTCGTCATAGAGATGTTCAAGGCTCTTAGTTTTATAGACGGTTCCCCGTATAAAGGTTATATCCTTTACATCTATTCCCGAGTTAAGTGCATCGGCAATCTCAACGATGGAATGTTCACCCATTCCGTAGGATATGATGTCGGCACCGCTGTCGAGAAGGATTGAACGCTTAACCTTGTCAGACCAATAATCGTAATGTGCAAGTCTTCTAAGACTTGCCTCTATGCCTCCGATGATTATCGGTGTCTTTTTGTAAGTCTGCCTTATGAGATTACAGTACACAATCGTGGCATAGTCAGGTCTTTTCCCTATAACGCCCCCCGGAGTGTAAGCATCCGAGCTTCTTCTCTTCTTAGACACGGTGTAGTGATTGACCATTGAGTCCATGTTGCCTGCCGAGACAAGAAATCCGAGACGCGGCTCACCAAGTATCGTGACACTCTCCCTGTTCTTCCAGTCAGGCTGTGGGATAATGCCGACCTTGTAGCCGTTAAGTTCAAGTATTCTGCTTATTATAGCCTGTCCGAAAGAAGAATGGTCAACATATGCATCTCCGCATACATATACGAAATCACACTGTGTCCACCCTCTTTTCTCCATGTCTTTTCTGCTTACAGGTAAAAAATCTTTCATACTAACCTCATTTTGTTTTATACAATCTCAGTGTAGTCCTCAATAAAGTACTTTGCGAGTCTTTCCTTCTCCTTGCGCATACCGTGTGAGTAATCATCCTCAACCGCAACCGTTGTCATCCCCGCTGAATTGCCCGCCATAATTCCCATGGGAATATCCTCAAACACAAGACACTCCGAAGGTGCAATACCAACCTTTTTTGCTGCGAGAAGATATATGTCGGGTGCCGGCTTTCCGGCTCCTGCCTCACATCCCGTGGTGATAGCGTCAAAGTACTCAAGCACTCCCTCAGCCTTTAGTGCTCCCTCGATAAGTGTGACGGAATTGCTTGATGCGATGCCGATTCTTATATTGTCGGACTTAAGCCGTTCAAGAAACTCCTTTGCACCTTTCTTAAGCCTTACTTCAGATGTGTACTTATCGTAAGCCATCTGATTCCATTTTTTCTTTATGTCTTCAACATCATCATCAATGCTGAAACGCTTTTTAAAATATTCGGCTGTCTCCGTAAAGCTCATTCCCTCAATGCATTTTTGCAAATCAGCGGGCAATTTCTGACCTATGGCACTCAAAAAATCGATATCAATATTTCTCCACACCCACATGGAGTCCACAAGTGTTCCGTCAAGGTCAAACAAAACTGCTTTTTTGTCTTTTAATAATTCGTTATAACTGTATTTCATATATATATGAACGGTCTATGCCGTTGCCTCCTTAAGCATATTAATTTCTTCGTCGGTCAGTCTTCTGTATTCACCCGGAGCGAGTGCAGCATCAAGCCCCAACGGTCCCATTGAGAGTCTTTTAAGATATGTCACGCTGCATCCGACAGCCTCAAACATTCTCTTAACCTGATGAAACTTTCCCTCATGTATTGTAAGCTGTATTTTGGATGTGTTTTTAGCCATGTCAGTCTCAAGCACCGTGAGTTCACCCGGCATCACCGGCGTTCCGTCAAGCAGTGTAAGCCCCTCGGCAAAACGGCGGATATGCTCATCCGTCACTATTCCGTCTATATCTGCATAGTAGACCTTATCCACATGCTTCTTAGGTGCAAGAAGTCTATGCGCCAAATCACCGTCATTGGTGATTAAAAGCAGACCTTCCGTGTCCTTGTCGAGTCTGCCGACAGGAAAAAGATCATTTCTCGTGCGCTCATCTATCAGGTCGAGAACCGTCTTTGCCTTCTTGTCGAGTGTCGCGGTTATAACTCCAGCCGGCTTATTGAGCATAAAATATTCCATGTCGGAAAATGCGATAACCTGACCGTCGACAGACACGACATCGATGTTCTCGTCAATCTTTACATCTGAAGCTTTCACAACTTCGCCGTTCACGGTTATTCTGCCTTTTTTTGCCATATCCTTTATTGTGCTGCGGCTTGCAACACTCATTTCCACAAGGAATTTGTCAAGTCGTTTCATATATACACCCCTGCATATTGCAAGCATTGCTTGCAGTACTGCCACCAATAAGCAGTTTGAAAATTTTATTTTTAAACTTTTTGCACCTTATTACATCCATCTCCAGCCGGGAAGATACTTATTCTTCACCTGACCGTTATTATACTTTCCCCAGCCTAACGGGTATCCGTCAACCATGATAAGCTTCATTGAACTATTTCCGGTCACGCATGACTCGTCAACCTCAATCGTCTCACCCTTCAGATATCTGATGACGGCATCATCCGAGAGCTTTAAATTGACCTGACTGCTGTACTGTCCATCTTTAAGAGTCATTGCAAATGCCTGACTCGGCTCAAAGCGGTTCTTCTTAAGCTCGCCGAGAAGTGTTCCTGTTCTCATTGCCCTGAGTCCCTTAAGGCTTCCCGCAAGCGGAGGCAGGTAGTACACGTTATCTCTCTGGATTATTATATCAGATGACGGAATCTCCAAAGTCAGTTCATCCAAGAACGCTGTAAGTTCATCCGGAAGCTTGTTTGGTCTGCCGTGCACAGGTATGTCCTGAACCGCCTCGCCATCCTTCCTTAACAGCGCAACAAAATGACCTTCTCCCTGCATCTTATGAGGGAATATTCGCACGCACTGAGGCAGTCCGATTCCCTTTGAAAAGCCTTCATACGGATGTATTGAAGATATTCCCGAATTGAATATATCAACCAGCGAAAAATCAGGATGATTTTCCAAAAACAGGCTTATATTATCCTCATCCTCAAGCTTTGAAAATGTACATGTCGAATAGAGCATATATCCGCCGGGCTTCAACATCTGTGATGCCTGGTTTAATATGCTCTTTTGTATTGCCGCAAAGTATTCCGGTCCATTCATCTGCCAGCTTTTGATGAGCTTATTGTCTTTTCTGAACATTCCCTCGCCTGAACAAGGTGCATCTATCAGAATCTTATCAAAAAAACCTTCAAATGAAGATATGAGCTTACCCGGCTCCTCGCATGTAATCACCACATTGCCGATTCCGCTGACCTCTATATTCTTAAGAAGTGCCTTGGCTCTCGATGCAGATATATCGTTGGAAACCAAAAGTCCTGTACCTCCGAGCTTAGCACCGAGCTCAGTACTCTTCCCCCCCGGTGCAGCACATACATCAAGTACTTTATCTCCGTGTTCAATCGGCAGAATATTTGCAGGTGTCATTGCACTCGGCTCCTGAAGGTAGTAGAGTCCCGCAAAATAATACGGATGCTTTGCAGGCTTTTCGTCCTCCTCATAATAGAAGCCATTCTCTATCCAAGGTATTCTCTTTAACTTGAAGGGGCTGATTTTTAAGAAGTCCTCTGTCGAAATCTTAAGGTTGTTGACTCTTAACCCGTACAGACGCTTCTCACCGAAGCTGTCAAGGTAAGCCTGAAAATCATCACCTAATAACTCCTTCATTGCATCTAAATATTTCTGTGGTAATTCCATGTGTATCCTCTCTGTCCCTAATCAACGCTCTGTGCTCGGTATCCTTCCGCTATCTTGTCAAGCTGTCTGCTGAACTCTAAGAGATGTTCAAGGTCATTTTCCTGATATATTCTGAAAAATTCATCCTGAATTTTAATTACATCCCTTTTGTTGGCTACCTTGTACAGATTCTGTATATTGATAAGTATATCATTTACTATATTAGCCTTGTATGTGAATGAGTTCTGGGCATCCATAATCTCTTCATGGATTGATGACATCTCCTCATCAAGCTTTAATATTGCCTCGGCAGCAGAGCTTAAGCGCACCCTGATATGCTCAGGAATGCTCTCACGGTACTTATACTGAAGTGAATGCTCAATCGTAGCCCAGAAATTCATCGCCATTGTTCTTATCTGAATCTCAACAGGTATGTCTTTCTTGCCCTTACTTGTCTCGACACTGTAATTAATTATGATGTGGTAGCTTCTGTAGCCGCTCTCCTTACGGTTGGTTATGTAATCCTTCTCTCTTATAACCGTCATATCACTACGGCTCTTGATTATATCAACAACCTCATAGATATCCTCAACGAACTGACAAATGATACGCAGTCCCGCCACATCCTCAATCATCTCCATTATATGGTCTATCGGAAAGCCCTTCTTCTGGGCTTTCTCGATTATGCTGGAAATCTTCTTAACTCGTCCTGTCACCTGCTCAATCGGTGAGTAGGCAGCTTCCTGACGATATTCGTTGATTATGTGATTGAACTTGACCAAAAGCTCATCCACAGCCAGCTCGTATGGAGCCAAAAGCTCTCTCCATAACTGTATTTCCATTCGTAACCTCCAAAATCCCGTTCAATCCACGATTGAACAAGCCCCTTATTTATTTCATTGACCCGAGCAGTGCCGTGAGATACTTCCATACCTTCTCTACAGACTTAATGTTAAGCTTCTCGGACGGTGTATGGATATCCTTCATATCAGGTCCTATCGAAATCATGTCAAGCTCCGGAAGCTTCTCTGCAAATAATCCGCACTCAAGTCCCGCATGAATTACACATACATTGGCTTTCTCATTAAACATATCCTCATAAAGCTTTACAGCTTTGTCACGAAAAGCGGACTCCGGGCGGTATGCCCACTCAGGATAGCATCCTGTCTCAACGTACTCACCGCCAAAGAACTCTATCAGATAGCGGAGCTTATCGGCGAGAGCCTGCTTTGCAGAGCCCACAGAGCTTCTCACTGAAAAGCTGATTGTTATGCAGTCCCTGTCCATGGAAAGAATGCCAAGATTAAGTGATGTCTCAACAAGACCCTCGAT
>FR895372.1:20015-41399 GCA_000435595.1 Firmicutes bacterium CAG:882
ACTCCGTTAGGAACATTCATAAGAAGGAAAATAAAAGCCTGCTTATTCTTCTCCCCGATAACCTCAGCTCCATCGCCGGCTAAATCTTCAACAATAATTCTTATTCCGTCATCAGTCCCTGAGTATTCGTTCTTTAGCTGTGCAGTCAGTATGTCGCAGAGCTCCCTTACTCTTGTCTCATCATCCGGATTGATACAAAGGTCAACAGAGCATTCTCTTGATATTGCATTGTCCATTCTTCCACCGGCAAGACCGCTTATACCATAGAAAAGCTCCTCGTCGAGGTTGAATAAAAGTCGTCCGAGTATAATATGTGCATTGGCTCTTCCCTTGTTGATCTCCATTCCGGAATGTCCGCCCGCAAGACCTGTAATGGTGATTCTTACATTCTTTCCATCCATTCCTGTATAGCTTACGGGAAGTCTTAATCCCGAACGCATTCCGCCGGCGCAGCCTACAATAAATGCCCCCTCCTCTTCATTATCAATATTGATAAGATATTTTGATGAAAGAACGGAGCCGTCAAGCATCTTAGCACCGTCAAGTCCGACCTCCTCATCAACCGTGAACACCGCCTCAATTGCCGGTGCCTTGATGCTCTCATCGTCAAGTACCGCAAGGGCATAAGCTATTGCAATACCGTCATCGCCGCCCAGAGTGGTTCCCCTTGCGGTCACATAACCGTCCTCAACATACACATCAAGAGCATCCTTAAGGAAATCATGCGTGCAGCCGCTCTCCTTCTCGCATACCATGTCGAGATGTCCCTGTATGATAACCCCCGGAGCATTCTCATATCCGGCACTTGCCGGTCTGTAAATAACCACATTATTATATTCGTCCTGATATACCTTTAGACCTCTTTTTTTTGCAAAATCAACGCAGTAATCGCTAATCTGCTTAGTATTGTGAGAACCGTGAGGTATCTGTGTCAACTCTTCAAAAAACATAAAAACCTTTTCAGGCTGTAATCCTTTTAATGCATTATTCATAATGTCATTCCTCCGTCTGTGGCTGTATAAAGCCACATTTTATTGTGCCACATTTTTCAGAAAAAAGCAACAAAAATGATACGGGACTAAATTAAGGTGTAATCGAATATTATATATCGAATTACTTATTGAAGGTTAACCATGAAACAATCCATTATACGAATCACCGCTGTGATTATATTTATGTTTCTGCTTCTTACATCACCCGTGGCGGCACTTGAAGGTGCCTCCTATGGACTTACGCTCTGGTACAGAACACTGTTCCCGACACTTATGCCTTTTATGGTTCTGTCAAGCTTCATAGTATATACGGGCTGTGCCAAGCCAATTGGCACTGTCTTTCTTCCTCTCACAAAGCTTCTAAAGCTTCCTCAAAGTGCAGGCTACTGCATTCTTACCGGGTTTCTGTGCGGTTATCCTATGGGGGCGTATGTATGCGGACAGCTTGATGAGACAGATGAGCTTGACGAGCAAACCTCCGCTTTTCTTGCTCCTGTCTGCAACAATGTAAGCCCGATGTTCATGATAAGTTATATCTGCATAAGCTGTATCGGTGATATTAAGTATTCTCTGCCTGTTATGGCAGTATTAATCGGGAGTGCTTTTGGCTGCATGATATTTTTCAGGCTGCCTTCAAGCATTCACAATAAAGAAAATATGGCAGATTCAACACATACAGGAGAAATGACTGATAAAAACATAAATATGTCAACAAGCCAAGCCTTAACCCATTCCGTGGAAAGTGCCCTGAGCGCAAGTCTGAAGCTGTGCATATATGTCATGTTGTTCTCAATAGCAGGTTCAATAATCGGTCAAATATCATTTATCCCGGACACAACAAAGGCCGCGCTGATGTCTCTCATGGAGATTACAGCCGGCCTTGATAAAATATCAGGGTTAGATATTGCCCTCAAATATAAAATTCTGATGATGCTGTCATTCACCGCTTTCGGCGGAATGTCAAGTGTATTACAGACCATGTCTCTGTGGTCGGGAAAAAATTTTCACTTAAAAAGCTACATACTGTATAAGCTTGGCATCGCGGCTTTCACCACCCTTACAGCCTTACTCCTCATAGTCATCGGAATCCTGTAGACCTGCAGCCGCGTCATCCTGCTGTGGCTGTTCCTCCTCGGTTCCTATTCCTGCAAGCTCGTTGCGGTTAGAAATAACCACATTCAAATCCTTATCAAGAGCATTTAAAAGTCCCTCATACTTGGAACGGTTGCTCTCAATCGAATGTTCAATAATTCTCTGAAGATTCGCAAGCATATCATCTGTGTACTGAACGGCACCGTAACGCATCTGATTGGCTTCCTCAGTAGCCTGGTCAAGTATTGCTTGTGCCTGTGCATAAGCCTGTTCCTTGATATCCTCTGCCTCAGCATATGCACGCTGCATAATCTCATGCTCATTTACAAGCTCCTGAGTATGAGCCTTGGCAGCGTTAAGCATTGAATCAGCCTGATCCTTCGCATCGGCAAGAATTGCCTCCTTATTGCTGATAAGCTTCTGATATCTCTTAATCTCATCCGGTGTTCTAAGCCTGAGCTCACGAAGCAGTTCCTCAATCTGCTCCTTCTCAACAATAATCTTATTGCTTGAAAACGGAGCCGGCTTACAATTCTCGATGTATTCTTCAATATCTGCTATCATCTCTTCAATTCTATTCATGGTAATCCTCCCGATTTTATTTAATGTTATATTTTTCTAAAACAAGGCTGCGAACCTCAGGTGCAACGAACTTGGATATATCGCCGCCGTATCTTGCCACTTCCTTAACCACGCTTGAGCTAAGATAAGCATAATTGAGATTCGTTGTCAAAAATATCGTGTCAATATCAGGTGCAATAATATGATTAGTCTGTGACATCTGAAGCTCATACTCAAAGTCCGTCACAGCTCTGAGTCCTCTAACAACCGCGGTTGCATCGCACATTCTGGCAAATTCAACCAGCAGTCCGTCAAAAGCCCTCACTTCAACATTAGGGTATTCTGAAACTACACCTTTAATCATATTAACACGTTCCTCGGCAGAAAACAATGGAATTTTTGAGCTGTTCACCAAAACGCCAACTATAAGCTTGTCAAAAAGACGCGATGAACGGCTTATAACATCCATATGTCCGAGTGTAACCGGATCAAAACTGCCCGGATATACTGCAATTCTCATAATTTTATCAAGTGTTAAGACACTTACTCCTTTATTTTTTGTATAAATACATGCTTATTGTTCTTATATTCCTTAATCTTGTAGATTGCAAATCCAAGACCTTCAAGATAATCAAAGCTTGTCTCGTTCGAAGCCTCGACAACAATAATTGAATATTCATCAATCAGCTCAGAACCCGAAAGATATGTGATGATTTCTTTCTCATATTCATGATTATATGGCGGATCCATGAAAACTATGTCAAAAACAGTCTTTCCCTCAAGACGCCGTAATGCGGTCATGGCATCTGTCTCCATCAGCACAGCATCATCAGCAAGCTTGGTAAATGCCAGATTTTCTCTGATACATGCTGATGCTTCGCGGCTGTTTTCAACAAGATACGCTTTCTTTGCACCTCTGCTGAGTGCTTCTATCGCAATAGCTCCGCTTCCGGAAAACAAGTCCAGGAATGTGCTTCCCGGCACATCATTTTGTAAAACATTAAAAAGTGTTTCCTTTGTTCTGTCCTGCGTAGGACGTGTTGCCAATCCATCTATAGTCTTAAGCGGCATGCTTCTTCTTGTTCCCGCAATCACTCTCATAACCAACCTCCGTTGTTACCATCAATAATATATCTTTGCTTCCTGAATCATCTTAAAATCAAATCCGTCGATATCAAATATATTGACACAGCAATTCTTCTGAAATACACCGTCCCACATATTCTTTATCTGAAGATGATTAAGGTAAATCATCATAGATTTGTTGAGTGCTCCATGTGCCGTCACAAGAGCAACTGCATCAGGCTCCTTTACAGACAACGGAACTATCACATTATCGATAAAGTCCCGCGAGCGTGCACATAACTGCTCATAAGTCTCTCCGCCTTCTGCCGGCTTGTATTTTTCAGGTGCATCAAAAAAGTAATGAAAATCCGCTGTTATCAGCTCTGAACTGACACCTTCATTGATGCCGAAGCCGATTTCCTTAAGGCGGTCATCGGTAACAATAGGAACAGTTCTGCCGCCTCGTATAATTTCCGCAGTTCTGTATGCTCTTTTTAACGGACTTGAAAATATATGGTCAAATCTTATATCCTTAAGGGCTTCGCCGGTAATTTGGGCAAGCCTTATTCCGTATTCGTTTAATTCGGTGTCACTCTGCCCCTGAAGCCTCCTCTGCTTATTCCAGTCAGTTTCACCATGTCTGATTATATATAATTTCATAGCTGTATCCTCTGTGTAATACATATATTATCGCTCTTACACCCGCTCATTATAGCATTATATCATCCTGTGTAAAAGACTTTTTGAGTGAATTTTGCAAATTGTTTGAAATAACATAATCAGCACAATCCTTTGCTTTTTTCAGCATATCGGCATCCGTGTATATATCGGCGAGCTTGAAATTGACATCCCCGCTCTGTCGAATCCCAAAGAAATCTCCCGGACCCCTGAGCTTTAAATCCTGCTCGGCAATATAAAAGCCATCGTTTGATTTACCGATTATTTCAAGTCTCTCCTTCGATTCCGTTTTCTTTGACGTGCTGATAAAAATACAGTAGGACTGTGCGCTGCCGCGTCCAACCCTGCCTCTTAGCTGATGCAGCTGTGCCAGTCCGAACTTCTCCGCATTCTCTATAAGCATTACGGTTGCATTCGGAACATTTATGCCGACCTCAATAACCGTTGTCGATACAAGTACCTGCGTCTTACCCTCCGCAAATCTTTCCATAATTTCATTTTTGAGTTCAGCCGGCATCTGTCCATGTAGTCCCTCAATGCTTAAGCCGGGAAGATTATTCCTAAGCTCCACCGTATAATCCGTGACATTTTCGCTCTCGCTCACTTCACTCTCCTCGACCATCGGACATATAACATAGGCCTGATGCCCTTTAGCGGCTTCATTCATTATGAACCTGTAGGCATTCGGTCTGTAATCATCACCGACAACCGCATTCTTTATCGGAAGCCTTCCGACAGGCATCGCATCAATTATCGAAATATCGAGGTCGCCGTACAGTATGATGGCAAGTGTGCGCGGTATAGGCGTTGCGCTCATTACGCATATATGCGGATGCACGCCTTTTCCCGCTAACATTCCTCGCTGATTCACGCCGAAGCGGTGCTGCTCATCCGTTATTACAAGCCCAAGCTTGTTATATTCAACCTTTTCCTGGATAAGTGCATTGGTTCCTATAATTATATCTGCCTCGCCTGTCCTTATCATCTCATGTGTCCGTTTTTTTTGCGCCGCACTCATAGAGCCGACCAACAGAACCGGATGAAACGGTATAGCATGCTGTTCCAAAAGAGAACATATTGTATCATAATGCTGCTTAGCCAGCACTTCGGTCGGTGCCATAAGTGCCCCCTGACAGCCTGACTCAACCGCATTCAAAAGCACAAGAATTGCAATAATCGTCTTGCCCGAGCCTACGTCTCCCTGAATGAGTCTGTTCATTGTCCTGCTTCCGCACATGTCGGCTGTCATCTCGTTATATGCTTTCTTCTGTGGTGCAGTAAGCTCGTATGGGAGTTCTTTTATAAGCTTTAGCGCATATTGCCCCTCTGTTATCGGACATTCATTTGCCATATACTCTCTACGGACTTTGAGATTATCAAGCTTCATCATAAATGCAAAAAATTCGTCGAATGCCAGCCTTTTTCTCGATGACTGCATTTCGTCCATTGTCCGTGGAAAATGTATATGCCTGACAGCCTCATACAGAGGTGTCAGTTCATACTTTTCCACAAGCTCCTTTGGAAGATACTCAAGCTCCTCAATATTATTCTGAGAGGCAAAATATTGTGCCACGGCTTTTATAACCATGTTATTGGTAAGTCCCTTGACCAGAGGATATATAGGCTGTATATAGTGAAGTTTCTGCTCATATTCGGCGGCAGTGTACAGCTTAGGCTGTTCCATTGCCGCAAGACTCCCTTTAAAAACCACTCTTCCCCTGACCATGTATCTGTATCCGCGCTTTAGAGAGCCCTTCATAAACGGCATATTAAACCATGTAAGCTTAATTCTCTCTCCTTGCTCATCCACTGCAAATACCGTTGTAATCGTGAGCTTTCTTATGGTTTTAATCTCAACATCAGAAAAGATTGAGACATATATGGTGTACACACCGTCCTCATCAATATCCTTTATCAGTACAGGATCTTTATATATGTCGTAGCTTCGCGGGTAATAGAACGGAAGCTTCTCCGTATCTGTTATTCCCGCTTTGGCAAACAGCTTTTCCGTCTTTTCTCCTATTCCTTTGAGACTGCTCAGCTTCATACTACCCCTCATTTCCCTGATTATCAAAAGACTGCCGTGCCAAGAAATAATCCTTATATTATTCTCAGCACGGCAGCCATATAATTCATAACTTACAATTATTTATTATTCTACGGAAACAATGTAATAATAGATAGGCTGACCACCACTGTGTACCTCAAGATCGAGGTCAGGATAAGCCTCCTCAAGCTTAGCTGTGAGGGAATTAACCTGCTCTTCTGTCACATCTTCACCGTAATATACACTGATAAGCTCGGAATCATCATCGATAAGCTGTGAAAGCATGTCTATGGTAGTGCTCTCAATATCCTTTCCGACAGAAAGGATTGTCTTATCTCCGATACCCATTATATCATTCTGCTTAATCTCCTTGCCGTCCATCGATGTATCTCGAACGGCATAAGTTACCTGTCCCGTCTTAACATTCTTCATCTCGGATGACATATTCTCAAAATTAGACTCAGCATCAGCGGTCTCATCAAAATTGATGAGTGCAGTGATGCCCTGAGGGATTGTCTTAGACGGAACGACATATACATTCTTATCCGTAACAATCGACTGAGCCTGATTAGCTGCGAGAATAATGTTGGAATTGTTAGGTAATATGAATACATTCTCGGCATTAACCTTGTCTATGGCGTTGAGCATGTCTTCCGTGCTCGGATTCATTGTCTGGCCGCCCTCAATTACAACATCAACTCCGAGCCCCTCGAATATTTCGCTCAGACCGGCACCTGCAGATACTGATATGAAGCCATACCTCTTCTTAGGCTCAGCAGGCTTCTTGGCAGCTTCCTCAGCAGCCTTTTTCTCTGCCTCCGCCTTCTCAGCTTCCTTTATGAGCTTCTCCTTATGCTCCTCACGCATATTATCAATCTTCATCTTGCTGAGAGAACCATAAGTGAGTGCCTTCTGGATTGCAAGACCCGGATCATTGGTATGTACATGTACCTTAACAATCTCATCGTCAGCAACCACCACTATGGAATCACCAATTGATTCAAGATAAGCCTTGAAGTTAAGCTCATCACCGTTGTCGAACTTCTTCTCTATATTGATAATAAACTCTGTGCAGTAACCGAATTTAATATCAGCTTCAACTGCATCAGCCTCAACCTTGGCTGTTGTTCCGCTTCCAAGTGCTGCCGTGAGGTCTATCTCCTTACCGAGCAGGCAGTCATAGGCACCTGATATAACTTCGATAAGTCCTTGTCCGCCTGAATCTACAACACCTGCTTCCTTGAGAACAGGAAGCATTTCAGGTGTCTGTGAGAGCACATAGCGTCCGTGTTCAATAACCTGACCTAATATCTCTTCAAGGTCACCGTTCTCACCTGCAAGTTCATTCATCTTATCAGCAAGTCCCTTAGCAACCGTGAGAATCGTTCCCTCCTTAGGCTTCATTACAGCCTTGTACGCCGTCTCAGTTGCCTTCTGGAATGCTCTGGCTAAAACCTCAGCATCTATAACCGTTACAGTCTTGATTTCCTTTGTAAAGCCTCTGAAAAGCTGTGAAAGAATAACACCTGAGTTACCTCTCGCACCTCTTAAAGAACCACCGGATATAGCCTTGGACAGATTCTCAAACGTCGGTGAGGATATAGAGCTTACTTCCTTCGCCGCTGACAGAATCGTCATGGTCATATTCGTTCCGGTGTCTCCGTCAGGTACCGGGAATACATTCAGTTCGTTAATTATTTCCTTTTTTGCTTCCAGATTGGCAGCTCCCGCCAAAAAACACTTCTTGAGCATGGCTGCATCTATGGTATTAATAGCCACTGTTAAAATCCTCCTTAATAACGGTTAGTCAATTACTCTTACGCCATCAACAAATATATTGATCTGCTTAATCTTCATTCCTGCGAACTCTTCAACCTTATACTTAACACTGTTCACAAGGTTGTCTGCCACTGCGGAGATAGACACTCCGTACGATACAATAACATGAAAATCCAAAGTAATCAAGTTATCTTCATCAATCTTTACATTAATTCCATGTGTGAGACTCTCCCTCTTGAGGAGCTTAACAAGACCGTCTTTCATGCTTACGGCTGCCATTCCGACTATACCGAAGCTCTCAATAGCCGTGGTACCTGCAAACATTGCAATAACTTCAGGGTCTATCATAACTGTTCCTAATTTATTTTCAATTCGACCTTTCATGGTTCCTCCAATCTCCGTGTGAATCACGGTTTACAAAGTCATGATGCAACTATTATACATTATTATTGTAAAAAATGGAACTTAAAAGTGAAAATCTTTAAAAAAATATTTTTTTTGCTTGCAAAATGTTCTAATATCTGTTATCATAATTTTTGTTGTCAGCCGAGTAGGCATTATTAAGCTTTGAGGAGGTGCAATCATGGCAAAGTGTGCTGTTTGTGATAAGGGTGCTCATTTTGGACTCAAGGTAAGTCACTCTAACAGAAAATCAAACAAGATGTGGAAGTCAAACGTTAAGTCAGTTAAGGTTTTGACAACAGCAGGTCCAAGAAAGATGTATGTATGTACTTCTTGCTTAAGATCAGGCGCTGTTACAAGAGCGTAGTCAAGAGTTTGATGTTAATTAAGCCCCGGAATTATTCCGAGGCTTTTTTTACGTCCGCCGATTTCCCGGTTTCTTATTACCTTCCTACTTACAACAGCAAAACAGGTTGTACCCGCATATCATCAACAATATAATTATCACTATTCCCCAGAATATATTTTGAATCAACATTCCAATTATCATTCCCACAGCAATCCAGAACATCATAAAACCTATTATTCTTATCAAATCAACTCTCCCGAATGAATCATGCTGCTCTGTTTTATTATATGCCGATAAATATACTTAATTCACAAAAAAACTTATTTCTAATCGTTAGTCACATCTCCGCTTCCGTCAAGTGATATTGAATCTCCCAAAACCGACGGTACGGGCTTTGCTATCGCAAGAATAAAATCCTTATTTCTGGCTAAAATTTCCCTTAGCTCACGCTTATACTGCCCCGAATAGCTTCTAAGGTCGGCGGATACGCCGTAAGCCTCAATTCCCAGTGCCTTTGCAATATATAGTGCACGGTAAAGATGGTACTCCTGAGACACAATGATTATTCTGTCTGCTCCGAATATTTCCTTTGCCCTATAGAGACTCTCATAGGTTGAAAATCCCGCATGATCCATGAAGATATCTTCCGACGGCACCCCCTCATTGACTGCATATTCCTTCATCGTACCGACTTCATTGTAATCCGAGCGCCCATGGTCACCGCTCATTATAATCCTCGCAGATACTCCCGCTTTGTACAGGCTTACTCCCGTCATAATTCTGTCATAGAGCATATTGCTCGGCGTCTTATCAGGTTTTACCGATGCTCCAAGCACCAGTATACAATCAATACCACCAAGCTGTGATGCCTCATCAATATCTAAAACTTCCGCTCTTGTTTTGTGTATGACATAACCATTTATCGCAAACGCATATACGGCTGCCACAACGACAGCCGCACAGCATACGGTAACAATTCTTTTAATAAAATTCTTAAATGACATTCTATATTTCTCCGATTTTCTCAGTTTTTGTATAATTATCATCTACATCTCTGCAAAAGTCAGCTATTTTTATCGGCTTGGAATAATAATATCCCTGATAATATGCAGCATTACGACGCCTCTTATCCTGAGTGCAAGGATACTTATTATTCCGTCATATCCTTGATAGCTTCGTCAACTGCATCATCATTCTTATTCTTCCTGCCGCCTGCGATTCCCGAAATCTTGTCTACCATATCAGGAACCATATCAAGAATCTTGGTTATTGTATCCTGATTCTTGACATTTACAAGTCTTGTCTGTCCATTCTGTATTACAAGTACTGCACTCGGAGAAAGCTTAGCTCCGAGACCTCCACCCGCATTATTCTTAGTATCACCTGCAAAGGCACCTGCGCCTACGCCGAACGCAACGTCAACAAGCGGAACAATGATAGTGTCATTCACCGTAACCGCATCTCCGACAACGGTCTTAGCGCTCACAAAATTGTCCATTCCCGAAAAAAGTGATTCAACTGTTGAATTAAATCTGCTGTTATCTGCCATAATCGCCCTCCTGATATGCTGTATTATTTTCTTATAGCACTTATTAATTTCTTAACGCCTTTATTGAAATATACTCTCGCAGCTATGAATAATACTCTGCCGAGTATAATCCTTCCCTTCAAATCGGCATCTGCCTCAAATACTGCTTCATCCCATACCGGACTAATATTGATTACAAGTCCTGTTGATGCCCTGACTACCGCCGCCGCTCCTAATATCTCTCCAAGCATGGCAGGATCATCAAGCCCCAGTCTTATGTCAATCACATGACTTCCAGGAAGAACATGCCTGAACAAAAGCTTAATCTGCCTGAATATGAATGTCAAAACACTCTTGTTCTCCTTAAGCAGCTCCGTCACCGTCTTGACGTTATCTATTATACCACCTGTTTTTGTATTTGTATTCTTATTTTTTTCTTTTTTATTGTTTTTATTTTTTGCCGTATCTGCTACGGATGCTTTAGCAGCCGTTTTGTTCACAGCCTGTACAGACTTATCCGTGGATTGAACCGTTTCGACAGTTTTTTCTTCAACTCGTACTGCTTTTGGCTCTCTTTTGACTGCCTTTTTTTGCTGTACGGATTCAGTTTCGGCTTTTGTCGTTGTTGTTTTTGCTTTCGCCGTAACAGGCTTCGGTCTTTCCTCCTTAATCGGCTTTTCCTTCTTTTCCGAAATACTGCGTCCCAAAAGACGTATCTGCATATTCTTCCCGGTTTCGTCAAGATTAAAGCTGATATGAAGCAGCCTGAGAAGATACGTCACATGTGCCGTCACCTTAAACCTGCCATGAAATTGGGCATGAACCTTATATCTTATCGGAACAAACAAAAGAAGGCAAAGGAGCAGTATCACAATGCCTAAAAGTACCAGAATAACAATACCAATAATCTTAAGGATATTTAATAAAATACTTAGAAAAAGCAACTGCTATACCTCCTTATCGGAGAATACTTTGTCATCATCCGGTGTCTCGTTAAACTCCAGATATGCCCTTAAATCAAAACCACCGCTTGCGCCATACATTTCGCCAACTATGTCGGCTGCAAGCTCAACTGCAGCCTGCTTTGAACGTGCGATGCCGACAATATATTTTTTTCTGCCTTTATAATGCGGCTGCATAAGTTCAAGAGAATTAAATATATCAAGGATATTGCGGTCTCTTGAATCAGGAAGAGCAAGAACATATACATTCGGCTCCGGCTTTCCCTTCTCAAGACGGCGGAGCAGACGTGCCTTTTTTTTGGCATTCTCTTCATCAAAATACAGATTATCATACCATATATACTGCACTGCCATCTCCTGCCTCCCGCACCTGATTTATATTATCACCGATTTTATTCGCTCATCATGTCAAGCATAATCTTCATGCATGATTTTTGCTCAGCCTCATCGCTGCACTGTCCGAGTGCAACGTGAATATACTTCTTAATTTCCTCAAGATTATTAAAGAACACCGGAAGATTTCCGAGTATGCCCGACATAACCGCACGATTAAAAGGTCTCTCATGCTCCGAAAAGAAATCAGTAAGCTCCTGTGTAAGTTCATCACACTTGCTGTTAATATATGCCTCATCAGCTATTATATTCGAAATTTTATCCTCAACAAGCTTCATAAAACTGCTTCCCGAGCTGAGTCTTTCAAGCTTAAAAAGCTTCTCGTAAGTCTCTTTAAGTCCAAGCTCCTCCGCCTTCTCCATATAAGAGCTCTTAACATCATCGAGCGCATAGCTGTCAGCTGACAACTGAGTCGAAAGCCTCTCCTGAACACCTTCTATGGCAACGAAGCTGTCAAATGAATCTTCTGTAGGAAGAACTCTGTCATATATTGCATCAAGTGCCATATCTATAATCTTCAGACAATGCTGCTTAGCCGTGCTGTCCACAATCGCATCATCGGCAGTGAGAAGTACCATATATGCATCATTTACCGCATCCATAAGAAGTACGAATATATCAGTCACTCCGACAACATACTCTGTGGCATCGGCGAGTATTGCTGCTGCATCATTGTAATCCTCCTCAGACATATCATCATAGGAAAAAGAATCCAATTCCCTGAGGCGCTCTGACAGCACCTCAAAAGCCGTATCAAACTGTTCAGGTGTATGAAGCATTGCAACAGATCGGAGCATATATACAAAATCTTCAACCGAAGCTGTCTCCGAGCCCTTGTAAAGCGTGAATGCATCATGCAGCAGTTCAAAGAACTTATTCTTTGACAGGCGCATCGGAATCTGGCTTACCACCTGGCCGATTTTCATATTGACAACCGAATTATCCTTGTCCGATATAATGTAGTTGAGAATGTCCTTTTCAAATTTGTCATCATAGTAGTCAGCGTTTATGTCGCATTCCTTATAATTATACTCAATACGGTTAAGCACATATTCATATATCTGGAATCTGTCAGTGAATGCAGTGAGAACTTCCATTCTTGTAATCAGCTCCTCACGAAGCTCATCAATCTGTGATAATGCCGCGGCAATACTCTCTGCATCAACAGCCTCCCCATCAATTCCATTGGCCACTGCATTTGCCAGTCTTGATGCATAATCTGAGACAAGCTCCGTATATTTTGTATCTTCACCATACACTTCAGCAAATGTATACAGATTGAGCGCAAGCTTGACATACCCCATTCTTCCGTATAGGGAATTCATTCCCGCTGCATATCCCGATAAATTAGTCTCGACGTTCTTCCCCTTGGAAAGTTCAGCCGCAATATTACTTAATTCAGCCATAAACAAATCCTCTTCCGATTAATTTTCTTCTAATACTTTGTCAAATATGTGGAAACAATCAAATGTCGCAAAATAATCACGCGGTGTCTCTGCTCTTCTTATAAGCTTAACCGAACCGTCCTCACAGAGCAGAAGTTCTGCCGAACGTAGCTTGCCGTTGTAATTATAGCCCATTGAAAAGCCATGTGCACCCGTGTCATGTATTACAAGGAAATCGCCCATATCAATCTTAGGCAGCATACGGTCAATTGCAAACTTATCATTATTCTCACAGAGCGAACCTGTAACATCATACTTGTGGTCACATGGCTCATTCTCCTTGCCCATAACAGTAATATGATGATATGCTCCGTACATCGCCGGGCGCATAAGATTAGCCGCACACGCATCACAGCCGATGTATTCCTTGTATGTGTGCTTCTCATGAATAGCCTTGGTTACAAGATGTCCGTAAGGTGCCATCATAAAGCGTCCAAGCTCCGTGTATATTGCCACATCGCCCATTCCCGCAGGAACCAGTACTTCCTCATATACCTTTCTTACACCCTCGCCGATTGCATATATATCGTTAGGCTCCTGATCAGGTCTGTACGGAACTCCTATACCACCTGAAAGATTGATGAATCTGATATCGCAGCCCGTCTTTTCGGAAATCTCAACCGCAAGCTCAAAGAGAATCTTTGCAAGTGTAGGATAATATTCATTCGTTACAGTGTTGCTTGCAAGGAACGCATGGATTCCGAAGTGCTTAGCCCCCTTCTGCTTGAGAAGCTTAAAGCCCTCTATAAGCTGTTCCTTGGTAAAGCCGTACTTTGCGTCACCCGGGTTGTCCATAATTGAATTGGCAATCTGAAAATATCCTCCCGGATTGAATCTGCATGATATAGTCTCAGGTATTCCGCAGATGTCATCTAAAAACTGTATATGTGTAAAATCATCAAGATTTATTGTTGCATTAATCTTATGTGCATATTCAAACTCCTCTGCAGGAGTAGCGTTCGAAGAGAACATAATATGCTGTCCGTCAAAATCAAGAGCCTTCGCGAACATAAGCTCTGTGAGAGATGAACAGTCAACTCCGCAGTCATATTCCTTGAGTATGTTTACAAGAAAAGGATTAGGAGTCGCCTTTACCGCAAAATACTCTCTAAAACCCTTATTCCAGGAAAAAGCCTCCTTAAGCCTCCTGACATTCTCGCGTATACCCTTCTCATCATAGATATGGTACGGCGTAGGATATGTCTTGTCTATTTCCTTTAACTGTTCAAGTGTTACGAATGGTTTCTTTTCCATGGTCATTCTCCTCTTCCTGTCTTTTTTTCGTCATCCTGTTCAATTTTCTGACAATCTTCACAGATTCCGTACAGTACGGTCTTGGAATTGTCTACAAGAAAATGATGATGTTCATACACATGCTCCTCAATCTGCTGCAGGAAATCACAGCTCACATGAAAAAGCCGTCCGCATTTCACACATTTGAGATGAAAATGGCTGCGGCATGCCGACTCACTATTCCCCTGATATTGATAGCATGCACCGACACCTTCCTCGATATAATACTTGCGTAAGAATCCTTCATCGGCAAGCTTCTCCATATAGCGGTATATCGTGGTGCGTCCTACCCTATTGCCCTCGTTCTTTAAATGGTCGGTCACCTCATCAATCGTGACATGACCATCCTGGCACTTTTTAAGATAGTCCAATATAATTTCTCTCTGCTTGGTGCGGTATGCACCCTTCTCATTGCTCTCCATATTCATGTACTCCAAAACAATACTTAACAAATATTATAAGCTTTCTTTCCTATGCTTGCAAGCAAATTATTATTGTGATACAATTTCTTTTAATTGAAAATATTATCATAGGTAATTGCGAAACACAATTTTGACGATATACAGTTGTGCAAATTTAACAAATTCGCAAGCAGGTACTATGAAGCCGCCGGTACTTAGGCAGTGTATTTTACTGCGTTATGTACCGTTGCGTGATTCATGTAGCGAAAGCGTGCCTGCGGTGAATTGTTAAATTTGTACAACGTCCGCCTTCAATTATATAGTTTCGCAATTACCTAAAATCTTATCAAAAGAAAAGGAGAAACACTATGCCCGGTATTCTTGCTTTACTGCTTGTGATAGTTGTGGTGTTCCTTATATTTTTCTCAGAAAATCTCCAGAAAAAGAAGATGGACGAACAGCTTCACACAATCATAGGAAATCAGAAGGTTTTATACGGAAGCATGGCTAACCTGACCGTAGGTACAGGCTTCGTGAGAGGCTACTTCGCACTCACGGAGAGATACCTCTACTTCATTGAGAGCAAAAAGGACGGTACAATCAAGCTCACGATACAGCTCAAATACGAAGAAATTTTAAGCCACAAACTTCATTTTGTCCTCTTCATCGAGGCTCCCGACCACAGCGTGTACGAGATCAAGGCAGCCAACAACACAGCCGCTTACAACATCTTAGTCAACCGAATTAAAAAAGTGTCCGACGTTTAGTCTGACACTTTTTTCTTTTTGTATACTGATATATATGCCCCAACGATTCCAAGCAGGCTCACAAAGGATATAACCTCTGCCACTCTCCAACTCACAGGTGCCTTAAATCTGACATTTATCCTGCCGGAGTAACCCTCAGGTATTATAACCGTTATTGTTTTTCGTGGTGCATCCATAACACAAAAATTCTTACCGTTTACACTGTCATAAGCAATATATCCCTTATAGTAGTATATCGGAAGCGTTATACTGCTTTCAGCAAAAGTATTTACAACATTAAATCCCGTCACGCCAAACACGAGTGGAAGAACATCGGCAAACTCAAGCTTCTCCTGATACTTCTCATAAATCCTGTAAAGCCCGTACAGCACAAACGGAAGAAATGTCATCGCGGTGTACTCTCCCACAGCCGCTCTCACATATATGTTGATCAGTCTGTACATGGACATGCAGTATATGAGACAGGCGATAAATGTGATACGCCTTTTTTTGCAATTCTTCCGAACGAATACCACGCAATAAGGCATGTCGCCGTGTTCATGACAAAAATATAGATAAAGTATGACACATACAACGGCACATACATGCTGTAAAGCAGTGCCGGAATATACATGAACAGCTGAGGGTAAAAAATCGGTGTCGCATAGCCATAGCCGTTCATCATGTGCGGCTGAATATATATTCTCCAGTCGCCCTCCCTTATACCCTGTGCAATCGCCACAATCCTGTTGAGGTGAAAGGCTTCTTCAATCTGTTCATCGTATAACCTCCTACTCGCCCACGAGTGTCTTTATCGCAAGTTCGATAGCTGCTTCTGCAGCCTGCTGCCTTATCTCCTGCCGTTGTCCTTCAAAAACATGACGTTCAACAACCGTCTCTCCATCATAATAACATCCTATATAACACAAGCCCACAGGAAAATCAGGCATTCCTCCGTCAGGTCCTGCTATACCGGTGACGGAAACAGCTACATCCGCTCCGGCTGCTTTTGCCGCCCCCTCAGCCATCTCCCTTGCGACCTGCTCACTGTAGACCGTATACTGCTCAAGTGTAGTCCTCTTAACACCCAATATACGCATCTTGGCATCTTCGGAGTATGTTATATATCCCGATTCAAACACATCTGAAACTCCCGCAACATTCACAAGCTTCGCTGCAATAAGACCGCCCGTACATGACTCGGCAGTCGTAATTCGCAGCTCACGCTCAAATAATATTCTAACCAGCTTCTCTTCCATCATTTTAGTTGTCCTTCAATACATCCTTATTCTGTACCAAATATACAATAAGGGAATATACGGTAAGTACAAGTGCCGCATAGATAAACACCTGCTCAACATATCTCATAAAGTTAAACGGAAGTCTGGCAATAAGAAGGCAGCACATAATCATCTGCACCGTCGTCTTAATCTTGCCCGACATTCCGGCAGCAATAACCACATTCTTCTCAGCCGCAATAAGTCTGAAGCCACTTATGATGAATTCTCTCGCTATTATGATTATGACAATCCATGCAGGCATAATTCCCATACCCGTAAAGGCAATCATAGCGGAACACACTAAAAGCTTGTCCGCAAGCGGATCCATAAATTTACCGAAATTAGTAACAAGATTATATTTTCTGGCTATTTTACCATCGAGCATATCCGTAAGGCTGGCTATTATAAATATTGCAAGTGCAACATATCTGGCTGCCTCAAAAAAATCCGTCATAAGAAATACTAAAAAGAACGGTATCATAATAACTCTTGCGATTGTAAGTTTATTAGGTAAATTCATTATACAAGCTCTCCTATCAAGTCATATTCTAATGCTCCGGTAACCTTTACCCGGCAGAAATCTCCCGACATAAGTTCCTCATCGGTGTTGACAAATATATATCCGTCAACATTAGGTGCATCCATATATGTCCTTCCGACATACGCATTCTCATCTGCAACCTTGCCCTCAATCATGACGGTAAGCACTTTTCCAATCTGTTCCTGTGAAAGATCGGAGGAGATTTCCTGCTGAAGCTCCATAAGCCGGTCACGTCTCTCCTCCTTGACCTCGTCGGGAATCTGATCATCCATCTCAGCCGCTTTGGTTCCGTTCTCAGGTGAATATGTGAATACACCAAGTCTTGTGAACTCAACCTCATCTATGAATTCCATAAGTTCTTCATGATCCTCCTCAGTCTCACCCGGAAATCCGGCTATGAGAGAGGTTCTTAGTGCAATATCAGGGATTTCCTGTCTGAGCTTTGCAATACGTTCCGTGAGTTCTGCCCGATTCGTCTTTCTGTTCATCCTCTTTAATATATTGTCGGATGCGTGCTGGATAGGAATGTCGAGATAGTGGCATATCTTCGGTTCTTCCTTCATCACCTGAATGAGCTCATCGTATATCTCCTCAGGATAGCAATACATAATTCTGATCCAGCGAAGTCCGTCAATTCTGCACAACCTTCTCAAAAGCTCATGCAGCATTTTCTTCCCATATAAATCAACTCCGTAAAGAGTCGTCTCCTGCGCCACAAGTATAAGCTCCTTTACACCTCCTGCAGCAAGAGTCTCTGCCTCCTTTACGAGGTTCTCCATAGGATAACTTCTGTAATGCCCTCTGAGCATAGGAATGATGCAGTATGTACAATACTTATCACAGCCTTCTGCAATCTTAAGATGAGCGTAATGTCCGCCTGTGGTTACAATACGTTTAGCCTTTATCATCTCCGGCTTGTAGTCTGACATGCCGAATACAAGATCAACCTCAGGAAGCTCTTTTTTTATCTCCTCCTTGAAGCGCTGGGCAAGACAGCCTGTCACGATAAGCTTTTTACATTTACCGGTCTCCTTAAGCTTTCCCATCTCGATAATCGTGTTGATGCTCTCCTCCTGTGCATCACCGATAAAAGCGCATGTGTTCACAATTACGATATCCGCATCATACTCATCATCAGTCAGCTCATAGTGAGCCTCATGAAGCATGCCAAGCATCTTCTCAGAATCAACAAGATTCTTATCACAACCAAGTGATACATAAAAAACCTTCATATATTTCCTCATTTCATTTTAATAATGTAATCTGCTCACATAAGCGGCGCAAAAAGACGCAATACAGCCTTAAATGTACCTAATATCAACGATCTCTTCCTAGGTCTGTTCTTCTTTAAAACCTCTTCACATATCTCGAAGGTGTTCTCAAAATCATTTTTAATACCCGTTATTGCTCTTGAATTATATATAAATGTCCCGCATTCGAAATGCAGATACAGGCTTCGGTAATCCATATTGATTGTTCCGACTACTCCAACCTCATCATCGCACACATAGCACTTCGCATGAATAAAGCCCGGCGTATAATGATATATTCTGACACCCGCATCAATAAGCTGCGGATAATATGATTTAGTCAACATATATATTATCTTCTTGTCAGGTATTCCCGGTGTTATGATTCTCACATCCACACCCGATTTTGAAGCGAGGCATAGTGCCTCCATCATCTCATTATCTATTATCAGATACGGGGTTGAAATATACACATATCTCTTGGCATGTCTGATTATATTGAGATAGACATTCTCTCCCACACATTCATGGTCAAGCGGCGAATCGGAAAACGGAATAACCACCGCACCATTATCAGCGGCATCATACTTTGGAATGTCAAAATATTTATCATAGTCCGAATCCGTGTCCTCAATTGAATTCCACATCTGTAAAAACATTATAACATGATTTCTGACGGCATCGCCCTCTAATCTTACAGCCGTATCCTTCCAATGTCCATACGGATTGATGATATTAAAGTACTCATCGCACATATTAAATCCGCCGTTAAAGCTCACCCTGCCGTCGATAACCATAATTTTTCTGTGGTCACGGTTATTCATAAAAATATAGAATATCGGAACCAGCGGATTGAAGGCTCTGACTTTAATTCCCTTTGAGAGAAGTCTCTTCACGAACTTGTTGGTGAAATATCCAAGGCTTCCGAAGTCATCATATATCATTCTGACCTCAACCCCCTCCTTTACCTTCTTTTCAAGAACAGCCTCTATCTTAGCGAACGCCTCGGCGTCCTCAAAAGCAAAGTATTCCATGAATATGTATTTTTCAGCCTTTGAAAGTGCCTCAAGCATAGAATCAAACGCGCCGTCGGTCTGAGGGAAATATGTCACATCGGTATTTTCAAATGCGCCATAACCACTGTAAGTCGACAGATAATAGCACTGTGAACGCACACTCTCATTGTCCTGCAGCTCGTCAAGTATGCCTTCATCGTCAGCCTTGTATTGTTCGAAACGAGCATTAATCTCGGAAAATTTGCGGTGCATCTTCTTCGGAACCTTAGACTGTCCTACGAATGCATACAAAAACACTCCGAATACAGGAAGTGCAAGAATAACCACTGCCCACACAAGCTTATAAGCCGGATTGTCACGATTGATGACAATTCCAAGCACCATAAGTATTCCGATGATGTTAGCTATCATGGAAAGCTGTACATAGTAGTTGCTCAGGCGGTGCAGAATCGAAAACAGCCATAAAAACTGAAATATAATACTGATTGCCACCACCACGGCTCTTCCAAATAGAATATTAAGAAACCTCTTCATTCAATACACCTCTGTCTGTCACGGAAGCAGACCGCTTCCGAAAATAATTCCCATTATTGCCCTGTACGAAAATGCTTTATTTTTTCTAAAGTTCTTATAAAGTACTTCAAGATTTTCCTCCGAATGTTCCGTCTCCTTAGAATATATACGCATAGCAGTTATCTGTCTTTCAAATGTAAGCCTTCCATCTTCACTGCAGAACACACAGCCTAGCATCTCCTGCATTATAAGTGCCGCACATGCAAGCTGTACCTTCTCCGTGAGTCTGCCATCGAACACTGCCCTAAGAAAATATCTGTATACATAATACACAAGCAGATGTTCATACTCATATTCTCTCACATTGACCTTCTCTGCCAATCTGCCTGCTCCTATAATTCCGGCAGAAACAAACTCATTAAGTCCTGCAAGCATATCTGTCCATTCAGGCTTGATATGCTCGAGTCCGTCGTATACCTTAAGCCACTCGCCAAGCAGCCGTTCTGTCTTCTTACAGCCCGAATACTTCTTCTCAAGCACTGAAAGCCTCTTTTTGAGGAACTCTCTGTCACTGTATTGCCCGGTAACATCCCCACATTTTCTTTTTCTTATTTTCTTTTGAAGTTCAAATGAAAAATCAAGAAGCAGTGCCGCTCTCCTCTTAATCGTCATGCTTCTGTCCTGACATATTGCATAGGCTGTGTCGCGCGCCTGACAAAGTTCAAAATAGAGCGAAGCGTCAATGTCATTATAGCCTGTTATCTTCTCATCTGTCTCAGATACGGTAAAGCTTATCGGCTCCGTGCGCTTCATTATAAGTTCCACCGCAACCGGACAAGAGAGAGAAATTCCAATCTCCCTTGTACCTCCGAACTCGGTTATATGTCTCGGAAAATTAGTGCATGTCTCACACAACTTATCCTCACCGAGCTCAGTATATATATCACAAAGATTGGATTCATTTAAGAACGGACATCTTCCATGCTCCTGCAGAATAAATCTGTCCTCTATCGGGTAATCAACAAGCATGCTTCGCAGCTTATCGCCGAAT
>FR895372.1:41441-46659 GCA_000435595.1 Firmicutes bacterium CAG:882
CTCTTATAATATGCACTCGATTTTTTATCAACATCAACTTCCCAGCCCGCACAGCAGGTGTCGATGCACTCTCCGCCTATACATGAAAAATCCTTATAATATTCAGGCACCCTGATTTTCATTGTAAAAAAATCCTCTCTATCGCAAAAAAGAACACCAAAATGTATAGCATTCTGGTGCCCTTATTGATTCTTATAAATTATTACAGATACCAATTATATGCACTGTTATAATAGTTATTGTACATACCGCTTGAACCGTAGAGCCCCGAAGCATTGCCGGCATTCTCAGCCGCACTGCTTATTGCCGATGCTCTCACGAACGTCTGGTATGCCATTGAGCTTGAGCCGTTAAAAAGCTTCTTGACACCTGCAACATCTGCACTTGCAAGCTTCTTGTCATCGACTGTGAGTGTCTTATCATCATTGATTGTGATTCCGACCTTCTCAAGCGAACTCTTATATGCATTCGTCTGGTTCGTCATGAATGAAACCTTGCCGGTAACCTTCGTGTTCGACGTATCGGCAGCCTCCTCAACCAGTGAGTTGTAATTGCTGACAAACTTCTTCACGGCAGATGCAATCTCGCCGGTAACAGAATCGGCATTCTTAAAAAGGCTCTTAGATGAGCTTGTATCAGTGAGCTTCGATGCCGCACTGTAGAGATTGTCCGCAGCATCCTTAACCTCGGTAAGCTGCTTCTTCTCGACTGTGGAATTATTCTTAACCTGATACTTCGTTCCGGACTGTGAAGTCTTGTTCGACGAATCGGTCTTGGCATAATATGAATTCAGAAGCTTCTTGTATGCTCCCGCCCTGATTGTCGAATATTCCGATAATGAGGAATACAGACCACTCGTAAACGAACCGTTAGCTGAAGAACTTCCGAAACTATTAAATAAAGTATTAATCGATAACGACATAATATGCACTCCTTCCTAAAAGACATTATATTTCAATTACAGAATATACTCAATAATCATTTTTGTCAATACGGCAGATTATTTTACAAACATCATTGCAAGCACAATCACACCAAGTACTATTCTGTACCATCCGAATACGGTGAAATCATGCTTCTTTATGTAGCTCATAAGGAACTTGATTGCAACAACCGAGACAGCAAATGCCACAACCATTCCAAGAATCAATGCGGCCGCCTCCGCTGCCGTAAATGCGAAGCCGAACTTAAGAATCTTAAGAAAGCTTGCTCCGAACATTACAGGAACAGCAAGATAGAAAGTGAACTCAGCCGCAGCTGTTCTTCCGACTCCGATAATCATTGCTCCCACAATAGTTGCTCCCGAGCGCGATGTACCCGGAATAAGTGCGAGCACCTGAAATATACCGATAAGTGCCGCTGTCTTAAATGTAATCTCACTTATGTCATTAATCTTAAATGCCTTTCCCTTATGAAGCTTCTCCACAACAATAAATGCAATACCGTACACAATCAACATAACCGCTACTGTCGGAGCGTTATAGAACAGTTCATCAAGCTTATCGTCAAAAGGAACTCCGATGATAGCCGCAGGCATGCAGGCGACAAGAATCTTCCCCCACATGATAAGCTTATCCTTATTCCATGCGAGCTTACTCTTATTATCATCCTTTTTAACCGAATCAATAGGAATCAGCTTCTTAAAATATATCACGACGACAGCCATAATCGCGCCGAGCTGTATCACAACATCAAACATTTCCTTGAACGCATCACTCATATTGAGCTTCATGAACTCATCGACAAGTATCAGATGGCCTGTACTGCTTATAGGAAGCCATTCCGTTATGCCTTCCACTATTCCAAGTATAATTACCTTTAAATATTCAATCCATTCCATGATTTTATATACCCCTTTTAACTTTTTACAGAACGTAATAGGAACGAAATTTTCTAATTACATAAAATATGGACTGTCACACCTGAAATTATAAAGTATAACAGTCCATTACATCTAATCCGAAATAAAGCTTCGGATACTATTCATCACTGCCATCATCCTCGCTGACAATCTTAATCTTTGACTCGTAGAGTTCCTCAATAGCGATTGATAAAGGCTTATTAGCGTTCTTAGCCTTAACAAGAGGCTCGTCACCGGCGATAATCTGTCTTGCTCTCTTGGCTGTGGCAAGCACGATTGAATAACGGCTCTGTACGATAGGCTGCTCGCCCGGCTCGACATCGCTGTTAACAACTTCCATTAAATCTGTATAAGATGGATGTAACATTATTATTCTCCTTCCGCAAAGAACATATATTTTCTACTGATAAAATATTGCCGTACCTGTTATTATGTCCTCTTTTTTTTGTTTTGTCAATAGTTATTCGATGTTCTGTATCTGTTCCCTGACTTTTTCAATCTCAGTCTTGAGTGTGATTGCGCAGTCCGTAACCTCAAGATCATTCGCCTTAGACAGAATCGTGTTGGCTTCCCTGTTCATCTCCTGAGCGATGAAATCAAGCTTTCTTCCGACGCTTCCACCCTCAATCAATGTTGCCTTTGTGCTCTCAATATGGCTTCTTAAGCGCACCGTCTCCTCATCCACACATATCTTGTCAGCAAATATCGTAACCTCAGTGGCAATCCTGCCTTCATCCACGGTTGAGTCGGCAAGGAGCTCCGTAACCTTATCCTCAAGTCTCTTTCTGTACTCATCCACAACCTGCGGGCTTCTGACCTCAATAAAATCCACAAGCTTTAACATGTTATCGAGCTTTTCAAGCAAGTCCTCTTTAAGTCTCTCGCCCTCCCTGACTCTCGTCTCAACGAATGCCTGACAAGCCTTGTCGACAGCCTGCTCGAGAAGCTGCCATACGGTCTCATCGTCGCCGTCCTGATCTTCCATGGTGATTACCTCAGGCATCTTCGCGAGCATGGAAACCTTCACATCATTATCTATTCCAAACTGCTCGGACATATACTTAAATATGCTCATATATTCGCCGGCCAGGTCTTCATTGTAATGCAGACACACCTTGTCCTCTGAAAAATCTTCAAACGTGATGAACACGTCAACCTTGCCTCTTGCTATATATTTCTTAAGGATATTTCTTATTCCCGCTTCATAAAAATTCAATTTCTTAGGCATCTTTATTCCTGTCTCAAGGTAGCGGTGATTGACCGACTTCATCTCAACGGTAATCTTGCGATCATCATCAGCAGCCTCATACCTGCCAAATCCTGTCATACTCTTAATCATCAGATATCCTCCGTATCTCATAGTTGAAAAAATTATACCATATTTTGTGTAAATATGCTACAATTATAAATATATTTTATACAAAATTATTTTGAAAGTTGAGGAAACAAAAATGGCATTTGATGGTTTTGTGGTCGCTGCGCTTGTCAGGGAAATGAATGACAAGCTTCTCGGCGGACGTTTATATAAAATAGCACAGCCCGAGGAGGACGAACTTTTTATCACAATCAAAAACAGCAAGGAACAGTACAGACTTCTTCTCTCTGCAAGTGCCAGCCTTCCGCTGGTATACATCCTGCAGGACAATAAGCCCAGCCCTCTCACCGCTCCTAATTTCTGCATGCTTTTAAGAAAGCATATAAGCAACGGGCGGATTGTGTCCGTAACACAGCCTGGGCTTGAACGTATAATACGCTTTGAGATTGAGCACCTTGATGAGATGGGCGACCTGTGTAAAAAATTTCTCATCGTTGAACTTATGGGAAAGCACAGCAATATTATATTCTGCGATGAAAATGATGTAATCATAGACAGCATCAAGCACATTCCGGCTTATGTGAGCTCCGTCCGAGAGGTACTTCCGGGACGTCCCTACTTCATACCGAACACCACCGGCAAGCACAATCCGCTCGAAATTAACGGCGATGCTTTCCGTGCCATAATGTCCGATAAGCCGATGCCCGTCTCTAAGGGACTCTACTCCTCTTTCACCGGCATAAGTCCGGTCAGTGCTGAGGAGATATGTCATCTTGCATCAATAGACGGTGATTCGCCATCCAACTGCATGACTGAACCTGAGCTTACACATCTCTACGGCACATTTCACAATGTTATGGAGGACATTTCATCAGACAGCTTTTCACCATGTATTGTATATAAAGACGAGGAGCCTGTAGAATTTTCCGCCATTCCGCTTACAATGTACGCCGATGCAGACGATAAAAGTCTCAGAATTGAAAAAAATTCTTCTATAAGCGATGTTCTTATAAGCTTCTATGAAAAAAAGAACAATATAACCCGTATCCGCCAGCGTTCGGCGGATTTGCGCCAGATTGTCAACACGGCTCTTGAACGCAACAACAAGAAATATGACCTTCAGCTAAAGCAGCTTGCAGATACCGACAAGCGCGAGAAATACCGCATATACGGCGAGCTCATCAACACCTACGGCTATGATATTCCCGATGGTGCCAAGAGCTTTGAAGCACTCAACTATTACACCAACGAGATGATAACAATTCCTCTTCAGGAGGATTTGACCGCAAGGGAGAACAGCATAAAATACTTCGAGCGCTACAACAAGTTAAAGCGCACCTACGAGGCTCTGAGTAAGCTCACCGTCGAGACAAAGGAGGAGATTGAGCATCTCGAGTCAATAAGCAACGCCCTCGACATCGCCGTATCCTATGATGACCTCGTGCAGCTAAAGGAGGAGATGATTGAGTACGGCTATATTCATCGCAAGGGGTCAAAAAATAAGAGGGAAAAGATTACAAGCAGGCCTTTCCACTATATTTCAAGCGACGGCTTCCATATGTATGTCGGTAAGAACAACTACCAGAACGAGGAGCTGACCTTCAAGCTTGCCACGGGCAACGACTGGTGGTTCCACGCAAAGAATATTCCGGGTTCACACGTCATAGTAAAAACCGAGAACAAGGAACTTCCTGATAATACCTTCGAGGAAGCTGCAAGACTTGCCGCACACTACTCCAAGGCAAGTAAGCAGGAAAAGGTTGATGTCGACTATATTCAGAAGAAGCACATAAAAAAGCCTGCAGCCGCAAAGCCCGGCTTTGTAATCTACCACACCAACTATTCTATGACAATTGACAATGATTCTCATAAAATGGGGACACTGGTGGAGGAATAAGGGGTCCTATGCAGACACATATATGATACAGACGTAAAATACCACCCGATATTTATCTGGTGGTATTTTACGTCTGCATTGTACGCTGCAGTGTGCATCTCCGCGGAGCGTTTTTTGTAATAGGAACGAAGTTTCCTATTACGAT
>FR895373.1 GCA_000435595.1 Firmicutes bacterium CAG:882
CTTGCCGTGAGCATACCTTCGTTTGTGATAATATATCTGATATCTCTTTTCTTTGATAAGTTTTTAAGTCTGACCTATGTGGCGTATGCATTCAAGGGGATACAGGTGTGTGTCGTGTACCTCATCGCGTCTGCCGGTGTGAGAATGTTCAAGGGACTTGAGAAAAACGTGTTTAACTATGTGATTTTGGGAACAGTGATTGTTGTGATGACGGTGTTTTCAATAACGGCGGTGTCGTTCTCGTCAATATTCTATATTGTGATAAGCGGCGTGGCAGGCTGGGCTGTGTACATGATTGGAAGGCGTGTGGGTAATGCAGATAAAAAATGTTCTGACACGGAGGAAACATATAAAAAATGATATATATTGAACTTTTTCTGAACTTTCTTGTTATCGGCGCGGTTTCCTTCGGTGGTGGCTACGGCATGATTTCGCTTGTCAGGGAGACGGTTTTGTCAAGGGGGTGGCTTACCGAGAGCGAATTTATGAGCTTTATTGCCGTATCGGAGTCAACTCCGGGACCGCTAGCGGTGAATATGGCGACCTTCATCGGCTCTTCGCAGGGGGGAATGTTCGGTGCGTTTATGGCAACTCTCGGAGTTGTGCTGCCGTCGTTTTTCATCATACTGATTATAGCTGCACTGCTCAAGAACCTCCTAAAGTATGCCGGTGTCAAGGCGGTTCTTGCAGGCATACGTCCATGCATTGTCGCCATGATAATTGCAACGGCGATAAGTATGGGGCTTAATATATTTATTGGGGTTGAGAAATCAGACGATGCCATATCACCTGACATAAGGTCAATTATTATATTTTTTATACTTATCGCGGTGCAGCTTATGTGTGGTAAGGTTTTAAAAAAGAAACTTTCACCAATACTTATGATAGTGTTCTCGGCGGTGCTTGGAATAGTATTTTTTGGATGTGGGATTTGACAATCCGGCTAATTGTACTTTTGTAATATTCGCTTATATTCTTCATCATTAATTTCTAAAACAACACCATGTTTGAAGCCATACGGGAAGTAAAATTTATCTTTTGCGGCATCTAAGCGTATATTGTCTAGTGAATTTGTGACAAATGGAACATAACCTTGTTCTTCTCGCCTATCACAACCATAAAAATCCATCAGCAGACATAGCTTGCCGTCATTAAGCCGAAATACTGTAGGAGCTTCATATTTTTCCTTTAGAGGTAGAGCTTTCATTTGTTCATCGAATGCTTCATCTCTTTTGTAAGGTCCAAATAAGTCATTTGATGTTTCATGTATAACAGCTTTTGGGGTGTCTGCGCTTTTCACAAAAAAATGGTACACATCATTATCTTTTACAATACAGGAATCAAGAGTTTCACTGTCTTTTTTTCTAAAGAACAGCTTGGGTTCTGTGAATATTTCAAAATCTTTTGTGCAGGAGTAGTAGATAGAAAGACCACTATAATTATCATCCTTGCAGGACGATGACCAGTGAACAATATAGTTACCGCTGTTTTCGTCAAAAAAGATTCCGGGTGCCCACAAACAGCCTAATTTACCTCCACTTAGGTTAATCAACATTTCATCTGACCAGTTCACCAAATCCTTTGACTTCCACATAGCCAGACATTTACTGCCCTCACTGAAAGCATGTCGAATATGACCATGATACTTTGTTGCCTCGTTTCTTCTTAAAGCTAAATCTGTTGCCATAATTACAAATGAGTTATCAAGTGTGCGTGTTATCACAATATCCCGGACGCCCATATCACCCTTATCGGCAATAAGTACTGCATTGCCATGATTTACAATTTCCCATGTATAGCCATCTTTGCTGACAGAAAAATATACCTGTTCTCCTTCTACACCATCGGTTTCTCTAAAATGTACAAATAAATATGACATATAACCTCCTGAAATAATGAATAATATGTGGTTCTTTAGAAATTTTGTGGGTATTTAATTTTATTATATCAGTCTGAAGCCATAAAGCAATGCCGGCGTAAAAATAATTGTATGAGTAGCTGTTGTACAGACGAATGAGTTTAAACTAATTATAGTTGCATATTTCTAACCACAGTAATCTCCTCCTTCATGTTGTAAAGCAACAACATGAAGGAGGAGATTACTGTGGCTAAGATAGTTGAACTTAAAAATGTTACCAAGGTGTACAAGACAGGGGA
>FR895374.1 GCA_000435595.1 Firmicutes bacterium CAG:882
ATTTACAAATCAATATTCCTTACGAGTGAGTCAATCACCGCCGTTGTGCGGTGATGCTCAGACCGGGCGACGCTGTCAACCGACAGCGAGGTATCATTGACGATCTCTTTGTGGGAGCGGCAACCGACCAAAAAGGCGGTTGCGGCGAGAGCAAAGAGCAGATAGGAATGGCGATAGCGTTTCATAGGTCTTTATACTCTTTGGTAGCGTCGAATGACGGACAGGCTTTGTTAGCAAAATCGCGGTGGCCGTGAATAGCGGCTACCGTGTATTTTGCCTTTAACTCACGAAGCAGCTTCAAAAGTGCAGCCTTTTGAGCGTCTGTCCGTGTATCTTTCGGGGTCTTGCCGTCTGCGGCACAGCCTCCGATGTAGCAAACTCCGATAGAGTTTGCGTTATGACCCGTGCAGTGTGCGCCGACCTGACTCTCAGGTCTGCCACAATGAACCGAGCCATCGCGATAGATTACATAATGATAGCCGATGCAGCGGAAACCGCGCTGACGATGCCAGCTGTCAATCTGTTGGACGGTGAAGTCCTTGCCCTCCTGCGTAGCGGCGCAATGGACGATGATTTCGTTAATTTTCCTCATGTGATTTGGTGTTGTTGGTGTTATACTGATAGTGATATTTCATGCCGAAAACCGCGCCCGCGAAAGTGAGAATTTCGCCAAAAGCCACGAGGACGGAGTCGTGGATTTCGCCGGGCGGTGGCACAATAAAACCTGCTACCAATAGGCCGCATCCGACCACGATAAGAAAAATAGCGGAAAGGAGCGTGATTGTTGGTTTATGTTTGCGAATTTCCATTGTAATATATTGTGTATGTGAGATATTATTGCTAATTTTGCGATAGTAAGTGAAGACAAGCTAATCAACCCGGACACCTCTCAACGAAGTAAAGCCAAGCTAAGAAAAATGTACACCTCTCAGGTATGCGAGATAGCATCTCCTTATGGGCTATCGGCGTCGCAGTATTCCGGATAGCAGTCCCAGTAGGTTTCCTCCGGGCTATCATGTGAGCCGTTTATGAGATAGCAGTCCCCGAAGCGCAAGCTCCGGGCTATCTTTTTTATAGGGGTATGTGTTATCGTGAGAAGTGCCATGTTTCCATTGCCGGATTATATACGATTGAGAACTCGGCAAGCGAGCTTACGAGGTTGGCGATTGAGATGCGCGAGCGTCCCGGCAAGATTTGTTTGGCGAAGCCGATAGCGAAGCGGAAACGCAACATCCGATGTTTCTTTGCGTTCTTGGGGTCGAGCATACAGACACAGGAACGCCCCCACGCAACGAACGGTGTGCCATCCCTGCGTTTGAAAGTCTTTATGATGGTTTCGGGCGTGTATGCGTATGCGTTTGCCGGTTCGCAATAATGAATATGTGAGTTGGCGCTGAACATCAGATAATTTCCTGTGTCGATTTTGACCGTATAGCACGAACCGAACAGATTCCACCCTTTGCGCTTGTCGCAATACTTTTTCCGTGGTTCACCTGCCGCAATGGCTACTTTGTCGCCCCACTGATTGCGCTTGCGCGTGTTCCGAAAGAGATATGGCACATATCCGTCGGCCACAAGCTGCTGTGCACCTAACAGACGGAGTCGCCCATTCTCGGTGACAACCGAGATTTGGGCAGTATTATAAAGTCCTTTCGAGTCTTCGGTCATACCGAGTTTGGCTTGAATTTCATCAAGCAATTTGCTAATTTCGGAGATAGCCTTGCGAGCGTTGTTAAGGTCGATAACCTGCTGCGCTCGCATCGCTCCGGCTCGTTCGGTCGTGGCCTGTTGTATGAAAAGATTGTTGGTATAAGTGCCGATTGAGCCGTTGGCAAGGTCAACGGTCTTGATGTTGGCCAGAATATGGTTGCGGTCGGCTTGCCCTTGTTGAATAGAAACGAGTGCTTGACCGGCTGCTTTGAAGCCGTCAAGCAATTTCTTGATAGTATCGACGGTATCGGAAGTACCTGCGGTGGCTATAAGGTCTGCAAGACGTTGCAGAATATAGCCGAGCGATTCGGGAGTGATTGCGTCCTTGGCTTTCAAGGCGCGAAACTCAGTAATGAGTTGGGATATTGATTTTGTATCGATAGCCATAACGATGCTGATTTGATACAGCAAAGTTATGGCTATCACTATACAGACGAAAAGACACAGAAAGCAAGGTCAGAGTGTCACTGACCTGCGCATAATATCGGGATTGAGGGCGTTGGAAACTGCCCGACAAAATTCTTGTCCGAGGCTGTCGGCATAAAATTCCTGAATGTTCATCACGGAGGCATAATACTTGCGAGAGAACCAACGCTTGCGTTTGCGACCGTTGGCTTTGCCAATGTCGCCGGGGTTTCCTCGCGGAGTATTGCGTCCCGTACCATAATCCACAAACAAGCCGTATGTATTGAAGGCTTGTGAAAGTGTAATGTCAATGAACTTTCCGTCGGCAGTCATGGAGATGCCGACCGTTGAGCGGTACAACGCTCCTGTGTCTACCGCACCGAGCAGGGCAATTTGTTCGCGCCATATCTTAACCATAGTGGCATTGAAGGCCGAAACATACTTACGTCGGGCTTCAAGCAGTTCATCATTTCCACTCATCGGCATTGTATCTTAAATCGGTGTAGACATCTACGGCGATCTGGAAATATGCGCAAGCGCAGCCGGAGAAAAAATATCGGTCAATCTCGTTGAACGATATTCGAGGGTCGATATAGATGCAGTTCTGCTCTAATCTGACCCTTTCGAGGATGAGTTTCGACATGAATTGTCGGAACAGCTCGCGCATAGTTTCCATACACTCCGAACGAGCCGACATATCTTCGGCTGCGTGGCGCATGGCGAGGAAAACGGTTTTTACTCGTCGCGTCCTCGGTGTGTTGTTTAACTCGGTATAGCCGTCGGCTATATCGCTGACGCAGCAGAAAGCAGATGTGGTCTGCATCTGAGCGAGTGCTTCCTCGAAGCCCTCCAAACCGCTGACGCGACAAAACAGGAAATTTTCAGCGTTGGCGAGATTGTTGGTGGCGCAAAGATTTTCAAAGAAAAGCGATGCGTCCAAACATCCGAGTAAATGAGCAGATGAGTTATTTCCCATTGGTGCTGATTTTAGCGTTGAGTTCCTTGTATTCACGTGCTTGTGCGTTTAACTCCGTTAAAGCACGGTGCGTATCGAGGGCGAGGACTTCGGCCTCTTTGGTGATGTCGCCTTTGGTGAGCGCACGGATTTGTGCGTTCATAGCGTCCTCGACAGATGGAGCGGACGAGCCGAGCAGGTTGCCGTCGTCGACACCGGCCAACGGCTGAAAAAAGTCGGAGTATTTCTTCGACAGCGTTTCTTTCAGTGAGGCGAACCAGTAGAAGATGTTGATACGTTCCGATGGTTTGAATGTCATAGACTTGCCGTAGAGCGTTGCTCCGAGTTCATCGAGGAGATTGTCGTCTTGTGTGGCGAGATACCCTTGATAGAGGTTATCGCAGATGATGTATGTTTCAAATGGTACACCCTCGAAGTCAGCCGAAAGTGCTTGCTGGCGGTTGATTTTCGAGATGCGAACAGGAACGGTCGGCAGTGAGCCGAGCCAGTCGAGATGCGGCAGCAACTCTGCGAGGGTCACGGGTGTAACCTCGAAAAGCAACTTTCCTTTCTTCAAAATGTATGAGCCGGTTTCCTGACGGCCTATAACCTTTGTGCCGCTCCAACGGAGCAAACAAATGGTCTTTATCTCGTCTGTGGTATGTTCTGCGGCAATGAGTTCGTAGACATAGCGGAGGCGTTTGTCGCCAAGTTCTTGCCAGTCTTGCGGCAAGATGAAATTGATAGAGATTGTCTGCATATTGAGAAAGATTTGATGTTAAAAGAAATAGCCTGTCGATTTCTTTTTGTTACGGAATACAGGCGGTGAGAATAATTCGGCGGTGGCGGAATGATGCCAATCGGGAAACTCGTCCTCGTCCTGACGGATATAGTTCACTATATCGGCAAGGCGACGAGTGCTGAATGTTCCGGCTGTCAGATAGCCCACGATTTGGGCTTTGACTTGCCGAACAACCTCTCGCCTTTTCGGGGTCAGATCTCCGCGCAGGTTTTCGGAGCGGAGTGCTGACATAAGCTCCGGCGACAGCCATTCTTCGGCTAACGATGCTTCAAGGTCTATGACCTGCGAGCGGAGTTCGAGATACTTCTCCCACATGGAGCCGGTGGCTTCGCCGACGGCATCGACAATGCCGAGGTCAGGGAAAAGTGTTGCACCGAAGAAGTCGGCTTGTGAAGATGAGAGCCACTTGCTTGCCCCGACGAGTTCGGGCAGAAGTGCGGCGATGCAGTCGTCGCGGTGGCTCAACATCGAGCCGACGAGCCTGTCTACACGCGACTTAGATGCCGGGGCGAGATTCTGAGTGCTGACAACTCCGAAGCCATTCGGAGTAAGCACGATGTCGAACGAGGGAATTGCACGGCGCAGAGCATCGGCAACAACGAGGCGGCTGCACAATATCTTGATATTGTTGCTGTCGGTGTAGCCACAGATGGTGTTAAACGTACATTCCGAAGTGAAAGTAGTCTTTACCCAGTCTTCGGCAAGGTCGAGAAAGTGCGCGAGCCTTTCGATAAAGGGCGTTTCGCCCTTGACCGTGGCGATTATGTTGGGGATATGGGCGCGTAACTGCGCCTCAGTCGTTATCAGTTTCATAAAAGGAACGAGTTAAGAGTTAAGAGGTACGAGGATTGAAAAAGATTAAGGGTTAGGCGCATCTCGTCCCTCGTTCCCCTTAACTCGTACCTCTCGTGCGTCCTGATGTTCGTCCAGAGTTGTAAGTTGGATGAATGGCACGTCTACCGTCACGCCCTGCCAACCGTTAAAGCGGATGATGATACGATGGACGGTAAAGAGCAGGTCGTGATACGGTTTCTGAAGGGCTTGGGCGATGGTGTACAGCTCGCGCTTGTCAGAGCCGGAGTTATTACTTTGGGCTTTGCCGGGGACTGAACCGACAAGGTTACTATGCACACGCATAGTAAAGCATATCATATTGATTGCTTCCTGTATGTCGGTTTCCCAGTCGCCGCCCTCCTTGCTGTCATCAATTTTGTTGATGACAACGTCGTGCTGTTCCTTGCCGTCGGGGGTAACATAGAAAGTGGAGAACCAGGCTTTGCCGCTGTTCTCCGCACCGGTCAGGAAGTCGAGTATCTGTTGCTTCTCGCGCACGATGCGCTCCTGTTGCTTTCGGCGGTCGGTAATGCCCTCGGCACGAAATATTGATTCCCAATATTTCGCCCCGACCTCGATGTGATACTTAATTGGCGCGGAATTGCGGAGCTTCGCTTCTTTGGCAATTCCGATAAGTTGTTTGATGTTGTACCACTTTCCGCGAAAGAGAGCGGCATAGTAAGGTATGGGATAATAAGTGCTATCGACTGTCGGAATCCGGCTGACGATGGCGAACTTGCGACAGCGAGTTTTTTTGGCAAGCCTTTCCTGAAGGTCTTGCCACGGAGCTGACGTGTCGAGAAGGTCTATCTCCTCGATGTCGTTGCGCGACGAGATAGACTTTCGCCAGTTGGCGTAAAGGATTTTGGGAATACGACCGTGTCGGTCAGCCGGGGTGAAGCGACAATAGCAGGCTTCCTTTCTCAACAGCCGGACGATGCGCGAGCCGTCCTCGTTGAGAATAAGCACAGACACGGCGAAGCCGAAGTGCTTAAAGTCCTGACAGATGCCGAGAAAGTAAGCGGCGAGGTCGTTGTCAAGAGTGAAGTCCTCGACTGCACTCTTGACGGCAGCGGAGGCTTCGGCGACGCAGTATTGCAAGCCGGATCCGTAGCAGACCTCGGCGTTGAAACATTGGCAGGTTGCCAAAGTTTCGTCTTTCTCGACGAGCGCGAGCAAGTCGAACGGCATTTGATTGTCGCCACCCCACGGGATATAAGAGAGAGTATCGTCAACGATGGTCGGCACAATATCCACGTCCTCCTTGAATACGGACGAGGAATTGACAGTGAACGCGGCGCGGGCCTCGAAGCCCGGCAGCGTTTCAACGGAGTTATAATTAAGAAAGTCCATAACTTTGAGTATGATAGCTCAAAGTTATGGACTCTATAAGGTACGCGAAAAGACACAAGTTAGTCTATATTCCAATAAGCACTGGGATCTCCATCAAATATTGTATCTATATCATCGTCGGAATATCCCATTTCATCTTGAGCATAGGAACCTGCATACCTCCCAAAGGTGTCTTGATTACTATATATATAATCTCTTGCTCCAATTTCTACTTCATCATATATCTCATCATCAAAATCTGCTTGACGTTGTTCACAAGCATATTCAAAATCTGAGGATATTTTAAAATCTGGATATACTGTTTTTATCTGTTCAATAACTTCATCAGAGATTATAAAATGCCTACCATCACATTGGTATACACACCATTCGACATACGAAGGATTTATATCTAAGACATCAGCCAAAGATAATCCCTCATATTGACCAAAGTTATAGAGGTCTTCAATGGAATTAAAAATACTACAAGGTTTACTCATCACACTCAGTAAAACGTATTATCTCTACATCTTGTGGATCATAAACCTCATATAGAAGCAGTCCATTGTCTTTCGACAGTCTTCTTGTTATAACAGCAAAAGAATTTCCTATTCCTTTAAGTTTAGAAGATGAAGTGAACAAATACTCATCTTCGTTCGGAAAATAGAAAGGTTCTTTATCTACTATTCTAATTCCATCTACTTGATTGATATAAGGGCTTGGCTTCTCGTTTTTGAAAGAAGATAGATATGATTTTATACGTGATTCTGCAGAGAGATTTAATAGTCGCGGAACATACAATAGGTAGATAGGGTATTTTTCTTCTGCAATTGAAAGTGCTTTAAACAGAGGGGCACGATAAATATTGCCTTCAATTGAAAATATTATTCTATTACCTATAATATTTGCAGGTCCTAAAGGAGGACAGGTAGGTGTTTTCTCCAAACCAATACTGGAGAAAGTATCATCATGATATGGCACAAACCCGTAGATTTCCGCGAGTCCTTCAACCGGTAATTTGATTCGAGAACCCGAATTAATCGTTTTGCCTTGTTTTAGGGCTTCTATGATACTCGGCATAACAATGCAGTTTAGAAACTTGAATAAATAATTTATGATTCAATTAACTATCTGCAAAGGTACGCATTTTCAGCGATATATCAAAGAAATACCTCCAAGTCGTTCACGCGGAAGATACAGCAGTCGCGTATCTTGCGGCACTCGCCGGAGGAAAGTATCTTAACGTTCCTCCAGCCGCCGTAAAAATTGTATCGCAGGGAGATACAATTTCGGAGTTCCAGAATAGAGCCGTCGGATTTCCAAACGGAAATATCGACGGGGTCGCCGGAGTTGAGCATGGTGCGGGCGGTAGATATGTGTATCGAGCGAGCCATTGGTTACGAGTAAATCGGGTTGAAAGGAGAAGTAAAGATGCCCGGTGAAGCAGGGAGCTGAACGATTGGGCGGTTGTTGGCATACCGCCATTTGAACTTTACGGAGTTCGGTTTCTCGTCACCGTCCTGCATTTCGCAGGTACATTCGGTGATGAGGATAGGCACAATCACAAGAGGGTCTTCGGGATTGGTTGCGTCCGGCTCTATTCTGAATACATCGTGCGAGGAAAAGAGTTGGTCTATCCACTCGGCTTCATCGGAGGTCAGCGGTTGCGCCTGAACTTCGTAGGTCTTTTCTGTAGTTTGGTTGTAGAAGCGAGAGGTGCCGTTGATAACGGCGAGCGAGCGGTCTACATCCGTCTTGGAGGTCGTTACCTGTGGTAATGCCGCCCAGTCCCAAACGTTGAAGCAGTTGCGGAAGTAGAATGTCTCGCGCTCATCGAGTGAGGGGTCAACGAAGAATGTAATGGAGCGTTGACCGACACGGACACAGAACATGACGAGTTCGATTTCTGAGGGGCGGACAAGTGCGAACCCTGCCGCATCAGCAACAATCGCGCTTTGGGCGATGTTGATTTGCACCACTCCCGATGAGGTGGCGGTCTTGCCGGAATCCATATAATATTCGTGTTTGTATATCGCCTCACTTCCGTATTTACGGAAAGTGTGTGCGACAGTATAGGCGATGCTTTCTCCCTTTTCGGCATAGAAGAAAAGGGAGATTGTGGAGTTGGGTGTAACTCTGCGGACGGAAAGAGTAGTCAGAAAATTCTCTTTGAGGAAGATCGATACATCGGCATTGGCGGTGAATCGGTCGCAATAGAGAACGTGGATAACCCACGAGTCGGCTTTATTGTCGACGGTATCGGAGAATGCACGGAGTGTAAAGTCGGCGGTGGCAGAGTTTGATATACGCATATTGTCCTCGATGAGCGTACCGAGGTCGTATAGTTTCACCCTGCCGGCATGGGCATAGTATCGCTCGGAAAGCAGTACGACATTGCCAAAGGCGGTGAGCGTGACATCGACGTATGTACCGTCGACATCTATATCAACATCTCCGATAGCCGACGACAGGAGCATTTCTTGTGGTTTATATGTAATTCGGTGTGCCATACCGCAAAATTACCCTTGTAATTTGAATGGATAAAAGACAGTAAAAGCGGTCAACCCCGGAGGGTCAACCGCTGAATGGAGCGTTTGGAGAAGTTATTTCTCCAAATGGTCGGGAACGAAGTCGGGAGCATCGGGGTTGATGCCGCGCTCGATGTACTTCTTGCGAAGTGCATTGTAGCTCTGAACGACTATCTGATTGATGATGCGAAAGTGCAGGTCTTCAATCAGGAGAGCCAACTGCTCGCTGTGGCTCGGAAACTGTGTGCCAAAGGCGTAGTTGATTGTACGCGCTGCATCGAGGATAACTTGCAACTCTTGTTCGGTAAATTTGTTGTAGTTGATTTCCATTGTTTTGGATTTATAGGGTGAAACATTCGTGATCTCTGTTGTCGATGTGGAGGATTGAGAGCGTGTAATTCTCGCAACCTTTGCAGTACTCGACTCTGATAAAGTCCTCGCCGTCGCGCCAACAGAACCATAGGGCTTTTCGCATTGCGTCCAAGTCGCTGTCCGCCATAAATCGGAATTTTCCTTGTTTTGTGTAGCAGGTATATTCGTACATGATTGTGAGAATTAGCGGTTTGACTTTCGGGAAGAAAGCGAGGGAGGCTTATGCCTCCTCTCGCGCTGCCTCGAACTGGAGGCGTTCATAGATGTTTTGGGAGATTGTTGCTCCGTAGCGAGCTTTGAGCAAGTGCATATAGCGCATGGCACTCTTGGCTGTCTTGCATCCGCAGCCTACATTGTCCTTGGGGGCAACGCCCTTGAAGTAGACGTACCAGCGGTTGAACTTGCGTTGAGCCACGATGAGCTTGGGAGTTGACGTTGTAGCCGGAGTAGTCTCGACGGCGGGAACTGCTGTTTGAGCTGTGATGTTCTCTGCGGATTTTTTAGTTTTCTTTGCCATGATTTTGAAGTATTTGGGGTTTGAAATGTGAGCCGAGGCTCTTAATTTTTACACTGCCAAATCAGGGGAAGCTGTTTGAGACCGAACAAAAATTTAATAGAGAATTTTAAGCCAAGTGAGAGCAGAACCTCAAGCTTGCTTGAAGGTTATGCCGAACGCCGCTAAAATGGCCGTTAGGCAATTTTAAGCGTGAGCGGCTAAAAATGAGGCTTGTACCATTTTTCGTAAAATTGTCGTGTAAATAGCGGAGCGGTTTTAGAGAGCCGGAGGGAAGTTGAGTTGGCGACCTAACTTTGCAGATGGAAAAATAGACCTCGGTTCACTCCCCAAAACGGAAAAAGGCAAATGGGAACTAACCGCAGGGAATAATCAGCCAAACTGCCCCGCTGTTGAGCGAGGCAATGACTCCGTACTCATTGTGGAGCAAGGTCGAGCGGTGGTTGCCACGTCTTCAAGGGTGTAGCCGAATAATGTCGAGATGTGGGTGTGCCAAGAGTGAAGTGCGCCTGTTACATGCGCTCAAGGCGCGGTACGGAGAGACCCCGGAACGCGGAGGACGCTGTCAGTTTGAGGTCAGCAGAGGCGGTGCCGCTGCGACTCCCGATTGTCAGACCGGCGAATGACGATGAACTCCGTCTGACACAAAACAGTCATCAGGACTTAGCCGACAATGGAAGCAGTGCGATGTATCATTATTGTTGGCATGATAGCGAGGACGATAAGATGTTTCAGGGAAATACCACCATATACTCTCGGTATAGGTTGATAAACTCAATACTATCCCTCCCGGAACAATGGCGAGAAATGCCGCGATCATCTTTTGAGAAGTACTGACCTTTGGAGCGTTGAGCGGTCAACTCGGATGTCGCGCGAGCGAACCTGCCCGGAACACGGAAGATGTGGAGGGCTTGACCGCGCCCCTCGGCTTAGAGGCGGTGCCGGAGAGCCGATAGATAAAGGAGAGCGTAGGAGAATGTGAGCAGAAAAAAAGTTGACCTGTCGGGTCAACCCTCTTTCCGTTGGGAGGTGGGATTAGTATTCCCAGCAGCCTTGAACCATAGTATAGTCGGCGTCGGGCACCTGGTCTGCGGCTTTAGCCTGAGCTTCCTCGGAGGTGCGGGCTACTACATAAACGATTTCGCTTTCGCCGTTGAAGGTGATAACCTCTACTTGATATTCTTTGAGGCGGCGGTTTTTGTCGAGTGAGATGCAGCTAACGTATGTCATGATTTTGAATGGAGAGACCGGAGCATGCTGGGACAGCATGGGAGGCATAAAACAGTGCCGAAATCTGCATTTTAGAGCCGGAAG
>FR895375.1 GCA_000435595.1 Firmicutes bacterium CAG:882
TTATTATAAAATTATAGCTTATCAGCCGTAAATTGCAACTAATTTCTGCCATCTTCCTTTTTTATCAGTGCCGTGCCGTTTACGACGCAGCCTGCGGTAAGCATCCATAAAAGTGTCATCGGCACGGAAAAATCAAAGTATGTAAAATTCACGATATACCCTGCCATCACCATACCAAGAAGCTTATCCTCGACTGCATGCGTTACCCTGTAATTCTGTAATGACTTGTATGCTATGGCACACATGCCTGCAACCGTAAGAAACAGTGCTATAAAGCCACAGCCGGAAAATATATTATCGAATGAACCCGCAAAGTTATTGATATACACATATATATTGAGCAGTGCGGTCGTAACCCCCTTGGTTGCGTCATGTATCTGCATGCTGAAAATATCATTCATGTTCAATATTCCCCAGAAGAACAGAATGGCAAAGGTTATTCCCGTAATGGTCTGCCATCTCTTGAGCGACGGTATATGTTTCTTATCTCTGTCCGACTTGATCCGCGGATGTCTTTCTCTTAAGAGCAGGCTTCCTATTCCCAGTATGACAAGCACAATATACAGCTCCTCGTTTGAAGCTAAAAGCCCCATAAGTCCATCCTTAATCTTGATATTTTTTAAGAAAAATACGATTCCCACCACTTTCATAATAAGAAGCGAGAGAAACCACACAAGCACATATTTAGACACTGCCGTGTATGTTGCATCAAGAAGCATAATAGCCGCGATGAGCATTCCGATTCCGATAATGATACCATTGTTGTTCTGATTGATACAGAACACAAATATACTTCCCACAACACCGGCAAGATAAGTTATGCACTTAGTTCCCGTAGTATTCGTATATCCTGCAATGGAAAAAAGAAACATTACCGCACACACATTGAGAAAGCCGCCGCTTATTGTTTTGTGTGCCAGAAACTGTATGCCTGCAGCAAAAAGTACGGGGATGAATATAATTGACAGTATTATCGGAAGGTACTTCTTTATCGGACCGAGGAAAGCTCCCGCAATATACATCACCACGCTCAAAAGAGCGCACAAGGCCTGCACATAATGACCGTTCACGGTTTCCATCACGACAAAGTAGAGCAGCATCGCCACAACAAGTACATTCAGCGATAAATCATTCTTCATAATCTCAGAAGCCTGACTGATATATCTTTTCATAACTCTTCTCCCTTTCCGTTACTTCTGAACCTGATTTAAAGTAAAAAAATAATACAGAACCGTTCCCTGCCATCCCTCATACATGACCTTAGGACCATCCACATTATAATACCCTCCGAGCATCTCAATGGCATTCTTAGAATCACCGTGATTCCAAGGAATCTCTATATACACAAGCTTCTCCGGAAACACCGCAAGCTTGAGTATTCCGTCCACAGCGACTCTGTTCACGCTATAGCAGTCCGACGTACTGTCCTCAGAATAATACACAAGTTCCTTAACATCCGGATCCCATCTTATATTATCCTGTCGGAACTGTGTCTCACCTTCATTTGCAGACGATGCAACGATTATATCGAAATCAGCATCATACTCCTCAAGAATACTGTCAATGGCATTATTTACAAAAGTATAATGATAGTTATAATAAGCATAGTCTCCGGGATTTCCGTTCATTTCCTTCTGTTCACTTGAAAATCCTGCCGTGTATAATATCGGAAAACGGTTGGTCTGCATATTGGTAAAGAGTGCAGCGCTCACCGGGTCCACTGTGATGAACGTCTCTGCAAACATAAGCCCTCCAAGCACGGCAAGCGTGGATAATATTACTCTTCTTCGCTCGAACAGCTTGATAAGCATAATAACACCAATCATTGCCAGCATGGTATCCGCAAGCATATTATACCTTGGAAGAGTTGCCTTAGGATATGCAAGCAGATAGAGCACATATACCATGTAGCATCCCACAAGCACAAGCCACGGCGTGAACTCCATTTTGTGAGTTTTTCTTACTCTCATGTTCGCAGAAACCATAACAATCCCGGTTATCGCGATAATGAGCCATATCCAGTTGAAATTGAGAACATATAACTGTGCAAGCTTAATCCTGATATAATATCCCGAAAATGCTATTCCATTCATCGCACATACTCTTATGACTCCGTACACGAACAGACCTACCGCCAATATGGCACCAATGGCTATGATTCCGGTTTTGACATCGTACTCATCGCCATCTGCATCATCGCTCTCCTGAAACGTATTTCCTTTAGCCGATGTATCCGCAACATCCGTTTTTTTCTTATTTCTTATTCCGGTCGTGAATATGCCGACAAGAAACGCTCCGGCGAACATAAGCGCAGCCAGCATTCCCGAGCTCTTTGTTGTTCCCAGCATAATAAGCCAGAACGCCATAAGAATATATCTTTTTGATACACAACAGTAAAAGGCATAGATAAAGAACATGGTCATTCCATATTCAAGTCCGCACAAGGTTGACATTCCCAGTGTCATCGGCGAGATTGACACTACAAGTGCCGCAAACCATACGATTACCTGTCTCGCCTTAGGAAACAGCCTCCTAAACGTCATATATATACAGCAGGCTGCCGCAATTCCCATATAGAGCTGGCTCCACTGAAAGCCGGTTCCTTTCCCCGGAACCAGGAACTCACCCATAAGTGCAAACATACAATAACCATACGCACTCCTGTCGGCAATCTTTCCCGCCTCTATAAAATTACTAAGAATCATATCAGGGTGGTACACAAGGTGTTCAAGTGACTCATAACATGTAAGTCCCTCATCAAGCTGCAGGGTTCCGACTATCTGAACCCTGATGATATAATGGATTATTATAAGCAGACCACATGCCGCTGCATCGCGGTAATCCGGCATTGCTGCCTCTCCCCTGCGGGCGGCATATGCAACCACACCCACACATGCCCCGAATATCACCGCACTCACAATAAGCCCTATATTCACCATACTCTTAAAGCCGGTCTGCCAAACCGAACCATACAGAGTTGAAATTCTTGCAAACAGAAAAAATAATATAAAAAATATTGCGATGGCAGCAATCTGGCTTACATAAACTTCCGCTTTACCGAATCTTGACCTTGTATTCATTTTCTGACTTCCTCTACAAACGCCGACTGTCTTACAAGAGCTGCCGCCATATTCTTTCTTATATTTTCATCTTCAAGAGCCTTTAAAAACATACTTATCGATTTGACAAAATGGTCATCCCCCGGAAGCTCCACTGTGACACTCTCCGAACCGGTTTCAATAACCGCCGTCGGAATATAACCCGCCGGTGCCGTATATATCCTTCCCGTTGTGATTCTTCCCCTGCTGCCCCACAGCTCAAGTGAACACTGATACTGACAATCCATTCCGAACGCCGCCTGTGCAATCACACCTGCAGCATTGGTAAATTCAGCCGTTCCGAATATATCAACGCCCGCCTCTTCATCATAATCGAGCCGTGAGCTTAAATATCTTGTGCTGCCGCCGAGAAGCTCGGTTATAAGCTTTATCGTATAACCGCCGTTATCCATCATTGTTCCGCCGCCTAAATCCTTATTATAGCGGAAGTCTCCCTCCGGACGCCTTGGGAATCCAAAGCTCGTCCTCACGAGCCTAAGCTGTCCGATTCTGCCGTCCGCAATGAACTCCTTAAGCTTCCTTAGCTGGTCATGATACTGAAACATATAGTTTTCCTGTATAACGAGCCCTCTCTCTTCTGCAAGCTTAACAAGCTCCTCCGTGTATTTGAGTGAAGTTGTGGAAGGCTTTTCAAGAAATACATGCTTTCCCGCAAGAAGTGCTTTTTTCGCCCACTCATAGTGAAACGCCGGCGGAAGAGGTATGTACACACAGTCAACGCTCTCGTCATTTAACACCTCATCATAGGACGAATATACATGTAAATTATATTTTTCAACAAATCTTTCAAGCTTCTTTTTCGAGCAGGATGCAACACCCGCACACTCCGCACCGTCCACCTGTGATAGTGCCGGGATAAACTTGTTGTATGCAATGTCTGCTGCTCCGAGTATACCTATTCTAACCATTTTTCTCTCCATCATATTTCAATCAAAGACAACAGATTTCTAAGCTGAATATTAAGACAGTTATTAATCTGTATCATATAATTAAGTGTTCCGTAATCTATCCAGAAATATCCCTCCGGAAGCTCTTCCAGCTCCTGTGGTTCAATCTCTATGATATAATTGTGGTTCTGCTCATGGTAGAAGCGTCCGCCCTCCTCTGAGAGAATCACCTGGTACTTTGTCTTTCCATGTGCAATCTTGTCCCTGAAAAGACTGTCGACAACATTATCATCCTCCGGCTTTCTCGTAGGCTCCCATTGAACGGACGGTCCTAACTCTATATAATCAAAGGAACCTATCTCCGGTCTGCCTGCAACCAAAAATTCCTTCTTGCCGTTCACCGTTCTTGTGATAAGACCGAACGTGGCCTTCCCTATCGCCTTAAAAAGCGGCTGGCTCCACTGCTTAACTTCTCTTCCGTTAATCTCTATATCATAATATCTCACCATGTAGTCGGCCTCATGGCTGCATGTAACTCCGTAGTCGTCAACGCTCCAGTCGCGAAGCTGATTGAGCGGCACAAGCACCGTCTTTTTCTCCTCAAACATCTTATAATTATTGAGGAATTGATATATCTCGGAAATATTTGCCGTGATACCTCCCGTAAATATAGAGTGATAAAAGCTCTTGTCCGAAAAGCTGCTCTCAATATCCGCCAATTCTTCAGCCGAAAATCCGCAGTTGGTAAGCGGAATTCCCGACAGCACCGTTCTTGTATCCATATTCACCAGATTGTCAATCTTCATAAGCTGCTTAATCTGTCCGAGAGTCATCCATTTATAGTTGGGCAGCACCTCTATATCTTCATCTAAGAGCATTATGATGTTGCGGTTACGCTTCTTGTAAAATCTTCCCGCCTGCTCAGACTGAATCTGGTCGTATATAACCGTATATTTCTTTGAATTGTAAAAATAGTCAAAATAATTGGGAAGTACCCCTCCATGTCTTCTGGTATAGTTGCTCTTCGTGGCCTGTATGGTAGGTGAAATCTGTATTACATTGACATTGCCCGGTTCTATCTTCGCCTGCATAAGGAAATTGATAACGCCGTCTATCTCCTTACATATTATGCCGAGATAACCAATCTCCGGCTGTACAATTATAGGCTGCTCAGCCACAAGCCTGTTGTTCTCATATCTTTGTATGCCGGTGATTGAAAAGAAGGAACGCTTTCTGTTGTGTATCTCACCCACATAGTCATCATAAAACCAGAAGCTGCTGTCTCCCGATTCACACTCCTTAATAGAGACATTGGCATTACGATTAAGCCTTTCCACCCACTCAAGTATATCCTTCGTGGAATTGACATTTCCCTCAGCAGCCGCCCATGATTTAATTATTTTACGGATAATATCTTTCATAAATAATCCCCATTCTTTTATCTGTAAACCGATTGCCTAAGCGCGTGATAACAGCTTTCCCTTTAAAGCTCCAAGCTTAATCTTAATCTGTGATTTCATCTGTGACATACACACCGCCGCATAGCTCTTATCAAAAGCCTTAATAGCCGACTTTGCACGTCCGGAGCAATGTATCGCAAACACTCTTATCATTGTTCCGTCTGTTCTCACAAGGTACGGCTGTTTATTACCTCTCTCATCCTTCTTAAAAACATACTTCTTGATTCCGGCAACCGAATTGTACTTATACTCATTTTCCGTAAAGTTCATCCTGTCGCACAGATTCTGGTCAATCGTTCCTCCGTCGAACACCTTCGCTGAATTGAGCACCCTAGCGTTATCCTTCGACCACAGATAAACGAGAGTCATATCGCACACTCCACCGGCAAGATTATGCTCCTTCTGGTAATTCCACTTTTCAAGAAGAAGTTCCCTATTGTCCCTGAAAGTCTCCTCACAAAATGTTAGGAAATCGTCAAGAGCAGCTTTCGTCCAGTACGAACAGTGACAGCAGGAGCTCCAGCCGTAATCCTTATCCTGCCCCGATACGGTAGACACCATTGCATAGGCACTCTCAAGCGACGGAATACTGCTGTAATCGGCACAGTTATACAAGTCGCTCTCCGCAACCATTATCCTGTCAAAATCAAGCTGCCTCATCAGCTCATAATATAAAAAATACCTCTTAAAACATATCTCGGCAAAAAAATCCGTGTAGGTTGAGTAGTTAACAAATACCTTGAGAAATTCGTTATATCTGTCAAGATTAAGCTTCGCCGAGTCAAACCACTCCTTCGCGACAGTCCTGTTAGCATCGTCCCCGAGCAGAATAACTCTTTTATTATATTTTTCCGCCGAGTGTACACTGTACGGAAGATGTTCCGGGCATCCGGCATGAAAAATGACAACCGGTATATTTTTAGTCTCTGTGTCCATTATCTGTCCTCCCCCGACTCTCCCTGCTGCATAAGGACACGATGATACTCATCGTATGCCTTCTCGTTCTCAACGGAATCCTGTGTTGTTCCCGCCATAGGTATCGGCTGTCCGTCAAAATTAATCGTCTTTTCGACAACCACCAGCGGCCTGTGAATCACACGCTTGTTGATATTAAGCACATATTCTCCAATCAGTCCTATGAAGAACAACTGTATCGAACCTATGAGAAAGATACCGATTACGATAGGTGCCGTTCCTGCCGTGAACGAATACCAGTGTGTGAGCTTGTACACAAGATACATTAATGCAACAAGCATTGAGAGCGCCGATGCGATAAATCCGAAAAATGTGGCAAGTCTTAAACCGACCTTCGTGTATGATGTTATGCTGAGCATCGCCGCATCATACAGTGAATAGAAATTATTTTTCGTCTTTCCGGCGCGGCGCTTAGGCTGTGTATACTCTAAGTCTTTTCTCTTAAAACCATACTCCGCAACAATGCCTCGAATAAACGGCATCGGATCGTCAAGCTGTCTTAGGAGGTGAATAAATGTCTTGTCATAAAGACCGAAGCCCGTAAAATGTTCAATCATCTCAACATCGGACATTTTGCGTATCATCTTGTAATATATGGTTCTGAGAAGATATATGAACTTATTCTCCTTGCTGTGCTTCTTTATTCCGCTGACAATCTTATAGCCGTTCTCCCACTCAGCCACGAACTTAGGTATCATCTCAACCGGATCCTGAAAATCACAGCACACGCTTATCGTGCAGTCTCCCGTCGTCTGGCACATACCATAGAACGGCGAGTTAAACTGCCCGAAATTGGTCACATTGAATATTGCCTTGATATTCTTATTTCCTGCGCATATCTTCTCTAAATACTCTCTTGTTCTGTCCTGAGAGCAGTTATCTATAAATAAAATCTCGTAGTCATACTGCGGAAGCTCCCTCGTCATCACATCGACAAGCGCTTCGCTCATCGGAATGACATTCTCCTCCTCGTTATAACACGGTACCATTATGCTTATCTTCTTTTTACGCTGTCTATCCACAATTATCCTCTTTTCATACTGCTGATTACGAAAGTGATTTAACCCACTCTGCCGTCTTTTTAATTCCATCCTCAAATATGGTATCCGGTATGTATCCGGTATCTGAACACAATGCACTTATATCGGCAGTCAGGCACATCACCTGTCCCGCACCATACAGAACATCACCAAAGCCCAACAGCTTATCGTCTGCATCCATCGCCCTGCACAGTCTTACAACATACTCTTTAAGGCTGTGTTCCTCACTTCCCGCAAGAATATATACCGCACCGTTCCTCACAGCTTTGGCTCCAAGCAGGTACAGCTCTTTTCCCGCATCTTCCGAATACAGATAATTCCACATCTGTTCTCCCTTGGTAAGTGAAACTCTGTCCCCTTTTAAAAGTCCCCTTATGACTGATGTTATCATTGTATTCATTCCATCATACGGTCCATATACACTTAACACCCTCACCCATGCATGCTCAATTCCAAGCTCCCTGCACAGCTCTCTGCTGCTGACTCCGGCAGCAAGCTTCGCCCTGCCGTACTCATTCTCCGGTGCCGTATCCGTATCAGGCGTAAGTCTTGTGCTTACTCTGCCATACTCTGCCTGTGAACCCACACCGATAAATTTTGTACATCCTAGTCTGCCTGCAAGTCTCACCGCATCGAGTGTGTACTCCACATTCTTTTGCTGAAGCCCGGCATCATTTCTCAGCTTTCCGAATGTTCCGCTCCAGCCAAGATGATAAAACACACTGTCCTGCCGCCCCCGGGTATACACATTCTCCATGAAATGCTTAAGCTCCTCAAGGCTCACATATTCCACGCTTATATTTCCGCTCTTAAGCTCCTCTCCAAAGCTTTCCGCAATACGCCCGCTGCGCTCAGAGTCTTTTCTTAGAAATACCTTGACCTCTATATTGTTTTTCAAAAGCTCCGCCACAAGTGCCATTCCTATCGCACCTGTCGCTCCCGTCACATACGCTTTTTTCATATAAAATTTCACATGAGCGGTATGAACATGTTCCGCTCTAACTCCTCCTTCGGAAGAAACGGTGCCAGATCCTCAAGAGGTGCCGACACAAGCGTTCCGTCATCAAGTCTCTTAGTCGCAGACTTCGGTTCGAACTTCTGCCCTCTGCTTACGAACACCTCACATATCGCCGGTCCCTTAAGTGCAAGAAATTCATCAAGCACATCGAACTTATCATTGCTTCCGATTGAGCGGTATTCATATCCGTAAGCCCATGCAAGCTTCGCCATATCCGGGAAGCTTAAGTCACCACTGTCCTCTCCTATCCCGACAAGCGGTTCGCCGAAAAAGTTCTTCTGTGTCTGACGTATCGAATGATATCCTCCGTTATTAATCACAAATATCTTCATATTCATTCCATGATGAATAATGGTCTGAAGCTCCTGAAGGTTCATCTGGATACTTCCGTCTCCCGTGACGCATATTATATCATAATCCGCACATAAATTGCCACTGTTTTCGTTGACCTTACCCGCTTTTTGCGCCACCCATGCTCCTACCGCTGCCGGGAGGTCATAACCCATCGATGCAACCGCTGAGTTGATTATGAAGCGCTGTCCTTCCTTTATAACATACGCATGGCTTCCCACAACACATGCCGAGCCGTTTCCGACAACCGTTATCTGCCCCTTCGAAAGCCTTCTGCTTAACTCCTTTATAAATGCGTATACATTGGCATACTCATGTCCGTTCTCAATACATTTCCCGTAATGCTTTTCCAGCACCACCGGGTAGTTGATTTTCCAGTCTCTGCATGCCTCATGCCACTTTCCGTCAGGAAAAAGCGTGCCATTCTCACCGCATATCTGCGTCAGACACTCATCAAGCATTGTCAAAAAGTCAAATGCATCAGCCCACACAGGCATATCAACATGAAGCGTAGGCTTCTTAAGCTCCTCGGCATCGACATCCTCGACAATCGTATATGCCGCCCTCGCCCAGCTCTTATAATTATACCCAACCTGTCTTATGCTGAGTCTGCTGCCGATTGACAAAAGCAGATCACTGTTCTGTACCGCAAAATTGCCCGCTCTGTCTCCCATTATTCCCGCGCGCCCGACGTATAGCTTGTCATCGTCCGCACATAAATCTATGCTGTCCCAGCCTGTGACGACCGGAATGTTAAGCTTTTTCTTCACCCGCTCATACACTTCTGCCGCTCCCGCTATGCGTACTCCGTTTCCCACATTCAGTACAGGTCTTTCCGCCCTTCTCACTTTCTCAAGCACCGACATTACAAGCTCCTTATCAGGCTTAGGCGGAAGGTTCTTCTGATAGTCCGCATACTCGTCACAGCTCTCGTCATAATCAATAAGTTCATCGGTGTCGATATATGCGCCCTGCACATTGAGCGGTATGTCAAGCCATGTCGGTCCCGGTCTTCCCGTAACCGCAATATGGTATGCCTTCCTGACACAATAGCGTATTTTTTTCGGTTCAATAACCATCTCGCAATACTTTGTCATGGATGCGACAGCCTTTGTGATGTCGAACTCCTGATCTCCCATGGCTCTTATGTTGAGCCCCGTGCTTCTCGCTGTCGTGTCATACCTTACCTGCCCCGAAATCACAAGCATCGGGATGGAATCTAAGTACGCCCCGAGAACTCCCGTGAGTGCATTCGTGCCTCCGGGTCCCGTCGTAACACACAAAAGAGCAGGCTTCCCTGCAATTCGGGCATAACTCTCTGCCCCAATCGCGCAAGCCTGCTCATGGTGATTATAAATACATCTCAGCTCACTGCTGTGTCCGAAGGAGTCATTAAGATGCATGGCTCCCCCGCCCGTAACCGTAAATACATGCTCTATGCCAAGCTCTGCGACGAGCCCGGCAATATAATCCGATACCTTAATTCTCATATACCTTCTCCATTCCCACAGCTTCATGAATAACTTTTATCATATATGAAAGCTTTTCCTCAGTCATTCCCGGATAAACACCTATCCAGAATGTATTTTCCATAATTATATCAGTATTTGTAAGTTCACCTGCTACACGGAAGCCCTTGCCCTCAGCCCGCAGTCCATCAAAGCACGGCTGCTTTATAAGATTGCCTGAGAACAGCATTCTTGTCTGAACCCCATGTCCCTCTATATATCTCACGACCTCGTTCTTATCCGTTCCCGGCCTGCATGTCAGACAAAAACCGAACCAGCTTGGATTTGAATTGTCCACCGCTTCCGGAAGATAAAAATAATCCTCAAGGTCTGACAGCCCCTCATAAAGCACCTTAAAATTCTCTCTTCTTCTCCGGACAAACGAAGGGAATTTTTTAAGCTGTGCGCAGCCTACGGCTGCCTGCATGTCGGTAGCCTTGAGATTATAGCCGAAGTGTGAGTAGACATACTTGTGGTCATAGCCCCTCGGAAGTTCACCGTACTGTCCGTCAAATCTGTGTCCGCACAGATTATCCTGCCCTGACGCACACACGCAGTCCCTTCCCCAATCCCTTAATGAGCGTATAATCTTGTTGAGCAGCGGATTGTCCGTGTAGACCGCTCCGCCCTCTCCCATGGTCATATGGTGCGGAGGATAGAAGCTGCTCGTACCTATATCGCCCACCGTTCCGGTAAGTCTGACTTTTCCGTCTATTGTATACTCCGAGCCGAGTGCATCACAGTTGTCCTCTACAAGCCACAGCTTATGCCTGTCACAGAAATCCTTAACCGCCTTCAAATCAAACGGATTTCCAAGTGTATGTGCAATCATGACCGCCTTTGTCTTATCTGAATATGCCTCCTCAAGCTTTGTGACATCTATATTGTACTGTGGTATCGTCACATCGATGAACACCGGAACCGCACCATACTGTATGACAGGTGTTACGGTAGTCGGAAATCCCGCTGCCACCGTTATAACCTCGTCACCGCGCTTTACAGCCCTCTCACCGAGAAGAGGTGATGTGAGCGTCATAAATGCAAGAAGGTTGGCTGATGAGCCCGAATTGACCAGACTGCAGAAGCGTACACCCAGATATTTTGTGAACTCACTCTCAAACTGAGCAGTGTATCTTCCCGATGTGAGCCAGAACTCAAGTGACGAATCCACAAGGTTCACCATCTCATCGTGATCATACACCCTCGCCGCATAAGGCAGTCTGTCGCCCTCCTTATACTCCTTGTCCTGATTGTGAAAACGGTCACAATATTCACTCACGAGCTCTAAAATCCGTGCTCTCGCTTCCTTTTCAC
>FR895376.1 GCA_000435595.1 Firmicutes bacterium CAG:882
AGAACATTCGCAAATTTTGCCTCCGGTGTCTCCATCGCCTCGAACTCGTCCCACAGTGCTCTGTACTCCTTCGCCTGTTCATCCGGAAGTATCGCATATATGCGCTCTGCCGCCCTAAGCTCGCGTTCCCTCTTTGTCTTGTTTCCCTCCGCATCGTAAGCGTATGTATCTCCGGCATCAATCTCAATGACATCGTGCATGAGCACCATCTTCATCGTCTTTAGTACATCTATCGGCTCATTTGAATACTCTGCGAGAACGAAACACATAAGCGCAAGATGCCATGAGTGCTCCGCGTCGTTCTCCTTCCTGCTGCCGTCGCCGATATAGGTCTGTCTTGTTATGTTCTTAATTTTGTCCAGCTCCATGATAAAATCGAGCTTCTTTTTTAAATCCTCTTTCATAATGCACTCCGTTTTTTCTTTTCATTTTCTCATAAATATGATGTAGAGGTCAAAAGATATTCTGACCTCTACATCATTACTTTGGTGAAAACAACGTGCACCCCATTTTCTTAAATTCCTCTATCTTAGCAGTGAGCAGCTCCTGCGTCACCTCAAGATACTCACTGCTGCACCTGATGCACAGAAAGCTCTTTGCAGCCCGGTTGTAGAGCTTTTTATGAAGAGCAATCTCATCTTTGTTTAATGCAATGCCGCATTGCCGGCAGGTAAACTGCTCATTGTCCATCAGCCCTGCACCAGCTCTCCAATGAGTATTTTACTACCGTCAACCTGAAGCTTCGTGCTGTAGCCGTCACGGAAAACACCATAATCCTCACCCGTCACTGCATCTGTCAGTCTAAGTCCGATGCCCGACTCAGAGTGAATACCGAGGTCGTCAAATGATATACTCATGTTCTGTGACCAGTCGTCCTCTGCATTGATGTTGAAAAATGCCAGCGCTACTCTGTTTCCCGAGAGAATTTTTCCGAATGTGTACTTCTTCCCCTCATCTTTTCCAATCATAAATGCCGGGCAGTCTGCCTCGTCCTGACTGATTGAGATGAGCCCCCTATTCAAAAGTGTCGCCTTGTTGGTATCGTCAATGCTTCTTATATCTGAGCCGATGATAAGCGGCGAGCCGAGAAACGACCACATC
>FR895377.1 GCA_000435595.1 Firmicutes bacterium CAG:882
TTATAGCACATGTTTTGACCCCAACATCATGTAATTGATTTAGGGATAGAATTTAAGAAGCAAACAGTTGTGTAATTTTAATATATTGTAAGCCGGGTACTTTGCAGCCATCGGTGTTTGGCGGCTGTATTTTAGCCGCTTATGCACCGTTATGTGATGCAACGTAGCGAGAGCGTGCCCGGCGGCAATATATTAAAATTATACAACGTCTGGTAAATAGGAGGGTAAATAGGAGGGTAAATATGAGACTTCTTCTTGCAGAGGACGAGAAATCACTCTCAAGGGCTGTCAAGGCAATTCTTGAGAAGAATAATTTTTCCGTGGATGCGGTGTATGATGGAGCTGAGGCACTGGAGTATCTGGATTCGGGTAATTATGACGGAGTTATAATGGACGTGATGATGCCGAGGATGGACGGAATAACGGCGTTAAAGAAGCTTCGTGCATCGGGAAATATGGTTCCGGTGCTTGTTCTGACTGCCAGATCGGAGATTGATGATAAGGTGGAGGGACTTGACAGCGGGGCGAATGATTATCTCACTAAGCCGTTTGACACGAAAGAGCTCCTTGCGCGAATCAGGGCTATGACGAGAAGCGCAAATGCCAATGTGCACGCGGACTCATCAATGCATGTCGGAAATATAACGCTCAATACGGCAAGCTACGAGCTTTCATCACCTTCAGGTTCATATAAGCTTGCCAATAAGGAGTACCAGATGATGGAGATGATGATGGCTAACCCGAAGCGGCTTATATCGACCGAACATTTTATGGAAAAGATTTGGGGCTATGACAGTGAGTCCGAGATTAATGTAGTATGGGTATACATTTCATACCTCAGAAAGAAGCTGGATGCACTTGGTGCGGATATACAGATAAAAGCAACCAGAAATGCAGGGTACTCGCTGGAGGAAAAGGCAAAGTAACAGACTTATATGTGAAAGAGGAGTTGTCATGATAAAAAAGCTTCAAAGAAAATTTGTGGCAGTGGCAATGCTGTCGCTGTTTATTGTTCTCCTTATTATAATAGGAACGGTAAATATATTAAACTACACCAGAATGGCTGATGATGCACAGAGAACCATAAATATTTTAAAGGAGAATGATGGCAGCTTTCCGAAGCCTGACATGAAGCCGGGACACGGCAAGGAAATGTTCAAGGGAATGTCACCGGAAGCACCATATGAGAGCAGATATTTTTCGGTATTAATGGATGGCAGTGGAAACGTCAGTACAATAGATACGGGAAAAATTGCAGGAACCGATACGGACGAGGCGGCTGAGTATGCCGAAAAAGTATTAGAATGTGGAAGAACCTCCGGATTTATGGGACAGTACAGATTTGGGGTTAAGGATAAGGACAATGGCACGCTTATAATCTTTTTATACTGTGGAAGAGAGCTATCGAATTTCCGTGCCGTTCTTCTTATAAGCGTGGGAATATCGTTTGCCGGAATGCTTGCCGTGTTTTTGCTGCTCATCTTTTTCTCAGGAAGGATAGTGAAGCCGGTGAGCGAGAGCTATGAGAAGCAGAAGCGGTTCATAACCGATGCAGGACATGAGATTAAGACGCCTCTCACGATAATTGATGCCGATGCAGAACTGGTGGGCTTAGATTGTGGTGAGAATGAATGGCTTGAGGATATTAAGAAGCAGACTAAGAGACTGACGGCACTTACAAATGACCTGATTTATCTTGCCAAGATGGAGGAGGGGCAGAAAAATTCGACAAAGATTGAGTTTCCGTTGTCGGATGTCGTTGAGGAGACGGCGGAGTCTTTCAGGGCAAGAGCCGTCAATGAAAATAAGAAGCTGGATATAGATATACAGCCGGAAATAACATACTGTGGTGATGAGAAGGCAGTACGCCAGCTGGTGTCCATTCTTGTCGATAACGCGGTAAAGTATTCGGATGGAACCGGAAGCATAAGCGTGAAGCTGGAAGGGCAGGGCGGTACATCTAAGTTATCAAAGGGGTTCAGGCTGCAGGTGTTTAACAGCTGCGAACATATAGAGCCGGAAAGCGTAAAGCATCTGTTTGACAGATTTTACAGAGCGGAGCAGTCACGCAATTCACAGACAGGCGGATACGGAATAGGACTCTCTGTCGCAAAGGCGGTTGTCGATGCACATAAGGGAAAGATAACGGCGGACACAGCCGATGGGAAATCACTCAGAATAACCGTTGTAATGTAACAAAGCACACGGCTGCATCAAAGCTGAAGCTCTACGATGCACCGTGTGCTTTGTTCATTAAAGAATTGCTTTTTATTTGTTAAGTCTTAACATCTCAGTGTAAGCTAACAGGAATGGACCTACGCCCTTGGCGTCATCCTTTACAATCGGCTCTGACATGTAGTAGTCGAAGGTTCCGGAACGCATCTGCTTGCCGCCGAGACCTGCCACGAGGCAGATTCCGCCAAGATGCATCTCGCCGTTCTCATCGGATGAGAGATACTTATCACATACGCCGTTGAATGCCTTGATGCCATACTCACGATAGTTCTCAGGCAGGAAGCCGAGGCGGACACCCTTTAAGAGTGCATAAGCCATGATAGAGCTTCCGCTTGTCTCAAGGTAGTTAGGTTCAAGCTTGCCATAGTTGACAACCTGATACCACATACCGCTCTCATCCTGATACTTGAGCATTGCGTCCATGAGTTCCCTGAAGGTCGTCTTGAGAAGCTCAGTGTCATCACACTCGTCAGCCTTATCGATGGTGTCGAGAAGAGCCATTGAATACCAGCCGAGTGCGCGGAGCCAGAAATTCTGTGACAGACCGGTAACCGTATCACACCAGAACATCTCACGTGAGTGGTCATAGGCATGCTTGTAAAGACCTGTGACAGGGTCTTTCATGTTCTTTATCACATTCTTAAACTGAAGGAATATGTCATCATAATTCTTCTTGTCGTTAAAGCGTGTCTCATATTCCATATAGAAAGGCTGACACATATACAGACCGTCGAGCCATACCTGATTAGGATATATATTCTTATGCCAGAAGCTGCCCTCAGCGGTGCGTGGCATGAGCTTAATCTGGCTGTAGATGAGGTCAATTGCCTTGCGGTATTTCTCCTTGCCTGTGAGGTCGTAGAGCTCAAAGAGAGTCTTTCCGGCATTCACATTGTCAATATTGAGTTCGGATACATCATATCCGTCGATTGTTCCGTCATCGTGTACACGGTAATCGATAAATGCATCGGCAAAATCGAAATACTCCTGCTTTCTGGTGATTGAGTACATTTCAAGAAGTGCCTTGATCATACAACCGTCAATATAATTCCAGGTGGACTTAAGCCCCTGCATAATCTTTTCAATATTCCAGATAGGCTTATCCGGTGTGCTCTTTGTGAGCAGCTCTTCGATGTATCTGTCGATAACACTGTAATCCATAGTCTGTCCTCCAAGTTTAGCCATTTTTTTAATGTTACAAGTATTATATAGGGAAAAAGGGAGCAACACAATGAGTAATAATACTCATTATGGTTAGATAAGAAGCTTTGATTTCTCCTTGTTCTTATCAATTATGTGGTTGAGCCTGCGGAACGGGATTGCGCCCACAAGTCCGATGAATAGCGATACAAGCAGATATACGGCAAGCTTTGCGATATATACCCAGTAGTCGTTCTCATATAAGCCTGCAACAGCCTCCTTCATTGCATTCATTCCGAACTGGAACGGGAGATATGCATATATCTTGTGGAATATCTCAGGAAGAGTCTCAATTGGGAAAGTGCAGCCTGCACCTGCAACCTGCACAACCATTATAACTACGGCAAGTGCTTCACCTATGACGCCGAGTGCGACGGTAAGCGAGTAAATAAAAAGTGTAAATACAAAGCTGCACATTGCACCTGCGAACCAGAACATTACAGGGTGTTCACACTGGATGCCTATAAAATGAAGGTCGCCGAGTATGGTGATGAGTGTCTGGAGCTGACCTACCAGGAAGAAGAGTATGTATCTTCCAAAGTAAGCATGGCGAGGACATATACCCGTTGTGCCCGGAATCGGGTGAACCTTGACATGCACGATGGCTACAAGGATGAGTGCTCCGACCCAGAGAGCAAGTACCGTATAGAAAGGAGCCATTGCGGAACCGTAGTTCTCGATAGGATACAATCGCACGGTGTCCAGTGATACGGGCTCGGATGCGAATTCACCGAGAAGTTCAGGGTTGGTATCCATTATCTCTATGAGCTTGTTGTAATTTTCGTTGTCTGCCAGCTCGGACATGTTGGCTGTCAATGTGTTAATGTAGTCTGCAAGGTCAGTTGCAAGCTGAAGAGTTGTATCTAAGTTAGTGTTGCCATCGGACAGAGTATCCGAGTATGAAGTTAAGACTCTGTCAGTGGCTGCCAAATTAAGATTAAAGCCCGAAAGTGCATTTACGGTTGTGTTGAGTGCTGACTGGGCACTTGTTATTGTTGAACTTAACTGAGGCTTGACGGAATTGGAATAGGTGTTTCTCAGTGTTTCAATGTCATTTGAGCAGCGGTCAATCTCTGTCTGTATTTTCTCTATAAGAGCGTCCGTGTTGCAGACAGCAATGGCGGATGTCTGTCCGACACGGTCGGTGTCGTCCTTGAGTGTGTCGAATTGATTTCTTATGGTCTCAATCTGCTTGTTAATTTCCTCGTCGCCCTTTGATTCAACACCCGATACGGAACTGTTGAATATTTCTTTGGCGTAAGGTATCATTGTGGACACAGAATTAATTCCGTTTAATACAACCTTGGATGCGGTCTGTGCGGACGAGAGGTCACTGTTGACCACATTGGATATCATCGTGAGTGTACTGTCTATCATGTCAAGACTTGAAAGCATCATGTCGGATACGGTGTTGACCGTCGAACTCGCATTGTTTACCATCGACTGCATTCCTATGAGAGAAGCCTTGCTGCTGTCGAGTACGGTGTTGAGGCTTGGAAGCATAAGCTGTGTAGTGGCAATTATGTTTTGAGCTGAATCCATGATTCCCTTGAAGGATGAGAGAATGTTGATATAGTTATCCATGTCAGCCGCAAGCTCTGTGAGCTTATCGGTCATGGTGTCTGCAATGCTTACACCGTCAGAATCCGTTGCAGATATAACGTTTCCTGCCTTCATGGCTGACTCGGCGAGTGTGCTTATGAACGTCGCATTTACCTGCTGCCTTACCGTTTTCTGAGCCTTCTGTGTTATCTTAGGAGCGATGGCATTTTTCTTTCCGTTCTCATAGTAGATAATCTGAGGATGCTCTAAGTCACCGCTTAGGAAGCTCACCATATCCGCTGAGAAGGTTGAAGGGATAACAAGTGCGGCATAATAATCACCTGCCTTCACGCCTTCGATTGTCGAGGCAGCATCCTCCGTGAATACCCAGCCGATAGTATTGTTAGACTCAAGAGCCTGGACGACGGTGGCTCCTATATTGATTTCAAGACCTGATATTTCGGCTCCGGCATCCTCGGATACAACAGCAACCTTGATGTTGCCCGTTGAGCTCGGTCCGTAAGGATCCCAGTTGGAAAAAATGTTAAACCATGCGTATAATGCCGGAAGGATGGAAAGACCGAGAATTATGACCACGGCGATAACATTGGTGGATATTTTTTTCATATCATTGGTAAATACTTTAAATATCTTATTCATTAAAAATATCCTCCTTTACTTTCTTCTTATCCTTCTTTTTGGCTTTTTTGTTCTTTTTCTTGTCTTTAGCTTTCTTTTTGTTCTTATTCTTTTTCTTTTTGTCCTTCTTTCCGTCTTTCTTTTTCTTCTTATCCTTATTGTTCCTGCCTGAGCCTTCATCAGAGAGTTCATTCTCCTCGTCAAGACTTTCCTTTATAAGGTCGGTGTCAATTTCAGGGACGAAGTCTTCGGCACCTTCTTCATCCTCATCGGATATGGCGACGGAAGCTTTGGCTGATGCTATTATGTCACGCGCCTCAGCTTTTGCGCTTGCGAGTCTGGCGTTCATGTCGTTAAGCCCGGACTCAAGAATAGGGACGGGTTCTGCCTCGTTGCCCGTGATTGCATTGACACGGTGCTGGAGGTTGTAATCTCCGTATTCAACAACGATAAGGTAGGCTGATATGGCAAAGAGGGATACAATCCACAAGATGAGCCATATAACCTTGTTGCTGTCTGTAATAAACATAAGTGAAAGAAAAATCATAGGTATGATAAGCACGCACAGGAGCCCGATTCGTATTCTCTTAAGATTCTGCTTATGAAGATTGTCCTGAAAATCGACCAGTTCGTCGTATATGTCAGGGTTATTCTGCTTGGCTTTCTTCAATTTTGACATAGTATTCTCCTTAAATTTATTGAATATTTTAGGCAATTGCGAAACGCAATTTTTACGATAGACAGTTGTGCAAATTTAACAAATTCGCAAGCAGGTACTATGAAGCCGCCGGTACTTAGCAGTGTATTTTACTGCGTTATGTACCGTTGCGTGATTCATGTAGCGAAAGCGTGCCTGTGGTGAATTGTTAAATTTGTACAACGTACGCTTTCAAATATATAGTTTCGCAATTGCATAATTGAATATTCTGCATTTACATCATTCCGGTGTCTTCCATGCGTTCCTCAACAAAGTGATTAATCTTCATGAAAGGAATACGGATTACAAGTCCTATAACAAGTGCGGCAACGGAGAACAGCATGAGCTGGGCGAGGTTGGCGATATATGCGGTTCCGTACATGCCTGCCACTGTCTCACGCATCGCATTGATTGCGTAAGGGAATGGGAAGAAAATGTATATGTTCTGGTATACCTGCGGAAGCATCTCGATAGGGAAGGTTCCGCTCGAACCGGCAATCTGGAGAACCATTACAACAACCGCGAGTGCTTTTCCAAGGTCGCCAAAGGAGATTGCAAGTGAATATATAAGCAGTGTAAAAGTAAAGCTTGCCAGTACGGCAACAAGATAAAATAATCCCGGCTCTAATACCTGACTGTGAAGAAGATGTATGTCACCTATTGCCACAATAGCTGCCTGAATCTGTCCAAGCACGAAGAAGGTGAGATAGCGGCCGAAGAACAGGTGTCTCGGCTTTACGTTCTCAAGTCCGTCGGCGTCGGCATGTACCTTAACAAGTGATACAAGAAGTGTTCCGCCTACCCACAGAGCAAGTATGGTATAGAAAGGAGTCATACCTGAACCATAGTTTTCAACAGGATATATCTCCTCTGTTGTCATGTTAACAGGTTCGGCAAAGAATTCACCGTATGTCTCGGAATCACCTCCGAGGAACTGTGTAACCATATTTATCTTGTCGCTCTCAGAAGTGCTGTCCATCCAGTCGATTACCTCGTCAAGCTCAGCTATGACATTGGCGATAACGGTCTGTATCTGTGAAAGGCTTTCATTTGACTTGTCAACAGTGGTCTCGACACCTGAAAGTATCTCCGTTGCGTCATTGAGAGCACTTGTGAGGCTGCTCATGATGCTGTTGACGCTTGAGAGTGTCTGTGATATTGAATCGTTGAGACTTATAAGCTGTGGCTCAACGCTGTTGACATAGCTGGAGTTAAGGTCGTCTATCTGCTTTTTGCAGGAGTCGATGGATGACTTGATGCCGGATATCAGGTTATTGACGGCAGCCTGTGTGAGTGTTCCGTTTCCTGCCTGCGAGGTGATTGCGGAGACGGTATTTAAAAGCTGGGTTACAACGGCATCGAGAACTCCGAGCTCAGGAACCTCAACTGACTCCGACTGTCTGGCGTAGTACTTGGCTACAAGCACCTTGAGGGTTTTCATCTGTGTGCTGAGCTGCGTTATATCGGCGTTTAACTGCGACACGCTGTTGGCAAGTGCCTGTGAATCCTGTGCGAGAGTTGTGGTGTCAAGCAGAGCGGATATATTGTTAAGAGATTCCGACATATCATTAAGTGTGGACTTGAATTGCTCGCTGAAGGTGTTCAGTGCAGCTCTGCTGTTGGAGAAAGAAGCCTGGGCATTGCTTAAGCTTGACGTTGCGCTGCTTATGCCGGAGGCAAGGCTGCTTATCTCAGAGCTTGTATCACTCAGATTGCCGGTAAGCTGAGTGTTGCCGTTAACCAACAATGTGAGTGTATCATTGTATGCTGAGAGATTCTCCTGAAGGCTTACAAGCTTGTCGTGAAGAGTTGCCGTGCGCTCGCCCTCGTTAATGTCATCTGATACGGTGTTGGTCTGGGTGAAGATTGTGCTCACGACAACCTCTATGAACTTGGTATTGATTGTCTGCTGGAGTGAGCCGACTGCCGTGTCCGTAATCTTGGTGGCGATGGCATTCTTCTTCTCGTTCTCATAATATGTAATTGAAGGGTGCCTGAAGTCTGTGTCGAATACCGTATACATGCTCTCGGTAAAATCGGAGCTTATCGTGACGCATGCGTAGTAGTCGCCGGCCTCGACGCCTGCTATCGCCTCCTCCAATGTGTCGCACGCAATCCAGTCTATGCTGTCGTTGGTCTCTAACTCCTTGAGGACATCCGCACCCATATTCTTATAGGTGCCGTCGGAGAGTGTGCAGCCCTCATCGGCTGAGGCTATTGCAATCTTGATGTTGGATGTATTGCCGTAAGGATCGTGGTTGGAGTAAATGTTAAACCACGCATACAGAGACGGCAGTATACATAGACCGAGTGCAATCACGAGGGCAAAAGGGCTTCTCACAAGCCTCTTTAAGTCGCGGACAAAGATGGTAAATATGTTTTTCATGATTATATCCTTTCCTTTTACTGAGAGCTTCCTTATTAAGATGATGTTGGGGTCAAAACATGTTACGAATTATCTTAACTTTATTATAAAGGTTATATGCTTACAGTCAATGTGATATTGTAACAATAAGTGTTCGGTCAACGTCCTTTATGATAGCATATATTACATAAATGACCAGTGGTCATTCTATAAAATTTTTTTTAAATTTATTGTTTTCCCTATTTTCAACCGGTGTTTCGTACTATATGAATGAATAAAAAGTACCAGATAAAATATTTTTTGGGCTTGCATTTTTAAATTTTGTGAGTAAAATATGTGAATGTATTAGTGAGTGCAAAAACGGCACCCGCATTCTACATAAAACTAAATAAAAAGAAAGGAGTGAGTTCATGGGAGATTTGAAGGAAAAGATAATGGAAGAACTCAACTGCGAGACAGTCTTTACCATTCATATCGGAAATTTTAATATTCCGATTGCCGAGTCGACGGTGATTACATGGGTTATCATGGCTATTCTTTTGGTACTGTGTATTTTCCTCACAAGAGGACTTAAGGTTAAGAATGTAAGTAAGAGACAGCTTGTGGCGGAATCCATTGTGGGATGGCTTGAGAAGTTCGTAATCGGAATGACAGGGGAAGAGGGAAAAGCTTTCGTACCTTATCTGTGTTCAGTACTTCTGTACATAGGCTTTGCCAATCTGATTGGACTTTGCGGAGTTAAGCCTCCGACTAAGGATCTCAATGTAACGGCAGCCCTTGCCGTCATGAGTATTGTGCTTGTACAGTATGCAGGAATACATAAGAAGGGCTTTAAGGGGTGGCTTAAGAGCTTTACACAGCCTATGGCGATTGTCACACCGATCAATATCCTTGAGTTATTCATCAAGCCGCTTTCACTTTGTATGCGACTTTTTGGTAACGTGTTAGGTGCGTTCGTCATTATGGAGCTGTTAAAGTCTTTAATTCCGGTTGTATTGCCGGTACCATTCAGCTTTTACTTTGATATTTTTGACGGTTTAATTCAGGCATACGTATTTGTATTTTTAACATCACTTTATATTAAGGAAGCAGTCGAAGAGTAGGACTGCATACACCACAAATTATAATATCAACATGCCGCAGGGCGGCAGAACGGAGGAAAATATGGGAATTGCATTAGGAGCAGGAATTGCAGCATTAGCATGTATAGGAGCAGGTATCGGTATCGGTATCGCAGCAGGTAAGGCAACAGAGGCAGTCGCAAGACAGCCTGAGGCAGAGAGCAAGATCACAAAGCTTTTACTTTTAGGTGGTGCGCTTGCAGAGGCAACCGCTATTTACGGTTTCGTTGTAGCTATCCTTATTATCATCTTACTTGGTTAATCAGGTTAGAAAAAAATATCAGATAAGGAGAGGATAGCATGTTAAGATTAGATATTAATCTGTTATTTACCGTTATCAACCTGATTATCATCTATGTAATCATTCGTAAGCTTTTATTTAAGCCGGTGAAGAAAATCATCGCACAGCGTGAGACTGATATCAACAAGCAGTACGAGGATGCAAAGGCGACTCAGGACAATGCGGATGCACTTAAGGTACAGTATGAGCAGGCATTGAGCGGAGCACAGGAAGAGAAGGCAGCAGTTATAAGCGATGCAAGAGTCAAGGCAGGAGCAGAGTATGACAGAATCGTTGCAGATGCCAGGACAGCAGCAGATAAGCTTATGGATGATGCGAGAAAAGAAGCAGCTAAGGAACAGGAGAAGACCATCAAGCAGGCTAAGGATCAGATTG
>FR895378.1:0-4606 GCA_000435595.1 Firmicutes bacterium CAG:882
CGGCTTTTTCACAAGCTGAAAGGATATTCGCCAAGAGAATACAGAAAAATAAGAAATAAGTTATGAAATCTATAATGCCCGTAAAAAACCAAATGCCAAAAAAGGATGCCACCGAATCAAAGCAGATTACGTGACATCCTTCCATACGAATCTAATTTTTCTACAATCTTCGCTCTTATTTCTAAGCGTTTTACCATCGAAAATTTTTCAGAATTCTTTTTTAAGAATTCTAATGCTTCCAATGGAATATCTTTAATCAAGCGAAGCATAGTATCATAAGCCTCGTCTTGAATTGCCTTGCTTTCATAGCGGGATATTGTAGCCTCTCCCCATCCCAGCAATTTTGCAAGGTCAACCTGAGACAATCCATAGCTTTCTCTAATTGCAACAATTTCATCAGATGTGAGAAGCCCCATCTTTACTCGGTATGCGTTTCTTGCATTAAGAAGGTTTTCATTTGTCATTGCCCCCGTTTCAAATTCATTCTCATCCTCATCGGAATTTGCACAAAAATAAAACCTCTCCTCGTAGGTAACTTCCTCACCCTTTATTATAATAGTTGTAGTTCTCTTCCTCTCTTCAATTTCATGTGTCCTGTCACATAGTGGACAAGACATATGAATTTTTCTAATTAATGTACTGTTTGCCATCGTTCAACCTCCTTTAATATCCCATTATCCAAATTGACAACAACGCAAAACTTACCAATTGCTTCACATCTCACTATGCCCCCCTGTTTCAAGTGCACTTGGAGCAACACAAAATAAAACATAAAATTATCCGTCCCTTTACACTTTGACATAACAAAAAGGTTGAAAGAGACCAACGAAAGAATACAGTTTTTTCTATGCCTCCGATGTTTTATTCTTTCAATGACTTCCTTAATCAGCTTAAATTGTACAACCCGATGGATTACAATAACTTTCCGATGCATCTGTTCAGATGGTAAACTCCAAATCGAGTATTAATGGATTATTAGGCATATGTATAACACATATTTGACAAACTAAAAATATTATATATTTTATATTTCCATCGCATTTGTATGCTTAACTGGTTTTACTATCTGCTCAGTTTTTTCGATACATATAATCATACTATCATTTTGATAATAATGACCTCTTTTTTCCACATCCCAATATTCTAATTTTGTATTGAGTTTTATTTCATGCGAATCTTCAATTTTAATCAGCAGATAAATACCAACTATTTCATCCCTTGAAATTGCTATATCTTCCTGAAAATCATTTACAATAATCTTCATATCAACAGCACTTCCTGCTCCTATATTTCTTATTATATATTTTAAAAATACATAGGAACCGCTACTTCGCCCAATCTCAATAAATTTTCTATCTGTTGATGTCAAACTATAACGAACTCGCTCAACTTTTTCTTCTACCATATCAAATACTCTATCATTCATGTTTACAATAGCTTTCTCATCGAAAAAATTAAATCTCGTATCAAGATATGGTTTTATCGAATATTTCTTCTGCTCTGCCTCTTTTTTCTCTAATTCCCTTTTGTACTCATTTTCCCGCTCTTCCGTCTCCTTCTTTTGTAACTCAATTTTTTTATTACTATCCTTTATAGTTATAAATACTGCAACAAGCGTTGCAACGCCTCCCAAATATCCTCCTAAAAAACTTGCCCATGTTTGATTATCGATATTACTTGGAAATGAATTTCCAAATATGAACCAATCAATCATAATTGGCAACATAATTATTCCCGTTCCAACAATAAAAACTTTAAATAACTTTTTAAAAAACATCCTTTCCCTCCAGCAATCCTCTATACATCCGATATTATGTCAAATATCGTCTCCTCTATTACCCTAACGCACTCGTCCGTTTTATTTTTAATGTCCTTTCCCCAAAAGCGAATAACTGTCCATCCCATAAACAGTAGCCTTTTATTAATCTCATCATCCCTCTCTCTATTTCTTGAGATTTTAGCAACCCAGTATTCACTATTGTCTCCCTTTTCAAGACGTGGTTTTAAAATTTTCCAGTCCTTTCCGTGAAAGAATTCCCCATCACAAAATATAGCAATCTTATATTTTGTAAACACAATATCGGGCTTTCCCGGAAGGTCTTTGCAGTTTTTTCTGTAACGATAACCTTTTTCCCATAGAGCTTTTCTTAATATTACTTCTATATCTGTATCTTTTGCGCAAATATTTTTCATATTTTTATGGCGTTGCTCTTTAGTTAAATTATCTGACATACCCTTCACCCTGCATAATATTTATCATATTTTTCTTAAAATCTTCTGCCGTCCAATGATTCACGAAATGTACATTGAGGATTATTTCTATATCCCTTACACGCCCAAAACCACACTTTTCCATGTTTTAATGTCAAACGATTTCCACATAATGGACACTTTCTCCACAACATCTGAGCTGCTCTTTCGTCATACTGCTGTTTAGTTGGCTTAGTGTACATTTCCATCATTCCGTGCATATTTCCTGTCTGAAAGTAATAATTTTCTGCGTCCATTTTGGTTTTGCCATTCAACATAGCATTTTGCGGTATAATTTTATGTTCTCTTATTGTCCTAACCAGTTCACTATTATAAATAAAACCCGGGAAATCATACTTCCAATCCTGATTAAAAATGTTTTCTATCAATATGCTCCTTATATTATCAGGTATTTCCCTTTCTTCTTGATAAAGCAGGCTCTGCTGCTTCATTAAGCTGTCGCCGTCGGGTTTAAACCTAACTAATACCGTATAATCATACCTCGACGTTGTCTCTGAAATATTTGGTTTATATTCACCATTTTCATCCCAGTCTTTAGTTTCAAGCAGTAACAGATTTCCGTAATACTTTGTTGATTTTACAGATATCAGCTTTTCTTGACAACATATATCATATGTATCCCATTTTCCTAATTCATATTGGTCTATATCAGGTTTTTCTACATCTATATTATGATTTTTCAAATAGCGGTATAAAGCAAATTCTGCCATTTTACCCTGAAATGTATTTATAAATATCTGTCCCATAGTTCTATGAAGTGTTCCTCCACTTCTATAATCTCTATGTTCTCCAGTTTTTGCATATGACATTCCAAATGCGAACTCAAAGCTATCCGTTTTATCCTCTGGAAGTATTGATGCATATTCATGAAAATCTTTTTTATCTTTTACAAAATAATTATTTCCTTCTATTCTCAATTCACCTGCTTGATTATCCATATGTTTATCTCCTTATAAGCTGCTATTATATGCTTCTGCAATCTTCTCTGCTATACGCTGTATAACTGATACACACACTGAATTTCCTGCCTGTTTATATAATCTTGCATCGCTCATGTCTTCTGGAAGTTTAAAATTCTTAGGGAAGCCCTGTGTATTAAAACACTCATGTGGTGTCATTTTTCTGATTCCATAATCGGTTTTAATTAAACATACATTATGTCCGCCTTCGCCTTGATTAGCAGTAAGTGTTGGTACTACACCACTCTTATTTTTTCTTACATACCTTCTTCTCCATTGATAAACCGCATTTTTATTATCCATTGCATCCACAAGCTGTTCATAAATATCACCTTTATATTTTCCTTCTGTGTAATAATATTTTTCATCAACCTGATTGTTAAAATCAATCACATCTGATAACTTTTTCTTTAGTGGCACCGGCAATGGAAACTCAAAACTTTTATACTGCTCAATATTTTTAAAAGCTACTATATAAATTCTTTCTCTGTTTTGTGGAATATTTCCATACTCCATAGCATTTAAAACTGCATACTTTACATGATAACCTTCCTTCTGCAGTTCATTGAGAATTACAGAAAATGTATTTCCATTATCATGTCCAACCAAATTTTTAACATTTTCAAGAAAAACTATCTGTGGTTTTTTAGCTTTAATGATTCTCACAAGTTCAAAAAATAATGTTCCTCTGCCTTTTTCATCTTCGAATCCTTTTCTGTATCCTGCCACACTGAAAGCCTGACACGGAAAACCAGCCAACATGACATCAAAATCCGGTATATCATCACTCTTAACTTCTCGTATATCTCTGCAATCAACCTTAATTTTATTGTTTAATTCATATGTTTTTACTGGATATGAATCAAATTCATTAGCATAAACCACCTTGAATGACTTTGTGTTCTCAAATCCTAAATCAATTCCCCCAACACCCGCAAAAAAAGACGCGCACTTCAACATAATAAAATCCTCCTGTAATATATTAACAATATATTATCAGAAATCGCGGCGCGCCGCAATCTTTTTCGCATAAAAAGAAGACCAGCATATGCTAGTCTTCCTCCCCATAAAACTTCTCGTATGTTCCAAGCTTGGCAAAATCAATTGAATAATCTAAATCTGCGTTTTTTGTAAACACAACACTATCAACGCCGAATTTCTCTAACATTTCATATGTTATTACTGTCCCTTCCTGAACTTCAAACACATCCCTTAGCAGCCATTTTCCTAATACCTTATTAGGATTACTCATTATAGCTTTTCCTATCAACGGATTATTCTTATCTGCTTCCTGACAAACCTTGGCAGATATTTCGGTTCCATCTGGTAAATGCAACTTAAAAGGCGTATCTCTTGGTGGAAAGAATGTTAAATCT
>FR895378.1:4660-6187 GCA_000435595.1 Firmicutes bacterium CAG:882
ATAAGGAATGTATATTTCATTTACATCCCTTACTCTTCCAGCTGCATTCCATTGATTCAGCCCGCTTTTTTCTGCCACAAACTTTTCTCCATTCTGACTCTTTATTGAATATAACGGCAAGCAAAGCATAGGCTTCACAATATTTCTTGTCTCATCTGTAACCTTAGACATTTCCGCAACATCCCCCCGACTGTTTATCATATCCATTGTCAAATTGTTCGATTGATTATTTCTTGTAATAGATAATAAAAATGCATATGGATCATCTATTATCTCTACTTCAAAAGAATCAAGCAGTTGCAAATCATCAAATATCATATACAGTGTATTCTTGGAAATACTGAAATGATATGTATGCTTTCCATCTGTAAAGTATGTATTATTTTCATTTCCTCTTTCCGGAATTAGGCAAATCGAGTCAATGTCAATGTAATCAAATGCACATTCCAAAATCTCCATTCTGCTCGGAACACGTTTAACTACATGATAAATCAATTCCTTTATTCCATATAATTTCTTTGTTACCCGTATTCTCTCGTTGCGGTATTCAGCAATTTTTTTTACCAATTCAATTCCTGATAAATCAGCATAGTTCTTTTTTAATTTGCCAAACTCTGCAACCTTCTGATCATCATTTCCCATCCAAGTTTTCAAGCCTATTCCGATATCTTCTTTCCTTGCATCTGCTGAACAATCAAACCTAGCCAAATTATCTGCCTCTAAATATTTACAAAATACATTTTCATGTACCCTATACGCAAGATATGGACATTCATTTTCTGAAAACAGGTTTGACAACTGTCCTACCATCTTAAGCATCCGTTTATATTCATTTCTATTTGAAACTGGTTGTTTTTCATAAAACATATTTTTGTAATCCTCCATTATTTTTGAACATACCATACTCTAACTTTAAATTCTTTATTCATTCACACTCTGTTTTAAACAGCCTTGCACATAATTAGATAATTTCAAAAACAACATCTTTAGCCGATAAAAACTCGACCAATACCCTATCCCCCACCTTTACATTACAAGATTTATACCATGGGGTAAAAGCTTTACAAGCTCCCTCCCCCACGCCTTCAAATTGTTTAGCGTATTGTACTCCATTATCGTTCGGTCCATTTCCAGATGCTTTAATAGATATGTCAGGATACCCATTTATAAAATGCGCCGTAAATGTGTCTCCACGTCGAATATTATATAATCGTGCATATCTAGATGGTATCTTTACATATGACTCTCCACTTATCGGCGCTCGATTTGTAGGATTACGGTATCTTCCCCAATCAATGTGTGCTTGTTTTACAATTACAATATATTTATCTCCTGCTGCCGGCATCTTTTACCTCCATACATTTCTTTCATCATTATCTATATACCTTGTTAGTACTTATAAATTATATTACACCTTTTTTATCATTTTGTAACCTGCCAGAGTAGGCAAAACCGATATAATTTAATCGAGTAGGAGGGAAAATTAAATAAATTTTCCCGACCTCTCACACCACCGTGCGTACCGTT
>FR895379.1 GCA_000435595.1 Firmicutes bacterium CAG:882
AGGTGTTTTAAATCCGTGATAGTAACAAGTAAAACAACTCAAAATGATAGGAGGTCCGCGATGAAACGTGTAATCAGCATTATTTTGGCAGCCATGCTTCTGACGGTATGCGCGAATGGTACTGAGGGGATATCGTATCCTAAGATATCGGAAAACAGATTATCATATGTAAAGAACAGTATGTCGCAGGTTAGCTGGGGCACATTGTCACTGTACTATGACGGCAGAATGTACAGCGGCGGGGTCTTAAAACAGGGAGACGGTTCGGACGTTGTGTGCGAGACGGAGCTTGGAACCGTGTACGGATATGACAGGGCACTGTGGTCAACTGACAAGACTAAGCTGTATACCGCCGAGAGTGAGGCAAAGCTGTACTCGGTGGAGGGCTACGACAGTACGTTCAGGGTGTGTATCTACGAGGAGAAAAGTGATACGGTATATCTTTTTGAGTGTTTAAACGATGTGACGCTCAGCAGCGGAAATGATATTTTTAGGAAAAGACTTGCGCTTGACAGCTATGCGGATATTGAGCTCACAGCCGGGAAAGATGGGAATGTGAAGCTCGAGGACATAGACATTGAAAAATTTCTTGGCGCGATATGTGCTGCGGCACTCATTGCGCCCGATACGCAGGGCATGCCGGACATGAACACAGATTATCTTTATGCACTCACATTCCATGACACTGCGGGCATACCGAATGAGCTGAAGGTGTATGAAGATGGATATGTGATGTATATGCCTTTTGGGGAGACAGATTTGAGCTACAGGGTTATTGTGAAGGTGGATTTGTAGGATAAGTGCATTAGTATGCTTAGTATTGCATATCCTGGTGCAATGCAGTATTATTATAAAACGATAAGGGA
>FR895380.1 GCA_000435595.1 Firmicutes bacterium CAG:882
CAGCCTTTTTTATTTTGAATATAAAATATGATACATACACTTGACAATATGCATACGTAGTGTCTGCTGATTAACAAAAATATAGCCTAAAGCCATTGATTTTACTGCATTCTGCCACCATGTATTCCGGTTTTGAAGAACTTTACAAAACTAACTTCCATAAAAATCATGATATTTTGACTTGAATGGAGGTGTTCAGAATGGCAACCACAAATTTGAATATTAGAACTGATAAGGATATCAAAGACCAGGCAGAGGCGATCTTCAACGAACTCGGTCTGAATATGACAACTGCCATAAATATGTTCTTGAGAACCGCTATCCGTGAACATGGCATTCCTTTTGACCTAAAATTAGATGTGCCGAATGAAACAACAGCTGCTGAGAGTGAGGAGGGATAGTATGGGTATGGATATAAATATATCATATTTAATGATGACAGCGGACATTATCAGTTTAATGCTGTTAGGAACATTATATTTCTTTTTGTTATAAAGTCAATGGATATACCATTAGTGTTAGCAGGATAAACATAACTATTCATATGTATCTGACCGTAAGGTCGGGAACTAGGGATATACAGACAACAGGAAATACAGAACAAGGAACTTAGAAAGGCTGCAATTGAGCAAGAGAAGATTCTTGTAGGATAAATGATACGTTTAAGTAGTTGTTTTTGAATATAGAGTAATCACCTTCTGGAAGATATTTCGGTAATAATTTGCCAAAATATCTTTTAAAAACTTGAAATTAGTTTTTGTGCGATGTATAATGGAAGAAATTTTGGTAATAACTAACCGAAGTATCTTTTTGAAATGGGGATTATTATGGAAAAAGAGATAAAAAGAGACTATTATTTGGACCAGCTGATAAAGAGAAAAAATAACGGACTGATAAAAATAGTTACCGGTATCAGGAGATGTGGGAAATCTTATCTGCTACGTACCATATTTAAGAAATACCTTATCGAAAGCGGAGTGGATGAGGGGCATATTATTGAGATGGCATTTGATTTATACGATAACATAGAGTATAAGAACCCAAAAGTATTCTATCCATGGGCGAAGGAACAAATAAAGGATGACGGCACATATTATTTCCTTTTAGATGAAGTGCAGCTGCTGGATGAATTTGTAAGCGTATTAAACGGACTTGCTGATAAGAAAAATTGTGATGTGTTTGTAACCGGAAGTAATGCGAAGTTTTTGTCGAGAGATATAGCTACCGAGTTTGGGGGCAGAGGGGATGAAGTGCATATGTATCCCTTAAGCTTTTCTGAATTTATGTCTGTGTATGATGGAAACCGATATGATGGATGGAATGAATACATTACCTATGGTGGCATTCCGCTTGTTGTTTTAGCTGAGACGGAAGAACAGAAAATGGCTATTCTGGACAATCTGTTTAAGGAAACTTATATCGGTGATATAGTAAAGAGAAATAAAATCAGAAATGTAGGAGAGATGGAAGCACTATTGGATATTCTTTCGTCTGCAATTGGTGCATTGACAAATCCGAATAAGCTTCAAAAGGCTTTTAAGAGTGTGAACCGTTCAAAGATTACGGCTACTACCATCACGAAATACATTGAATATTTAGAGGATGCATTTTTAATTGAGGAAGCCGTGAGGTATGACATAAAAGGGAAGTCTTATATTGGTACGCCTTTGAAATATTACTTTATGGACATGGGACTTAGAAATGCGCGTATCAACTATAGACAAATAGAATTAACTCACTCTATGGAGAATGTCATTTATAATGAGCTTAGAATGAGAGGATTCAGTGTTGATGTAGGAAATCTTACCATAGTGGAGAATGGAAAAGACGGCAAGGCTGTAAAGAAGCAGTTAGAAGTAGACTTCATATGTAATAAAGGTTCTAAAAAGTACTATATTCAGTCAGCATACCAGCTTGGCACAGAGGAAAAATTAGCACAGGAAATCAGGCCATTCCTTAAGATAAATGACTCATTTAAAAAGATTGTCATTACTTCTGATACTCCAAAGCCATGTTATACAGATGAAGGAATTTTAATGATGAATGTGTATGATTTCTTATTAATCCCGGAACTGATGGATTTATAGAAAATGATCGTTATTAGAGAACAAATCTGATTTTTAAGTATGACAATATGTTCTTAAATAGGCATTTGCGAAACGCAATTTTGACGATAAACAGTTATGCAAATTTAACAAATTCGCAATTACCTGAATCCTATATGTTATTAAAGGTGGGAGGGAAAATTTATGGATACAGTTAAAATATTGAAAGTAAAAGAAAATGTCTTTGAGGCTAACGAGGTAAATGCAAAGACTGTCAGGGAGCAGCTTGAAAAGGACGGGAAGCTGATGATTAACGTGATGTCATCGCCGGGCTCGGGAAAGACGACAACGCTGGTGAGAACGATAAAGATGCTGCAGCCGGAGTTCAGGGTAGGTGTGATGGAATGTGATATTGATGCCAGTGTCGATGCACAGACAGTTCAGGCGGCAGGCGGCAAGAGCATTCAGCTTCATACAGGCGGAATGTGCCATATGGATGCACAGATGACAAAGCAGGGACTTGATGCCATGGGAATGGATGACGTTGATATATGCTTTATTGAAAATGTCGGAAATCTGGTATGCCCGGCAGAGTATGACACAGGAGCGCAGGTTAACATTACGATTCTCTCCGTGCCTGAGGGTGATGACAAGCCGGCAAAATATCCATTGATTTATCAGGTGAGCGAGCTTGTCCTTGTAAATAAAATTGATGCCATGGGA
>FR895381.1 GCA_000435595.1 Firmicutes bacterium CAG:882
TCATTTGCATATGGTGCCGTATTGGCAAGAACCAACTTGGTTACAAGCTCTGGATATTTTGCTGCAAGATGCATAGATATCATTCCACCCTGTGATACACCCATGACACATGCATCTGAAATTCCCAGTGTTTTCAAGACTTTTGCCTGGTCATCTGCCATGTCCGCTATTGTATAATCCTTTGGAATCATATTCTTTCTACTGAACAAATAAACTTTAAAATATTTAGCGTAAATACGATACATATAGGAAAATGGAACTGCAGTTCCTCTTACTGTTTTAAGTGCATCTCCCAATCCTGGTATTATGATAAACGGCTGTATTCCATTTCCAAATGTGACATATTCCATCTCGGTATTATCAATCTTCACATAACAATTCTTTGCATGATACATATTTTTCTCCACGATACAACTTTGAATTTGCTTACTTCTTTTTAACAACTACAAACATTAAGCTATTGAAATCGGGAAGTGCACTAGTTATGCCTTTTTCAATTACTTCCAAGTTGCTTCTTACTAATTCATCCCCAAGGGTTTTAAAAGATACCATTCTGCACGATGTTCCAACCACCATCATTTCCCCAGATTCGTGCTCTCTTTTTTGAATTTCAAATGCTTTGCTAATATCACTTTTCATTTCACATTCTCCATCGCCCATCGTACAAATAAGAGCCAATCCCTCTGGTTTCAAATGATTATAGATAAACTGATAGAATCTGTTTCTGTCTTCGTCAAGAACTAGCATATGAACAACTGCAACGGCATAAATAAAATCGAATAATTTATCCAGATTGTCCGACAAACAATCCAGTACACTAAAATTTTTATCAAACTCTGGCATTATTTTTTTACAATACGCAATGGCTTCGTTGGAAATATCGGTCGCCATTAAATTGTAGCCACCATCTAATACTGCCTTTGAATCCCTACCTTCACCGCACCCAATTTCCAACAAGCAATGTTCGTGCTGTATATTATATTTTTGAATTATCTCCATTACAATAGAACTACTTTGGTCACTTGACCAACTTACCCCGTTCTGATGTGCAGTTTTGTATCTTTCCTCATAAGCAGTGTAATATTTTTTGTTTTCGTTTTTCATAATATACCTACTATTGTGTATAGTTTCAGTAACTTTGAACCCAAGTCCCTTGTACAAAGAAACGGCTCTTTCATTCTTGATGAAAACATAAAGCATAATTGGCGCATTTGTGGATGCACAGCATTTTCTTACTATTGTAGAACCAATCCCTTGATTTTGGAACTCAGGGAATACATACAAATCATCTATTTCAAATTGTCCGCTATCATTTTTATAGAAGTGATAATAGCCAGCTCTTCTGTCACCCGCATAGACCGTAATATATTCATCAATTGATTTTTCTATCTTTTTTCGAACCCAGTTCATTACCTTGGGATAGTTGATTGTGTCCAACTGTTCATAATCGTGAATCAACTGTTTACACAATTCATAGATTTCTTCAATATCTTCGTCACTTGTCTTTTCATATAGCAGTTTCATAGACAACCTCCACAAATTCAAATTTGCACATTCTTCAATATTCTATCACATAATTTTCGTATAGCATAGATATCATCATCTCCTCATAAATCAAAAAACGATACTGCATAGAAACTTGTTCTACACAATATAGTCTTTCTTCCAATATTATACTTTCATCGTCTTGGCCAATGATGTAAGCAGTGCTGCCATCTCCGGATTACCAAGCACCTTCATCAAAAGCTCTGCATCCACTCCATCCGGTACTGCAATCGTATTACCGATTTCCTCAGATCCTTTCATCTGTGGATTGAGATTTTCCTTATTATAAAAGGCAT
>FR895382.1 GCA_000435595.1 Firmicutes bacterium CAG:882
ATGAAGTATATAAGACTATTGTCGATGCATTCCACACACAGACAGTTGCAGAGTTCCTCTTAGAGGCTTACAAGGAAGCATATTTCCCTGCATTTGATTACAATGCGGACTATACAGTGGATGATAATTTTGTAAATGATATATTAAACTATAAGTCCTCAAAGGACGGAAAAACAGTTGTCAAGGTTGGCGTGTGTGGTTCATCCAATGATCACTGGCTTGCAGTACAGAAGGTGTTAGACGATGAGAATGCGGGGATCTACATTGAGCTTGTGACATTCGATGCATACAACCTTCCTAATGAGGCACTCAACAACGGAGATATCGACCTCAATTCCTTCCAGCATAAGGCATATCTTAACAGTGATATGACAGCGAACGGCTACAATCTCACGGTTATAGGTGATACGCTTATGGCTCCGCTTTCACTTTATTCCAACAAGGTTGACACTCTTGATGCATTAAAGGAACTTGCAGGTCTTAAGGAGAATTAGTCATGAATGAGATGGAAAAAAGCATATATGATGCTGTTATGGCAGACCATCAGTATGTTGTGGATTTGAGAAGATATTTTCACATGAACCCCGAGACGGCTAAGGAGGAGTTCGGCACGGCAAAGCGCATAGAGGAGGAACTTGACAAGCTTGGAATAGAGCACAAGCGCGTCGGGGATACGGGCGTGTATGCTGAGATAAAGGGCGAGCTTACAGGGGATAAGACGATTGTGCTGAGGGCGGACATAGATGCACTTGATGTCGAGGAGGCACATGAATGTCCGTATAAGAGCACGATTCCGGGAAAAATGCATGCCTGTGGTCATGATGCACATGCCGCTGCACTTGTCGGAGCGGCCAGAATACTTTCTGCCAATAAGGATAAGTTCGGTGGAACAGTAAGATTTACCTTCCAGCAGGGTGAGGAAATCGGCTACGGTGCAAGGCTCTTTGTTGATGGCGGGTATCTTGACGGAGCTGACAGAACCTTCGGAATACATGTAAGCTCAGCTTATGATGTAGGAAAGGTTGTAGCTTCAATAGGACCTAACAATGCAAGCGTTGACTGGTTTAGAATATCCGTTCACGGCAAGTCTGCACATGTATCGACACCGCACCTTGGTGTTGATGCACTCTATATTGCAAGCCAGGTAGTTGTAGCCATACAGGCACTCATTACAAGAAGAACCAATCCTCTTGAGAGCATTCTCATAGGTATAGGCAAGCTTGATGCAGGAACCGCTTATAATGTTGTGGCTGAGGAAGCTGCGATGGAGGGAACAATCCGTGTATTTTCACCGGAGCTTAGAAAGGCGACAAAGGAGAGAATAGAGCTTGTTGCTTCATCTATAGCTGCGATGTACGGTGGAACAGTGTCAATAGAGTGGAAGGATTTCACGTCACCGCTCATCAACGATGAGGAGTCCACACTCGAGGTGAGAAAGGTGCTCACGTCGGTATTCGGCAAGGAGAGTGTGGTGGAAAACAGAATACCTTCGCTTGGCGGGGATGATTTTGCCGAGTACATCTTAAAGGTTCCGGGCTGCTATGCATTCGTGGGCTCGAGAAACCCTGAGGTGCCTGAGACAGGTGTGGCACACCATAATTCATACTTTGATGTCGGAGAGGATGCACTCACAATCATGGTAAATCTCATGAGTATATATGCGATTGAATTTCTCAATGGGGAGCTTGACTAGGCAGTTTTAATGTTTATAAATAATTAACTTTAAAAAAATCTCTGTTATGGTTATAATATAATCGTGACAGAGATTTTTGGTTTTATAGGAAATTGCGTTGCAATATTCATATAACAAAGGAGTAGGATAATGCCGAAGAAATATATTTCATGGAACGTAAATGGACTCAGAGCCTGTCTTGATAAGGGCTTTATGGATTTTTTTGATAAGGTTGACGCTGATGCGGTGTGCCTTCAGGAGATTAAGCTGTCGGAGGGGCAGCTTGACTGGAATAAGCCGGGATATCATGCGTACTGGAATTACGCGAAGAAAAAGGGCTATTCGGGTACTGCGATTTTCTCAAAGGAGGAGCCGTTAAGTGTTTCTTACGATATGGGAATTGAGGAACATGATAACGAGGGAAGAATAATAGCACTTGAGTTTATGGATTACTACCTTGTGACGGTATATACGCCTAATTCGCAGAGAGGACTTGAGAGGCTCGGTTACAGAATGAAGTGGGAGGATGATTTCAGGGCATATCTTAATAAGCTCAGAGAGAATAAGCCTGTTATCGTGTGCGGTGATATGAATGTTGCACACAAGGAGATTGACCTTAAGAATCCTAAGAGCAACCACAAGAATGCGGGCTTTACCGATGAGGAGAGGGGCAAGATGACGGAGCTTCTTGACAGCGGTTTTATAGACACATTCAGATATTTTTACCCGGATGCAGCCGACAGATACTCATGGTGGTCATATATGTTCCATGCAAGGGAGAACAATGCAGGGTGGCGTATCGATTATTTTCTTGTGTCGGAGGAACTTAAGGACAGGCTGGTGAGTGCGGACATTCATCACAGCGTGCTGGGTTCTGACCACTGTCCTGTTGAACTGGTGATAAAATAGTAAAAGGTGATTATGAATGGATGCTGCAAATGAAAATTTAAATCTGCTAAACATTACAGAGCAGGTACGGAAAACTAACGCAGAGCAGCCTGAAAATGATGTGCAGGAGGTTCAGGCAGGTGAAGAAAATATTGCCACTGTGCAGGAAGAAAACTACGCAGGACAGGGAGTTGAACAGGAGGCAATACAGGAAGGCACACCGGAAAATGTGCAGGAAACAGTTGGTGAGAATATCGTGGTTCAGGCTGAGAAGAAAAAGAAGGTCAGAACACATGCTTCTTTTGCCAAAAATATCGTGTCAATCACGCTGTTCCTTCTTTCACTGGTTTTCGGAATAACAGCAAGCACATTATATGTCGTCAGGGAGGCATTGAGCCGTGAGTATGTCAACCAGGCGGTTTATGATATGACACTCGGGGATATAGGAATCGGCTTTTGGTACGGATATTCCGGGCAGGAGGTAACTCTTGATGAGTACATGACGGATGTACTGAACTCTTCGGGAGTTGTGAATGTGCAGCAGAAGGATGTTAAGAGGCTTCTTGAATGTGAATTTGTAAAAACATTTACGGCTGACAGGTTTAACAGATATGTTTCGGATTTTATATATGGAACGGGAGAGGGAACAATAAGCGTTCAGGAGATTATACAGCTTCTTGACGATAACTGGAGTGAAACAGCACGGATACTGGGAATTGATACCTTGAAGCATGACGGGGTGTCACAGGAGGATATAAAAAAGGATATTCTTGACGGGGCTTATGAAAAGCTTGTTCAGGATATTCATTTTGGCAGCTTCACGCTCTCCAATTTTAGAAAAGAATATCCGGTTGTTATAAATGCGGCGCATACGATGGTTTCATATCCTGCCATAGCAGCCATGGTAGCACTTGCGGTACTTTTCTGGATTATCATTCTATTTATGAATATAAGGTACTGCGGAGGTTTCAGATACATCGGAAGATGCATGAGTTTAATAGGAATTGTCAATCTTGCGGCAGCGGGGGCAATGTATGTTCTGCCTGTTGTGCTCAACCGGCTGTTCGGACTGGGGTACGGCTTTTACATAGCTTTTTTCAATCTGCAGGTAAGAAAACTGCTGTATGCCGGTGCGGTAATATTAGGGTGCGGAATTTTAATCACGCTTATGGGTAAGATACTAAGAAAGATAAGAAAGAGAATATTGAGACGGAAATTGACATAATTTTCACAGTATGGTACAATTTCACACGGAAATAGAACGGACGGTGCGGGAAGTATATTTGTATATGCGCTGCCCGGAATAATATAAATCTAAAGGAGAATATTACAATGAGAAAGAAACCGGTTGTACTTATGGTACTTGATGGCTACGGACTTAGTGACCGTACAGAGGGAAATGCTATTGCACTTGCCAACACACCTGTTATGGACAAGCTTATGAAGGAGTGTCCTTTTGTAAAGGGAAATGCTTCAGGACTTGCAGTAGGACTTCCTGACGGACAGATGGGTAACTCAGAGGTTGGTCACATGAACATCGGTGCCGGACGTATCATATATCAGGATCTTACAAGAATAACAAAGGCAATCGAGGATGGCGATTTCTTCGAGAATAAGGCACTCCTTGCCGCTATGGAGAACTGTAAGAAGAACAATTCAGACCTTCACCTGTGGGGACTTTTATCGGATGGTGGTGTTCACAGCCATATTTCACATGTATACGGACTTCTCGAGCTTGCCAAGAAGTGCGGCGTTGAGAAGGTGTATGTTCACGCATTCTTAGACGGACGTGATACACCTCCTGCATCAGGTAAGGACTATGTTGCCAAGCTTGAGGAGAAGATGGCGGAAATCGGTGTCGGCAAAGTGGCTTCACTTTCAGGACGTTACTATGCAATGGACAGAGATAACAACTGGGACAGAGTGAAGAAGGCTTATGATTCTCTTGTACTCGGAGAGGGCGTTAAGGCGACAAGTGCTGTCAAGGCTATGGAGGATTCTTACGCTGAGGGTGTTACCGATGAGTTCGTAATCCCTACGGTAATCACGGACGAGGCAGGCAATCCTTTATCGGTTGTAAAGGAGAACGACTCCGTTATCTTCTTTAACTTCCGTCCTGACCGTGCAAGAGAGATGACAAGAGCGTTCTGTGACGATAAGTTCACCGGCTTTGACAGAAAGTTCATGTCTCTCACATTCGTATGCTTCAAGGATTATGATGAGACAATTCCTAACAAGCTTATTGCATTTGAGAACGGTACAATCAAGAATACATTCGGTGAATATATTGCAAGCAAGGGACTTAAGCAGCTTCGACTTGCCGAGACAGAGAAGTACGCACATGTTACCTTTTTCTTCAACGGCGGCGTTGAGGAGCCTAATGTTGATGAGGCAAGACTTCTTGTAAACAGTCCTAAGGATGTGGCTACCTATGATCTTAAGCCGGAGATGAGTGCTCCTGAGGTTGGCATGGATCTCGTTGAAGCAATCAAGTCTGATAAGTATGATGTTATCATCATTAACTTTGCTAACCCTGATATGGTAGGACATACAGGTGTTATTCCGGCAGCAGTCAAGGCAGTTGAGAGAGTTGACCAGCTTGTAGGAGATGCTGTACAGGCAGTTAAGGATGTTGATGGTGTTCTCTTTATCTGTGCTGACCACGGAAATGCAGAGAAGATGATTGACTATGAGACAGGCAAGCCTCATACGGCACATACAACCAACCCGGTTCCGTTTATCCTTGTGAATGCTGACCCATCCTTCAAGCTCAGAGAGGGCGGATGCCTTGCAGACATAGCTCCTACACTTCTCGAGATTATGGAGCTTCCACAGCCTGCCGAGATGACGGGAAAGTCTCTTATAGTTAAATAATTGCAATTTCAAGCGTAATTTTAATAAAAATTACTTGAAAAAAAGCACCGACTATGCTATTATGTCTGAAGTCGGTGCTTTTTTATGGCGATAATTGCATAAAAAAGTACATTATGGTATCTTGATGTAGGAGGTGTGAACCATGGCAGTTTTGAAGATAATATTGATAGTGATTTTTGTAATTGATTGTATAGCTTTATCAGCAATAGTGTTACTTCAGGAGGGCAAGAGCGCAGGGCTTGGTGCGATAAGCGGTGCTGCTGAGACCTACTGGGGCAGAAATAAGGGGCGTTCTGCAGAGGGTAAGCTCGAGAAGTTTACTACTATCGCAGCGATTGCTTTCCTTGTAATTGCATTAGTACTTAATGTATTTTAACTACTGACACCCTTGCAGATAATACTGTGAGGGTGTTTTTGTGTAGTTAACAAGAATTAGAGTTGAATCAATTACTTACTAATAAGAGTTATGAAAAGGAGGGGAAATTTGATAATGGACGAATTATTTGAACAGAGAAAGAAGATGATAGAAGAACTTGTTCATGATGAACTGTATGTTCCGATGAAAATAAAGGAGCTTGCTATTTTTTTGAATGTTGCCAAGGAGGACAGGCATGAACTCGAGCGTGTGCTTGACAGCCTCGTGTCCGAGGGAAAGCTGTCCATCACGAAGAAGGGTAAGTACATGAAGCCTGACACGTCGCAGATAACAGGTGTGTTCGAGAGCCATCCCAACGGCTTTGGCTTTGTGACCATAGAAGGGGAGCCTGATGATGTGTTCATACCGGCAAAGTATACGGCAGGTGCGCTTCACCATGACAGGGTTCAGATAGTCGTAACCTGTGAAAAATCACAGGGAAGAAGGCGCGAGGGAAGAATCGTCAAGGTGTTAGAGCACGGAGCAGACCATCTTGTGGGCTATTATCAGAAGTCAAAAAGCTATGGCTTTGTGAGACCTGACGACCAGCATTTTTTAAAGGATATATACATCCCGGCGGGTGCTGACTTAGGAGCCGTTGACGGACATAAGGTTGTCGTGAAGATAACAAATTACGGTGACGATACACACAAGCCCGAGGGAAAGATAATGGAGATTCTGGGTCATGTAAATGATCCGGGAACTGACATAATGTCGGTTATTGCCGCATACGATATACCTGTGGAGTTTCCTAAGGAGGTCGTGGACAGCATTGCGGATATTCCCGACAGCGTGGATTCAAAAGCGAGTGCAGGAAGAGTTGATTTCAGAGAACTTAAGACGGTAACGATTGACGGTGAGGACGCAAAGGACTTAGACGATGCGATAAGCATATCGAAGTCGGATAAGGGTTACACTCTGGGCGTGCATATTGCCGATGTGAGCAATTATGTTACGGAAAACTCACCACTTGACAAGGAGGCGAGGACAAGGGGAACGAGCGTCTACCTTGTCGACAGGGTGATTCCGATGCTTCCGCACAAGCTGTCTAACGGAATATGCTCGCTCAACGAGGGCGTTGACAGACTTGCGCTCAGCTGTGTTATGGACATTGACTTGAAGGGGAATATTGTCGGACACAGAATATGCGAGTCGGTTATAAATGTTGACCGTCGTATGTCTTATACCTCCGTAAAGAGGATTCTTGCGGATGATGATGCAGCGGAAAAAGAAAAATATTCAGACCTTGTGGATATGTTTTTTTTGATGAAAGAGTTATCCGAACTTTTAAGAAACAGAAGAGAGAACAGAGGCTCTATAGATTTTGATTTTCCGGAGAGTAAGATTATTCTCGACAAAAATGGGAAGCCTATAGATATTAAGCCTTATGAGAGGAATGTCGCCATAAGAATCATCGAAGATTTCATGCTTGCGGCAAATGAGACTGTGGCGGAGGATTTTTTCTGGCAGGAGCTTCCGTTCGTGTACAGAACGCATGATGACCCGGATCCGGAGAAGATAAGAAGTCTTGCAACATTTATCAATAACTTTGGCTATTCGATTCATGTAGGACAGGACTATGTGCATCCGAAGGAGCTTCAAAAACTGCTCTCTACAATACAGGATTCGCCTGAGGAACCGCTTATATCGAGACTTACGCTAAGAAGCATGAAGCGTGCGCAGTACTCGACGGAATGTACAGGACACTTCGGTCTCTCGGCAAAGTATTACTGTCACTTTACCTCGCCGATACGAAGATATCCTGACCTTCAGATTCACAGAATAATCAAAGAAAATCTGCACGGAGGGCTTACGGCAAGACGCATAGAGCATTATGAGAGAATACTTCCTGATGTTGCGAAGAACTCAAGCCTCATGGAGCGGAGGGCGGACGATGCAGAGCGCGATACAGATAAGCTCAAGAAGGTAGAGTATATGTCCTCACGCATTGGAAATGTGTACGACGGCGTAATATCGGGAGTCACGGCTTACGGTTTCTATGTGGAGCTGCCTGACACAATAGAGGGAATGGTTCACATTAACACCCTCGAGGACGATTATTACATCTTTGACGAGACTCACTACGAGCTGTACGGCGAGGTGAGCCACAGAACCTATAAGCTCGGGCAGCAGGTGACGGTCGAGGTCGTCGGGACGGATAAGCTTATGAGAACGATAGATTTTGAGGTAGTACAGAAATAAAAAATCAGTGAATATTGAATCGTCGCTTGAACGATTATGAACCGTTGGTTTTAATTAAAATATCCATTGCAAATGAAGTGTGACATGTGGTATAATTCTGAATGTTGACGGAAGGAAGAGAATGCTATGGGTGATAAAGATAATTACAAGTTAATAGCGAACAATAAAAAAGCCTACTTTGATTACTTTATCGAAGATACATGGGAGGCGGGTATTGCACTCCACGGAACTGAGGTCAAGTCAGTCCGAATGGGAAAGTGCAGTATCAAGGAAGCTTTCATCCGTGTCGAGGACGGAGAGGTGTTTGTCTATAACATGCACATCAGTCCTTATGAGAAGGGCAACATTTTTAACAAGGATCCGCTCCGCGTTAAGAAGCTTCTTCTTCACAGACATGAGGTCAACAAGATTTTAGGTGAGGTATCTCAGAAGGGTTATACCCTCGTACCGCTTCAGGTCTATCTAAAGGGCAGTCTTGTCAAGGTTCAGGTAGGACTCGGACGAGGCAAGAAGCTCTACGATAAGAGAGACACAATTGCTAAGAAGGATCAGCGAAGGGAAGCTGAGAAGGACTTCAAGGTAAAGAATCTCTATTAATAATAATCCGGGGTAGTAAAGGTTTCGACGGGCTATTTGAAGTCGGAGAAGCAAGCCGCACGGTCATGCGTCAAATGCCAAAATTAAAATTAAACGCTGAAGATAATTTAGCTGTTGCAGCGTAAGCTGCGACATTAGCAGCCTAATGGCTGCCGTCCGACCTAGCGCACCTACACGTTAGGAGCCGGGCGTCGACTCTGTAGGAAACGACACGGGTTAAGCTTTGCCCCCGCGGGCGTATTATGAAGCTACAAAAGTGCATATCCTGTTAACCGGAGCTGCATGGATGGAAAGGAGCTGCTTTGCAGCTCAAAAAGATTAACTAAGCTTGTAGAAGGACGATGGACGGTGGTTCGGACACGGGTTCGATTCCCGTCTACTCCACTCGAAGAAAGTGCTGTAAACGCCTGTTTTACGGCACTTTCTCATTTTTAAAAAGGTTTCAAAAATGCTATTTTAGACCGTTTGGAATCGAAAAAATAGGGGTAAAAATTAAAAACGACGCACAATACACATGAAAATAGTACAGAATGTTGTACTTATAAAAATACAATCTTAAATTAAATCAAAAGCGGGTAAAAAGCTTGATGGCATAAATGCTGTCGAGCTTTTTTTCTTCCATTGAAAGAAATTAAAACTGCCTATATATTATTTATACTGAAAACAAATGAGAGCGGGGTATGCGAGACATCCGGCGAGGATGCGGGGCAGGAAGTGCGGATTGAACTGCAGTCCTTTACCGACAAGTATTCCGGTGTCGTCAACACGGTATATTGTGGGGACAAATCAGATATCTGGGCATATATGTTCCACTGCTATTTTATGGTAACTCTGATCGCCTGCGCCATGCTGTTTGCCGGACTGGTCGTGCTGATCATCAGGCTGGTGCTTGATATTATATATAAGACGAGATTTGATCTGGAGTACCTGGGATGGTGCATGATTCTGGGAGCAGTGTGGATGCTGGGAGAATCGAAGCTGCGCCAGCTGTTCATTTCCAATGCTTCTATTCTGTCGAATATGTGCTTCTTTGTTGTGATGCTCTGCCCGGTTCCACTCATGTTCTATATTGACAGTGTGCGGCAGGGAAGGTACAGGAAGGTCTATCATGTGGCAGAGTGTATCACCTGTGTGAATTTTGTACTATGCACGGCCTTACAGCTACTGAATATCGCAGATTTTATCTCGACAATGTTCTTGTCCCACCTAGTGATCGCAGGAACGTTCCTGACAATATTTATCACCATTTGCCGGGATCTCATCAAGGGAACGGCGAAACATTACAAGCTTCCGCTGATCGGACTGGTAGCTGCCATGATTGCAGTCATGCTGGAGGTGACAGCGGTGTATCGAGTGGTGTCACTGTCAGGGATCTTTATCGCAACCGGACTGGTGGCCCTGCTGGTCGTTACGCTGATCCAGACAATGGACCGCATCCGCGAGCTGGAGCTGGCTAGGCAGAGAGAGGCAAGGGAAAGCCTGGATTATCTGACTGGTCTTCCTATGCGTCATAAGGGTGAAAAGCTGATCCTTGAGAAGATGCAGGAGCATGATGGCTATCTGGGATTTGTCGATATGGATAATCTGAAGAAGATCAACGATGTCTATGGACATAAGGCGGGGGATCGTGCTCTCAGGCCGGTAGGAGCAATGCTCACAGAGTGCATGGAGAACGCAGTGGTCTGCCGGCTGGGAGGAGATGAATTCCTGTTCTATCTGTCGAAGGCATCAGAAGAAGAGATGAACATGCGGATGAGAAAGCTGTTTGAAAGCTTTGGTGCGGCAAAAAATCTCACGGAGGAGACTTCACCGGCATCCTTGTCCTGCGGTCTGTGTATGTGCAGACAGGGAGGAATCTTTGAAGAATATTATATAAGAGCGGACAAGGCATTGTATTATGTCAAACAGAATGGTAAGAACGGTTACCGGTTTTATGAGGAGCTGGAGAAACAGCAGACGGATGCATAGGACGGAAAAAATGACCTGGAGGTAATCGCCGGAGCATTGCCGGAGAGCGGAAGCTATACAGGAGCATTAGATCTTGACTATCATGAGTTCGCCAGACTGTATCAATATGTAAGCAGCCTGGAAGAACGATATATGCACCCGATACAGCTCTCTCCGGCACCTGATCATACTGGTGGAAGCAGAAGAATCGTATATCCCGGATATTTTACAGTGGATATTCACGAATTATTTTGATGCCTACGGCAGGAATGATTTTCTTCCCCGGTATGAGTACAGGAAGATGACACAGGCATCAGATGGAATCTCTTGCGATACTGGTTGCTTCGTTCCTTAATTGACAAAGTCCTGTAAAATAGGTAAGCTATATTTGTAAAATGATACGTGGAGGTAGCGGTCGAATAGAAAATGGAGCCGACTACAGAGAATAAAAACCGGAAGAATGATCCAGGAAAGGGTGCCAGGTAAGCAGGCATCCTTTTTCTATAAAATGTGCCTATGCACCTTGAAAATTCAATAATAACCGGCATAAAAATAGCATAAAACCAATGGTTTTGGTATAATTGAGTTGCCAAAAAACAATTACAAATCGAAGGCTCATGCTATGAATAAAAGCATAACACAAGCGACTCAAAATGATAAGCAGATTTCTAAATCTATCAAACTATCGTCTTGAAATGCAGGCAAAGGTTGGAATTGGAGATGCAAAAATCTGTATGAGTACTGGGGAGAATTG
>FR895383.1 GCA_000435595.1 Firmicutes bacterium CAG:882
TGACGGCGATACAATGCAGGGGATTTTGAGGAAAACAGGAACGGAAGAGGTAAAAAACGACCCCAACCTTTACTTAAAAGGCGGGTATTACTTTTTATCTCACAAGGGTACTTATGTATGTAAATCCTGTTTATTCCGGGTATCCCACATTAAGAGCCTAAAGGTGCTACAGGAGGAATAAAGTGAAACCAATAAAAAGAAAATACAAGCCTACAATCGTATGCGATAAGTGCCATAAATCAATAGGAAAGATAAAGCCGAGTTATAAGAAAGTCGGGGAAATCGAATACAGGTATTGGCGTTGTAGACATTGCAGTACCGTATATGTCATATCCGCCACGGATGCGGAGTTAAGAAAAAAGATACAGGAATACCAAGAGTTTGTAGACAACTACAAAGACAAGGAAATGCCACAAGAGGAAATGCAAAAAGCACAGCTTATATTACAGACCAATGTAGAGCGTAGCCGTGAGATTAAAGAGCAGTACCCTCTTACGCTAAAACCTTGGGAAAGGTAGGGCAATGAAGTACAGAGGATTGACATACAACAGGGAAAAGGAATGTTACGAGTGGGTCTATGGTATGCCGTCTTATGGATATGAAAC
>FR895384.1 GCA_000435595.1 Firmicutes bacterium CAG:882
AATTGAACAGGCTTCGCAAATCTCGTGAAAAATACATGGATATGTATACCGATGATTTGATTTCCAGAGAGGAATTGAATGAGAAAATCGGTGGGATGCGAAAAGAGATTGAACGGTTGGAGAATGAACTGAAAATGGTCTCTTATCATCTGACCAAGGGAGAACAACTGGAAGCAATTTTGAACAGCACATTCAAGCAACTGGAGGATATCACAGATGTTCATGAAATGACAAATGCACAGTTGAAGCGCCTGATTCAGAAAATCGAAGTGGACAAGGAAGGGAATGTTGATATTTACCTTCGGCTAATTGGTGATTTAGGACTGGATGAAGCTGTGTTGATTGAAGGAACAGAGAATTCCCAAGAAAACAATGATTTGGCAAGCAAATTAAACGGAAACAACATGAGCAGTAACATAAAAACCGCTCCAATTCGTCATGACCATACATAAGGATGTCGCCGAGCGGCTTCCTGCAATCAATTCCGAGCTTGCAAGGCAGGCGCGCGAGATACTTGAGCTGAATAAGAGTGAGCGACATATTCGCGGTGGACTTGCCACCAAGGAGAAATATCTGCATCTGCATAATGCACATACATAATGAGAACAAGAGAATTTTGAACGCAGAATAAGCAATCCCCCGCTTCAAGTGTGTAGAGCACCTGCGCTGTAGCGGGGGATTTTTTGCCATTCTATTCGTATTCCGCCGGTCTTATTCCTCCATCCTCTTTCTTTTCCATCTTCTGTGTGTGGTGTGAATGTCACGCCATACGGCAGGGTGGAAGAGGATGAGCAGTGGGAACAGCTCGAGGCGTCCGGCGAGCATGTCGAACATCAGCACGTATTTGGTGAGGATGCTGAAGTGAACGAAGTTCTGTGTAGGACCGGCGAGCTCGAGTCCGGGACCGATGTTGTTGATTGTAGCGGCGACCGCGGTAAAGTTGGTAACTAAGTCTTTGCCTTCTAATGAGACAAGGAGCAGCGAGGCGGCAAATATTACGGTAAAGGTGATGAAGTATACGTTTATCGAGCGGACTACATCGTGCTCTATCGGCTTGCCGTCAAGGGAGAGCTTTTGGATGCGCTTCGGGTGAATGTAGGAGTCGAGCTCCTTAAATACTGTCTTGAACAGTATGACGAAGCGGGAAACCTTCATTCCGCCTCCGGTGCTTCCGGCGCAGGCACCGACGAACATGAGCATGACAAGGATTGTCCTGCTGGTTCCCGACCACAGGTTGAAGTCGGCGGTTGAGAAGCCGGTGGTTGTGATGATGGAGGCAACCTGAAATGAGGAGTCGCGGAGTGCGTTTGCAAACGGCACGGCGGATCTGAACAGCTCAATGGTGATCACGGCGACGGATACAGCCACAATGATGAAATAACAGCGGACCTCCTCCATCTTGAATGCCTTCCTTGCATTGCCGAACAGGATAAAATAGTAGGCATTGAAGTTGACACCGAATAACAGCATGAATATCGTGATTACCCATTGGAGGTATGGCGAGTAGCCTGCAATACTGTCGTTTCTTATGCCGAAGCCGCCTGTTCCGGCTGTACCGAAAGCAGTACACACCGCATCAAATACTGGCATTCTTCCGACAAGGAGAAGGATGAACTGTATCAATGTGAGCCCGAAATATATGATGTAGAGTATGCGCGCGGTGTACTTCATCTTCGGGACAAGCTTTCCGACTGAAGGGCCGGGGCTCTCTGCACGCATGAGGTTGATGTTCGAGCCGCCGCTGAGCGGCACTATGGCGAGAAGAAAGACGAGCACGCCCATTCCGCCGATCCAGTGCGTGAAGCTGCGCCACAGAAGCGAACAGTGCGAAAGCGCTTCGACATCCGAGAGAATGCTTGCACCTGTGGTCGTGAAGCCTGATATAGTCTCAAAGAGAGCATCAGTGAAGGACGTAATCTCGCCTGTGATGCAGAAAGGTATGCAGCCGACCAAGCTTAGCAGAATCCAAGCGAGGGATGTGCTTATACAGCCCTCCTTGAGATAAAGTGTTGTGTTGTTCGGCTTGCTGCGCGTCATGAAGAAGCCGACAACGAAGCAGCATGCCGCGACAAAAAGATACGTAAAGCCTTCATGCTCAAGATATATCAGCCCGACTAATGCAGGAAGAAGCATGAGGGCGGATGTAAGCAGAAGCACATGCCCTAATATATATCGAATAATTGATTTGTTCATGGTAATCCTCACATACGAGCGGTTGCTTTTCGCTCGGAAACATATTTGGTGTTAAAAAATTATTGCAGAATATCCTGTATATCCGTAAATCCCGTGTGAGTTGTGACTATCATTACCGTGTCACCCTCGAGGATGCAGTCCTGACCACTTGGAATAATGATGGTTCCGTTGCGGTTGATGAAGGATATCAGAATCTCATCCTTGAGCTTTAGCTCGGCGAGCGGCTTGTCGGTCACATCAGAGCTCTTGGTTACTCTAAACTCAATAGCCTCAACGCGGTGATCAAACATGTGGTACAAGGTCTCGATGCTGCTGTCGGATTCAGCCGGTCTGCCGTTGGAACCCTCGGCTGAATCAAGAGATTCCCTTGAATCGTTTTTGGCACGGACGTAAGCGATGATTGCCTCGGAGGTTATATATTTAGGATAAATAACACTTCCCAGGTCGAGACTGTTGATTACGTTTTTAAAGGTAATACGGTTGATTTTTGTGATTACCTTTGCGTTTGAAACCTGCTTTGCGTGGAGCGTGAGCATGATGTTTTCCTCATCTATTCCCGTGAGGGGAACGAAGGATTCAACCTCTGAAATTCCCTCTTCCTTTAAAAGCTCCTCGTCGGTGCCGTCGCCGTTGATTATTACGGCTTTTGGAAGAAGTATGCTCAGTTCCTCACAGCGCTCACGGCTGTTTTCGATTATTTTTACCGAAATGCCGGAGCGTATGAGCTGGTCGGCAAGATAGTAAGCGGCACTTCCGCCTCCTATAATCATGGTGTCCTTAACCTGATTGGTCTTAAAACCGATGTGCTCAAGAAAAATCTTGGTTGATTTACGGGATGCCACGAACGAGATTGTGTCCTCGGCATGCATCACAAAGCGTCCTGTAGGGATATGTACATAGCCGCCGCGTTCAATGACGCAGATGACATAAGGTACATTCATTTCCTTGCCAAGAGCGGCGATTGTCATTCCGTCAAGACGGTTGCATTTTGGAATCTTGAATTTTACAAGCTCAGCCTGGCCATGAGCAAAGGAGTTGACCTCAAGAGCGGTAGGCATGTATAAAATACGTGCTGCCTCCTTGGCTGTCTCAAGTTCGGGATTGATAATCATGGCGAGTCCGAGACGTTCTCTTAAGTAGCCTGCCTCCCGGCTGTAGTCGGGTGTGCGGACCCTTGCGATGGCGGCACAGTTGCCGACGCGCTTGGCGATGGTGCAGCAAAGAAGATTGAGCTCGTCCGAATCTGTTACGGCTATGATAAGGTTGGCTGAGGCGATTCCCGCCTCCTCCTGAACGCTGTAGCTTGCACCGTTTCCGACAACACCCATGACATCATACATTCCTGCGGTTGCCTGAAGCTTCTGGGCGTTCTTGTCAATCAGAGTGATGTCGTGACCCTCCTTTGCAAGCTGCTCGGTCAGGGTGAGACCAACCTTGCCACAACCGACTATAATAATACGCAGACCTTTTTTTGCTGTTGTATTTCTTGACATTTTTAAGCCTCCGTTGAGTTTCATAACATTGATTACCACTACATAATAGCATTATATATGATAAAAAGCATTATTTTTTTTAGCTTTTTTATAATTACCTCTTTTAAATTGGAAAGTTTTTGTTTATAATGTTGATATATAGGCTTTTAAGATTAGAATATTATTCTATGATTTTGATTAGATTTTATCGGATGGAGGATTTTATGATAACCACAGATATTGGAATTGATTTAGGAACTGCCAGCATTCTTGTTTATATCAGAGGCAAGGGCGTTGTGCTCAAGGAGCCGTCGGTAGTTGCGTTTGACAGAGATACAAATAAGATTAAGGCTATAGGCGAGGAAGCAAGACTCATGCTCGGTAGAACACCGGGTAATATCGTGGCTGTGAGACCTTTAAGACAGGGTGTTATTTCCGATTATACTGTTACGGAGAAGATGCTCAAGTACTTTATTCAGAAGGCACTTGGCAAGAAGATATTAAAGAAGCCGAGAATCAGCGTATGTGTACCTAGCGGTGTTACAGAGGTTGAGAAGAAGGCGGTTGAGGATGCTACCTATTCAGCAGGTGCCAGAGAGGTTGCCATTATTGAGGAACCGATTGCGGCAGCCATCGGGGCAGGAATTGATATTTCAAGACCATGCGGTAATATGATTGTCGATATAGGCGGTGGTACAACGGATATCGCTGTTATTTCACTTGGAGGTACTGTAGTCAGCACATCCATCAAGATTGCCGGAGATGATTTTGACGATGCCATCGTGCGTTATATGCGTAAGAAGCATAATCTTCTCATCGGTGAGAGAACGGCCGAGGATATCAAGATTAAGATAGGAAGCGCATATCCGAGACCTGAGGTTGTGACAATGGATGTACGCGGACGTAACCTTGTCACGGGACTTCCGAGAACAGTCACTGTTACCTCTGAGGAGACAGAGGAAGCGCTTAAGGATGCTACGGCACAGATTGTTGAGGCGGTACACAGTGTCCTTGAGAAGACACCACCTGAGCTTGCAGCGGATATTGCGGACAGAGGAATCGTTCTTACGGGAGGCGGAAGCCTTCTTCAGGGACTTGAGGAGCTCATTGAGTCGAAGACGGGAATCACGACAATGACGGCAGAGGATCCTATGACAGCCGTAGCAATCGGAACAGGTAAGTTCATAGAATTCTTAGGCGGAGCAAGAGACTAATACACATAAGCAATATATATGTGACGTTATACAGGAGGTATTTATGGTAAGAGGCCTTTACACAGCATATACGGGAATGATGAATCAGCAGGCGCGGCTTGATGTTATCACCAATAACCTTGCGAATGCTTCTACTGTCGGCTACAAGAAGGAAGGTTCGACCTCTCAGGCTTTTGACAGTATGTATACACAGAAGATAAAGGACGGTTCTGAGTATTACATCAACAGAACAATAGGTAAGGAGTCGCTTGGCGTCAAGATTGGTGAGACTTACACGGATTATACACAGGGTTCATTTAAGGTTACGGGCAATACCTACGACCTTGCACTTGAGGGGGACGGATTCTTTAATGTATCTTATACCTCCAAGTCGGGTGCGACTACGACACGCTATACACGCGACGGTTCTTTTTCCGTGAACAATGAGAACATGCTTGTGACGGAGGACGGAGATTATCTTCTCGGTGAGGGTGGACGTATTCAGGTGCCTCAGGGGGCTAAGATCACCGTCGACGAGGAGGGCAATATCTACGCGGATGATGAGTATGTAGACAAGCTCAGGATAACGGATTTCAATGATTACAACTATCTTCAGAAGTTCGGCGAGAACCTCTACACGGCAGTTGACGGTGCGACAGAGAAGACCGCGGACTGTAAGGTAAGACAGGGATATTTGGAGATGTCCAACATCAATGTAATATCAGAGATGGTTGAGATGATTACAATTTCAAGAGCTTATGAGAGCAACCAGAAGGCTATACAGACTATTGATTCCTCACTTGAGAAATCGGTTAACCTTGGAAAGCTTTAATATAAGCCGGAGAACATTGATTTAGCATAGAAGGATAACGGAGGAAAAGGTATATGGTACGAGCTTTATGGACAGCGGCGTCAGGAATGATTGCACAGCAGACTAACGTAGACAATATAGCGAATAATCTTGCCAATGTGAATACGACAGGATATAAGACTTCAACAGCGGAGTTTAAGAGCCTTTTATATCAGACAATACAGACAAAGACAACCTCAGCCAACGGTGACAACAAGCCGATTGGTGCACAGGTAGGACTCGGAACGAGAACAAGTTCCATTACGACACAGTTTACACAGGGCTCAATGCTTGCATCGGATAATAATTTTGCATTCGGAATTGAGGGAGACGGCTTCTTTGCGCTGCGCGGCACTGACGGAGAGACATATTATACGAGAAGCGGTGATTTCAGGATAGCTGTTGCATCCGACAACACGATGATGCTCGCGTCAACTGACGGATATCCTGTGTTAGACAGCAACGGAACACCGATTATTCTCTCATCGACAGATTACAAGGCTGACAAGATTACGGTTACGGATGACGGGCAGTTATTCTATCCGGATGCCGATAATAATCTCAAGCCGATGAACATAACTATAGGAGTTTATCAGTTCTCCAATCCGGCAGGACTTGAGAAGGTGTCGGGAACAATGTATCAGGCAACGACGGCATCAGGAGCAGCAGTTGAAGAGCTTAACGATAAGGGCTTGAAAGCGAGCAAGCTTCATCAGGGCTATCTCGAGGGCTCTAATGTTCAGGTTGTAGATGAGATGGTTAATCTTATCACGGCACAGAGAGCTTATGAGATGAATTCCAAGGCAATTCAGGCGGCGGATGACATGCTCAGTCAGGCTAATCAGCTTAAGCGCTAAAATACAGCGCATATGCTAAAACACAGCGCATACGCTAAATAATAGCGCAATGGAGGCACATATGAGTGATTTGATTTCAGGTGTAAGTTCTTATTATGATACATATACGAAGAATAATGTGTCGGCTGATAATATGAAAGATAAGCTGAGCACGGATTATTCAACAGCTACGGATGATGAGATGATGGAGGTATGCAAGGAGTTTGAGGCATACTTTACGGAGCAGGTATTTAAGGCAATGCAGAAGATGGTTCCTGAGAGTGATGACAGCAGTTTGTCGACATCCTATGTGTCAATGTTCAAGGATACGCTTATTCAGGAATATGCGGATCTTTCAAGTGAGTCCAACGGAGGAGAGGGACTTGGCATAGCTCAGATGCTCTATGAGCAGATGAAGAGAAATTACGGAGTGGATTAAGCACATCTGAGAGAAGGTATATGGAACGTTTCAAGGGTTACGTCAATAAAATAGTATATAGAAATGAAGATAACGGCTACACGGTGTTTGAGCTTGAGCTTGACGGTGACGAGCTCACCTGTGTAGGGAATGTTCCGTATGTTACCGAGGGCGAGTTCGTTGAAGTCACCGGGGAATATACGGAACATTCTGTATATGGGCAGCAGTTAAAGGTTGAGACCTGCGAGGATATTCCGCCTGAGGATGAAAAATGGGTTGAGCGTTATCTTGCATCAGGCGCGATCAAGGGTATAGGAGCTGCACTGGCTTCGAGAATTGTGCGGAGGTTCAAGGCGGATACTCTAAGAATAATTGAGCAGGAGCCGGAAAGACTTGCCGAGATTAAGGGCATAAGCCGGCGCATGGCGGTGGAGATATCTGACAATGTTACAGCCAAGAGAGATATGAGAAACGCCATGATGTTTTTGCAGGACTATGGCATATCAATGGCACTTTCCGCAAAGATATATAATCAGTATGGTGCATCGGTCTATACGATTATGAAGGAGAATCCGTACCGTCTTGCCGATGACATTGCGGGGGTAGGATTCAGAATAGCAGACGAGATTGCGCGAAAAGCAGGCATAGAAGCTGATTCGGATTTCAGAATCAAGAGCGGTATCATGTATACGCTTCTCCAGGCGACGGGCAGCGGACATATCTATCTGCCGCAGGGAGAACTGTTAGAACAGCTTAACACATTGCTGGATACCGAGATTAAGGATATAGACAGACATCTTTCGGACCTGTCAATGGACAAGAAGATTGTGGTGAAACAGCAGCTTCAGGAGAATGAAGCGTCGACAGATGCGGGCGATGGCGAATATCAAGCCGAGAGGCTGGTATACGGAGCTTCATATTATTACATGGAAATGTCGGTGGCTTACGCATTGAAAGCGCTGGATGCAAGGGAAAGCATTGACAAGCATAAGATTGCTGACCGTATCAGACGAATAGAGAAGGCTGAGAAGATTGAGCTTGATGACAGGCAGAGGGATGCCGTTATACAGGCGATAAGTTCCGGACTTCTTGTCATAACCGGAGGACCGGGAACAGGTAAGACCACGACAATCAATACGATAATCAGATATTTTGAAGGCGAGGGAATGGAAATACGTCTTGCGGCACCGACAGGGCGCGCCGCCAAGCGTATGACTGAGGCTACAGGCTGTGAAGCCCAGACAATCCACAGAATGCTTGAATTATCGGGAGCGCCTGAGGATGACAGGAGCGCGAGCTTTCTAAGAAATGAGGAGAACCCGATAGATGCCGATGTCATCATAATAGATGAGATGTCGATGGTGGATATTTTTCTCATGAACAGCCTTTTGAAGGCTGTCACACCCGGGACGAGGCTTATCCTTGTGGGCGATGTCAATCAGCTTCCTTCGGTAGGACCGGGAAATGTCCTGAGGGATATTATAGCGTCGGAGCGGTTTAACGTGGTTAAACTGACTAAGATTTTCAGACAGGCTACAGAGAGTGACATTATTGTTAATGCTCATAAGATAAATGCGGGAGAGAAGTTCCCAATCGGGCCGTCGAGCCGTGATTTTATATTTATCAGGAGAGAGGAAGCGGGCAATGTGATTGGGGCGATGATAACGCTTGTATCACAGAAGCTTCCGAAGTATGTTGATGCCAAGCCGTTTGACATTCAGGTGCTCACGCCGACAAGAAAAGGAATGCTGGGGGTTGAAAGGCTTAACACGGTGCTCCAGGAATACCTTAATCCCAAGGATTCTTCAAAGCAGGAAAAAGAAATCGGTACGACCATATTCCGCGAGGGCGACAAGGTCATGCAGATAAAGAACAATTATCAGATAGAATGGGAGACAAGAGGTAAGCATGGCATACCGACCGACCGTGGCATGGGGGTGTTTAACGGCGATATGGGTGTCGTGGACAATATTAATTTCTATTCGGAGAAGCTGACCGTAAAATTTGAGGATGACAGATATGTGGAATATCCTTTTAAGCAGCTGGATGAGCTGGAGCTTGCCTATGCGGTCACTGTACATAAGTCACAGGGAAGCGAATATCCGGCGGTTGTGATTCCGCTTCTGTCGGGACCAAGAATGCTCATGAACAGAAATATACTCTACACCGCGGTAACGCGTGCAAAAAAGTGTGTTTGTATCGTTGGAACGGAAGAGGTATTCTATGGAATGGTTGAGAACGGTAACGAACAGAAACGCTATTCAACGCTTGCAAAGCGGATACAGGAGTGCGGTTGAGGCACTTTTTCCCAACAGATGTCCGATATGCGAGGAGCTGGTGGACTCACAGGGGGAGCTGTGTGGTGATTGTCTGGGAAAATTAAAATATATCACATCACCGTTCTGCATGATATGCGGAAAGCAGTTGGACAATGAGCTTGCAGAGACGTGCTCCGACTGCGGCAGGAGACATCACAGTTTCATACGCGGAGTCGGAGCACTTGCCTATACGAAGGAAATCAAGCAGTCAATGTACAGATTTAAGTACGGCAACAGGCGGGAATATGCAGCTTTTTACGGTGATATTATTGTTAAGCTCAAGGGACATATAATCATGTCATGGAAGCCCGATGTGATAATACCTGTTCCGCTTCATGCGTCAAGGTACAGAAAAAGAGGATATAATCAGGCGGCACTTATTGCAAAAGAGATAGGCAGAAGACTTGAAGTACCTGTAGAAGAAGGACTGCTTATCAGAACCGTGAATACGGCACCGCAGAAGGAGCTTAACGATAAGGAGAGAACAAAAAATACAAAAAATGCTTTTCAAGTAACACATAATATAGTAAAATATAAAAGAGTATTGTTGGTTGACGACATATACACTACGGGAGCAACGCTTGATGCATGTTCTGATGTACTCACGATTGCAGGGGCTGTACAGGTATATTTTGCAGCGGTATGTATCGGAAGAGGCTTCTAGCAATGTATATGGATACCGGCAATGTCAACGGAATGGAGGCAGATGGTATGGAAGTCAGAAATTGCAGAGGTTGCGGAAGACTGTTTAGTTACATTGAGGGAGGCAGTTACCTTTGTCCTGCATGTCAGGAGGAGTTAGAGGAGAAGTTTCAGGTTGCCAAGGCATATATCAGGGAGAACAAGAATGCGAGCATACATGAGGTAGCGGAAGCAGCCGATGTAAGCGTGAAACAGATTGAGAAGTGGGTGCGTGAGGAGAGGCTCGCGTTTGCAGATGACTCTCCGGTCGGCATTGCATGTGAGAAGTGCGGAGCAATGATTCGTTCCGGACGATTCTGCGAGGCATGTAAGGCGAGCATGGCTAATCATTTCTCTGAATTGTACGAAGAGCCGAAGAAGGTTGAACCGGTTAAGAAGGATGTGCGTGACAGTGCAAGAATGAGGTTTCTTAATAAGCAGAGCTGACATTTGACAGTGCAGGCTTAGAGGATTGTGAATTTTTTTCATTTTCCTCTAAGTTTTTTTATTTTGTGAACCGATACATAATACAGTAAAGAGATTTATATTTAAGGAAGGAGAGGTTAATATGCGTATAGATGCCTACAATCAGGTGAATATGGTATATGCTACGGCAGGGAAGACACAGCTTAAGAAGACTGCTAAGACCTCCACAACGGAAGATAAGCTTGAGATTTCACAGCTTGGAAGAGATTACCAGGTTGCCAAGGCAGCAGTGGCACAGGCTGATGATGTCAGGGAAGACAGAGTCGCCGCGGTTAAGGAGCACTATGCATCAGGGAAGTATAATGTATCGGCGAACAAGCTTGCTGCTAAGCTTATAGAGAAATATAACACGATTGTGTTTTAGAAGGGTGTGACCGTGTAAGTGGCGAGTCTTATAGATATACTGATAAGTACGTTAGAACAGGAAAATACAGAATATGAGAGTCTTTTAGAGCTCGGACTTGAGAAGACGGGTATAATTATCCGTAACGATGTCAAAGAGCTTTCAAGGATGGTAGAAAAGGAACAGCTTGTGGTGGATAGAATCATAGTGCTGGAAAAGAAACGAACCGAGGTATCGAATGATATTGCGGACGTTCTTAACAAGGATGTTAAGACCTTGACTCTCACGCGACTGATTGAACTATTGAGTTCACAGGAGAAGGAGAGGAATGCACTTGTTTCCATTCATGACAAGCTTTCTTTAACTATGAAGAGAATGGTTGAACTTAACGACCGCAATAAGGCACTGCTTGAAGAGTCGATGGAGATGCTGCAATTCGAGATGAATCTTGTACAGAGCATGAGAAGGGGACCGGAGACTAATAACTATGGCAGGGATGCGTATATAAGCAATAACTATTCACTTCCGGACACGAGATTTGACAGGAAACAGTGAATAAAATAGAGAAAGAGGAACACTATGAGTAATATGTCGGCTTTGTATGTGGGATTATCAGGATTGGTCAATAATTCTAATGCTCTCAATACCACAGCCAATAATATGGCGAATGTCAATACAAAAGGATATGTAAGACAGCAGGTTGTGTTCGAGGATACACATTACAATACCACGAACCGTTTTGCCACTGCCACGCTCCAGAAGGGACTTGGAGTTACGATTCAGGATGTCTCGCATGTGAGAGATATTCTTCTTGATGAGGCGTACCGCAAGGAGAATGGAAGATACGGTTTCTATGATAAGCTTCTCAATGCAGCCGATGAGATACAGACGCAGCTCGGAGAACTTAACGGAGTGTCATATCAGGAATCAATGAAGGATCTGCTCTCGGCAATCAACGAAGTGTCCAAGACACCTGATGATAATACGGCAAGAGCTGCACTTGTGCAGAGTGCGGTGAGCTTTCTTGACCGTTCACAGGCAGTGTATAAAGGGCTTGTAAGTTATCAGAGCAATCTTAATACAGAGATATATAATATCACGAACCGCATCAACGAGATTGGTGAGCAGATTATGTCACTTAATAAGCAGATTGCACAGATAGAGAGCGGTGTAGAGACTGCGATGACTCTGAGGGATGAGAGAGATCTTCTGCTTGATGAGCTTTCGGGATATGCCAAGATAGACTATACCGAGGATTCAAGAGGAATTGTGTCCGTAATGCTTGAAGGACAGTTTTTCTGTGACAACATGAGTGTGTCACACCTCGGATTCAGCACGGTTGAGGGAACCGATTTCTACATTCCTGTATGGAAGGAAATGAAAAATGAGCCTCTGTACAACATGGAAATCACAATGTCAACCGCGAATAACACGGATATCGGCTCACTGAAGGGACTGCTTGCGGCCAGAGGCACAATATCACCGACGTATGCGAACATGACTGCGCCTGCACAGACGGTTACGCAGATGCCTGACAGAGCGGATTACGGAAGCGATGAGGACTACAATAATGCGGTTGCCGCATACACGGCATACAGGGATTACAAGAGCTATGAGGATTGCAAGGATTACTCGGTGCTTGTGAGAACAATCGCTAATTTCGATAAGCTGGTTAACAGTGTGGTTGAGAAAATCAATGACGTGCTCAGCCCTATGAAGGATGCCACGGTAACATACGTTGATGGTAACGGTAATACGGTAACATACACGGGAAAGATCCTTGATACCGACAAGGCAGGATACGGTAAGGATACCGACAAGTCGATCGGAGAGGAGCTTTTTTCAAGAAAGTATACTGACAGATATACCAAGGTTACGGGAACTGACGGCAATACATATTATCTGTACAATACGAAGAACAGCTTCGGAACGGAGTCGCTCTATACGATAGCCAATCTTGAGATCAGCCCTAAGGTACTGAAGGATTTCTCGGTTCTTCCGTTCAATCAGGCTGACGGCAAGGTGGATTATGACAGAGCAAAAGAACTTGCTGCTCAGTTCTCCGAGAAGTATCTTACCTTCGGCGATGGCACTGAGAAGATGACATTTGAAAAATTCTATGAAGCACTTATAGATGATGTCGGAAGCGAAGGAAATGTATATGCGAGCATGGTTGACAACCAGCAGGATCTCTCGAACGGACTTGATGACGGAAGGCAGGCTGTCATGGGAGTGAACTCAGATGAGGAGCTCACGAACATGATACGCTACCAGCAGGCGTACAATGCGGCTTCGAGATACATCAACGTCATAACTGCGATGATGGATACGGTTTTACAGATTATTTAATTAAGACTTTGAAATTACAGAATATTTTCAGATACAGAAGGGAGATGTGCAGGAATGCCGAATACATTTTTCGGAATGACAATAGGAGCCTCAGGACTTACGGCAAGTAATGCGGCAATCAATACAACAGCACATAATATATCCAACGTCAACACCAAGGGCTACACAAGACAGTCCACGGTTCAGGAGGCGAGCTATGCTATTAAAGTGTATAAGCCGTATGGTGCAGTCGGCACAGGCGTTACGGTGACGGATATTCAACAGTCAAGAAGCGAATATTATGATGAGAGATACAGAACCAACAACGCCCAGTGCGGGCAGTATGAGTCACTCCAGACATATTCCAATCTGGTACAGACATATCTTGATGAGTTCAACACAGAAGGCTTCATAACAGAGTACAACAATCTCTTCAAGACGATAGATGCGATTACTGCCGATCCGAGCAGTGAGGTTAAGAGGGGACAGTTCTTAAGCTATATGTCAAGTATATGTGAGTACTTTAACACGCTCTCTGCCAATCTTCAGAATACACAGAACGATATCAATGAAGAGATTAAGTCATCCGTATCAACCATCAACACGATGGCGGAGCAGCTTGCGTCTCTCAATAAGCAGATTAACACTATAGAAGCATCAGGCGGCACGGCAAATGACCTTCGGGATTCAAGAAATCTTATAATTGACCAGCTTTCTTACTACGCTGATGTGAGAGTTGAGGAGAGAAGCATAGGCAACGGTGTGACCGACTGTACGATATTTTTTAACGGACAGGAGCTTGTCGGCGGCTATAGCTACAACACACTCGAGTGCGTTGCAAGAGATACAGCGAATCCTCGAAATGCAAGCGATGCCTCGGGACTCTACGATATTAAGTGGAATAACGGAAATCCATACAATCCTTATGAGGAGAGCTCACGCGGAAGCCTTAAGGCTTTGTTTGACATGCGTGACGGCTGCAATGATTCTTACGAGGTTGTCAGGACGGATGCCGCAGGCAATCAGTCGCTTGAGGTTGTGAGCGATTCTTACAGAAACCCTTCATATAAGGGAATTCCGTATTATCAGTCACAGCTCAACCGGTTTGTTACTTCATTTGCTAAGGAATTCAACGATATTATTTCCAAGGGACAGCTTGCGGACGGTACGGTTTCCGGTGAACCGCTGCTTGAGTCAAAGTATAACACGGATTATGTGACGGCAGCGAATATTACCGTCAATCAGGATATGCTGAATGACTTGTCAAAGCTTCCGTTATCCTATGATGCATCACGCGGAGATGAGAATTCCGACTTGGCGAAGGACATGTATGCACTTAAGGACAAAATCACAATCAAGAGCGGAACATTCTGGGATTTCCTTTCATCAATTGTGTCTGAGATAGGTGTTGACACGAAGAGAGCTGAGACCTTCAGCTCCAACTATTCCAATGTCAAGGCGGCAGTTGAGACACAGAGAACTTCAATATCGGGTGTTGATGAGGACGAGGAGGGTATAGACCTCGTAAAGTTCCAGCATGCTTATGACTTATCATCAAAGGTTATTTCTGTAATGAATCAGATATACAGCAAGCTCATAGAGGAGACGGGATTGTAAAGTGCTGCGGACGTTGCACGGATTTAACAATTCACCGCAGACCCGCAGAAGAAGGGAGACTACATGAGAATTACGAACACTATGATGACTAACACTACGATGCGTAATGTTAATAAATCAAAGACTAATCTATATACAACAGAGCAGCAGATGGCATCACAGAAGAAGATATCGAAGCCGTCTGATGACCCTATCATAGCTATCAGAGCACTTTCACTCAGAACGAGTCTTGCAGAGGTTGAGCAGTACTTAAAGAAGAATGTCCCTGATGCGAAGGCATGGATTAAGCTTACCGAGACATCACTCGACAATATGGACGGTATCTACACGGATCTTGTAAAGCTCTGTACACAGGGTGAGAACGATACATTCGAGACTACCAACAGGCAGGCGATAGTACAGAGCATACAGCAGTATAAGGAGGCGATGTATGCGGAGGGCAATGCGGACAGCTCGGGAAGATATATTTTCACGGGCTATAGGACTGACCGTTCCCTTACATTCCTTAACTCAACTGAGACACAGGTGTCATACAAGATTAACCAGAACTTTACGGGTGAAGATTTTACAACCGCAAAATACATGAAGAACAGTGTGGATATTAATAACATAGCAAGCGTTCCGTCATCCGCAACACCTGAGACAAAGGAAGTATACAGACTCAGACTTGCTTATGATAATTGTGCTTACGATGCAGCCGATGCGGACACGGTTCCTTCAATAACTGTTGATGGTAAGGCATACACCGGAACCGTGGCGGCTGTAAGCTCACAGGAGTTAGAACAGCTTATCACCGCAGGAAATATGGCTGATGATACGGCATATTATGTGTATGATAAGGGTGAGATTGCATTCTCTGAGAACACATACAAGACACTCAAGGGTGCGTCAGACATATCCGTTCAGTTCCGCAAGGATGAATTCGAGAAGGGAGATATCCGCCCGGAGCATTATTTTGACTGTGAGGACTTAACTAACGGTCAGGTATACACATTGGGAGATAATCAGGACATTGAGTATACAATCAATTTCAGCCAGACGCTCAAGGTCAACACACGGGCGACAGACGTATTAAGCTACAATATAGGAAGAGATCTGGACGACCTTATGAGCAGTCTGACTAATGTGGCTGATATTGAAGCCAAGATCACCAAGCTCACGGATATGAAAAGCTCCGAGCTGTATGCAGGTCAGAAGGATCAGATAGAATCAATGATTGAAGCCTCCAATAAGGAACTTGATTACGCTAAGAGCTATATGGAAGACCTTTTTGCAAAGGGCATCACACAGATGAAGGGTTATCAGTCCACACTCAACTCAGAGATATCGGATGTCGGAAGCCGCGAGGTAAGACTTACGCTTGCCGAGAGCAGACTCACACAGCAGCAGACAACCTTCAAGGACTTAAAGTCCAAGAACGAGGATGTTGAGCTTGAGGACATCACCGTTGAGTTCGCATCGGCAGAGACAGTGTATGATGCTGCCATCGCAACTGCGGCAAAGACCGTGAGACAGTCATTGCTGGATTACATCTGATATGTATAGGTAATTGCGAAACTATATAATTGAAAGCGGACGTTGTACAAATTTAACAATTCACCGCAGGCACGCTTTCGCTACATGAATCACGCAACGGTACATAACGCAGTAAAATACACTGCCTAAGTACCGGCGGCTTCATAGTACCTGCTTGCGAATTTGTTAAATTTGCACAACTGTATATCGTCAAAATTGCGTTTCGCAATTGGCTATCTAATATGTATTTGGGAAGGAGAAATACCATGAAGGTAAATACTCGTTTATTTGGGGAGATAGATGTAGCTGAGGATAGGATAATCAATTTTACGACAGGCATTATGGGATTTGAGGAATATGTGCATTACACGCTTATCTTTAATGCTGAGAAAAAGGGCAGTATTATGTGGCTTCAGTCTCTTGATGAGCCGGAGCTTGCATTTACCGTTATGGACCCTATGAAGATTGTGCCGGAGTACAATCCTGTCGTTGAGGATGAATGGCTTGCACCTCTCGGAGAGGTTGAGACGGAGGACGATTATTTCCTTCTCTCGGTTGTCACGGTACCGTCAGACCTTACTAAGATGACGGCTAATCTCAAGGCTCCGATTGTAATCAACATGAAGACAATGAAGGCATGCCAGATTATTGTCAACAATGATGACTATCAGGTACGCTACAATGTATATGATTGCGTAAAGAAGATGAAGGAGGGTGCCGGATGCTAGCTCTTTCGAGAAAAAAGAATGAATCTATTGTAATAGATAATAACATAGAGATAACGGTGCTTGATATCAAGGGCGACCAGATAAAGCTCGGGATTACAGCACCTAAGTCCGTGCCTGTATACCGTAAGGAAGTGTATGTACAGATTAAGGATGCCAATAAGGCGGCAAGCCGGTCCGACGGAGCGGAGGCACTTAAGAAGCTTCTTGGGTAAGCAACGGAGACTTTTACCGGTATAATTCGGATGTAAAAGCATAAGCCGGTGTACGAGTGTATAATGTGTTATGTTTATACACATAAGCTCCGCTGTGCGAAGCAGGATGTTCTAAGAACTCTGATAAAAGTGTTTTTCTTATACGCCATCGATGCAAAGCAGACTTCCGTGTCTGCGTTGCATCTAATCCGGCATCCGTGCCGGATTTGGCTGGGATATCGGCAGAGTGCTAAGAACATCCAAGCTTCTTCCAAAAGTCGTTATGTGTACAAACATAACACATTATACACCGGCAGCCGGGTTAGATATGCTTTTACATCTGAATCCTGCCAGCAAAAATCCTTACGACTGCTAAACTTTTTATGTCAGGCAGCCGAAATACAGATGAGAGGGTAATAAGGAGCAGCTAAAGTAAAAGGTAACGTCAGTAATGTTTATGAACACATGGAGGTGTCTTGAAATGACGATTGAAGGAATTAAGAATGCTGTAAGTACTGTTACAGCGGGTGCTTCGACGAATGTCACGAAGCAGCAGTCTGTTACCGAGACAAAGGAAGTCAGTGTACAGAACAATAAGCAGGCGGCAGATGCAGGAAATACATCAGCTGCAGGAAAGAATAACTCACAGGTTAAGGACAACGGAGCACAGGAGGAAAGCCGGGAGCAGGAGTACCAGATAAGCGAGAAGGCACTCAAGCAGAGAATCTCCGACATCAACCGTAAGCTTAACAACAACACGATTGCAGAGTTCGGATATCACGATGATACCAACAGAGTAACAATTAAGATAGTGGACAAGGATACCAAGGAGACAATCAAGGAGATTCCTCCTGAGAAGACTCTTGACCTTATAGCTAAGGCATGGGAACTTGCAGGTATTCTTGTGGACGAACGAAGATAGGGAGGGAAAAGATATGGCGATAAGAGTCAGCGGACTTATATCAGGACTTGATACAGATTCGATTGTTCAGGAACTTGTGTCGGCATATTCGACCAAGAAGGATAAATATGTCAAGGCTCAGACGAAGCTTGAATGGAAGATGGATGCATGGAAGAGCATGAACAGCAAGATATACGGCTTCTACACATCAAGCTTATCGGGAATGAGACTGTCAAGTGCGTACAGCCTTAAGTCAAGTACGGTTTCCAACAGCAGTGCTGCCAAGGTGACTGCGTCATCTACAGCAGTTAACGGCACGCAGAAGCTTAAGGTTAAGCAGCTTGCCTCATCAGGATATATGACGGGCGGAGAGGTTAAGACAACGAAGGGTTCCAAGGTTGAGGGCGGAACTCTTTTAAGTGATATGGGAATCAGTGCCGGAAGCAAGCTGCAGGTGAATAACACTGAGGTTACAGTAACCTCCGACATGACTATGAATACATTCGTTGCGGCACTCAAGGATGCGGGTGTCAGTGCCAACTTCGATGAGAACAACCAGAGAATATTTATCAATTCAACCAAGTCGGGAGAAGAGGGAGAGTTCACCATCACTGCCAATAACGCAGACGGACTCGGCGCACTTCAGTCACTTGGGATATTCGCAGTTAAGGATGTCGATGGCAATGAGACTGCCGATATGGCTAAGTATCGTGAGCTTGCCAAGAACGGAACAGGTGAGCAGCAGAGCATAGCGGCTGCGATTGTTGCGGCAGTTGATAAGACAACATCTTATGATTCTGCACAGCTTGCGGCATACAACAGCACAATCTCCGCATACAATCAGAATCTTTCAACAGCTTCGAAGTATGAGAACAATCAGGCTGTGGTCAAGAATTATGAGGAGCAGCAGGCTGCGATTGAAAAGCATAAGGATAAGCTTGACGATTACAGAGCGCTTCTTGTGAAGGAGCAGAAGACTGTCACCAACGATGACGGCAATGAGGAGACGGTCGATGTACAGTATACGGATGCCGAGCTTGCAGACATGAAGCAGTATATCAAGGACAATAACGGCACAAGCGATATGGATATAGCCGATAAGATGGTTAAGTATCAGGAGATTCTTGATGCCAAGGCATCACTTGATGAGTTTGATACAGCCAATGCATTTGTCAGTGAAGCTGCCAACACCGCAGCATATAATGATGCCAAGACGTATGTCGATGACACTGATAATCAGACAGCATACAATGATGCTAAGGCTTACATAGAGAATACGTCGAACATCATAGCTTATAATGAGGCGAAGACAGCAGTAAGTTCTTCATCTGCAGCTTCATTTACATCCGACGCGGCGAGAATAAGCGGTAAGGATTCTATTATAGAACTCAACGGGGCCACATTCACAAGCAGCACAGGTACATTCTCAATTAACGGATTGTCAATCACCGCAACGCAGGTTACAGGCAACGAGGAAGTAAGCATAACAACTTCGACCGACACACAGGCTATATACGATAAGATTAAGAGCTTCCTCGGAAAGTACAATGAGCTTATCACTGCTATGGATACGGCTTACAATGCAGCATCGGCAGGAGATTATGAGCCGCTCACAGACGATGAGAAGGAGGATATGACCGATTCCCAAATAGAGAAGTGGGAGACTAAGATTAAGGATTCGCTTCTCCGTCGTGACAGCACTCTGGGCAATGCATCCTCGTCGATGAAGAGCATTATGAGCAGAAGTTTTGAGATTAATGGCAAGACATATTCACTTAATACATTCGGTATCAATACGCTGGGATATTTTTCAGCAGATACGAATGAGAGAGGTTGTCTTCACATAGACGGAGATGCTGATGACAGTAACACATCGGGTAATGCAGATAAGCTCATGGCTGCAATAAATGAAGACCCTGAGGCTGTGACTTCATTCTTCCAGCAGTTGTCCAATACATTGTATGACGATCTCACCAAGAGAATGGCATCTTCAAGCGTCAGCAGTATCTACACGATATATAATGACAAGCAGATGTCGAGTGAGTACAGCGATTACAAGGATAAGATAAGCAAGTGGGAGGACAAGCTCGATTATTATGAGGAGTACTATTACAAGAAGTTCTCCGCAATGGAGACGGCACTCTCCAAGCTTCAGTCTTCAACATCGTCGCTTTCCAACCTTTTAGGTTCATGATGTGCTTTACATTGCGGCTATAATTTGATAAAATACATAAGTAATTACATTACAGCCCGTTATGCGAGATATAGCGGGCTGTATGGTGCATAAAAGAGGAGGTCACACGGTATGAATACACCGGCAGGATATCAGCAGTACGAGAAGAGCAAGATTCTCACGGCATCACCTGCAGAGCTTACACTTATGCTGTATGAGGGCGCAATCAAGTTCGCCAATATAGCGGTTATGGCTATTGAGAAGGGAGATGTTGAGAAGGCTCATAACAATATTCGTAAGGTTGAGAGAATCATAGAGGAGTTTCAGGTTACACTTAACCACAAGTATCCTGTTGCCAAGGATTTCGATGAAGTGTATAAGTATCTTCAGCAGAGACTTCTTGAGGCGAATATCAAGAAGGACAAGGTGATTATGGAGGAAGTCTTGAGACATCTTAGAACCATGCGAGATACATGGAAGGATGTAATGAGACTTGCCAAGACACAGACAAAGTAGAGCCGCTCAGAAAGTGAGGAACTGCATGGGCATAACAGAGAGCTACATAACAATACTTGATGAGAGCCTTGATAAGAAGATAGAGCTTCTTGATACACTCAATGCACTCAATGTACAGCAGACGGAGCTTCTCGACAGAGAGAAGTTCGACGAGGAAGGCTTTCACGGACTGAATGAGAAGAAGGCGGAGCTTATTGACAAGCTCAATGCTATGGACGACGGCTTTCAGCTTATATATGATAAGGTGAAGGGCGAGCTTGAAGGTAATCGTGACAGATACGCTGAGCAGATTAAGATGCTTCAGGGTAAGATATCACAGATTATGGAGAAGAGCAATCACCTGATGGCGGAGGAGCAGCGTAATAAGGAACGCATCAAGAATAAATTCACCGCACGCCGCAAAGAAATCAGCAGTGTAAAGAAGAACAGCCGGTATGCGGCGAATTATTATAAGACCATGAATAAGGTGACGACTGAGCCGGTATTCATGGATAAGAAAAAGTAAATTTTTTTAAAAAAGATATTATTCGGATATAAAGTTATGGGACTTGCATCCGATATAATATACAGAAGGTAAGAAATATTTACCAACTTGGGAATCTTAAGATTCCTACAACAATTACATATCGGCATGGATGCCGATTAATATTCAAGGAGGAATATATTATGGTAGTACAGCACAATCTTACAGCGATGAACGCTAACAGACAGTTGGGCATCACAACTAGCGCACAGGCTAAGTCATCTGAGAAGTTATCTTCCGGATACAGAATCAACAGAGCAGGCGATGACGCAGCAGGTCTTTCCATTTCCGAGAAGATGAGAAGCCAGATCAGAGGTCTTAACAAGGCATCTGACAATGCAGCAGATGGTGTATCTCTTATCCAGACAGCAGAAGGTGCTCTTAACGAGTCACACTCCATTCTTCAGAGAATGAACGAGCTCGCTACACAGGCTGCTAACGATACCAACACAACTGTTGATAGAAATGCTATCCAGGCAGAGGTTGATGCCCTCACATCTGAGATCGACAGAATCCAGTCTACAACACAGTTCAACACAATGAACTTAATCGATGGTACTTTCACAAGCAAGAACCTTCAGGTTGGTGCTCTCAGCGGACAGACAATTCAGATTTCCATCAGCAAGATGGATGCAGCTAGCATTGGTGTAAGCGGTCTTAGTGTTTCTGGAAACGTAGCAGCTGGTAAGTCTATGTCAGCTATTCAGAAGGCTATTGAGAGTATTTCTACTCAGAGATCAGCTCTTGGTGCTCTTCAGAACAGACTTGAGCATACAATAGCTAACCTTGACACAACATCTGAGAACACATCTTCAGCTGAGTCACGTATCCGTGATGTTGATATGGCTGAGGAGATGGTTGAGTACAGCAAGAACAACATCCTTGCTCAGGCTGGACAGTCTATGCTTGCACAGGCTAATCAGTCAACACAGGGCGTTCTTTCCTTACTTGGCTAATCAGTTGTAAGACAACTATCATGAGTAAAGACCGGTGGTTTCACCGGTCTTTATTTTTGCGTCATGGGATTCGGGTGCCAAAACATGCTGATTAAATTTATAAATGTATGATGTGTTATATTTATTCTTATCAGCTTAGTTGTACGAATAAATATAACACATCATACACAAGAGGGTTTATCGGGCATGTTTTGGAATTCTAATCTTTATGGAAATTTCTCATTCAAAAAATTCTACTGTTACATATATGCAACAGTAGAATTGAATAAGTCGACATAATTATTTAGTTATTTTTTAAGAACTTTTCAGCTTCATGGTATTCTTCAAGAGATACACCGAGGGTATCACAAGCTTCTTCGAGGGATACGTTCTTTTTAGACATATAGTTATTTATTAAGATATTTTGTTTGATTTTTTGTCCTTCGTTGCGCCCGTCATTGTGTCCTTCATTATATCCAATCTGATATTCAGCGGCTCTCAGTTTCTTTTCTTCCTCTTCCTCTTCCTGGTTATATTCTAATATGCTGATCATTTCCACCTCCGACAGATTTATATTTCAATCAAGTACACTTAGCATCTCATTTATTCTGTGCTGTATCGTATGCTTTTCCTGCATGAGTTTGTATCCGTTTATTGCGATGCGCAGGCGCGCATCCTCATGCTTCAGATAATAATCTGATTTTTCCAAGAGTTCTTCCACCGAGTGGAAGGCTTCGATATCCCTTCCTATGGTAAAAAGTTCATCCATTTCAGGCTGATAATTAGACAGACAGAAGCCGCCGCATGCCATGATATCATACACGCGCTGCGGAATGCCGGATTCTATGGATGGAAGAGTAATGTTGAGGTTAATCTTGCTGCAATAGAATATCTTACTCATATCCGTGTTGTAATCCACACGGCCATGGCAGTTGACGTTGATAAGCGAAGGATTGTGGGTGTCTCCTGTGTATAAGTCAACGGAATGATTCTCGGCAAGTGCGTTGAGGAGTGTGACACGGTCTATCTCGGCGAGCTTGCGCGTGAGAAAAAGCAGCCCAAGAAATTCATTGATGCTGAGATTGGTTGTGTTCCAGTCGGCAGCACTCAACGTGTCGAAGATATTCTTCACAGCATGATCTGACAGAGATGGCCATGACTTCGGTTCGCTCCAGTTGCGCAGATGTGTGATAAGATAGTGCTTCAGTTCCAGCTGTGTCAGTTCATCAAGGTAAGCGATATATGAATTATAGGCATTTTCCTGATAGAGTGTGCCTATGAACGAAATATCGGATGAAAACCTGCTTATTTCATCGTCCTTGAGATCTATAGCACCGACTCTTGTGGGATAAGCTGCCATAGGAAGGTAATATACATTCGCATTATAGAGCGACTTAAGGCGGAGATATTCTTGTTTGTCAAAGACAAAGGCATAGTTGTTGTCATATTCTAATTCCTTGCAGAACAGGGAGGTGAGCGGTGAGTCGTAGGTCCATGATATATAAGGTATACCGTAGGAATGAGTGACCTCCGATACCATCGGAATGAATAGATACGATATTACATAGTCAGGCTTTTCTTTTTCAATGGAATCAGCAATTATGGTTCTATGGGATTCATCCGGGTTGATTGGGTCAGGTTCTATTCCGTTCACAAGAGCGACTGTGTGCCCCATTTCAATAAGTGCAAGCGCTAAGTCACTTATGGACTTGGCGGCGACAACATATAGGAATTTCATGAAGTGGTATCTTCCTTTCGTAAGTTGTGATATAATATAATTATATTATTGTCATAATAATTACGATTTCTCCGTCCTTCGGACTCCCGAAATCGCAACAGGCATTCGCATTCCATATGTTCAGCTTTGCTGAACGATATTATATGCTCATGTCTGTTTGTCCATCTAATATAAATGCTGTTTTGGCTGCAAGTAGCCACACCGCATTTCTATTGATGGACTTATTATATCACATCTATCGAAAGGATGCCAAGTCAATGAACATCATATATGCAGACTGGAATTGCTTTGGAGGACGGGATATTCTTGAAGCGCTTTCGGATATGGAATATCAGATTCATATAATCGGGTTGTCCAAAAGTGCAAGATATGGACAGGATACTGAGTACACGGACAGGCTGGTGAACTGCATTAAGGACAAAAATGCTGATTTGGTTATTTCCTTTAATTATTATCCGAGTATATCTGAGGCATGTATGAGAACAGGAATCAGGTATTTTGCTTGGATATATGACAGCCCGTATGTAAAAGTGTATGATAGAAGCATAGTAAATAATGTTAATTATATCGGAACCTTTGACAGCTTTACCGCGGACGAGCTTAATGGCAAGGGTGTCACGACAGTCCATTATGTCCCACTAGCGGTCAACTCAAAGAGGCTTGAAAGGTATGCAGCGGAGCAGTATGGAAAAGAATGGCATGAGGTGTCATTTGTCGGTTCGCTGTATAATGATAAGAACAAGTTTTATGAAAGACTGTATGAAGCGGGAAGGGATATGCAACTGATTGGTTATCTTGACGCTGTGATAGATGCGCAGAGACAGTTATGCAGTGTGAATATTCTCGATGAGAGCCTAAGTGATGACGTTGTCACCAGAATTGGAAATGTTATGCCGTATAAAATAGCCGACGGCAGTCTGACAAGTGAACGGAGAGTGTATGCGGATTACTATCTGGCACCAAGGGTTACTTTCCTTGACAGGCAGGAGATTATCACGCGGCTGGCAGACAGGCACAGCGTGGATTACTATACATATACGGACTATAAGCTTGGAAAAGCACATAACCGCGGAAAAGTTGATTATTATGAGGAAATGCCTATGGTATTCGCCTATTCTAAAATCAATCTCAATATATCGCTTAGGAGCATAAGAACGGGAATACCGCTCAGAGCTATGGATATTATGGGAGTCGGAGGATTCCTTCTTACCAATTATCAGGCAGATATGTTCAGACATTTTGAGGCAGGAAAACATTTTGATTATTATACATCGGTTGATGAGGCGGTTGATAAGGTGGGGTATTATCTAAGCAATGACAGTGAAAGAAGCAGGATTGCGGCGGCGGCTTATGAGGAGATGAAGTTAAGACATACATATAATATAAGGCTTAAGGAGGTATTCGGACAATTATGATATCGGTGTGCATTATTACACGGGATGAATCGGATATGCTGAGAAGATGCCTTGAGACACTTATTAAATATGATGTCGAGATTGTGGTGGTGGACACAGGCTCTAAGGATGACAGCAGGAAAACGGCACTTGAATATACAAGCAAGGTGTATGATTTTGAGTGGTGTGATGATTTTTCTGCGGCGAGGAATTACGCAGCGGGTAAAGCAGAAAATAATATTATACTTGCGCTTGATACAGATGAGATTATAGAGAGTCTGAATGTGCAGGAGAGTATGGTCGAAGACGGAAAAGCAGTTGGGAGGATATTCAGAATCAATCAATTCGAGCGTCAGGGTGAGGTGCAGAAGGCAAGAGAGAGAATATCAAGACTTTATGACAGAAGATATTATAAGTATGTTGGTCGTATACATGAACAGATAGAAGCTTTGGAAAACCAGGCGGAAGAGATGGTCTGCGATGTAGATGCGACTGTACGGCATTACGGATATGATGGCAGTCCTGAGCAGATTGCTGCAAAGGCTGAAAGAAATATAAGGCTGCTTGAACTGGACCTTGCTGAAAATGGGGAGAAACCATATACACTGTACCAGCTCGGAAAAAGCTGGTATATGTGTAATGACTATGAAAAAGCGGTTGAATACTTCGGAAAAGCATTGGAATATGACTTGAATCCCAAGCTCGAATATGTTCAGGATATGGTTGAAACATACGGTTATGCACTTATTAATACCGGAAGAGCCGGTGAAGCCGAGGAAATATTAGGCAGTGAGGAAGTGTATGATGCGTTTTCGGGATGGGCGGATTACTGTTTTATGATGGGGCTTGTGTATATGAACTGCGAGATGTATGAAAGAGCCATAGATGAATTCATGAAGGCTGCAACTAAGAACGCAAGAATGGAAGGAACTAATTCATATAAGGCATTTTATAATATCGGGGTAATACTTGAGTGTTTGGGAAAGACAGAGGAGGCACTTAAATATTATCAAAAATGTGGAAAATATCAGGCGGCACTAAAGAGAATAAATGCATTAAAAAAATAAAATCGTGAGGTCAAAATGAAGTCAGGTTTAATCAACGATAAAAAAATAGCTTTTATATTGTGTGTGAACAATCAGATGTATCTTGATGAATGCTGTGCGTATCTTGAACGGCTGACTGTACCGGATGGATATGAGGTCGAGGTGTTCCCGATATGGGACAGCAGCAGTATGTGTCAGGCATACAATATCGGAATGAACGCATCTGACGCAAAGTATAAGGTATATATTCATCAGGATGTATTTATTGTAGAAGAGAATTTTCTGAACAATATCGTTAATATATTTAGAGATAATAAGGACATCGGAATGATTGGCATGACAGGTGCAACAGATATTCCGATGTCAGGGGTATTTTTTAATGTATGTAATACTGGAAAAGTTGAGGTAAGGGAGCAGGATCTTTCGTATTATTACGTTGCTGGAAGAGGCAGACAGCAATTGACAGATGTTGAAGCGGTAGACGGAATGCTGATTGCAACTCAATATGATATAGCATGGAGAGAAGATTTATTTATTAATTTTGATTTTTATGATGTTTCGCAGGGATTGGAATTTAAAAAAAGAGGTTTCAGAGTGGTTGTGCCATATCAGACAAAGCCATGGATAATGCATGATTGCGGATTTCCTAAATTAGATAAATACGAGAATAATAGATGTATATTTATTGATAATTATTCGGAATATCTGACAGATATATATAAGCAGAAATTTGAGTACCATAATGAAATGGTTGAGCTTGAAAACCAGCTATGCAAAATTATCAGTGACTTAATTGAAACAGGAGAATGGGATGAAATAGAAAAAATACTTAATGAATACAGAAAAATCAATATAAAGCATACAGAGATAGAGAAACAATGCAATTTATATGAAATATACAGGGCAGAACAACGTGATAGTGTGAAAGCTGACAGCTGCTTTTTTAGTATTAAAGAAATGACATATCAGCAGATTATAGAAAAATATGATCATATAAGGTTTACAATGAGAAGATATGAGCTGGGATGGAAGGATTATTGTACGGCTGATTATGAAAAAAAGCTTTTGAATAAAGAGATATCAATTCCCTCAGTGTTGGCCATGGTACCTCATGCGACACTGTATAGATATGATTTTATTTCACGATTAGTGTTGCTTGAGAAAAAATCAGATTACAATGAATACAGATGTAAACTGGAACCTATTTTACACATGGATAATATCAGAAAAATCAATATCGCATATGGCAGAAGATACGAGTAAAATCAATATATCCGGCTATAAATAAAATTCATAACAGTATAATAAAAAGCCGTAAAATGACGATATAATATATGAAAGATATTTCAAGGAAGAAATATGATAAAATATCAGGGAGGATAAAATGTGGTATAAGTATAGATAAACAATATATAAAATATATGGTTTATCTTTTTTATTTTGTATTTCACAAAATTGTATTATGAACGCAGAAGAATTATTTGAAATTAATATAAAAAAGCTCACTGAAAAAGAATTGTTTTTTTGCAGTGAAACGATAGAATATGTGCAATCAGGACACATAGAGCAGCCATGCATCGGTGATAATAAATCCGAAACGATAGATGTTCAACATATATTTCTATTGGCTAATGAGATGGATATCGAAAAGATATTAAAAGCTGAGGAAGAAAATGATGTATACAGTGGAATGTTGCATAAAAAGCATGAAGGCATACCGATGTTGCCGCTGTATCTGTACTATGATAGGCAGCAGTTTGAATGTATGATATCTAGTTATGATATGACTAAGCTGTGCGAAATATATAGAATTGTAATTTTGGTGGGCAGAGATGCATTGATTAATTTCTTTTGCGAAATGGACACGCTCATGCCCAATATGATTTTGGGTGATCGTGATTTTGCCATAACAAATATAATAGATAATATATATAAAAATAAGACACAGATTATCGGAGATGTGCTTGCTGAATTAAGGCAGTATTATAATGACAATGCAGAAGCTATCCGCAGACGGGTAGAGAGTAAGGATGAATCAATCTGCGTTGTTAAAAATTACTTTGAACCCCAAAAATTCAGATATTTTTATCAACAGTTAAAACAATCCCTTGAAAAGGAAGGACACATAGTGAATGTATGTACTGAGAGAGGACCTGTATTCAGAACTCCGGATGTAATCAGCATATATAAATACAAGCCGGATGTTGTCTTTCAGATTAATAAGGCTAGAAATGGAAGAAATTATTTGGGTGAAAGCCTGAATTTGGAGTATTTTGAACAATTGTTTTTTGTCAACTGGATACAGGATATTCATCCGGCGGTATTGGATGAAACATACGCCGAAGAATTGCAACAGAATGATATTTTATTTTCTTTATTTGATGAAAATGTTATGGAAAAATATCATTATCCGATGTCAAAGGTTATACTTGGAGCAATAATGCCGGCAGATAGCGTGAACTATTGTATTCATAATATCAGTGATGAAGAACATTCAAAATATGATTGTGATATAGCATTTATAGGGACTATAATGACTGATGAAGGCGTGGTTAATTATATATATAAGTCATTATCACCATTTTTTACTGAAGAGCAGATAGGTATTATTGCAGATTCATTATTTGAAATGTTGGAAAATATGTACAATTCGGTTACAGGAAAGTATAATATTACTTCGGAGGAACTGAACAAGTACATATATAATTTACAGGAGAAGATGCAGCTGAACCAGAAGGAAAAATTAAATATATACAGAGTATTTAGTGTTGTAAGATACAATAGCTTACGAAAATTAATTCTGCAGCAGCTGGCTAAAAGAAACAGATATAAAATAATTTTATATGGTGAAAACGATGTCACAATGGAAGGCGTGGATTTTGGAGGCTTCATAGACAATAAGGAGGAACTTTCAAAAGCTATTCAGTGTGCGAATATGGTTATTCAGATTAATCCTGATGCATCCATGAACCAGCGTGTAATTGAGGGGCTGTTAAGTCATACGATGGCACTTGTATTTAAGATGGATGATGCGTCCGATATGAGCAATATAGAAAACTATTTGGGTGAAGGGGAGGGAATACTCTTCTTCCGCACCAAGCAGGAATTATTCGATGACTGTGATATGATGTTGGAAAATAAGGAACTGCGGGAAAGTATAATCGAAAAGGGATACCAAAAGGCAATTCAGACGTTGACAACAGATGCAATATTCGGTTCATTTATCAATGAATTAAGCAAAAAAGTACAATAAAGGAGAAATATAATGGCTGATAATATAAGAATGGATTCACATAAGTTGATTTATCATCCTGATATTGTTGCAAAATGGCAGAATGGAGAGAACATTTATCCGATTGAGATGGAGGTTGGGCTGACTAATGCCTGTAATCACAGATGCATTTTCTGTGCGGTAGACTACACAGGGTATAAGCCATGTGTGATGAGCAAGGATGTGCTGCTTCCTAACATTAAGGAGATATCCGCAAAAGGGTTAAAGAGTATTATTTATGCTGGTGAGGGTGAGCCTTTACTCAATAAGGATGCGGTTGAGATTATTAACCAGACCAAGAGCTATGGTGTTGATGCCGCAATGTCAACCAATGGCGTTCTGCTTACGAAGGAAGTATCAAGGGAATGCCTCAAATCATTGACCTGGATTAGATTCAGTACGGCAGGAATTCATAATGATACCTATAATACGATACATAGAGGAAGACCGGGTGACTTGGAAAAGGTATTGGTCAATATGGAGGAAGCTGTAAAGGTAAAGCGTGACCAGAAATTAAAGACAACGATTGGTGTTCAGTTATTGCTGCTTCCGCAGAACAAGGACGAGATTGTTGAGATGGCCAAGGAAATGAGAAAAATCGGTGTAGATTATTTTACTGTTAAGCCGTATTCCCAAAATCCTCAAAGCGTCAATACATTCGAGATTGATTATCATGAACTTCTTGGACTGGAGGATGAGCTTAAGGGATTATCCACGGATGAGTTCAGTATTTTCTTTAGGGCACACGCTATGAAGAAGCTGGAATGCAAGAGAAGCTATAAGCATTGCTATGCACTTCCGTTTATGGTATATATGGATGCGAAGGGAAATCTGTGGCCATGTATAGTATTTATGGGAAAAGACGAGATGAGTTATGGAAATATCAATGATGAGAGTTTTGTACAGATATGGGAAGGCGAGCGGAGAAAGAAGCTTGTAGATTATTTCTATAACATGGATTTGGAAAAGAATTGCAGAGAACTGTGCAGATTGGATGAAATGAACAAGTATCTGGATGAGCTTGTGCATCCAGGTGAACATGTTAATTTTATATAATCATTGCAGATGGGAGATAATATGCTTGAAGATATTGCTAAAGAATTGCGTAGGGATATAATGAAAACAGCGTACAAGGGTGGCAGCGGACATATTGCATCTGCACTTTCGGCGGTTGAGATAATGACGGCATTGTATTTTGGGGATGTTCTTCAATATGACGCACAGAATCCTAAGTGGGATGACAGAGATAAAGTTATTTTGAGTAAGGGTCATGCCAGCCTTCTGCTTTATAGTATATTAAAGCACATAGGATATATAACACAGGAAGAACTGGATACCTTCTGTCAGCCGGGTTCTGTGCTTGGTGGTGAACCGAAGTTGGGAGATATTCCCGGAGTTGAGGCAACAACGGGTTCACTTGGTCATGGATTGTCGTTTGCCGTTGGTATAGCTATGGCAAATAAGCTTGATAGAAGAGACAGCAGAGTATATGTTATTCTTGGCGACGGTGAATGTCAGGAAGGCTCCGTGTGGGAGGCTGCTTTATCCGCAGCTCATAATCATCTTGACAATCTTACCGTTATTTTGGACTGTAATGGATTACAAGCGATGGATGATACGGAAAAGATCGTATCGCTTACTCCGTTTAAAGAAAAATGGGAAGCTTTTGGGTGGCATGTAATAGAAGCGGACGGACATGATGTAAATCGTATGCAGGAAATTTTAAAGCAGGACAAAAATTTACAGACAGATAAGCCTCACATGATTATCGCTCATACCATTAAGGGCAAGGGAATATCGTTTATGGAAAATGTTCCGATATGGCATTACAGAATGCCTAATTCGGAGGAAATGGAAATTGTAAAGAAGGATTTGGATATTGACCAGATGTAGCTTTTAATTATATGAACACAAGGAGCATATTTGAATGAGAAACACATATCTGAAAGAAGTATACAATCTTGCTGCTAAGGATAGAAATGTTCTGTCTCTTGTAGCTGATAATGGCATGATTGTATATGATGATTTTAGAAGAGACTTCCCTGAGCAATATTTTAACTTTGGAATATCAGAAGGACATATGATAACAGCAGCGGCAGGCATGGCAAGCTGCGGTAAGATTCCATTTGCATACACAATTGGAGCATTTTTAGCATATCGTTCGTTTGAATTTATCAGGCTCGATGTATGTCTTCAGAAGATGAATGTAAAGATTGTCGGCATAGGAGCAGGAATGTCATATGGGTATTTGGGACCTACACATCATACGACGGAGGATATAGCTGTTCTCAGAACTCTGCCAAACCTGACATTATTGTCTCCGGCATCGGCAAAGGAAACGAAGGCGTTGGTCAATTATGCGTACGAACTCAATGGTCCGGTATACATTCGTTTGGGAAATAATTTAAAAGAGGAATTATATCCTGAAGATGTGCAGGTGATTCCGGGAAAGGGTACCGTACTCAAGGAAGGAAATGATATTGTTATCTTTTCTACGGGAGATATCACATATCATGTTATGACGGCTGCAAAACGACTTGAGGAGGAAGGCGTTCATGCCACTGTAATCAGCGTGCATACGATAAAACCATTTGATAGTCAGTTGGTAGTGGATATGGCTCAGAGGAGCAGGAGGCTGTTTACGGTTGAGGAGCACAGTATAATCGGTGGGCTTGGAAGTGCAGTGGCAGAGGTGTTGACTGATAATGGGTGCAGCGCCGGACTTAAAAGAATTGGCTTGAATGATGTGTTTGCACATGGCTATGGCAATCAGGAACAGGTAAGAAAAGCAAACGGGCTTGATGCAGATGGCATATATAATTCAATAAAAAATAATTTATAAGTAACATTTCGGGAGGAAATAAAGTGAGTACAGAAAAACTAATATTAGATGGCAGCAAGGTACTGTGGCATCAGGATAGAATTAAGGAGTGGAATTTTGGAGAGGGACGCATTGCACCTATTACGATAGACTGTGCGTTGACAACAAAGTGTAGCTACAGATGTGTGTATTGTTATGGTAAGATGCAGTGTATTAATCAGTCTGAAAATATGGATAAGGAGACAATATTTAACTTTTTAGATGATGCTGCTGAGATTGGCGTAAAGGGAATCAGTTTTGTAAGTGATGGTGAAAGCACATGCAATCCTCATTTAAAGGATGCAATAATTCATGGATATAATAATGGTCTCAGCATGGCACTTGGGACTAATGGATACCTCCTTAAGGACGATGAGTTAGAGGATATTCTGCCGTGTCTTACATACCTTAGGTTTAACATTTCAGCAGGTGAAGCAGACAGATATGCGTATATACATGGATGTACTGAACAGTGCTACCATAAGGTAGTCAATACTATACGCAAGGCAGTTGAGATTAGAAAAAAGAATAATTTAAGCGTAACTATCGGCTTGCAGATGGTACTTATGCCTGAATTTCAGGATCAGATAATTCCTTTGACAAAGCTTGGAAAGGAATTGGGAGTTGATTATCTTGTAATTAAGCATTGCAGTGATGATGAGGATGGTACGCTTGGTGTTGATTATGATAAATATGATGCTTTGGTAGATGTACTTAAAGAAGCTGAATCATATTCAACAGATACATATCAGGTATCTGCAAAGTGGTCGAAGATTTTAAGCCATGGTCATAAATCTTACTGCAAGTGCTTTGGAGCACCTTTTATAATTCAGATGTCAGGAACCGGACTTGTAGCACCATGCGGAATGTTCTTTAATGAAAAGTATAAGAAATACCATATTGGTAACATAAAAGAGACAAGATTTAAGGATTTATGGAAGAGTGACAGGTATTGGGAAGTTATGAAGTCCTTGACGGAAGATAGTTTTGACCCGAATAGGGATTGTGGAACATTGTGCTTACAGCATAAGACAAATGAAGTGCTTTGGAGTATTTATAAGAATCATGAGATTCCACAGCCTGTAGGAAATATACCGAATCATTTGAACTTTATCTAAAGACGGGGGGCGTACAATTTGGGAAAAATTGTTACAAAGCAACAGTTTAAGGAAATAAAAAGTACACTTAAAAGTGAAAACAAGAAGATTGTTCTATGTCATGGAGTTTTTGATTTAGTTCATCCGGGACATATTTTGCATTTCGAAGAGGCAAAGAAGTTAGGCGATGTATTGGTTGTATCTGTAACTGCGGCACAGTATGTGCGAAAGGGACCGGGAAGACCATACTTTGGAGATGAGCTTCGCCTTAAATTTTTATCAGAAATAGAATGTATTGATTATGTTATTTTATCAGAGGGCTTCACTGTAAATGATATTATAGAGGTGGTGGAACCGGATTGGTATGTGAAGGGCAAAGAGTATGAAAAGGCTTCTGACGATTTAACAGGAAAAATCAGTGAAGAAGTTGAACTTGTGCGTCAGCATGGAGGAGATGTGTATTATACATCAGGTGAAGAGGTCTTCAGTTCAACAAAGTTAATAAATGATGCTCTCGGTGGTCTTTCACCTGAGATAAGAGCCTATTCTATTGAATTTCAGAAAAAGTACAGTATGTCTCAGATAAAGAAGTATACGGAAGAGATAAAGAATAAGAAAATACTTGTTGTTGGTGATGCAATCATTGATGAATATGTGTTCTGTAATGTTCAAGGGTTGATGTCAAAGGATAACGGATATTCAGCACGGTATGTTAAGGAAGAACAGTATCTTGGTGGTTCACTGGCAATAGCGCGTCATCTTGCATCTTTTTGTGACAATGTAACAATTTCAGCGGTTGTAGGAACAGAGGAGGCATTCCATAGCAGATTTTTAAATGAGCTCAGCGGAGATATGAGAGTTGATATGGTTTATAGCGACAAGTTTGAAACCATAGTTAAAAAAAGATACATAATGCAGAATGCAAAGCGAGAGGAAATCAATAAGCTTTTTGTAATCAATAATCTTAAGACTCCAATGGAAATCGACAGAGAAGCCATGGAAAAGTTCAAGGATAAGCTGAGAAAAAAGATTGATGGCTATGATGCAGTAATATTGTGTGATTTTGGACATGGACTTATAGACAATGAAGTGATGGATATTATACAGGAAAAGGCAAAATTCCTTTCACTTAACTGTCAGACCAATTCATCCAATTATGGAACCAATCTTATAACAAAGTACCATAGGGCGGATGCATTTGTTCTTGATGAGAAAGAGCTTAAGCTGGCATTCTCAGATTATAAGAGTTCGCTTGATGATTCACTTATGAAACTTGCAGAGCACCTGAACTGTTCAGGTTGGCTGACACAGGGATCAATAGGTGCAACGCTTATAGAGAACAATCAATTCATTTCGTGTCCTGCCTTTACTTTAAAGGTTAAAGATACAATTGGTGCCGGAGATGCTTTCTTTGCTGTTGCGAGTGCATATGCATTGGTGGGGGCTCCGAGGGAGGTTGGTACATTTATGGGTAATATTGCCGGAGCATTGGCAGCCAACATTGTTGGTAATAAAGAAGCGGTTGAAAAGGTTAATGTATTAAAATATGCAAGTACGTTATTGAATGTATAAGGAGATGACTGATATGATATCATTAGTTACAGGAGGATGTGGATTTATAGGTTCGCATATTGTTGACAGATTATTGGCAGAGGGACATGAAGTAAGAGTTATTGATAATTTTACAACAGGAAGACCGGCTAATTTGGCTCATCAGAAAGACAACAAAAATTTAACAGTATATCATATGGATATAAGAAATAAAGAGGAGATAGAGCCTGTCTTCAAGAATGTTGATTATGTGTTTCATATGGCTGCACTGGCGGATATTGTTCCTTCAATTCAGAAGCCATGGGAATATTATTCGTCTAATGTATTGGGAACCTATAATGTTGTTGAGTGTGCAAGAACTGCAGGTATCAAGAAGCTTGTATATGCGGCATCATCATCCTGCTATGGTATTCCTGATGAGTTTCCAACAGATGAAAAGGCTGAGATAAGGCCACAGTATCCTTATGCGCTTACCAAGAGACTCGGTGAGGAGACAGTTCTTCATTGGGGACAGGTTTATAATCTTCCTGTGATTACACTCAGATTATTCAATGTGTATGGTACACGTTCAAGAACATCAGGCACATACGGAGCCGTTTTCGGAGTATTTCTTGCACAGAAGCTTGCAGGAAAGCCTTTTACGGTTGTTGGTACAGGCGAGCAGACCAGAGATTTTACATATGTAACAGATGTCGCAGATGCATTCTATACAGCCGCAATGTCTGATATTGTTAATGAGACATTTAATGTTGGAAGCGGCGGAACATATTCTGTGAATCGTCTGTGCGAGCTTTTGGGTGGAGAGGTTGTGCATATTCCTAAGAGACCGGGTGAACCTGACTGTACGTTTGCAAACACTCAGAAAATTGAGAAGGCCCTTGGATGGAGGGCAAAGGTATCCTTGGAAGAGGGCGTGAAGAAGATTCTTGAGAATATCGATTACTGGAGAGAGGCTCCGGTATGGACACCTGATACGATAGATGTGGCAACAAAGGACTGGTTTAAGTATCTTGGCGATAAGAAGGATTGAACATTATAGATAAGTACAGGAGGTATTTATGTATAAAGAATATATAGATACATTAATCAAGACCATCGATAAGGTTACATTGACTGCCAGCGATGGTACTGTATCAACGGAATACGAAGAAATCATGAATCAGCTTGTTAGGCTTTTTTCTGACATCAAGAAGAATGGAAGATATGTATTTTTTATAGGTAATGGCGGCAGTGCCGCTATTGCCGGGCATATGACGGCTGATTTTATGAAAAACGGAGGTATGAAAACTTATAGCTTATATGATAATTCGGTTACTACTTGTATGGGTAATGATTATGGCTATGAGTATGTGTTCTCAAGACCATTGGAAATGTTGATGAATCCGGGTGATTTGTTAATTGCTATCAGCAGTTCGGGAAATTCAGAAAATATAGTAAATGCCGTTAAGGTGGCCCGTGAAAAGGGTGGAAAAATAATAACCTTATCAGGCTTTAAAGAAGATAACAAGATAAAGTCTATGGGGGATTTAAATCTTCATGTGCCGATGGAGCATTATGGTATTGTTGAATCAATACATAATCTGATACTTCAGCATGTAGTGGATGCAATAATGGAGAGGGATGGAGTAAGGCTGTAATGAAAAAGCCAGCGGTTTTTTTGGATCGTGACGGTGTAATCACCACAGAAAAAAGCTATGTATTGAAATTAAGTGAATTAGAGACATTTCCATATTCCAAAGCTGCGATTGATATGATACATGAAAAGGGATATTGGGCAATTGTAATCACCAACCAGTCAGCCGTTGGGAGAGGAATGCTGCCGGAAGATGAATTAAAAAGAATGAATGAATTTCTTCAGGATGCAACAGGTGTAGATGCTGTTTTTTATTGCCCGCATTGGTCTGAAAAGGGAACAATATGTAATTGCAGAAAGCCACAGACGGGGCTTATACAGAGAGCAATGGAACAATATGATATTGACCTTGATAAGTCATACTTTGTGGGGGACAGGGCATCCGATATTGAATGTGGACAGAATATGGGAATAAAAACAGTATTGCTGGAATCTGGATATGGAACAAAAAGACTGGAAAAAAATATAATGGCTGATTATACATATGCTGATTTAATGGAATTCGTAAAAAGGGAACTGGTGTGTGCAGAAAAATAAATCAAGTATTTATTGTGATTTGGAGAAAAAATGAGTGATAATTTTATACAGGACGAGATTAAAAGACTTTCTTTGGAAAATGAACAGTTAAAGTTACAGAATGAGCAGCTGAACAGTGCAATTAATGATCTATATGGAAATGTGAGCACGCTTGTGGGAATGGTGAAGGCTAACATGGATGCGGTGACATCATGTGGAAATGCCGTAAATCAGTTACAGGGTTATATTTCCATGGTAGAAAACATAGCACATAATACGAAATATGAGATATGTGATATTCTTGGTCAGAATATATTTTTCAAACCTAAATTTAGGTCAAATGAGGAAACCTTGCACCTGATTATTGATGAGGGGAAATCGCTTGCACGCTTTGGCGATGGAGAGTTTTCAATAGCTGGTAATCTGATAAGACATAAGTTTCAGAAACTGGATGAAAAGCTTGCAGCAAGAATAAAGCAGGTGCTGGTGTGCCAAAATGATAATCTCCTTGTTGCCATAGCCGATAATTATGGAAGTCTTGAAAAATATACAGAGGATGCAGCAGATGCGATAAGACATTATATGGCAGGAGGGACAAGGGCACTCCATGAAAGTCTGCTTGATAAAGAAAAAGTATATTCAGATGCATATATAACCCGTACTTATGTTATGTATAAGGATAATCTTACAGATGCACCAAGAAAAAGATTTGATACATTAAAGAAAATTTGGGAAAATAAAAATATAATAATCGTTGAGGGTTCGCAGACAAGGCTTGGTGTTGGAAATGATTTATTTGCTAACACAAAAAGTATCAGAAGAATTTTGGCACCGCCGACGAGTTCATTTGATAGATATGATGAGATATTAGATGCATCGTTGAAAGTTGCAGACAGCACAGATGTATTTATTCTTGCCATTGGACCTTCATCAGGGGTATTAGCATATGACTTGACTCTTGAAGGTATTCAGGCAGTTGATGTAGGGCATATTGATTTGGAATACGAGTGGATGCTGGCTGGTAAGGGAATGAGAGTACCTGTTCCGGGGAAATATAACAATGAAGTTCCGGGTGGAGACGCTGTTGAAGAAATAAAGGATCAAAATTATATTTCACAAATTATATTTGATTTTTCCAATTAAAAAATTAAGAAGGTGCATTTCTGCATCTTCTATTTTTTTATGTATTTATCTATGAAAATATGTCTGTATTTGTTATAATCCTTTAGGTTAAGCAATCCATCATTGTGTATTACAAGGGCATTGGAACAGAGTATTATGGCTATTTTATAGCCATGTCTTCTGTACTCGAAACTCTGTGATGCATCATAGAAGTCCCAACCGTCAAATAAATCGCTCCTCCAAGCAATGTCATATTGAGTTGCCATGAGCATGCCATCAATGGCATCTACTTCCTGGTAATTCTGCTTTGTTGGTGGCGAGATTTTTCGTCTGGTTGTATAAATGCATGTTGTATAGAAAGAACCATTGCTTTTTTCTTCCCACATTATTCCGTTGGACGGCATTTTTTCAGGTCCGGTGATTCCTAGCATTCCTAGTGTATTATCTTTAAAAATATCTAACATATAAAAGAGAAAATCGGGATTGATAATGAGAACATCCTGATGCATATAGATTTTATATTTTGCGTCGGATGCAAGCATTCCTTCATTGTAACCGGATGCCATGGAAGTAGCATCATAAATGGTGATACAGTCAATTGTGTACCCATCAGGAATATTAAGTTTGTTAATATAATATAAGGCTTCTTTAAAAAACATATCATTATTTACGCATATTATAAAACATATTTTTTTAGAGTCCATATTGCTTACGAATCCTTTCCGTAGTTGTTCCGGGATATGTTATTTGTGATAAATAATCGGATGCCAAATCAAGACGTCCTATATTTGCAGATAGCGAGGCGAGAAGACACAACACGTCCTCAGTGCCAGGAGTTAATTCATTCATTGCCTTTAATATGTGAAATTCAAATATAAGCATATTGTTCTCTGAAAAAATATCAATAAGCCTAGGAAAAATATCAGATGTAAATGACGAGATTTCTATTATCTTTATTATAAAGCATGGAGATAAATCATATGCTTTTATAAAATCTACAAGTGAATTTTGTGAATCCTCGTCATTGACAAATTCAATGCGCCAAAGAAAAAGTTTTGCTTGTTCAATTAATTGTATAAAATCGTGAGGTGTGTTAGCTGCATCCAATATGGTATGATTGTAGCCTGATGAGATTTCAATAGAGTATACTTGTAAAGTTATATACATATATGCAAAGTCGGGTTCATTCTTAAAAATATTAATATTATTAGCATCATTATATAGCGATATCAATTCTTTACGAGATTTCAAATCGGATTGCATTAAAAGATGTGAAACTTTTAAAGAAAACTGTGGGAAAAATCGATCACGCAAAGTGTACTCTTGTTCTATGAGCTGTTCAAATTCAATAGCGTATTTATCATTAGTAGTTTTTTTGCTTTCATTCATTATGGAATCTACCCCTCAAAAATGGCTTAAATCATAAAAAGAAATTGATAATAGTTGACTTTTTACTGTAACTACATGTTTTATGTTCAAAGTACAGTAATAAGAACAATACTTATTTTTTGCAATAAGCTTGAACATGAAATAAAAGTCTTCACGCTATTTGGTAATCCAATGGAGTGAAGACATTTAGTAGTGCTTATATTATATAGAAACCGCTTTGGCAACAGTTTCAAGATTACATATGAATGACATTAATACTCCTGTAAGAAGTTCTGCCTGAGTTGCCGAATCTCCATTCTTGTATGCACTGCTAAAATCGACACATGCCTTGTTGACTGCAGCTTTATCAAGGTTATTTTCTTTCTCATTAATAAGAGCTGACGTGCCGTTATATACTTCAATAACCCAGTTAAGTCCTTCGATAACCTTCTTGAGGTACTCGTTGGTGTCGGCAAGGCGTTCTCCGCTAAGTTCCTTTGCTACAGTTTCCATTCCCTTGCGGAGCTTAGGAATATAATCAAGCATTGCCTGCAATGCTTCAAGCTGTTCTTTTCTTAAATCTTCCATGATTTACACCAATTCATCAGTTGATGAATCCTTTCTTTTAATCTACATCTATATATCGGCATACAACGGCTTTCGAGTTAGCTGTTTTGTACAAAAACTTTTTTTAAGTCATCGCTCGGAATATCATGAGTTAATATGCTTCGACATATTTGGGTTATGCTCGAATCTGACGATACGATAAAGTGATTATTCGTAATATCAGGAAAACGTGTCAGGAGTTCTTTTTTTGCAAGCTGGATATTTTCGTATGAATACAATTCGGGATGTAAGCTCATGCGCCATAAGAGCTCTTCAAATGCCTTCTTGTAGTGCATAAACGCATATTCATCATAGCAATCTGAATACCAATCATGTTCTTTAAGGAAATCTGTGGACATATTCTGCATGGTCATGGTATTCATATAATAGTCTTTTAATTTATCACTCAACATGGTGCCGTTGTCGTTGCCATAGTAAAAATAGTAGTTGGCCGGCAATAACAGATATGACTTCATGTGATACATGCATTCTGTTGAGAAAAGAATATCTTCCATAAAAATATTTTCCGGAAACCTGATATTGTTATCCACAAGAAAACTACGCTTATAGAGTCGCCCCCAGGGGCTGGTCTTCCAGTAGCGATTTAAAATGTAGTAACGCTTATCGTCAGGATTGTTCATATGAAGAAGCGTGAGCCTGCCGCTGGCAGTTGCGTTAGGAACACCGTCACGGTCGTAAAAGAGTGTATATCCGCATTCTGTTATGTCGCAGTCATCGAGCTTGGCATATCGATATAGCTGTTCGAACATGTTGGTGTCAATACAATCGTCGGAGTCTACATAGGTTATGTAATCACCTGTGGAATAGGTGAGCGCAAGATTGCGGGCGTAGCCCTGTTTCATGTTCTGCTCTAATGGTATAATTATGAACATGTCGGGGTATTGACGCTCATAGTCTTCAAGAATCGGCAGTGTGTTGTCGTTTGAACAATCATCCACACAGATTATCTCGAACTTCACACCTGTAATTGTCTGTGACAGTATACTGTCAAGGCATCGCTTAAGATATTTTTCGACATCATGGCATGGTATAATGACGGAGATTGCATCCAAAACATCAATAAGAGCATCTTTGAATGTGGCAAGTGCAATATCACTTTTATAGCTGTGTATACTGTCGATACATTTCTGCGGTGCGATGTCAGGAAGCGTATTGTCAGAAATCCATCCCAGTATTCGTGCGAGGGAATCGGAATCACCGATAGGATACAGCCAGCCGTTCTGACCCGGGGTGATTAGCTCTGTGATACCGTCAACAGGGGTGGACAGGACGGGAATACCGTTGGCAAGGCTCTCGACTGCACATAGAGGGCTGCCCTCGTACTCTGATGCAAGAACGCTTGCCGTGACATCGCGGCAGTCAGTCCAAGGAGAACTCTGCCATCCGAGAAAGCTGACAAAATCGTTCAATTGCAATTCACCTGTGAGCTTCTGCAGCTTCTCGAGTTCTTCACCTGTGCCGACAATGCGGAGCTTCCATGTGCACTCGGGATGAGCGGAGTTGGCGATACCGACTGCCTGTATGATTATCTCGACATGCTTTTCAGCTGACAGCCTTCCGACGAATTGAAGTGTACGTTCTTCTTTGTGATACTCAATCTGCGGCGTGTACTTCTCGATGAATACCGGATTGTGAACGACGAATACATGGGCACTGGGATTGTCGGCAAGTATAATGTCTGCCGCCTTTTGAGATATACATAGATGTGCATCTGCGTGTCTAAGACATTCTATTCCGCCTGCACCATAACGGTCGTATTCATATAATGGCCCGTGAAGCCATGATACTATCTTGCATGGAACCGTCGATGCGGCAAGGACCTTCTTGGCAGTCATTACAAGGTATGGCCATGTGGTGGCAATGACAATATTGGGAACACCGTATTGGCTTAAAAAGTTGGCATACAGTTCAGAGAGAAAGTCGAGAGTGGGAGCCTTTTTGCCTATGAGTATAGGGTATACTTCAAGCGCAGGGTCAAACCACCGGTTGCCATCGGACAGAAGCTGTACAATCCGGACATGAAAACCATTATGATTAAGGTACTTTCCTACGGCATTTATTACATTTTCAACACCGCCTGCACCCGCGACCGGGACGAGAATATCTACTAATATCGGATTAATGGTCTGCATGTTACTTTTCATTTAGCTTAATTTACCTTTCAATAATATAATAATACTGTGTTGTCTCACTCCTGTTGTTAAGTTCTTTCTCATTGAACAATAGTCCTTCTTTTTTTATATAGAAGCCCTTATTCAACAAATTTTTATCAAAGAATTGTTTGAACTCATTGCGTGTTCGGTATATCGCGTTATAGTTATCGGCTAATTCTTCGGAATAAAAATCTTTCAGAGTCAGACGGTCTTCTATACCTATCGGCTCTCGGATGCATATGGTGGCATGCTCGGCGCAGCATTGTTCTACCTGATGCAGCAGAACCTCTATATCTTCGTCATTTAAATACATTAAGATGCCTATTAGCAGTACCTTGTTAAAGCGGTCTTTTTTGTTTTCTGACATAATTGTATTTAACTGTAATGCAGAACCGACATAAAAGTTAAAATTTTCCTTTTTATTTCGCTCATTAGCAATCTGTATCAATTCAGGACTGAAATCTATGCCGCAATATTCTGCAATATCACCCGAAAGTGCATCCGCCCATCGGCCGATGCCGCATGCAATATCCAATACCTTAGCTGCTGTATCAATTTCCAGATAAGGTATCAGCTTCTTTATTTCGTGCTCATTGCGCTCACGAACCAGTTCAGCATTGTTGTCCTGATACATCGTAACGGAGTAGGGATTATTTTTCTGGAATTTATCTGCCCTGTGTTGAAAGAAGTCCTTTGTTTTATTGTAGTCAATGTCGGTGTGTTGCTTTTTAACTCTCATATTATGTTGTTCTTTCTTCATGTACTTTGTTTATTGCGTCATCAATATATTCATATATATATTCGCTTGCCGGCATTCCGTTGATTTTATAATAATCAAGGTATTTCTCGAAAAAGGCTTCGCGTTCTTTAAGCATATAATCGTTATTTTGAATAACTATATTTTCCACAAAATGCTTAATTGCGTTAAAGTCTCCACCATCGGCTTTGTACAATATCTTTGCCAATTCTCTTCCGAAATCATTGAAGGTATTACGTTCTCTGGTCAGAAAGAGCATAGGCTTGTGTACATACAGGTATTCGCCTAAAAATGAAATACTGTCCAGAATCATAGCGTCGGATGATTTAAATATATCGCAGTAGGTTCCGCTTTCAATTACCTTGGCATTGGGAAGCCGGTTCCACATATCGAGATACTCGTCATATTCCTGTTCGGATTGAAATAATCCTTGCGCCACAGAGCCGGCTCTGAGCATAGGATGAGGTCTTAAAATCCAGGATGTTGCAACGGCAGTATCTTTTGCATAATTATACATCTGCATATATGTCTTATCAAAATTCCCAAAGCCTGCGGCACCGTCTCGGATTGACCAGTGCGGCGCATAGATAATTCTTTTTACGTTCTGTTTATCGGCATCAGGTGATATTTTCCATATATCATGTTCAGGCTCCGGTTCGTCACGGTAAAAGCTGTCCATTCTGACAAAACCACTGGAAATCACATTGAAATCCCCTATATCAGAATATTTTTCAGCCATTTCCTTATGGCAGGCTGTTTCACAGAATATTTTCCAGTAAAGAGCATGTGATAATTGGTTGAACTGTCCGGAGACATTGCCATATATCATCATGCCGTATGGTATATATACATTCAATATACTTAATGGGAAATTAAGTATGCTGCTTGAGCCGATAAATGCCGTATAATACGGATTAAGATGAAATACAATATCAGGGCTGCCGACTTCCTTCCAGCTTTTAATGCTGTCCTGATATTGGTCATACAAGCCGATTGTGTTAAAACCTCTTTCCGCAAAATATGCAATGGTGTTATTGTATGTATCAAGAATAGTCTGCTGCGTGCCTACGAAGAACGGAGCGACTGTAACCACAACTTCGCAGTCAGGGCGTGCGGCATATAGCTTATATACTTCTTCACAGCTCCATTCGGCACTGTCTTTTACAAAAAATGCTATTTTCTTCTTATTCTGCCGCGCTATTCTTCTAAGGTTGGTATCATATACGCAGGATGAAATTTCCTTGAACAACTCAATGCTTCCCTTTTCCTTTACAAGTGCGAGCGTGTGGTATGTATGCTCACCTAAGAATGCATCATCCATGCTGTGGCTCTTATATCGCTGCACAATATTATCGAACAATCGGTTGTCTTCCTTCGCATCCTCAAGCTGCTTGGAAATATCAGAATATTTTTTATCATTATAGCTGTCTTTTTCGTATTCGTACCGTATCCAGTCAGCCATCATATCAAGCATATAACAGCATTCAGCTTTTTGGCCGTTTGCAATCATGTATTTAATCAAGTCGCCGTATTGCAGGGATATATCTTCGGAAAGTGGTGCATTATCCCGGTAATTTAAGGCATAATGCAGTGCTTCGGTTATATCTGATACAGGACAGTCTCCCATAGAAAGCTGTTCCTGTTCTATCATAGCGGCAATCTTCTTGATTGTCATAATCATCTGATTTTGTTCGTCTGTCACGTTGATACCTCGCATTTTTGAATATATTAATATTTTATCATTGTGTGGGTTAAAAGCAATATTTTTCTGCAATTTTACCATGAAGTAAAGATAATGACCATAGGTTAAAAATGTTGCCAAACATGATACGTTGTGGTACACTGGAATAAAATAAAAGTACAGTTGTTCGTGTATTTACAGCAATAGAAAATAAAAGAGGGTGAACTTTTTCAGAAAGAAAAGTGTCTTAAAAGCTGTACTTATAAGTATATGTGTAGTAGTAATGAACCAACAGCATGGTGTGTTACAGATGAAAAGTATTGTTTATACAGGAGACAAAATGAAGCTTTTATTTATACGTTGGACATCTTTTATGCGCTGGGGCATAGAAGAAGCTTTTAAGAAACTTAATATAGATTATGATGTGTTCGAATATAATTTCACGGATTGGGAGAAGGACGAACGCTTCTGTGCAATGCTTGAGGACAGGCTGGTGACAGGGGCATATGATATTGTGTTTTCCGTGAATTTCATGCCGCTTGCGTCCACTGTATGCATGGACAGGCAGATAAAGTATTATTCGTGGGTGTATGACAGTCCGCTGCATATCAGGGACCTGACACCGCTTCTTAACGACTGTAATGAGGTGTTCTTTTTTGACAGGCAGCAGGCGGCGGAATATGCGGCAGCAGGGGTTAATGCACATCATCTGCCGCTTGCGGCAAGTGCGAGTGTATTCAATGAGGCGATTAATGGTGTAAGAAGGGATAATGCCTTAAAGTACAATGCTGCAAAGGGCGATGCAGAAAAATATAGAGCGGACGTGTCACTTGTGGGACAGTTGTATACAACAGATTATGCAGCATATACTTCTGTCCTCGAGCCATACCTTAGAGGTTATCTTGAAGGCATAATCGCCGCTCAGTCTAAGCTCTACGGTGCATATCTTATACCTGACATTGTAAGGTCTGACCTTCTTGAAGCTATGAATATATGTTATGCGGATAAATTCAGGAACGTCAATGGTATGCAGGACTTCAGAATGGGTAAGAGGGAGCTTGAATATATGCTTGCCTGTGAGGTGACGAACCGTGAGAGAAGGATGGTGCTTTCGCTTCTTGCACCGCATTATGATACGGTTTTGTACAGTTCCAATCCGGCAGACGATATAAATGGACTAAGGCAGGGCGGATATATTGATTATCTCACACAGATGCCGATAATATTTAAGAACAGCAAAATTAACCTTAATATATCACTTAAGGCGATTCAGAGTGGTATTCCGCTCAGGGTGCTCGACATTATGGCATGTGGAGGCTTTGTACTCACCAATTATCAGGAGGAAATTGCGGAGTATCTGCGGCCGGGTGAGGCATGCATCATGTATGAATCCATTGAGGATATGTATGAGAAGGCTTCATATTATCTTGCACATGATACAGAGAGAATGCAGATTGCATCGTGTGGAAGGGAAATGATAGAGCAGGAATTCACATTTGAGAGCCGGATAAGGGAGATGTTTTCAATACCAAGCTGAAGAATTTGTTTGAGCTGTTGGTAAATGTGCATGATGAATTAGTAATTCAGCAGCAATATGCGAACGTGAAAGTTTAATGAAAGGCAGGTGCTTATATAATGAATAACACAGATAATCAGTATGATGTTCTGGTTATGGTAGTCCCGAAGGATTTTGAGAGACTTAAGTATAATTATAAGAGACTTTCCGAGTACCTTCCGGGAAGAAATATATATTTTGTTGGAAATGAAGAGGTAGGAGAGCTTGTGAGCAGTGCCGGACTTGGCGAGCGGGTTGGCTGGATTGATGAGAACTCGATACTGTCGTTTGACAGAGTTCATGCTGTGATGGAAGAGCGGATGAGCGAGTGGCTTGCGGGAAGACCTATGCCTAGGAATATAACAGGCTGGTATTATCAGCAGTTTTTGAAGATGCAGTATGCGAGAATGTGTAAGGATGAATATTACATGGTATGGGATGGGGATACGATTCCGTGCAGACATTTTTCGATGTTCTCGTATGAAGGCAAGCCGTATCTTGACCTTAAGCATGAATATCATGAGGAATATTTTAATACACTCACGAAGCTCATACCCGACCTTCACAAATGTATTGATAAGTCGTTCATATCCGAACATATGCTTATGAGATGTGACATTATGTGCGAGATGCTTGCAGACATAGAGAAGGCTGAATATAAGGGAACTGAATTTTGGGAGAAGATATTGTGGTCGATTGAGATGGCTGATATACAGTCTAACAGCTTCAGTGAGTTCGAAAGCTACGGTACATATATAGCTCTAAGGCATCCTGAGTGCTATAAGCTTCGTAACTGGAACTCATTCAGGTATGGTGGCGCTTACTTTCACTCAGAGGCGATTACGGATGACGATTATGACTGGCTGGGAAAAGATTTTTTTGCGATATCATTTGAGAAAGCTCATTCAGTCAGGGAGGATCATGAGAATCTCTTTAATAACAAAGAGTATCAGTCTAAGCTGTCAGCAAGGCAGATGCTTGAGCTTGCGCAGGAGGATTACGAAGGCGATTCCTATAAAGAAGTGTGGGATACATAGATATGAAAATATTGTTATTTGACTGGTATGATAACTCGTCGCAGGATGCATGTGAATGTCTGCTGCGGCTGGGATATGAGGTGGCTGATGTAAAATATCAGCTCACGGATAAGTTCCATGATGAACAGCTTGAGAACAGCCTGACGGGTGTGCTTATTCAGCATGGATTTGATATTGTTTTTTCGTTCGATTATTTTCCTGTGATTTCCGATATTGCGGAAAGGACAGGAGTAAAATATATATCATGGGTGTATGACAGCCCTCACAATACACTGTATGCAAAAAATATTTTTAATAAATGTAATTATATTTTCTGCTTTGACAGTCTGGATGCCGCAAGGCTTAAGCACCTTGGCGTGAAGCATGTATATCACATGCCACTGGCTGCGAATGTAGGAAGGCTTGATGCACTGCTTGGAGAGCCTGTTGGGAACTCACACTATGATTACGATATCTCGTTTGTTGGAAGCTTGTATAGAGATAGGTACAATTTTTATGACAGCATTGCAATGCCGGAGTATTACAGGGGATTTTATGATGGGCTTATGCAGTCACAGATGGAGCTGTACGGCTGTGATATTGTATCGCAGCTCGTGACGGATTCGCGTTTTGAAAAGATTAGTGACTGCTTTTCGGTTGAGGATGATGACGGGTTGTTCATAACCAAGAAGGATTATTTTATTCAGTTTGTTCAGAAGAAGATTACATCAATCGAGCGTGTCAGAGCACTCAACTGTCTTGCGGACAGATATAAGGTGACATTGTTTTCGGGAAACTCGGACGAAGAATTAAAGCAGGTTGAGTTTAGGGGGTATGCTGATTACCACACGGAGATGCCGGGAATCTTCCGCAATTCCAAGATTAATCTTAATATATCTCTCAGGTCGATTGTCTCGGGTATTCCGCTGAGGTGTATTGATATTATGGCTGCGGGAGGATTTCTGTTGTCGAATTATCAGCCGGAGCTTGCAGAGCTGTTCAGGGACGGTGAGGAGGTGGTCATGTATACTTCCATGGATGACCTTAAGGAAAAAGCAGGGTATTATCTTGAACATGACGTCGAACGTGAACAGATAGCATTTAATGGCTGGAGAAAAATTCATGAGGAATATGGCATGGAGGATGTGCTTCATAAGATAATTAATACAGCAAAATAAATTACAATATCTACATGGAGGAGAAAATGGCGATTATTAGTGTGATAGTACCATGTTATAATGTTGAAAATTATGTTGGACGTTGTATTGACAGTATCATAAATCAGTCAATAGGAATCAATAATATAGATCTTATTCTTGTTAATGATGCATCAACAGATGGTACTCTTGACGTATTATCAGGATATGAACAGATGTATCCGGAGAGCATCATGGTCATTAATTGTGAGCAGAACGGGAAGCAGGGAACAGCACGCAATATTGGTATGATGTATTCAACAGGTGAGTATATTACATTTGTCGATGCAGATGACTGCATAGAACCTGCCATGCTTCGGTACATGTATCAATGTGCCGTGCAGTATGACTGTGACCTGGTGGACTGTTATTTTGATGTGTTCAGGAATGAACCTGTATGGGGATGCGAAATCAAGGGCGCACAGCTTTTTGAGATAAATAGTGTAGAGAACAGAAAGCAGATGCTTATGTACGCCTGCAATCGTGAGGCAGTGTGGGGAAAGCTTTATAAGAGAGAGCTTATTATGGATAATGCAATCAGTTTTCCCGAGAAGCTTTTTTATGAGGATTGCTTTTTCTCCCAGATGATAGCTATGTATGTGCATAGATATTGCAGGACGGATACGTCTTTTTATCATTATTTTCATAATGATGTGGGAGTGATGAATGATAGAACATCGACGGATAGAATTATAATGAAAGCAGAGGCGGAGGAAAAGCTTTTAAATGAACTTATATATCGTGGATTGACTGACGATAAGCTATCGCCGTATCATGACGAACTTGAGTACATTGCCATCAACAATATACTGTTCTGCTCATATAATTTTTGTTTATCAACCGGAGCTTCTCTTTTAGCAACACCTATGTATGAGCTGCTTGGACGAATTAAGGTAATGTTTCCTGATTTTATACATAACACATACATACTCGGCTCTGAGGATAATTGCAGTGCCCTTGTTGAGGTTCTTGAAGGACTTGAACGAGCCAAAGAGGCGGCAAGGGATTATGTGGAGGAGGATGAAGCGAAGTACCTTAAGGATAGAGATGAATACATAATGCAAGCTGGAAGTGATGCTGACTTTAAATTTGATGAAAAAAATCAATTTAAGTGTCTTTCTGATTATAGGGAAGAAGCAGGCAGCGTTGATGCACATTACTTCTTTCAGGATGTTTATGCTGCCAACAAGGTTATGAAGAGCGGAGTGAGGCATATATACGATATCGGTTCAAGGATTGATGGATATATATCGCATCTTTTAAGCATGGATATCAAGGTGACGATGATAGATATTCGTCCGTTGCCGGAGCACATTGACAATCTCGATTTTATTCAGGGAAATGCCATGGATTTATCCAATATAGAAGAGGGCTCGGTTCCGGTTCTGTCTTGTCTGCATGCACTTGAGCATTTCGGACTTGGAAGATATGGTGATGCGGTTGACTATTACGGATGGAAGAAGGCACTGATGGGGTATGTCAGGATTCTTAAGAATGGTGGAATACTCTATTTAAGTGTGCCGGTGGGAAAAGAACAGAAGGTAATGTTCAATGCACACAGGATATACAGACCATGGACTATTGTGAGAACGGCTGTGGATGATATGAGACTGGAGGAGTTCACATATTTTCATCAAGGAGTCAGGACTACGCTTGATTTTACCCATGATGATGACATGGAGCATATAGCCTCGATATTGGAAAACGTGGCGGATAATTATTTGGGAAATTATGATTGCGGAATATTCATTTTCAGAAAAGAGGGACAGGCTGATGAATAATGTTGAAATTATGGGTGGTCTCGGGAAGCAATTATTCCAATATGCATTTTCAAGATATCTTCAGAAGCTTGGGGTGAAAAATGTTGTTTTAAGAAAAGATTTTTTCACTATACAGTTCCCGGAAAATAACGGCATCACAAAGAGAGAGTTCGTGTTGGATAAATATAACACACGATATGTAGCGGCAGCAGGCGAAAAGACATATCGGGATTATTGCGATGAGAATGATTATCGTGATGATTATGCGATTGGCTCTGACGAGGTATTGTATGAGGGATATTGGCAGAATATAGACTTTTACAATGTGGTAAGAAAAGAGATGCAGGAAGAACTTAAGCTTAAACCGGAATTTATTGATAATTCAATGGCAGCAGTGGAAAAAGATATGTCATCATGTAACTCTGTGGCACTTCATATAAGACGTTCGGACTACCTTACACAGGTAAATGCGCAGATTTTTGAACAGCTCACGCAGGACTACTACGCTTCGGCTGTCTCGATTATTGAACAGTATACTCATGAAAAGCCTGTTCTCTATATATTTTCAGATGACCCGGAATATGCGGCTGAGAATATGAAAGATTTTATGGGGTGCAGGACTGTGATAATGCCGCCGTGCGAACCATATCAGGATATGTATCTTATGACCAGGGCAAAGCATAATATTATTGCCAACAGCACATTTTCGTGGTGGGGAGCAACGCTTAATGCCAATCCCGATAACATAACAGTGGCTCCGTCACGTTGGATGAAGGGACGAACGGTTAATTTATACCACAAGGATTGGATTACATTATAAAACAAATAAAACAGCCATTCGTGAACAGGAGATGCTTATGGATGAATATATTATATATGAAAAACTGGGCGATGAGCATATAGGTGGGAATATTAATCAGGCATACCTATGTTATGAAAATGCAGAGTTTTTGTGTAAGGATGAAAATATAAGGGCAGGGCTGACAGAAAAGAAAAATAAGCTTCTATGTAATAACTCATTATCGGTCAGAAAGACAAGCATTATAATCGTTTCATATAACTGTATGTATATGATGCAGAAGTGTATAGAAGCAATCAGAAGTTCATGCCCGGAGGAAGCCTGCGAAATAGTAGTGGTTGATAATGCTTCGAGTGATGGTATAAGAGAGTGGCTGTGCGAACAGGAAGATATTAAGGTTATACTTCTTGATGAGAATGTGGGATTTCCTGTGGGATGCAATATAGGAGCGCAGTATTCTGAACCTGAAAATGATATATTACTGCTCAACAATGATACAAGACTGGCACATAATTCTCTATTCTGGCTCAGAATGGGGTTGTATGAGAATGAGAGAGTAGGAGCATCAGGCGGTATTTCAAATTATGCGGGAAACAGGCAGCAGGTGGATATTGAATATCCGCTTCCGGCAGAATACCTTGAATATGGAATAGCGGTCAATATTCCGATGCAGTGTCCGTATGAGGAGAGAGTCAGACTATCCGGCTTTGCGATGCTGGTAAAAAGGGATGCATGGAATATGTGCGGTGGTATGGATGAAAGCTTTTCGCCGGGATATTTTGAGGATGATGATTTGTCTATGCGGCTGGCACTTAACGGATATAGGCTTATATTGTGCAGGAACAGCTTTATATATCATGCGGGAAGTCAGAGCTTTGCAAATAAGGATGGGATTAATGAACTGCTTGAACAGCACAGGCGGCTTTTTGAGAATAAGTTCGGATTTGACATAATTGACTATGCATATAAAGATATGGAACCGGCAGAGCAGATTCCGTTCGGAAAAGATGATGAAATAAATATTCTTCATATTGGAAGCGGACTTGGAGCGGCACTTAAGCTGATACGAACACGATTTTGCAATGCACATGCTGTTGGCGTGGAGAAGAATGAATGTCTGAGAATGATTTCAGGATGTACGGAGATGGTATTTGACAGCGTGGACAGTCTGGCACAGGCACTTAACGGAAAGGTTTTTCATGTACTGCTTATCGGCAAGGATACATACAAGGAGCTTGACAGAGAGGAACTTGCGAAGCTTAAAAAGCTTTGCCGGGATGATTGTGTGCTTCTGCCTGAACCGAAAGCAAAGGAAAATATTGATTTTGATAAGATAAAGCTTGTTATATGGGATTTGGATGATACTCTGTGGAATGGAACTCTCAGCGAGGGAGCCGTCAATGCACCTGTGCAGAATGCAGAACTGATTAAGTCGCTGACTGATTGCGGTATCGTCAATACTATTTCGTCAAAGAATGATGAGCAGAATGCAAGACAGGCATTGGAACAGCTTGGTATATGGGACTTTTTTGTATTCAACAATATTAATTGGGATAACAAGGGTGAACAGATAAAAAAGAAGCTTGAAAATATGAATCTGCGTGCGGAGAATGTTCTTTTTATTGATGATAATCCACGGAATCTTGAGGAAGCCAAGCATTTCAATGAAGGAATAATGACATCGGAGCCGTGCATTATAGCCGGGCTCATAGAATATATTGGCGGACAGGTTAAGAAGGATGTTGAACATAAGAGACTTAAGCAGTATAAGCTATTGGAGAAGAAGTGCATAGCCAAAAGTAATGCCGGTTCTGACACACAGTTTTTGTATGACAGCGATATTCATATTGTTGTGAAAGATGATTGCGCAGCTGTGATTGATAGAATTGCAGAGCTTGTGGAGAGAACAAATCAGCTCAATTATACGAAGCTGAGAAGCAGCAGAGAAGAGCTTTTAGAACAGATTAACGATAAAAACAATATGTGCGGTTATGTGAGTGCAAGCGACAGATTTGGAGATTATGGCATAGTTGGTTTTTACTGTTATTCACTTATGGACAAAAGACTGGTACATTTTCTATTCTCATGTCGGGTTATGGGAATGGGAATTGAACAGATGGTGTACGTTCTTTTGGGAGTTCCGGATATTATGCCTGTGCTTCCGGTTGCCGTTATGCTTGACAAGGATGGCGACGCACCATGGGTTAATGTGGATATTGAAACAGGCGGTGCAGATGCCGGCAAGAGCGTTGATGAAGAACATACACAGAAGGCAAGGATACTTTTGAAGGGACCTTGTGATTTAAGCGCGATAGAAGGATATCTTTCCGGTGCGGAGCTGACAAAAGAGTTTAACTATGTAAATGATAAGGGCTTTATTACAACGGGGCAGAATCATTCAATGCATATTTGGGAGAGCGCATATCTGGCCAAAGAGGAAATTGGGAATATAACAGAGAATGTACCGTTTATTACTTCGGGTGATTTTGAGACATCAATCTTTGATAAAGAATATAACATTGTGTGTTACAGCCTTCTTCCGGATTGCCATGCAGGACTCTATAAAAATAAAGAATCAGAAGCATATATAAGCTTTGGAAGCTGCAATTTTGATCTGACAGATAAGAATAATACAAGAGGATATATTGATGGGAGCATTGTGAACCATGCATTTCCTTTTACGGAAGAGATTATAAACAGATTTTCTGATGAATGGCAATATATGGGGACAACGGCACCACATGATTTGCTTAGAAATCTGGATTATATGCTTGAGCACGCGGCCGGACACCCGGATTTCATATTTATTCTTGGCAGCGAGATTGAGTATGAGGGCGAAAATGAGGAGTTCAGAAATCATGCGGAGCGTCACAAAGAAATAAACAGGATTGTCAGGGAGCATGTCAGTGGTAATGACAGAGTTAAATTAGTTGAAATAACAAAATTTATTCATTCTCAGGATGATTATCTCGATTGTATCAATCATTTTAAGAGAAATGTATACTATGACATGGCTACGGAGATATGTTCCTGCATAAATGAATTTATAAAGTCGCATAAAGAGTGAGAAATATTATTTAAGTAACTATTAGGCGTTTGCGAAACGCAATTTTGACGATAAACAGTTGTGCAAATTTAACAAATTCGCAAGCAGGTACTTTACAGCCGTCGGTGTTTGACAGCCGTATTTTGGCTGTCTATGCACCGTTACGTGATGTAATGTAGCGAAAGCGTGCCTGTGGTGAATTGTTAAATTTGTACAACGTCCGCCCTCAAATATATAGCTAAAGTAATTATATACGACAGGAGAACTATGAGAATACTTGTGTACTGCTGGAAAGCCTACAATCAGACTGATATTATCGCTGCGCTCAGACGGCGCGGGCATATTGTTGATACGTTCGAGGCGGAGCTTGGGAATTTTGAGAAGGATGACAGCTTTGAACGGATTTTTGTGGAAAAATTGTCAGGGAATAATATGGCTGTATCTGTGTATGACGCTGTGTTTTCTGTGAATTATTTTCCTATAATTTCGGATTTATGTGGACAATTTGCAGGGCTTAAGTATATATGCTGGACCTGTGACAGTCCATTGTCAACGATGTATCACCAATCAATTTTTAATGAGTGGAATTATATATTTATTTTTGACCGATTCTGTTATATGACCTTCAAGGAGCTTGGCGCGAATGTGTATTATCTGCCGCTTGCTGCTGCGGTTGGGAGAGCGGAGTCGGTGATTGCCGAAGCAGAAAAAGAACATGGCAAATGCCGGGATGCAAAGGATTACGAGGGCAGTTATCAAAACAGCGGCGGCAGAGGGAAGCGTGAAGACTGCAGGTACAGATATGACGTGAGTTTTGTCGGGAGCATGTACCGCAAGAACTCGTATGATGAGATTAAGGATAAGCTGCCTGATTATGTCAGGGGATATTTTGATGCGCTTATGAAGCTTCAGATGGAGATATACGGAGAAAATTATATCGACGGTATGCTTACGGCAGATATTATTGAGGAGCTTAACAGGCATTTTAAAATCGAGAAGAGCGAGCGTTCGTTTTCGGATATTTCACTTATATTTTCGACAACAGTACTTGGATTTAAGATTGCACAGCTTGAGAGGTACAAGCTTCTCGGTGAACTCTCGAAGTACTTTGATGTTAACGTGTTCACGGATGATGAGAATGCTGAATTCATATTGGCACACAACAGAGGTCCTGTGAGATATTGGGATGAATCACCGATTGTGTTTGCCGAGAGTAAGATTAATCTCAATTTTACCATAAGGAACATCAGGAGCGGAATACCTCTCAGAGTGTGGGATATTCTGGCGGCAGGAGGCTTCTGCATAACCAACTTTCAGCCTGAGCTTGTGATGTACTTCAAGAATGGTGAGGATCTGGTGTGGTTCGAGGACGAGACGGACCTTGTGAAAAAGGTGAGATATTATCTGACACATGAGGATGAGAGAAAAAGAATTGCACTGAATGGTCAGAAAAAGGTCAGGGAGCTTCACAGCTATGATGAGAGGCTTAAAATGATGGAGAGTGCCATAGATATTTCGGAATAGAAAAATAACAGGCTGCCGAACCGAGGATAAGGTAAGGCAGCCTGTTATTTTTCTAAAGCGAACGATCAAACATCATTCCGGTATAAATTGATGCCGCATAGGGTGTTGAGATAAGCTTCTGAGGATTTTTGTATGCGACAATTTTTTTATTAATATATTCCATCGGATTGACTTCGATATTGTCAACCCTCTTCTTAAGTGCATTCTTGAAACTGTCTAAATTCTTAAGGTTATCAAATATTGTGCCATCCTTGGCGGCTTTTTCGATTGACTCGTGGTCAACGGACAATGTATAGTCATCATTGACATGAAAACCGTTGGATTCGAGAAGCTCACGGTTATACTTGATTGTCGAGGTCATGTTGGAGCGGAGCATTCGAAGCTCGTGAGTATCCTTCTTATTCGATAAGGCGATGAGATTGTTGTAATTTCCGGCAAGGTTCTCATACTCTTCAATCAGAGGACTGCCGTCCTTCATGGCACTGACGGTTCCTGTTCCGAGTTCATCCGAGGTACCGTGGAGGGTGACTTCATACCTGCCGTCAACCATAAAGGAATTGCTCTCGGATATATTGGACTTGCCGTTAATGTCGAATGTGGCATTGGACGGGTAGATGCTTATGTTATCAAGACCGAACATCCTGACTGCACCGGAGAGCGTACTGGAAGTGTTCTCAAGTACGCGGAATTGGCATGGGGAACCCTTGCGGCTGCCCGTAGCCTCAGAGGTTATCCTGATTGCCTTCTGGGAATACTGATTCTGAATAACTTCGGCGTTAAGACCTATTCCGGAGCGTGTTATCGAGCGGGCGAGCTTGTCAAGCACCGTTCCGTTGGTGTCGGTGTCATTCACATTGAATTCGACCTCGTATGTTGTGCCTGAATTCTCTATATTAAAAGAATATGTCCCGGGAAAAAGAGTGTGGGCACCGGAGGAGACATATTCTCCGATGTTGACCTGAGGCGTGGCAAGCTGCTTCACATCAAATGTGAGCTTCTCGTTGTCGGGCGCGTCACTCCCTGTATATTCTGCAGTGACAAGACCGGGATTGTCAGAGACTGCAACTGTTCCGACAGGCATATCTTCATCGGAAATATCGGTTATGTCGCTCAGGGTATCCGTGAGTGCACGTGCAGCTTCCTTGATATCTATTGCGAGCTTCTGCGAGCTCTCGGACATATCCACCTTGTACAGAGGAGCAGCTCTGTTGATTTTTACTATGCTATTGTATATATCGCGCAGTTCACTTCTCTTATGCGTGTCGTGACGCGAGGCGGTCCGGTTGCCATATGTGCTAATATAATAATCGTATACGCTATTAATCAAAAAAGTCACCTCCGTGTGGCAGAATGATTACATTTAGTGTTTTCAAAGAAAATCCGTTTTCTGTTGAAATTATTATATTTCTGTTTTATACTGGAAATATACCATATAATAGGAAGAAGTACAATAGTCATATAGGGCGAAAGTTTGAAAGAAAAACTTTCAAACTACTTATTGGTGGCAGTAC
>FR895385.1 GCA_000435595.1 Firmicutes bacterium CAG:882
GGCAGCATCAGGTCAAGCAGCACCAGCGCATAGCCATATTCCTTCATATTTAAAAGAAGTCTCGCCTCCGTGCCCGAAAAGGCCTGCTCACAGTAATATCCCTCCTTCGTCAATGCCTCACAGAGCAGATTATTAATATTGGTATCATCTTCCACAATCAGTATTTTCTGCATGATTTACAACTCCTAATTCTTATAACGCCATACAGCAGCCCAAAAAGCACTTAAAACTGCCGTATTTTCGTACATCACTGCCACAATCTATTTATTTAGAAACATCAAACTTCACCGTGATATCCGCGTTTGATGTGTTCAGTTTAAGCTTTGACTGACCCTTTCCCCCGGTATACTTCGTTCCGTGTACATCGCTGCCAAGCTTAATGCTGCCGTTGCTGGTTTTAATCTCATAGTAGTAATCGCTGTCCTCGCCATAGAGCGATGCCTTTATGCTGCCGTTCGAGGTATGCGCCTCGAGCGCGCCGTCAAAATACACTTCCCTTAAAGCTATCTCGGCATTGGTGGTCTTAAGAAGAGCTTCAGCACCGCTCACCCCCTCAAGTTCGACCTCGCCGTTGCTTGTTTTAACATTTAACCGGTCTGCCTGCACGCTTGAGAGCTGTGCCGTTCCGTTGCTTGTAGTTACTGTAAGTTCTTCAGCCGTAACTCCTTCCACTACGACATTGCTGTTCGTAGTCACTGCACTGAGCGTCTCCCCGCTCACATTTGAAAATGTTATCCTGGCATTCGTCGTACCTGCGCTCACCTTTCCCGTGGCAGAGATATCCTCGATGACAATATTTTCATTGGCGGTCGACACGTCTATGAACTCGCACCCGCCGTCAGGGATATATAATTTTATGTACTGCTCATCATCATTGAACAGATTGTAGATAAAGCTAAGCCTCGCGCCATTCATGGAATTTTTTATGATGAGCTCATCACCTTCTACCCCGAACTGTATATTGTCATCGTCATAATTGTACAGCTTTAAATCCACACCGTATTTGCCGTTGTCCGAGCTGTATATGTAGATTTTACAGTTGGCTGCATCTACCGTGACACTCTTAAATGCATCATAGTCCATATCGTTAAATGATAATTCCTTAAATTGCGCGTCTGAGATTATGCCCTTTCCCGTAAAATCAAAGACTATTCCTCTCCCTCCCATCACCTTTCCTATGGAAAACAGCGCTCCGCCCAGAAATATGCATACAACCGCGGTCAGCAATAACACCTTTTTTTTCATTGTATCCTCACTCCTTTTTCAGATATCCCATAAAATACATAAGCAAGCTTTTAATTTTTATTAAAAAACATCTTAAAAGCACTCACAATTCCCTTTACAATGTATGTTCCAAGGAAAAATGCGAGTATTCCGGCTCCAAGCATAAACAGACCGCCGCCGAGCACAAGCAGCCCATCCGCAAGTGACTTGCCAAAAGCAAAAAATCCCGCTGCCACGCTTGCAATTCCGGCTATCACACACGCCGCGAACACGACAAACACCGCAAATACAACAGCCACAACGACCAGCAGCAGGCTGAAAAGTATTGCCAGCCCCGCAAATGCCAAGGGAACCCATATCGGGGCCGTGCATGCGAGCGCGATTATTTTTCCGGGTGATTTTTTCTTTTTGGTGTTTCCTTCTTCCCATGAATAATCATAGGCTCCTGTGTTGCCATCATTATAAACGCCATATGCCTTTGCCGTATTCTTTGTACTTGTATAATTCCCTGCACTGTAGTTCTCACTATTCTGTGCTCCGTTCCCGCTGCACAATCTCGCCGCAAGCTTCTCAGGCGCACCAAGTTCCTTCATAGCCGCCCGTTCATCGCCCGAATCACTGAAATATTCCAGATAATATCTTATAACATCATCCTTCTCATCATCCGTCATAGTCGCTAGATTATCCCTCAAAATCTGAAGATACTCATCTCTTGTCATCCTTATTCCCTCCCATAATGCTGTCTATAATATTCTTATACTCCTCCCATTCGAGCCTGTATGCCGCAAGCCTCTCACGCCCTGCCCCGGTTATCGAATAGTATCTTCTGTTCCTTCCGTTGTACGGCATATCATACACCGTAACCGACTCGTCCTTCTGCAATCGCCTGAGTACCGGGTACAGTGTGGACTCCGATATCTTCATAAGCTCCTTTATCCTCTGCGTCAGCTCGTAGCCGTACACGTCGGACTGTTCCAGCACCGACAGCACACAGGCATCCAAAAGTGCTGCGCTTACCTGAAAAGCCATGGCTGCCCTCCTTTCAAAACCGGTTAAAGCCTTATCGTGCGAGCACGAACAACTTTTTGACCATCTGTCACCGGAATTTTATAATATTATTTCTTTTTCAATACTATACGTCGTATAATATTATATGTCAACATGGAAATAAATATTTTATTGCTGTATTTTTCAAATCTCCTATTACACAAAAAAAGAACCCTGCCGTTTCCGGCAAAGTCCTTCATTCACTGTATCTGACCGCTAAAACATCTTCCTGTAGGCACTCTCAAGCAGTCCGCCCCTTCTCAGTATTTGCGCAGTTTTTTCCGTATTCTCAATCAACTTCTCATACTCGCTGTCCGACATACCGTTAAGTATTCCGTCAATCTCATCGAGCGACTCGATTGCATAGCCGCAGCCGTGCTCCGCCACAAAATGTGCAAGCCCCGACTGCTTCCACACGAATACAGGGATGCCCGATGCAAGGTAGAGACCGCATTTATGGGAGTTGTTGTACCTTAAATAGACGCCGAGCCCTCCGTCACAGGTGTTGACGCTTATTCCGTCCCACACGAGACCAAAATGACAGCCCGCAAGACTTCTTGGAAGCTCCTCAGGTGCCACAGCTCCGTGGTAAACGCAGTTGCACGGAAGCTCATTGATATCCTTCGTTATGCTGCCCCAGAGCTCGAAGCTTAAATCGTCCCCCTTAACCTTTCCGAGTTCAAAGAGAAAAGCCGATTTGTCGAGATTTCCCGCAAACGCAAGCTTCCACTTTCCGTCTCCATGTTTCTCATACGGTGCAGTCTGATTGTCGCTCAGAAGATAATCCCATGCACCGACGGGAATCATCCTGCCTGTAACTCCATACTCTCTTAAAAGCTTCTCGCTGTTATTGTTGGGTGGCATCACGATGTCCGCACAGCCCACATAATACAACTCATCGCGGATTCCCGCTTTTACGCTCTCATCCTCAAAGTTTCCGTATCTGATAGAATTAAGGTCATTTACAAAGCACACAAGCTTGAAACCCTTAACCTTCTTCAACTTACCAAGAAGCTTAATCTTTATATGATTCTCGGGATATGAATATATCACGAAGTCACCTTTTCCCGCCTTGAAAAACACATAGCATGCCATGAACGGAATATCGAGTGCCTTAAAAAGCTTGCCCGCATCCTTAGAAAAGCCGGGAATGATTTTCATTCCCAGCCTTCCAAATACACTGAATACATCCTGCATTGCTTTTCCGGCGGCATTGTAAGCTCTGTCTATTTTCTGATTAAGCATATAGACCCTATTCAACTTTTACACCTCCAGAGTTTTATTTAACAATCTAAGAACTTTTCCTCGCCAAATGCCTCTGATATCGCGGCTCCCGGTGCAACCATAGGGAATACCTTGTCATCCTTCTCGATGTGGCAGTCGAGCAGGCATGGAATGTTGAGCGCAATGGCATCCTTGATTGCCGCCTCGAACTCCTCGCAGGTAGTAACCTTATATGCTTTTGCTCCCATTGCCTCCGCAAGCTTGACAAAATCAACCTGGTCATCAAGAACCGTAGCTGAATATCTCTGTCCATAGAAAAGTGTCTGCCACTGACGAACCATACCGAGAACGTGATTATTTACAACAACCTCGATAATCGGGATATTATATCTTGTGGCTGTGGCAATCTCATTCATGTTCATACGGAAGCAGCCGTCACCTGCAATATTGATGACCGTCTTATCCCTGCGTCCCCACTTAGCTCCGATGCTTGCCCCAAGACCGTACCCCATGGTTCCGAGACCTCCGGAGGTGAGAAGCTGTCTTGGCTCCTTGTACTTGTAGAACTGTGCAGCCCACATCTGATGCTGGCCAACCTCTGTCGTGATGATTGCATCGCCCTTTGTAACCTCATATATCTTCTCCATGATATAAGGACCTGTCAGCTTATCTGTATGATATGTAAGCGGATACTGCTTTGCAAGCTCCTCAACATGCTCTACCCACTCATCATGCTTCTGCTGTGTGAGCTTTTCGTTGACACGCTTTAATATCTCCTTAATGTCTCCTATGACGCTTGCTTCAACCCTGATATTCTTATTAATCTCCGCCGGGTCAACGTCGAACTGCACAATCTTTGCGTTTGTCGCGAACTTCTTGGCATTTCCGGTTACACGGTCTGAAAATCTTGCGCCGACAACCACGAGAAGATCACACTCCGACACACCGAAGTTGGCAGCCTTTGTCCCGTGCATTCCGAGCATTCCCATATAGAGCGGGTCTGTGCCGTTGAATGCTCCCTTTCCCATAAGTGAATCCGTAACAGGTGCATGGAGCTTCTTAACGAACTCCGCAAGTTCTTTATCCGCACCTGATATAACCGCGCCACCGCCTACGAATACAAAAGGTTTCTTTGCCTGAGAAATCATCTCAACAACCTTATCAATATCCTCTGTCTTAATCGTATCTGTTACACGCTCAACAGGCTCCGGCTTCTTATACTCATACTCTGCCATGGCTGCTGTAGCGTCCTTGGTGATATCAATGAGTACAGGTCCCGGTCTGCCCGATGCAGCTATCTTAAATGCACTTCTTACAACATCCGCAAGCTTATTTACATCTTTAACAATATAGTTGTGCTTGGTTATAGGCATCGTGACACCTGTTATATCTATCTCCTGAAAGGAATCCTTTCCAAGAAGCGAAACACCTACATTACAGGTAACTGCTACAATAGGCACCGAATCCATATACGCCGTCGCAATACCCGTCACAAGATTGGTAGCTCCCGGACCTGAGGTTGCAAAACACACGCCGACCTTTCCCGTAGCCCTCGCATATCCGTCTGCAGCATGCGAAGCTCCCTGCTCATGTGATGTAAGAATATGTGTAATCTTATCTGAATTCTTATATAATTCATCATATACATTGAGGATGGCACCACCCGGATAACCGAATACAGTGTCTACACCCTGCTCTTTCAAACACTCAATCAATATCTGTGAACCGTTTAACTGCATCTGTGAATCCTCCCTAATATTATTTCTCAAGTACTGCACCCTTGCATGAATCTGACACCATCTTAGCGTATCTTGCAAGGTAACCTGTTGTAACCCTAGGCTCTCTAGGCTGCCATTTAGCCTTTCTTGCCGCGAGCTCCTCGTCGGATACCGCGAGTTCAAGCTTATTCTCCGGAATATTAATCTTAATTAAATCTCCCTCTTCGACAAGAGCAATAGGTCCGCCGACCGCAGCCTCAGGACACACATGTCCGATTGATGCTCCTCTTGAAGCTCCCGAGAAACGTCCGTCCGTGATGAGTGCCACGCTTGAGCCAAGTCCCATTCCTGCGATTGCAGAGGTAGGATTGAGCATCTCACGCATACCCGGTCCTCCCTTAGGCCCCTCGTATCTTATTACGACGACATCTCCGGCAACAATCTTTCCGCCCTTGATAGCTGCAATGGCATCCTCCTCACAGTCAAATACTCTTGCAGGTCCTTCATGAACCATCATCTCAGGAACAACTGCCGAACGCTTTACAACACAGGAATCAGGTGCAAGATTTCCCTTGAGAACCGCAATACCGCCTGTTGCGCTGTAAGGATTATCAATAGGTCTTATAACATCTGTATTCATATTCTCACAGCCTGCAATGTTCTCCGCCATTGTCTTTCCGGTGACAGTCATTACATCCGTGTTCAAAAGCTTCTTCTTGTTGAGCTCGTTCATGACGGCATATACACCACCTGCCTCGTTGAGCTCCTCGATATATGTATGTCCTGCCGGAGCGAGATGGCAGAGGTTAGGTGTCCTTGCACTTATTTCGTTGGCAATATCCACATTAAGCTCCACGCCTGCTTCTCTTGCAATTGCAGGAAGGTGAAGCATACTGTTCGTCGAACATCCGAGTGCCATATCTACGGTGAGTGCATTCATGAATGCCTTCTCCGTCATGATATCCCTCGGCTTGATGTCCTTCTTTACAAGTTCCATTATCTGCATGCCCGCATGCTTTGCAAGCTTAATTCTCTCCGAATATACGGCAGGAATCGTTCCGTTGCCGCGAAGTCCCATTCCAAGTGCCTCTGTAAGGCAGTTCATGGAGTTGGCTGTGTACATACCTGAACATGAACCGCATGTAGGACAGGTCTTTGCCTCGTACTCCTTCAGCTGCTCCTCGGTAATCTTACCTGCAGCATAAGCTCCGACAGCCTCGAACATACTTGAAAGGCTGGTCTTGCAGCCTGCTACCTTACCTGCAAGCATCGGTCCGCCGCTGACAAAAATTGTAGGTATATTGACTCTGGCTGCAGCCATGAGAAGTCCCGGCACATTCTTGTCACAGTTAGGAATCATCACAAGTCCGTCAAACTGATGTGCAAGTGCCATACACTCTGTCGAATCGGCAATCAAATCTCTTGTCACAAGCGAGTACTTCATTCCCGTGTGTCCCATCGCAATACCATCGCATACCGCGATAGCCGGGAACACTCTAGGTGTACCGCCAGCCATTGCAACACCGAGCTTTACGGCCTCGACCAATTTATCAATATTCATATGTCCCGGAACAATCTCATTGTAGGAACTCACGATACCGATTAACGGTCTGTTCATCTCCTCCTCTGTAAGTCCCAGTGCATTAAAGAGGGAACGGTGCGGTGCCTGCTGAGTTCCCTTAAAAACTGCGTCACTTCTCATTGTTAAGCCTCCATATCCATACATAATTCATACATTACATACTACATTTTATATAATAAGAATGGTTTCTCCGTTCTGCGAACTCTCGAAACCATTACCTACATTCGCAATCCGTGGTTCAGCTAAGCTGAACCATTACTTGCTCATATAGGTTTGCCCATCTAAAATATATATCGCTTTGTCTGTAAGCAGCCACGCGATATATATTTTGATGGACTTATTATTTTATATCATAGCATGCTTTCAGACTTTAATCCAGTAAATTTTAAAATATCGCCCTAAAATACTATACTGTGCACATTGGGCGTTATACTCTCTCTGCTATAAGGTCGCCCATCTGTGCAGTGCTGACCTGCTTCATGCCTTCTGCCATTATATCAACCGTTCTGTAGCCCTCTGCGATTACGCTCTTAACAGCCGCCTCAACCGCATCTGCCTCCTTGTCAAGGTCGAACGAATAGCGGAGCATCATGGCTGCCGAGAGAATCGTTGCGATAGGATTAGCCTTATCCTGACCTGCAATATCAGGTGCAGCACCGTGGCTAGGCTCGTAAAGACCGAGCTTTCCCGCTCCGAGACTTGCCGATGACAGCATTCCGATGGAGCCTGTAATCATGCTTGCCTCGTCTGAGAGGATGTCTCCGAACATATTCTCCGTGAGAACCACATCGAACTGTGCAGGATCCTTCACAAGCTGCATTGCACAGTTGTCGACAAGCATGTCCTCAACCTTAACCTCAGGGTAGTCCTTGGCAACCTCTGCGACAATCTTTCTCCAGAGTCTTGATGTATCAAGAACATTAGCCTTATCGACGCTTATAATATGCTTGTTTCTCTTCATGGCAATCTCAAATGCCTTGATTGCAATTCTTCTTATCTCATTCTCATCATACTTGAGCGTATCGACCGCCGTAACAACACCGTTCACTTCCTTGGTGCTTCTCTCTCCGAAGTAAAGACCGCCCGTGAGCTCTCTTACAATAATCATGTCAAAGCCCTTATCAGCTACCTCCTCCTTGAGCGGACAGGCGCCCTTAAGCTCGCTGTACAGATAAGCAGGTCTTAAGTTTGCGAAAAGCTCAAGTCCCTTTCTGATTGCTAAAAGTCCTGCCTCAGGTCTCCTGTCAGGAGGAAGCTCATACCAGCTGTCAACTCCGACCCTTCCTCCGACCGCTCCGAGAAGAACCGCGTCCGAAGCCTTGGCAGTGGCAAGTGCTTCATCCGTAAGCGGAACACCATAAGCATCTATCGAGCAGCCTCCCATAAGCACTTCCTTATATGTAAATCTGTGGCTGTACTTCTCTGCCACCCGGTCGAGAACCTTTCTTGCTTCGCGCACAATCTCAGGTCCGATTCCGTCTCCCGGAATAAGTGTAACATTAAATTCCATAACATACCTCCAAATCACTGCCGTGCTTATGTGTCCGGCTGTCTTTTTTACTTTTCTAATTATGGTACATCAACTTTTTTTTAATTTCAAGTTACGATTATAACATATATTTGATTAAAATACATCAATTAATATGCAGTGCTTTTAATTTTTAAAATTTCAATCTGTTTTTTACATTATTCAGATTCAGGTGTCATAACATGCTATACACGATTAAATTCATAGAGCATGTTTTGACACCTGAATTCTAATTACAGAACAAAGAATGTGCCTTGGCACACTCTTACGCCTGCGGCGGTCGCTTTCGACATCTGCATTGTACGCCGCAGTGCGCATCCCCGCGGAACGTTTTTGTGTAATAGGAACGAAGTTTCCTGTTACACAAAAAATACACCCTCCGCACCTTCAGTGCAAAGGGTGTACACCTTGTAAGCTTATATCTGTCCGTTGTCACGACCAAGATTACTTCTCCGGCTTCTCAACCTGAACGATAGCTGTCTTCTGCATCGGGATACGGCAGTTCTTGTTATTACCGAACTCTACAATAACAACATCATCTGTGATGTCAAGAACAACACCATAGAAACCGCTTGTCGTGAGAACGCTGTCTCCGACCTCCATAGATGCAAGTGTCTCATTGAGCTGCTTCTGCTGCTTCTTCTGTGGACGGATTGCTATAAAGTACATAAGTACAACAAAAAATACAATATATCCAACTAATAAAAGAATTGACGATGCTCCGCCTGTTGCCTGTAATAATACCATTTCTTTCCTCCTTGACCGGATTATATTGTGTGAACCGGCTGAAATCTATATCATTATATATGATATGTCCGATATTTGCAATTAAAAAATTATAAACATTGCATCATCGCCATTTCTGCCATCGGTTAATCCTGTTCATCAAGATAGAGCTTGGCTCTGTTCTGAATTATGGACGCTGCCTCCTCGGCACTCCTCTGCCCTGCGATAAAGCTCATTGTCTCCTCATAAACTATATTGTAGATTGCCATGTCGTACTGCCTGCAGCCCGAAGCCGTGTGTGCAAGCCTGCGGATTGTGTCCGCCTCCTCCTCGGTTAGATTTCTGCTGTACAGACTGTTCGCCACATGGTCGTCATCATACTCATGTAAAGCGGCATCGAGCTTTGCCTCAAACTTATCCTCGAACACGGAGAATTTTGACGGTTCAAAATTCTCAAGATAATATTTCATAAACTCCCACGCGGCATCCTTATTTTCACTCATGTTGTTCACCGCCATGTTGTACTGAAACACCATCGTAGCTTCCGAATATGATTTTGACGGATACCCTAAGTACGACTTATCAATATTCTTAAAGTCCGCGGCAATCCGCATGATTTCCACTATGTCCACGCTGTATTCCCCAAGCAGAACCTCTTCATTTTGAAGCTTGGCATTCTTCTCATCCTCATCGGTCGATATGTATGTATCGGGAAGCGCCTGCACAACCTTTAACATATCCGTAAATTCATCCGAATCAAAGCTGCATTCTCCCGTGTCCTTGTCATAAAATAAATCCATGGAATATCTTAAAAACCTGTCCAATATCTGATCATTTTTTCCGCTCAAAAAAAGCTGTGCACCGCTGTGACTCTCCAGCAGCTTATACATCGCACTAAAGCTCCACTCCTCATTTTCCTCAAGATATTCCGCTTTCCCGACAATCGATGACAAACCAAATTCCGGTGCTATGACATAGAGCTTTCCGCCGCTGTCCAAGGCAGACACCACGCTCGGCATGAAATCCTCCCTGTGAATGTCGCTATCGCCATCCATGTATGTGTACAAATCCGCTAAAATCCCCTTCTCTGCAAGGCTATCTATATTTATATCGTCATCACTGCTGAACCAGAATAAATCGGCACCGTTTCCCGTTATAAGGTCATTGTAAAACTTCGTGAGCGTCGTGCCATACTCCTCAGTATCGTAGTTATAGTAGGATTTAACCGTCAGATAGTATTCCGTGTTGTATCTGTTGAATTTATTTATCGGCTCGGCGTATATCCATGACGGTGCAGTAAAAGCAGAGAGCACGATTTCCTTTCTTTCGCTCACCTCCGATGCCTGCATGCTTTTTATGATTGCAGCCTCAACCACAGCCTGTCCATACTGCGCTTCTGTCAGGCTGTCGGAATCATACACATCTGGCGCATCTATGCTGTTCACCGATACCGCATAGAAATCCCCCGATTCCGATGCTCCGAATGCGGATTTGCCTGAATCCATAGAGCTTCCTATTCCGTAATCCTGCATACAGAAAACCGCCCTATAGGCTGTATTGTCGGAATCATACACATAAATATAATTCTCCGTGACAATGTAGAGTGCTCCGTCCTCCGTCAAGCCCGCTTTTCGCATCTGCGAAAAATAGATGTCCGGCACATTTTCAAGCTTTTCTCCGAGTGTGCCGTTTTCCATATCGACGCTGCATATCTCGAACTTGTCAGCATTGTTGTTATATACCAGATACCATCCGCCCGACGGTGCCGCAAGTATATAGTCATTATTGGAACGCAAGCCCTCTGCGGAATTGGCAGGCATATCCATAACCCTGAGAACCGCTCCGTCCCCATCCGTATAGACAAGCTCTTTTCCGCTCTTTATACATATATTCCCCGCCGCATCAACATTTACCGCATCAACCGAGAACATCTCATTCTTATCCGACACTGCCCTCTCAGCTTTAGCAAGCCCGACCTGCCGTATCGGCTGAAATTTCTCATCGTAGAGCATGAGCTCCTTATTGGCATATCCCGCAAATCCACTTCCCGTCTCATAAAAGCTTTCGTAAATTCCAAGCTCGCTCTGCGTGTAATCCTCAGCATCAAATTTCCATGTGATGAGATAACTATTCATTGTCTTTTTGATGCTGTCATAATGCTTTCCGATTCCGTACACCGCCCTGTCATTGACAAACATATAATAAAACGCTCTCGTCGGTATAATATCCTCCGCGTCCAGCTCACACACGCGCTCAATGAATGTCGGCTTATATACAAGCGCCTCGCCCTCCGTCTCAGCAGTCACATCCTGTTTCGCATTTGGCTGCTTATCCTGCTCTCTGGTGCTGCAGCCCGCAAGAAGCAGTGCGGCAAATATGCCCGCGCACATTTTTATTCCTTTGTTAATCCTGTGTTTCATCGTAAACCTCATTTCTATTCAGCCAGTCTCGCTCAATCTTGTTATAGACGCCCTCGCCGCATATTCCCGAATACACATCGACTGCATTGAGCCCGAGTTCCATGCGTCTGCCCCTTATAATTTCTCCTATGTAATTTTCATAATCGCTCTGCAAAGTTATACATTGCTCCTTCAAGACTGCATTATATTTTCTCATCCATGCGGCGGTTTATCTCCAAAAGCAGCTCCTCAAAATACAAAAGCTTTCTCACGATGTAATATAAAATGCCTAGGAAAATCAGGCTCCCTATTGCCACCGCAAAGTTTACTCCCGGAATGTCAATCAAAACAAGATTTACAACAATGTCCACGATACATAGAATTACAAAAATGGTATTCACACGTTTTTTCATGCTCTGTCATCCGTAAAGTTAATAATAATATTTTAAGTTTATTACTCACTAATCCTTCTCGTCAAGGTACAGCTGCACCCTGTCCTGTATAATCTTCCCCAC
>FR895386.1 GCA_000435595.1 Firmicutes bacterium CAG:882
TGATTTCACAAGGGCGTGAATTGGAAGCGGCTTATCAAAGTGAATCAATTTTTATTTCTACCGATAAATCGAAAAACAAAGTATCAATATGGATAAACAGGCAGGAAAGCTCATTTGATTCAATGGAGGAATTACTTCAATCTGCCGAAATAAAAGGACATAGGTTAATTGATGTTTGGAATGAAATACATTTAGATACATTATTTTAGAAGGTAAATTTGAAGTTGGAGAGGAGAATATACTATGAAATGTCCATATTGCCAAAAAGAAATGCAGTTGGGCTATATCCCTAACGGTGGACAGCCTGTGCAATGGATTCCGAACGGAGAAAGGGCATCGTTTCTCTCTTTTTCCATTGCAGAACAGGGAGTTCCCCTAATCAATCAGTTCAAACCGTTAAAAGCGAATGGGTATAAAGCAGAAGCACATTATTGTTCAAATTGTAAGGTAATCATTGCACCGACAAAAAACTGATTACGGAGTGTCAACTTCCAGTTGTGCGCCCAGCTAAGGGTGTGTAGTCAAGCCGGTGGGATTCC
>FR895387.1 GCA_000435595.1 Firmicutes bacterium CAG:882
CTTTTAAAATAAATCAGGATGTTTTGACACTCACTTACTCGTTATCAGCTATGCCTCCTCAGTGCCTCCATATACGACACCCCATACCTGCTGAGTGCCGCATCCTTCCTCGTCACAACCCCGATACGCATCGTGCATTCCGAGTCGAGCGGCTTGGCGATGATGTTCTCGCCGTTTAGCTCCGCGTCGATGACGCCCGAGCAGACCGTAAAGCCGTTCAGTCCGATGAGCAGATTAAAAAGTGTCGCCCTGTCGCGCACCATGATATTTTTCGGAAGCTCGAGCGAGCTTAAAAACTCCTCAGAAAAGTAGAACGAATTGTGCTGTCCCTGCTCGAACACGAGATACGGATACGGCTGCAGGTCTTGAACAGTCAGCTTTTTTCTGCCTGCAAGCGGATGTCTGTTTGAAATGAATACATGCGGCTTTGCCTCGAACAGCTCCTCGAATTTGAGGTCACTCTTCGCAATCAGCTTTCTAAGCACCGCCTCATTGTGCTCGCTCAGATACAGGATTCCGATTTCGCTTCTTCCGACCGACACGTCGTCTATGATTTCATAAGTCTGCGTCTCCCTGAGCGTGAAGCTGTACGCATCGGCATCGTACTCCCTTATCACATCGACAAATGCATTTACCGCAAATGAATAGTGCTGGCACGACACGGAAAAATACGGCTTCAAATGTTTCTCTCCTCTGAAATGCCCCGTCATGACATCCATCTGCTCCAATATCTGTCTTGCATATGAGAGCAGAACCTCGCCATCACGCGTGAGTTCCACCCCCTTGTTGGTTCTTACAAAAGCCGTTATTCCCATTTCCTTTTCAATGCCCTGAACCGCCGTTGTGAGACTCGGCTGCGATATAAAAAGTCTTTCCGCCGCCTCCGTTATGTTCCCGCACTCCGCGACCATGACTATATACTTTAATTGCTGTAATGTCATTTTTATCCCCCTGCATACTGCAAGCAGTGCTTGCAGTACTTCCACCAATAAGTAGTTTGGAAATGTTTTTTCAAACTTATCCCCATGCATTTTTATCTGCATGGATAAAGAACATTGCTTATCACATATTGTCCGTCGTTTACGAAAATTTCGATGAGATTCTTTTCCTCGTAAACCTCAAGCTCACAGACATCGCCCACTCTCGGTGTGCAGCACTTCACATGAACATCCACCCCTTGCGGAACACGCTTTGTCCTATCGGTGCAGACACAGCCGCCGTTAAGCTCTATCATCACGCCCGCAAGTTCAACCGACTGACCCTCGCGGAGGGTAAGCACCGTGCGGCTTCTTCCGTACTTTGTCCATCGGGTATATTTTTCCGTACTTTCCTCGCACGAATTTTCGGCAAAATATTCCCTGACATTCGGGTGCACCGACGTATAAATCTCTCCGCCGCGAAGCGTGACAACGCGCGGAAGGCTCATCATTCCGCTCCAAGGTCTGCCGTCCGCCGCCTCGTTGTCATCAGGCGACTGCGGTATCGGCATCCGCACCCAGGCAATCACACAACGGCGACCTGCTTCGTCGATGCAGCTCTGCGGTGCATACAAATCCATCCCGTAATCGAGGAACTGCGCATCGCTCTCAAGCGCCATGCCTCCATCCTCCGCATCAAACGAAAGCTTCTGCATTGTGCTCTGATTTCCCGGATAGTCCGTGCCATTTAAAACACCTATCGGCGAGGCAATGAGAATGTGCTGTCCATCTATGCAGAACACATCCGGACACTCTAAAACCGTGCCGAACTGCTTATCCTGAAGCCTGTTAAGGTACGTCCAGTTCTCACCGTCATCACTTGTATAGATTAAAAGTACACCCTCCTCCTTCTTATAGCTGCTTGCAATGCACATAAAATACCGCCCATTCTCCCTCCACACCTTCGGATCACGGCACTCATAAGGATGCCCGATTTCAAGATCCGTCACAGGAGGAATAATCTGCTTTTTTCCATTAAAATTGTCAAAGGTAATGCCATCATCCGAGCTTATCATCGCCTGGCTCTGTTCACACAGGCCGTCAACTATGGTATTAATATTCTCCGCATTTTCTTTAAGATACCTTACAGCGGTGTAGTAGAGGTTCATTTTCCCGTCAATCTCCAGCGCACTCCCTGAAAACACACCGTTCCTGTCATAGCTTTTGGTAGGAAAAAGAGCAATCCCGAGATGCTGCCAGTGAATCAGATCCTCACTCGCCGCATGTCCCCAGTGCATCGTTCCCCACACGGGCGCGCACGGAAAATACTGATAGAACAGATGATATTTTCCCTTAAAAAAAATAAAACCGTTAGGGTCGTTAATCCAGTCGCCCGGAGCCTTCAAATGCAGAATATTTTCCATAACATTCGTCCTTTCGCACTTTATTTTTATAGTATTTTTCATAACAATAATATATAATGATGTTGGGGTCCCAAGGTCAAAAATCCTCTTGCAAGCAAGCTTGCATCAGATTTCTGACCTTTTGACCCTGATATCATCATCATATAATATTTCATACAGATTTATCAAGTATCAACTCAGAAACGGGGTAAAATTATGGGAGAAAGTAAAAAAACTAACATCACAAGCGCACCGCTCTACCGCGATCCGATTTACGATGCACCGACAGATCCGGTGGTTATATGGAACAACAAGGAGAATAAATGGTGGCTGCTCTATACCCAGAGAAGAAGCAGCGTAAACGCCATAGGCGTCTCGCATATTCACGGAACTGCCATAGGTATCGCTTCGTCAGACGACGGCAGCAGATGGCTCTACCGCGGAACACTTCCGGGACTTGACTTTGAGCCGGGACACAACACCTTCTGGGCTCCCGAAATAATATTCGCTGAGGGCGAATACCACATGTATGTATCTTACATAACGGGAGTTCCTACCGACTGGAATTGGTCGAGACATATCGTTCACTACACCGCCGACGATTTGTGGGAGTGGCACTTTGAGAGCGTGCTCGAGCTCTCCTCCGACCGCGTCATCGACGCCTGTGTGCATCCGATAGGAAACGGCCGGTACAAGATGTGGTACAAGGACGAGCGCCACGACTCGCATACCTACAGCGCGGTGAGCGACGATCTCTACAACTGGAGTGTTGTCGGCGAGGAGATTAATTTTAACAGCCACGAGGGACCTAACGTGTTTGAATTTGGCGGGAAAAAATGGATGATCACAGATGAGTGGAACGGACTCGGCGTGTATGAGACAGCTGATTTCGCACACTGGAACCGACAGGGCGTAATTCTGCGCGACGGTGGCACGCGCCCATGCGACGGCGTTATGGCAAGCCACGCTGATGTTGTGGTGAACGGTGACAATGCTTACATCTTCTATTTCACACATCCATATTTTCTGAATGAGAACAGGCTTAACAAAGCATACATTCCTAATCCTGACGACGGACGAGCATGTATCCAAGCTGCCAAGCTGGAAGTGAAGGACGGCATACTCGTCTGCGACAGGAACAAGGAATTCGAGTTAAAGCTGGAACATCAGAACTAAATTATGTAAATACTAAGCCTGTTTAGCGGTCTTTTTCTTGTAGCCGCAGTCACAGTAAGGTCCACCCGAGGCAAGCGTGTACTCCCTGACAAAGTCAGTGACACCGCCTGCCTCGCTCATTGTGTAGTCAAGCCTGCACATCGCCGGAATGAGCCGGGTAAGTCCAAGCTCCCTCATGAGAGTACATATTCCGCAGGTGTAAAATCTCGCCTCATAGCCGCTTCCATCCTCATACTCATAAAAATCCATGTTCCATGAGTAAGGATTTCTGTCTGCTGCCTTTAGCTTTGCCGTGGCTTTCATTCCGTTAATATCCGACTCCGAATATTTTTTCTTTCCGCTCATCCTGCAAAACCACTGCATTGCGCCCGTCATCATCGACCTCTTATAGTACTCCGTCGCATCATCGACGCTCGGAAGCTTCGGCATATTAAGAAAAAAAGCCGACAGCATCGCACAATTCACAATATTCATTTTGAATCTGTCCGCCTTCTCGAACTCGGGAAGCTTCTCTATAATCTCCCTATACTTTTTCTTCGCCGACGCAGTTATCCTCTTGCTCTCCTGCGCATCGTACTTTAATACCTCAGTGAGATTTCTTCTAAAAGACTTGCTAAAAACAACCCACATGCCCATCGGCATACCAGCATACTTCATACAAACACAACCTCCTCCATACACTCAGTCAAATGTTAGACGCATATAACTTTTATAAGTAATATCTTACTTCTTATGGCAAAAAAATGAAAGAGGTACGACAAATTTTCCATTAAAATTGCATTTGTTATAACCAAAACTGTGTATAAGGGAATTTGATTTATACATATCACGACTTTGGGAAAAACTTAGATATTCTTAGAACTCTGGCGGCATCCCAGCCACAGACGGCATGGATGTCGGCTGAGCAGCAACGCATACAAGGAAGTATGCTTTGCTGCGATGGCGTACACAGATATAAGCTAAATCAGAGTTCTTAGAATATCTTGTTTTGTACAACGGAGTAGATATGTATAAATCAAATTCTCTTATACACTTATAGATTTGACTATGTTTAAGTTTCTTGGTCGTACACCCCCTCCACGAACCCTATAAACTCCTTCGCCACATGAGAAAGCGTATGCTTCTTATTCCAGATAAGTGCGTAGGAGGCGTGCGCCGCCGGGTGGTCTATCTGCCTCACGCACACGTCGTTATCATGTACCAATGAGCATATCGACTGCGGATATATTGAGATTCCAACGCCGTGCCGGCTGAGCTCATAGGCGTTCATCATGTGCGCTATGCGTCCACATACTTTTGCCGTGTGCTCATGGCTTGAAAACCACTTGTCAATCTCACTTTTCCGCGACTCTCTTGATGGTATGAGCAGGTCGTACGGCAGAAGCTCGTCCGGCAGAACAGGAAGATTCTTCTCCGAGTACAGCGGATGTCCTTTCGGGATGACCGCCACCCACGGCTCATCGTACACAGGAAGCACATGGAATTCCTCGGTGTTGTACGGTGCGGTAATCATCGCAACCTCGCACAGCCCCTTGGTCACGCGGTTGTTCACATCGTCCGTGTTGCCGTTCCACAGATTGTACTGCACATTCGGGTGCTTCTTCCGAAACGCAGAAATCCACTCCGCAAAGAGCCTCGGCGCACAGCCCTCAACCGATGCAATGTAGAGCGTTCCCTGAAGTCCCTCCTTCATCTCCTTAACTTCCTCCTCTGACTTGTTCACCAAGTCGAGAATCTGTGTGGCGTACTGCAAAAACAGCTCGCCCTCCTCCGTCAAGGCAACCTTATGAGGCGAGCGCACAAAAAGCTCCGTGCCAAGCTCCTCCTCCAAGTCCTGTATCTGACGGCTTAACGGTGGCTGCGCTATCGCAAGCTTTTCTGCCGCTCTGGTAAAGTTCTTCTCCTCCGCGACCGCCTTAAAATATCGTATGTGTCTGAGCTCCATATTTCTCCTCCAGCGCTTATGATACCTGTTAGGTATTGTAATACTTTTATTATATGTATTTCACATTATAAACGCAAGGTGTTATATTAAAACCATCAAAGGGAACGTAAAGTTTTTCACATATACGGAAAGGAATCGGTGATTGATATGAAGAAATTTTTTGAGAAAGTAAGCGAATTTTTTAAGGAGTACTACATGAGCTTTTCAGAGGTAATCTAGTCTCTGATTAGTACCCAAAACTTAATTGGAATGCCCAAGACAGAGCCGTGTAATCGCAAGTGACTACACGGCTCTGTCTTGAATTTATTTTAATTCTCTGTAATAAAAATAAAACATGTTTTCAGCGATTCCCAGATAAATAATTGCCAATATAACTGTCACCGTTTCGGTGATTAAGAAGTTCCACCATATCCCATTAATTCCAATCGCTTTACCCAAAATTGATGCAAGAGGAAGTAAAATAATAACTTTCCAATTTGATTGATTTGAAATTAAACTGTAATATTTAAAGTGTACCCATATATGTGAGTACACTATTTTTCAATATTTTCAAGCATTTTTTCCGATGTTTTCAAAAACGTTTGTATATCTTCTTCCGGAATGCCTTCGCATATTTTATTAAAAATCTCCGTCATTGTCGGATACGTCACAGCCAATGCTTTTTCCAAATCCTTCTGATTAATTTCGCAGGCTCCCATTGACTCTAAGCGACTTAATTCACCCAGTACTCTCAACTGTACAGCGGTTAATCCCATCAGATTTGCACGTTCTTCCGGTTTCTTCTTAAATTCTCTGTCTAATATAGAAAATCTAAGCCCCGGAGCAATATTCGTTTCCATAAGCCCCTCCATATAAGTAGTGTGCTACTTATTATAATTGTTTTTTTCTTTTGTCATTATCCATTATACTTTCCGGCTCCAATAATTAATCCCGGATTATTCATGACAAAATCACATACAATCCAGGATTACCTATAATTTTATAAATTTTTATCCGGATACAGTAAATTTAAATTATATTACCGGTTATTTACTGCATTCCATGATTATCTTCTCGCACCTGTCATATCCAAGCTGTGAACTGTTCAGGCACAACGTATAATTACCGGCTTTTCCCCATTTCTGCTTGTATGAAGAATGCGCTAATCTTGCCAAAAAACACTCAAACATATAATTTTGAAGTACCACCTGTGCCGCAATATTGTTATTCTTTGCATAATTTTTTATTTTACCCTTTAAACTCATCGCCTTAGAACTCACAGCAGTACCTCCAAATAGCTTTTCAACTTCTTCTCTATATGAAATGTTAAGGCATATTCCGACAGGCGGTTAATGTTTTTATCCGTCCACGCGGCATATTTCTTTAAAGAGCTTATAACCGTCTCCTCATCCATTCTGTTTCTGCTTATCAACAAATCACATATACTCCGCTCCGCATTGTAGCATCTGACCTGATTTCCAAAGGTTGTCTTTGCATAAATCATTCCCAGCCGATGAAATTGAGGCTGTATATAATAACATTTGCACTCCCCTGAAACTGATTCGGGAAGCGACGTGTCAGAGGGGATTGTAACGGAATGCTCAAACGGTGTTCTATCGGTCAATTCAAGTAAAAACAATGCCGATTCATGTGAAAAAATAATATTTTCTGACCTCAGCATCAAGGTGTACATATCATCATGAACCGATTCAGGCAGGATGTATATTCCCTGTCTTACGCGCTCTATAAGCCCTTCCCTCTCATACTTCGGAAGAAGTGCCTTTGAAAATCCCAGTTCAATCGCCCTTTTTGTCGTTATGATATTATTATTTAATTTCATTTCTTTATATTATAGGATTAATTATCATAATAACCGCCCTCGTTGACTTTTATATTGATAAAATATTTTATTTCTATTTAAAAGTCAACTATGTACCTATATAAGATACTCTAAATATACCTCCCTGTCACGCTCTCCTCATTCCCCGCAATCTGTTGCAGAGGCACGTCCACATCTATGTTTTTAAGGTTGTGGACTCTTGCTCCACGCACCTTTATATATTTGGGATCATTATTTTCTTCCATCACCATACCTCTTTTCCAACAACATACTTATAATATCTTCTCATAAGCTATTGAAATTTATTACACAACTGTGCTACAATCCATGAAAGTAAATGTGACTTTTTTACCATTTTGATGTTACAATAGCATCATGAAAGGATCTAAAATATATGCAGGATGTAATGAGAAAACAGTTTTACAAGCAGCGCTTCGCCTTTGAGCTTGATGCTGCTGAGCGCGACAAGACACAGTCAATGCCTGCGGGTGTAGCGATAGAACATGATGTCCCATACATGGATGATGGCATGGAAGCACACCGAATGGACATCTACCGTCCCGATGGCAGTGAAAATACCGTCCTCCCGGTTATCATAAATATCCACGGTGGCGGACTTATCATCGGCAATAAGGAGTTTAACCGTTTCTTCTGCGCCAAGCTTTGCACACTCGGTTATCTGGTGTTCAGCATTGAATACCGCCTCATCCCTGACTGTATGGTGTTCGACCAGTTCTCGGATGTCTGCAATGCTTTCAATTACATACAGGCACATCTTGGTGAATACAAGGGTGACGCTGACCACATCTACGGCGTGGCTGACAGTGGCGGAGCCTATCTTCTGACCTACACGGCTGCAATGAACAAGTGTCACACACTTGCCAAGTCAGGACATGTCAAGCCGCACCATATCCAATTCCGTGCGCTTGGTCTTATAAGCGGTATGTTTTACACCACACGCTTTGACAAGATTGGAATTTTTCTTCCCGCTTATCTTTACGGCAAGAACTATAAAAAGCAGTCCTTCGCAAAGTATGCAGACCCTGAACATCCGGACATCGTGACTTCACTTCCGCCCTGCTTTCTCGTGACAAGTCAGAACGACCATCTCAAGAAATACACGCTTGATTTTGAAAAGGCACTTGCACGTCACAATATGCCACACGAATTTTTCTGTTTCCCGCGTGACAAGCGTCTGACACATGCCTTCAGTGTATTCAGACCCGACTACGAGGAGAGTACGGATACAATAACCGCAATGCACAACTATTTTGCAAAACAAAAATAAAATTATGCATGTAAAAGTAAAAGCTGTATTTCATAGAGTCAGTCTCTTTGAAATACAGCTCTTATTCATATCACCATTCCCACTATGTCATTCAAGCCCTCAAGGTCAACTCTGCCGCATCTCCCTCAGTCAGGCTGCTGTCCGCAATCCATACCTTGAACTTTCCCGGCTCGCTTCCGAAGCTTCCGTCAGCACGGAAAAAGCTTAACAGCTCCTCATCAATATCGAATGATACCTTTTTCTCCTCCCCCGGCATCAGCTCAATATGCTTAAATCCCTTTAATTCCTTAATCGGGCGCACTCTGCTCGCCGCGACATCCCTTATGTATAGCTGGATAAGCTCTGAACCCTTGCTTTTTCCCGTATTCTTCACGGTCACTGACGCGGTTATTTTTTCTCCCGACGTCACACTGTCCGAACTCAGGTTCACACTACCTATCTCAAACGAAGTGTAGCTTAGTCCATACCCGAACGGATACAGCGGCTCATTCGGTGCATCTAAGTATCTGCAATTGTAATCTCCTCTGCTGCCCTCAGGCTTCGGGCGCCCCGAGCTGTAATGATTGTAGCACATCGGAAGCTGCCCGACGTTGTAAGGGAAGCTCATCGGAAGCTTTCCCGACGGATTGTATTCCCCCGTAAGCACATCCATTATGCCGTGACCGCCCTCTGTTCCAGGCATCCAAGCCTCGACAACCGCCTTGGAATACTCCGAAACTTCTCTCAGATCTAATGGTCTTCCGTTAAAAAGAACCGTCACTATATTTTTATTTACCGCTGCCACGCGTCTTAAAAGCTCAAGCTGTATATGCGGAAGTTCAATCTGTGTTCTGCTTGTGGCCTCTCCCGTCTCGAAACGATGCTCACCGAGTGCAAGCACAACCACATCCGCCCACTTTGCACACTCCTCCGCCTCACTTAAAAGTGAGGCATTTATCTCCTCCCAGTTGTCCTCATCGTACTGACCGAGATTTACTATTGTGTGATTGTCTAGCAGCGTACAGCCCTCTGCAAATCTTAACAGAACTCCAGGCTGCTTTTCTTCCAATCCCTCCGCCAAAGCTGCACCGCCAAATATCTCCTGTGCTGCCGTCTTCAGCGTCACATTGTCCTTCTCATCGCCTGACACCGACCATGAGCTTCTCATGTCCTGCCCTTCAACGTAAGGTCCCACAAATGCAATCTTCATGCCATCCGCCGTGTTAATCGGAAGAAGCTTCTTACCGGCATCACTGTCTGTGGAATCATTCTTTAAAAGAACTATAGACTCTCTGACAGCCTGTCTTGCGAGGCTCCTGTGTGCATCGCATAGCTGTATCTCACGCTCAAGCTGCTCGTCCGCATCCTTGTACGGATTCTCAAAGAGCCCGAGCTTATTTTTAAGCATTAACACTCTCATGACCGCCTCATCAATCAGCTTTTCGGAAACCTTTCCCTCCTTTACAAGCGTCTCGAGGTGGTCTGCGTAGGCAGGCGTGCACATCTCGATGTCAACGCCCGTTTCAATAGCCTTGACTGCCGCTTCCCTGTTGTCCTCACAGTATCCGTGAGCTACCATCTCTCCGACCGCAGCCCAGTCCGAGATAAGCACCCCGTCAAAGCCCCACTCACCGCGCAGCACATCCCTCATGAGCCACTTGTTTCCCGATGAAGGCACTCCGTTTAACAGGTTAAATGACGTCATCGCCATCTCACAGCCCGCGTCAACCGCCGCCTTGTAAGCAGGAAGATAGAACTCCCTCAACGTATGCTCCGACAGCTCTGCGTTCTGGTAGTCAAGTCCCGCGACGGCACCGCCGTAGGCAGCAACGTGCTTTATGCAGGATGCGATTTTTCCCTTCTCACCGACATCTTCACCCTGAAAGCCCTTCACCATGGCAGCCGCCATCTTACCATTCAGGTATGGGTCCTCCCCCGTGGATTCCATAACCCGTCCCCATCTTGAATCCCTGACCAAATCCGCCATCGGTGCAAACGTGACCTGCACGCCGCTTGCTCCGGCCTCCTTCGCCGCTGCCTCTGCGCATTTTTCGGACGTCTCAGGTGAGAAAGTCGCACCCTGTGCGAGCGGACACGGAAATACCGTCTTATGCCCGTGAATCACGTCGAGCATGAACATGAGCGGAATTTTGTGTGGCTGTGTCTTTAAATAATCGTCCTGAATTTTCTTTAACTTTTCCGCACCGTATATTCCAAGCGTGCTTCCGGCAAGCCTGCACGTCTCCTCCCTCCAGCCGTTGTTCATTCCTCCGGTGATTACCGCCCCCTCCTCATAGCAGCTTCCCGGAACCTGCACAAGCTGTCCGATTTTCTCCTCAAGCGACATATCACTAAGCAGTTCATTAAGTTCCTTCTGTGTCATATTAATCTCCCATTCCGCAGGCAATGTTTTTTTTGCCGGAGGAATCGTGGGCAAAATCTCAAATTTTGACCACGATAAATGCTACTTTGTGACGCCTGCGGCACAAATAGCATGTGTGAAAAATACGCTATCAAGCTTATTTTTCACACTATTCCTCCCGCATTATATAGTTTTTGCACTTGCAAATCTATGCTTATTATACCTCTTTTTGCGCGCCGTTGTAAACAGCCCATATACATACTACGCACACAAAAACATGTCAAATATCCCTATCATCATTGACATCCCACCTGCGCGGTGGCAAAATAGTAACAATGGTCATGACCATAAATATCTTACTTTAAATATTAACTGTTCTCTCAGAAACGGGGATTAAAATGAACAATTACAGACGAGGGCTGAAAGCAGGCGTTCCAATCGCCATCGGATACCTTTCAGTCTCATTTACATTCGGAATAATAGCGGTTTCCTATGGATTTGCGTGGTGGCAGGCACTCATAATCTCAATGACGACCGTCACCTCCGCAGGGCAGTTTGCGGGAATAGGTATAATGCTTCACCCGGGACAGTATTTTCAGATGTTGATTTCACAGCTTACAATAAATATACGCTACTCCTTCATGTCAATCTCAGTCGGACAGAAGGCTGACGAGCGTTTTAAGGGCTTGTCAAGATGGCTTCTCGGCTTTATGATGACCGATGAGATTTTTGCCGTGGCTGTACAGGAGGAGAAGGTGAGCCGAAGCTTCTTTGCGGGACTTGCAACACTTCCTTATCTCGGCTGGTCTGTCGGAACACTTCTTGGTGCCATTTTAGGAAGCGTTCTTCCCGACCGCCTGATGAGTGCATTGAGCCTTGCGATATACGGAATGTTTGTCGCCATTGTGGTTCCGGAAATGAAAAAATCACGACCTGTCACTTTGGTCGTGGTTCTATCAATACTGCTTAGCTGTGCATTTTATTATATTCCGCTGCTGTCAAAAATCTCGAGCGGAATAACCATCACCGTGGTTGCCATAGCCTCTGCCGGTGTTGGCTCGATATTATTCCCGCTAAAGGACGAGGAGGTCTCCGATAATGGATAACAAAACTTTCTTTTTATATCTGCTCATACTCGCCTGCTCGACATACCTTATCCGCGTCATACCCTTCGTGGCAATAAAACAGAAAATCAGCAACCGCTTCATACGCTCTTTTCTGTACTACATACCATATGCGGTTCTCACGGCAATGACAATTCCAGCCATATTCTACGCAACCACCTGGTGGGCAGGTGCCGCAACCGGGCTTGTGGTCGCGGTCATATTTGCCATCAAGGGCAAAGGACTCACGACCGTAGCCGCTGCTGCGTGTGCTGCCGTGTTTTTGGTTGAATTGCTTCAGAGCATATTTCTCTGATTCAGGCTCTATCAGCCTTCCTCAAAATATGTAAGGTAAAGTGCTATATCAGGTGAGGTGACATTGGATATAACGTAAATCACGTCGTCGCCTGACTGTGTCATAATTCCGTAGAACTCGGCATTGTCGAATACCATGTGAACCACATAATCGTCCTCTAAGAGCTCATAGGTTCCCTCTGCCTCATTTCCGTTGCTGGAAACACTGACCACGTTGTTCTCATAGAATCTTATCTCAAAGCTTCCGCCGAGCTGCTCCTTTAACTTCTCAACAGTGGCTTCATTCATCTCTTGCGTGTATTTGAAAAACATATACCTGTCATACGTCGGCATTAATATCTGTTTTTCATTCCGCAATTATACAACGCACAGCATTGTAAATTCAATACCTTTCTTCAACTTTTAATATATACAGCCCGGATACAGAGTTGAGCGGAACAGTTTTTCCGTCTGTGCAAGCTGTCTGCCGGATGGTGCCTCCGTCAGGTCATATTCTTTTCCCGAATATATCCAGGCTTTTCCATCAGCGTATACAACTGTGTCCTCAATATTTCTTCCAAATAAATCGGCGCTCACCACATATCCGTCCTCCGGAAACGTGACAACAACATTCATGTCCCCGTCATACAATGCCGGCATCACTCCACCGCCTCTTCTGTACGCGAGAATATAATCCCTGCCGTCACCATTCCAATTGCGATAAGTGTTCACAATAGTGAGCCAGCCATCGGTCTTTCTATCCTCTTTCCAGATTTCTTTGCCTTCACAGTCAAGCAGGAACATTCCGTCCCTTCCATGCCACATTCCCTTGTAGCCGTCGCCTCTGCTTATTCTGTCAAGCCCGGATACCTGAAGCCCGGGTGCTCCGGGAATATATTTTCCGAGCGCAATATGCTGCGACTCTATCGAGCCATCATATCTCCAAAGCTCATTGCCATTCATATCGTAGAGGCAGGTAACACTTCCTCCGACACATATTTCAAGCTTTCCGTCACCATTCACATCACCGATCCACAGACAATCCGCATGATCGTCCAGATCCTTGCAGGACCACATAAGTCCACCGTCCGCAGACAGCATATCATAGCCTGCCATAATCTCGTCTCTGCCGTCACCGTTGATATCATAAACCAGTGGAAAATGTCCGAGATTTCCTGAATGTGTCCACATAACATCAAAATTCTCATCCAGGGCCCACATATTTTCATACCTGTCTTTTACGATAATCTCTCTCGCCGTAGGATTTCCTGACAGATTGGCAATCAATATACAATCGTGTGCCTCCGGCGCAGGAATCTGCTTCGTTATCTTAACCGCTCCTGTCGCACCGTCAATTACGGTTATCTCCTTACAAACAGCTTCCATGGTCTTATCTGCCGCTGTCTTATCCTTATCCATCACGGCTATAATCTCCAGCCTGCCATCACCATCTATATCATATATCTGCGCCGGAAAATCCGCACCGAAGCCTCCCGGCTCGTTCCATGGCGTACCAAGCTGCCACAGCAGCTCACCTGTAAGTGCATACGCCGTCACACATGTGACATAAAAAGGAATATATCTCGAATCTGTTCCTCCGTTCGCCTGCACACACACAAGCTCCATTCTCCCGTCACCGTTGATGTCCCCAAGCAGTACTTTGCAGTTCTTTCCCGCCGCTGAAATATCTAACGTGTTAATCAAAACCGCTTCCTTTTTTTCTTCCATTTCCATATTATCCTCCATTGTCATCATACACTCTCCTGAATATTGTCCTGCCATTTATCATGCCGTTAATAATATCAAGCGTGATACCAGGCAAGCTATCATAATATACTTTTACTTCCAATTATAATACTTGTGTTTGCAAAACTTAAAGCCTGTTTTTTCTATACTTTAGCGGGGACATCCCGTACGTTTTTTTGAAGCTCCTGATAAAATAACTCACGTTCTGATACCCGCTCTGCATTGCTATCTCCGTAATCGGAATATCAGTGTCCTGCAGCAGCTGCTTTGCGTGCTCCAGCCGTAAATAGGTTACATATTGCGACAGCGTAATATGAAAATGCTCCTTAAAGTACCGCGATATGTATTTTTCCGAAAGATGGAACTGTTCCCCAAATGTCTTTAACGATATCGTACCCGTGTAGTTCTGCTGTATGTATGAAACCATCTCCTTTTCTACGGTATTCCTGCCGCTTGTATCATTTTCCACCACCAAGCCCTTATTCCACATTTCGAGAATGAATTGTAAAAGGACTATCTTTATCTTTATCTGTGCAGTTATTTCCGACTCACTTCCATCATTTTTTGCCATATATATATCAGCAAGCTGCTCACACAGCTTACTTGCCGCATCCCCTATTCTTGGGCCTATCATCAGATGTCCGTTGTTCAGCGGTTCAAGCAGTCTCTCATCTAATATGTCATCCGAGCGAAAGGATATATATTTTAGCGGAAACAGAAAAGTAAAATAGTCCACCGCTCCGGTCTGTGCACCCATGAGATGCAGATTACCAGGCGACACGACAAACGCATCCCCTGGGTTACCTATGTAGCTCTCTCCCGATATATTTACGGTCAGAAACCCACTTTTTACATATATAATCTCAAGCTCATCATGCCAATGTACCGGTATCTGAAATGACCGGCCCGAATTCCATATATGATATGTGCTAAAGGGGTCATCCTTTGTACCATGTGGTTTATTTTCCTTTAATTCAAAGTACATAAGCTCTCCTACAATTCTACAAGACTCTTACCCTTCCACTTTCCGCTCTTCCATCTGAGCACCATTCCGACGGCTCTCGCACACTCATCAGATGCCATGGCAATATATGCTCCTAATGCCTGAAGCCCCATATGTATTCCAAGAAAATATGTTCCGCCGACTGCGAACAGATACATGAATATCGCACCCATTATAACCGGAAAAACCGCATCTCCGCTGGTCTTTAATGCCTGACCGTATACAAGGTTCGTCACCCTTCCGAATTCCAGGAATATATCCACCACCAGCAGCTTCACCACAAGATTTATCATCTGCGCGTCATCAGTAAATATATGGACTATAAAACGTCCTGACAATGCAAATGTCACAGAAAAGCATGTCGCTGTTATAAGTCCATATACCACAGCCTTTCTTGTACCTCTGTCACATTCTTCATACTCCTTTGCCCCGATCCGCCAGCCGGTCATAATAGCATTGGCCTGTGCAAGTGCAGCTCCCACACAATACGAAAAATTGGCAATCTGCATGGCATAGGAACGAGCCGTAACATTCATTCCGTCCGAATCCATCTGATTCATAAAACGGACTATAAGTGTCATCGCCACATTATAGAGTGCTGTTTCAAGTGCGGATGGAAAGCCTATCTTGACAATCTGTGCCAGTATTCTTCCTGCCGGAATGCGCTCAGGATTCTGTTTTGCCTTAATAAGCACAGCCCCCATCACCGCTACAATGATAAGGTTTACAATCCTTGAAATAACCGTGGCAACGGCAACCCCCATTACTCCCCAGTTAAACACGAACAGAAATACCGAATTAAGTATTATATTAATGGCATTTCCGACAACCGTTCCTATTAAGGAGTGCTTCGTATATCCGAACACTCTCAAATAACTGGAAAAAATAGGAATAAGTGCATTTAAAAAGCATGCGCCTCCAACAATTCTAAGGTATGTTTCAGCCGACTCAAACAGCGCCGGGGCAATGCTTACCATTCTAAGTATTCCGCCGGAAAAAAAGGCAAGGATAACAGACATCAGCACGCCTATCAGCGCATTAAACATCAGTCCAAGCTGTCTTGCCTGATATGCAATTCCCGGTCTTCCGGCTCCGATATTCTGTGACATAACCGCAACCATACCTGATGATATTACCCCGAACATGATGATAAAAACACCTATATATGTATTTGCTGTTCCTACTGCTCCCACCGCCTGGTCGCTTACTGATGATAGCATGAGTGTATCGACCATACCTGAAAGCATATAAAATAAAGTTTCTAAGCATATCGGCACAGATAGCTGTGCCAGTGTTTTTCTCCCGGCTGCCATGTTTTTCTCCTCTAATAATATGATATAATAAACCCATCAACAGATATAGTACATGGCTGTTTACAGACAATGCACTATATCTGTTGGATGGGTAAACAGACATGAGCAAAAAGGGCGACAGCCCGATTTGCGAATGTATGTTGTGATTTCGGGAGTGCTTCTTACCCTCATATCATAATACATATTATCAATAATACGATATGCTTTTACATATTTCTTGTATAATATCATACAAAAATTTCATTATTTCTACTTTTTCTCATTCTTAGAAGTTGATTCGTTTTAAAATCTCCTTTTCTTCCGGCATGACACGAAGGGCACCTCTTCTGGTGGTGATAATAGAGGCGGCCGCATTGGCGAAGATAAGCATTTCTTCCATATCCCGTGTGCTCAGATTTTGATAGCCCTTCTCCAGAATCTGATGCAGCATGCAGCCCATAAAGGTGTCTCCTGCGCCGGTCGTCTCAATCGTATTTTCACTCAGAAATGCCGGAGCTTCTGCCGTCTCCTCCCCGCAATAAGCACGACTGCCGTTTTTTCCCATAGATAAAAGAATCAGAGGAATCGGAAACTCTGAACGAAGCTGTTGTATAGCCTTCTCATAATCCTGTTCGCCGGTAAGCCATACCAGCTCATCATCGGATATTTTCAATACATGACAATGCCCCAGTCCGTATCGAATCTGTTCCTTTGCCAGCTCCTCGCTCTCCCACAAGGGCTTTCTCAGGTTGGGATCAAAAGACAGCAGGACACCGGCTTTCTCGGCTTCCTCAATTGCACTCACTGTTGCCGTTCTCACCGGCTCATCAGTAAGAGAAAGGGAACCATAGTGAAAAATCGCTGCATTTCGTATCAGGTCTTCGTTCACTTCCTCCGCACGAAGCATCATATCCGCTCCCGGCTTCCTGTAAAAGGAAAAATCCCTGTCACCATCTTCTTTCTTTTGTACAACCGCCAAGGTTGTATGTACTTCTTTATCAAAGCACAAACCATCTGTTGAAATTCCGGTTTCCTTTAAGGCTTTCTCCAACTGTAATCCAAAGCCATCCTGACCAACTTTACCAATAAAGGCTGTTTTCCTTCCCAGCTTTTGCAGCATGGCAAGCACATTACATGGAGCTCCCCCGGGATTAGCTTCAAAAATCGGATTTTCCTGTTCACTATATCCATTTTGCGTAAAATCAATAAGTAATTCTCCCATTGCTGCAACATCATATTTTTTCATCACTATACCCCACTATAATATTTTATTAATATGTATGTTTGCCCATCTAATAGTAATGCTGTTTTGTCTGCAAGCAGCCACACTGCATTACTATTGATGGACTTATTATATCATCTTTTTTTTTCAATTCCAACTCAATATATGACATTGATCAGCTATAACTGTAACATTTTTACGCTCATTTGCATTGTTGATTTTATTTCTTACTATTTTACCAGTCAAGTTTGGGCTATACGGTCTTTGGTCAGCAATGCCTGTTGCCGAATTTCTGACACTCTTTATCTCCATATCTCTTTTGAACGCAGAATAAGCATAATTTACG
>FR895388.1 GCA_000435595.1 Firmicutes bacterium CAG:882
GGATTCACAGGAAAAGACGGCAGCAACACGGTAAAAGTAAGACTTGCAGATGTGGTTATATTCCGTTGGATTGACCCCGAGGGTGTGATACATCAGCTTTTACCGTGCGTGAATGAAGCAGGAGTATCCGACACGGCATCTATGGAGATTATCGGCACGGTTGCAGAAAGAGGGGTACAGGAAAGTGAGAGCAAAGGCAAAAAGCAGTAGTACACCATATCCAATATGGATAGAGGGCGAATACATAACAGAACCACCAATAAGACCAAAGGACGGGGCAGTACGCCCCGCAGGTCATTACATAGACAAAGGCGGTTATCCGGGTGCAAATGTGTATGAGGTAGATATAAATACCATGTGCAGACAGACGGATGCAGCCGACAGATTCGGGAAACCGATTTATGAGCAGGATATATTGCTTTATGAAACAGCAGAGGAAATAGGCTATTTCATAGTGCAGGACTTGGAAACAACGGTAGACATAGTAAACGGCGAGATTATAGAGGTCGGGGATTTGGATACCGAGAACATAAAGAATATTGGAAGTATGGTAGATTATTCGGATTTTGTGGAGGGTATCAGATACCACGCAGATAACGGCTTGGAGATACCGTATATTCCTTGTTTAGACGTACAGGTAACGGCATTACCGTACTTTAAACTTAAATGCTTAAAATGCGGTCAAATATCGCTTAGTTGCTCGTATATGGCAAAACATAAAGGTTGTGGAGGGTATTACACGGTAGATTTTGCAACCAAGATTTACAGGGAAAGAGCAAAAGAAAAGGAACTTGCATAGTGGCTTATGCAAGTTCCATGTTACCGCCTTATAGCGATAATTACACCTATTCAAATTATACTATAAGGCTTGCACAAAGTCAATAAAAAGCCTTGAAATCACACGCCAAAAGGCTATAAATGAGGGCGTGTTGAGGACCTTGTATGGGGTATTAACATCTAGGACATTCATAAAATTATATACTTATATAAGATTATACTTGTATAAGTATATGGTTTAATAGGTGTACCCTTATGGACTTGTAGTATAAGGAGAATGAACGGTATGGCAAACAAGAGAAAGAACTTTATCCGTGAGAAGAGGATATATTGCGGAGAGGAATACTTAGAGGTTGATATAGTAGCGGTTACGAATATGCCGGAAGCAGGCAAAGGAAAAAAAGGTAAATCCTCACAGGCTCAAAAAAACCTTAATGACAAGAGAAGTAAAAGAAGATTCGTACAGATTGCCAATACTAATTTTGGTACAAATGATTTTCATATATCAGCTACATACAACAATGAGCATTTGCCTATGTCATTGGAGGAAGCGGAAAAGAATGTGCATAACTACTTAGACCGTATCAAAAGAAAAATGAAGAGGGAAACAGGCGAGGATTTAAAGTATATGCTTGTTACCGAATACACCCCGGAAGAGGAAGAGGGGCAGCTTACATTACAGGGGATTGATGCGGACGATAAGGCAACAAAAGCCGTAAGAATCCACCACCATATCATTATCAACAACGGAGGGTTAGACCGTGACGATTTAGAGTTAATGTGGAGTACCACAAGAATAAATTGGAAAAAGGCAAACGACCCGGAATACAGAGCCAAGGCAGATTATTACGGATTCGTGAACTGTGACAGATTGCAGCCGAACGAAAACGGATTAGAGGGCATAGTAAATTACATAAACAAGCGTAAAAAAGGTTGCAAAAAATGGTCTACATCAATGAACCTTAAAAAGCCAAAGGTAAAGAAAAACGACCATAAATGGAGTTTTAGAAAACTCCGAGAGTACGCAAAGACCCCGGAAGATAAGGAGGTATGGAGAAAGCTATATAAGGGGTATGAGCCTACCAAGATAGATTTTGAATACAACGACTATACGGGGTGGAATTGCTACCTACGATTGCGGAAAGTGAGGGATTAAGTTGATTGCAACGATTGATTTTGAAACAACAGGATTAAAGGCAGGAGAGGACGAGG
>FR895389.1 GCA_000435595.1 Firmicutes bacterium CAG:882
TATCAAGAATGTGCGCGATACGAGAGTGGGTGACACAGTGACGGACGCAGACAGACCTTGTGCCGAGCCGCTTCCGGGATACAAGAAGGTCAATCCTATGGTATACTGCGGTATGTATCCGGCTGACGGTGCACATTATGCAGACCTTCGTGATGCGCTTGAGAAGCTTCAGCTCAATGATGCCTCGCTTCAATATGAGCCGGAGACATCGGTTGCGCTGGGCTTCGGTTTCAGATGTGGTTTCCTTGGACTGTTACATCTTGAAATCATACAGGAAAGACTTGAACGTGAATATGACCTTGACCTTGTGACAACTGCACCGGGCGTTATCTATAAGGTTCATAAAACGGATGGCACGGTCATGGAGCTTACCAATCCATCCAATCTTCCGGACCCATCGGAGATAGATTTCATGGAGGAGCCTGTTGTATCGGCTGAGATTATGGTTACGACGGAGTTTGTCGGGCCGATAATGGAGTTATGCCAGCAGAGAAGAGGTGTGTATCTTGGAATGGAATACATGGAGACTACCAGAGCACTCCTTAAATATGAGCTTCCGTTGAACGAGATTATTTATGACTTTTTTGATGCGCTCAAGTCGCGTTCAAGGGGTTACGCTTCGTTTGATTATGAGCTTAAGGGCTATGTCCAGTCCAAGCTTTGCAAGCTTGATATCCTTGTCAACAAGGAAGAAGTTGATGCACTTTCATTTATCGTGCATGCTGATAGTGCCGCAGAACGCGGAAGAAAGATGTGCGAGAAGCTCAAGGATGAGATACCAAGACAGCTTTTTGAGATTCCTATTCAGGCAGCTATTGGCGGCAGGATTGTTGCCAGGGAGACAGTAAGAGCCATGCGTAAGGATGTCCTTGCAAAGTGCTATGGCGGTGATATTTCCCGTAAGAAGAAGCTTCTTGAAAAGCAGAAGGAAGGAAAGAAGCGTATGAGACAGTTCGGTAATGTCGAGATACCGCAGAAGGCATTCATGGCTGTATTAAAGCTTGATGAGAATTAAGGAATTGAACTGTATCAGCTGCAATTTTTGATAAGTAAATAGATATCTATATTATAAGATTATATTTTTTTTGGAGGAAAGAATAATGGATTACAACAGACTTGCAGAGTTATGTCTGCCGGGCATTGATAAGACACCTGATTACTGGGAGAAGCAGTTCCCGGCGAGAGAGCTTAAGAAGGGGGCACAGGTAACAAGACTTGCGCCAAGCCCTACGGGATTTATACATCTCGGAAATCTCTATGGAGCACTTGCCGATGAGAGAATCGCACACCAGAGTGGCGGTACATTCTATCTAAGAATAGAGGATACCGATGCGAAGAGAGAGGTTGAGGGAGCTGTTGATATTATTATCAATGTGCTTCGCTATTTTGGCATTGAATTTGACGAGGGAGCGGGAATCGACAATCCTGAGATTAACAAGTATGGTCCTTACTTTCAGAGACAGAGAGCAGAGATTTACCAGACTTATGTTAAGGACTTGGTAAGAAAGGGGCTTGCATATCCTTGCTTCTGCACTGAGGAGGAACTCACTGCAATTAAGGAAGAGCAGATGAAGCATGACATACTTACCGGATATCATACCAAGTGGGCTAAGTGCCGTAACCTTACATGTGAGCAGGTGGAGGAGAACATCAAGGCAGGCAAGCCTTATGTAATGAGACTTCGTTCACAGGGAATCGAGGGAAAAGAGGTTACATTTAAGGATACAATCAAGGGAGAGATTTCATTCCCGGAGAATATTCAGGATGTCATCATTCTTAAGTCCGACGGAATACCGACATATCATTTTGCACATGCGATTGATGACCATCTTATGGGAACAACGCTTGTAATCCGCGGCGAGGAGTGGCTCTCGAGTGTGCCTACACATATTGAGCTTTTCAATGTACTTGGATTCAAGAGACCGGACTATGCGCATACAGCCCATCTTATGAAGATGGAGCAGCTTGAGGACGGAACGATGAGCAAGAGAAAGCTTTCTAAGAGAAAGGATCCGGAACTCTCACTTGATTTCTACCGTCAGGACGGATACCATCCTCATTGTGTTAAGGTATATCTTATGACGCTTCTCAATTCTAACTTTGAGGAGTGGTATGACAAGCATCCTGATTCACCGATAGAAGAGTTCAAGTTCGATGTGCATAAGATGGCACAGTCCGGAGCTCTTTTTGACATGGATAAGCTTCATAACATCTGCCGCAATGAATTTGCAAAGATGGATACTGATGAGATATACAATTACCTCTATGAGTGGAACAGAGAATACAATAAGGATATGGCTGACGTATACTTTAAGTCACCTGAGTACTTTAAGAAGGCTCTTGAGCTTTTCATGGGTGTAGGTCAGAAGAGAAGACGTAAGGATTTTGAGTATGCTAAGCAGATTATGCCGATGTTCTCATTCTTTTTTGATGAGACATTTGTGCCTAACTATGAGTTTAAGTATGACAACGCGCAGGTTTGTGAGATTCTTGAGAAGTATCTTGCCACTTATGACCATGCTGCTGACAACAACGGCTGGTTTAACAATGTGAAGGCTATAGCCGATGAGTGCGGTTTTGCATCTGATATGAAGGCATATAAGGCTAATCCTGAGAATTTCAAGGGCAGTGTATCTGATATAGCGGAAGTACTTCGTATAACAATAACAGGGGCATCCAATTCACCTGATTTATGGACAATTCTTCATATCATGGGTGAGGATAAGATGCGCGAGCGTATCAACAATATGCTTGGGAAGCTTAAATAGAGAGGCTTTGTATGGGCTTGTACAGGACAGGACGGAAGGGGATATATATACATATCCCCTTTTGCATTTCAAAATGTATATACTGCGATTTTTGCTCCGCACCGGCAGATGATGCGACAAAGGAACGCTATGTGGACGCACTGTGCCATGAGATAGAGGTGGCAGGGGAAAAAGCGTCTGCTGCCGGTGATGATAGAAATATATCCACGATTTTTTTTGGAGGAGGCACGCCGTCGATACTTCATTCGGCACTGCTTGTCAAGATAATGAAGGTGGTGAGTGATGCATTTACTGTGGCTGATGATGCTGAGATTACGGTTGAGTGTAATCCCGGCACGCTGAGCCGGAGCAAGCTTGAGACATATAGAGACATCGGTGTAAACAGACTCAGCATAGGTCTGCAGTCACCGAACAACAGGGAGCTTAAGAACTTAGGAAGAATTCACACCTACGAACAGTTCGAGGAGTCCTATATTGCGGCAAGGCTTGCGGGCTTTGACAATATCAATGTCGATATAATGTCCGCCATTCCGAACCAGACGCTTGCAGGATATGAGGATAATCTGAGAAAGGTTATTGCGCTTAATACAGAGCATATATCGGCATACAGCCTGATTGTGGAGGAGGGAACACCACTGTATAATATGGTGGAGCGTACTCACGGAAAATTTCTTCCGTCAGAGGATGAAGACAGAGAAATGTATGCCATGACAAAGGCAATGCTTGCTGATGCTGGATATTCAAGGTATGAAATATCCAACTACGCCAAACCGGGGCGTGAGTGCAGACATAACATATCCTATTGGGAGAGAGCAGATTATCTTGGATTCGGTGCGGCAGCGGCATCACTAATTGGAAAAAGACGATTTACGAATACAGATGATGTGGCCTCTTATATTGCAAATCCGATTGACAATCACAGTGAAGAACAGCTTCTTGCTGTCAATGATGAGATGGAGGAATATATGTTTCTCGGTCTGCGCATGATGAAGGGCGTTGATACTGTAAGATTCGGGGAGTTGTTCGGAAAGAGTTATGATGAAGTTTACGGAAGTATAACTGACAGGCAGATAGAGCAGGGGCTTATGGTGCGCGACGGAAACAGGGTGTGCCTTACAGATATTGGAATTGACGTAAGCAACACTGTTATGGCAGAATACATGCTATAATAAAACCATCAACAGATATGGTGCGTGGCTGCTTGCAGACAAAGCACTATATCTATTAGATGGTTAAACAGACATGAGCAAAACATGGCGATAGCCCGATTTGCAAATGGATGTTGTGATTTCGAGAGTGCGGAGCACGGAGAAATCACAGTTATTATAGGAAAAGATATGGTTTTGAAAAAGGAGACAGTAATACATGAAAAGCAGATACATAAAATTTATCACATTATTGCTGTGCACGCTGGCACTGTGCATGACAGCACTTGCGGGCTGCTCTAAGAAAACCGATGCACAGCCGGAGAGCACAGAAGCTCCGACAGCCGAGGTCGAGGTAAAGAGCGGCACTACCATTGAGGATGGTATTCTCTTGGTGGGAATATCGTCGAGTCCATACATAGATGAGGCTGAGGATGGCAAGGTTGAGGGCTTTGAGATTGACCTTGCAAAAGCCATAGGTGAGCTTACTTTTCTTGAGGTCAAGTTCGTAAGAATGAATTACAGCGGAATATATGCAGAGCTTGACACGAGCAGCTTCGACTGCGTAATAAGCGGAGTTGAGATAACGGATGCTGTTGACAAGGTGTATGATTTTTCGGCATCATATTATACCGATGATAAGGGGAATGATATAGGAGCAGTTGTGAAATCGGGAAATAACAGACTTCTCAATGTCCTTAATAAGTCCATTTCCATATTAAAGAGCAACGGAACGATGGACGAGCTCTACGAAAAGTGGTTTGCGGTGGATGAGACAGACGATGGCACCACTCAGGAAAGCAATAAAAAATAATGCGTGGCTAAGACAGAAAAAAACACTTGCATTATAAGGAAAATAGTGATATATTAAGCAAGCTTTGTGAAGACGAAGCCTGTATTTATTTATCCGAGTGTTCGTAACCATCCACTCGTAAAACAAAACTAAGGAGATTAAAAAATGAACAAGAAAGTATTATTTATCACTCAGGCAGCAGTAATAGCGGCACTCTATGTTGTGCTCACTTATGTGGCAGCTCTTTTGGGATTATCAAGCGGAGCCATTCAGGTGAGATTTTCGGAGGCACTTACGGTACTGCCTTATTTTATTCCATCAGCTATACCGGGAGTTACAATCGGCTGTTTTCTTGCTAATCTGCTCACAGGAGGCGCAGTGCTTGATATTGTGTTCGGTTCAATAGCAACTCTTATAGGAGCTGTGTGCTCATATCTTTTAAGAAAGCATAAGTGGCTTGTACCGCTTCCACCGATTATTGCCAATGTAATAATAGTTCCATGGGTGCTTCAGACAGCCTATGGTATGACTGATGCATACTGGTATCTCATGCTTACCGTGGGTGCCGGTGAGGTTATCTCATGCTATATATTCGGAATGATTCTCTTATTTGCACTTGATAAGCATAAGAAGACTATATTCCATCAGTAAAATATATCTGTATGGCAGCGGTTACATGCCATCTGTATACTAAAAAATTCCGGCTTTAAGCGGGCAATGAGGTGTTCCTCAGGATACGCTTAAAGCCGGAATTTTTTTTGTGTGTAATAGGATTCAGGTGTCAAAATATGCGGATTCGATTTTTATGTGTATATCATGTTATATTTA
>FR895390.1:0-5279 GCA_000435595.1 Firmicutes bacterium CAG:882
ATATAAAATCGATGCTTCGCATCTCACCAGAAGCTTGGCTTTTAGCCAAGCTTCTGTAAAAAGAGTTCAACCCATCACCCAAAGGTAATGGGTTTTCTCTTTTATTTTATAAATCACTCTATATTACCATATAAAAAGCGAAAATGGAAGAGTTTTCTGCTATTCCATCTCCGTCTTCCACTTTTCAAGTTCCTTCACTCCGACATCAATAATACTCGCGATTTTATCCAACGGCATATTTTCTTTCATAAGAGAACATGCCACCTTTCTCTTAGTCTGCTTCACGCCTTTTTCTATCCCTTTTTCTATCCCCTGCTCTACTCCGGCTTCATACAACTTTCTGTCCTCTTCTTCCTTGTTATATTCAAATATACTGGTCATTTCAACCTCCGAACGATTCTTCCGCAGAAAATCCTCAAGGATTCCTTCATTTATACAATGCTCTATCGCAAGCTTAACACCGTCATCCAATGAGCCTGTCTCCTGCTTATATTTTCGCACCAATGCCACATACTGTGCATATTCCTTAAGTGATTCGCACTGCTCCATCAGCTTTACATTCTTTCCATAATTCACATTTAACACTGTAACCCTAAGCTCCAAAGCCGGCTCTTCCACACTCGTCATATATGAGTCTGACAACCTGTATTCGCTTACATCACCAATTTCTATATCTCCATTATAGAATACAACAAAATTAGGTGTTGGCAGTTTTATAAGTGCAGATGAATACAACGACTTTAATTCAACAAGCTCACTGAACTCTGATGTAATGTAAAACAAATCCCTTAATGGCATATTCGGATTGACCGTTGACTGATGCTCATACAGATATATATTCATATTAAGCAAAAATGCAAGGTCATTCTTCATTCCCATATAAACTGCATTTTCAAGCGTTACTATCTCCAGTTCATCAGCATTGTTATAGTTTTTCCCCGATACTGCATTATATAACTCAAGCAGTCTTTCCTTATCCGAAAAAAGCATTCTAAACACAGTATCCTTATACTTGCGGTTAACCTTAAGCTCCGCCATCTGCTCAATCTTTTCATTCCCATTGTTTTTTCTCATCATTAATGATACCTCCTGAATTTTATGTGCAGAAGATATCTTCGCATAATAAGAACTCACTTATCCAATCGTCTTCTGCTTAATATTAGTGGAATAAAAGCATAGACTCATGAATATGTGATGGAAACATAAACTCCCATTGAATTATAGAATTTTCAAGAAATATGCTTTGGTTATACTTTACCTCATGGTATCTTATTTGTCAACACAATATTTATCGAATAATCCGTATTAAAAATAAAGAAGAGCCCTGATTTCACTCAGAAGCGTTAAATGTTACACTAACACCTGCACTGTAATCTCCTGCCGATACTGTAAGGTTAAATGCCTTAATAACTGATGTAGAATGCTTCAATACATTTCACACAAATGCCGATTTCAGTGATTTCGCAGATTAAGGTAATCCATGAATATTTTAGACATGATATAACTTAAGTTAAAGTAATAATTAATGACCGCTCGAATTTGATTCCGATTTATATAGAATGGAACTCGAGCGGTCTGTTGTTTAAAAAAAGCTTGTGTTTTAATTTTATGTATCATATGATAAGATATAATAAATAGTATGAAGGGAACATCTGAACAATGAACACTCTTACAGTTGGTTTTATAGGCATCGGTCTTATCGGCGGTTCCATCGCAAAGGTGTTAAAGAAGAACCGACCTGACATATATACAATCGCATACAACAGAAGTGAGGCTCCTCTTAAGCAGGCTGTAGCGGACGGCGTAATTGACAAGGCATCTGACATTGATGAGAATTTTCTTGCCTGTGACTTCATTTTTTTATGCACCCCTGTCGAATATAATTCGATATATCTTAAGAAGCTTATGCCATTCATAAAGAAAGGCTGCATAGTAACCGATGTCGGAAGCGTGAAAGGCTACATACACAGCACTGTCGAACAGCTCGGGCTTGAGGAATGCTTCATAGGAGGCCATCCTATGGCAGGCTCCGAGAAAACCGGCTATGCCAATGCCTCTGACATCCTGCTTGAGAACGCGTTCTACGCAATCACCCCAACCAGGGCAACCACTCAGGACATGCTGGCAAGATACATAGAACTTGTAAAGCTCACAGGTGCCATTCCTGTTGTCCTCGAACCTGAGCACCACGACTACAGTGTTGCCGGAATAAGCCATGTGCCGCACATCATAGCCGCATCGCTTGTCAACCTCATCAAGCATTCCGATGACGCGAACGGAACGATGAAGCTGCTCGCCGCGGGAGGTTTTAAGGACATAACAAGAATAGCATCCTCCTCCCCTGAAATGTGGGAACAGATATGTGCCACCAACACTGATGCGATAGTCAGGCTGCTCGGAGATTACATTGAGTACCTCTCCACCATAAAGGATATTATCAATTCAAAAGACCATGCCGCGCTCAATGCATTTTTTGACGAGGCAAGACAGTACCGCAACTCAGTTGCAGACGGCAAACGCGGTCCAATCATCAAGGAGCATATCGTATATTGCAGCATTCAGGATAAAGAAGGAGCTCTTCTTGATGTCATAAGCCGTCTCACGGCATCTCACATAAGCATAAAGAACCTCGCCATCGTAAACAACAGGGACAGCGAGGACGGTGCGTTAAAGATTCTGTTCAACAACGAGCTTGACAGACTTGCCGCCATCAATGTGCTCGGTGACAGTGTTGTGTCATAGCTTTTGCAATATTTTTTCACAGCTTCTTTTTGTTTTTACTGCTTAATTATCTTTTCGCCGGATAGTTCTCTTGCTATCAGCTCCGAGAGGGGTTCCATTGCATTTATGACCTCCTCGAAGCTGTTAGTCTGGGCTCCTGCCTCAATCAGCATACTTCTTCTGCACAAGTGAAGATTATATCTGTATGCTTCTATATATATACATCTGAAAAAATCCGGATAATACATCTTTCCAAGCAGATACATCTGATATGTAAGCGCAAGATTATCCTCAAGATACGGATTGTACAGATAATCTATATTTCCCTGATTTTTTGAATAACTTATACCGTTAAAGAGCATCACCTTAGCCGTCGGTTTTCCGTCTATGTCCGTCACAAAATGAAGGCTCTCATTTACTCCATCCCTATGTAAATCAATAACCATATCAATCTCCGGATGTTCATTTACGATAGCTCCAATCTCCTCCTGCGCATAGGTGTACGCCTTGCCCCTGTCAAGGTTTCCGTCAAGCATATCAAATGCGGTGGTAACATGAATCACTTCATAACCATACTTTTCCTTAAGCAGCTTTTCAAGGTAATCCCCCACCTGCACTATCGTCATATTGTCTCCCGTCGAATCGGCAAATGCCTCCTGTGAATGTGTGTGATATATGAGAATGCATGGCGTCTTTCCATTCACTGACAAGTCATTTTTCAAAAACTCGTCAGGCTTTAAAATATTATTTAAAAGAGCCGTGTGGGAAGGAATAACGTAAAAGCTGTCATGAACAAAATTGTAATCCGCCAAGGCTTCATATTCATACGGAACTATTCCCGTCGCCAAAGGTACTGCACTCACGCTGCTGCTTTGCGAATCCGCATCAGGAATCTCACCCTGTTCTTCCGGATCGCTCTCCGTCACATCATTTGTTACAATATTTTCACTCTCAGCACTTTGACTTTCTCCCTCCGTATTTTCAGTGCTCTCATCTTCTTCAACATTGCCGTCACTTTCCGTACAAAATTCCATATAGAGCGAATCACCTGCTGTCGGAACGTATACATCCACGTCACCGGCTGTAGTATCAGCCTTCGCCAGAAACCTTACAATAGGAAAAATATTGCCAAACACGATAACCGCCGGCTGCGTATCAGTATCATAATAGTAGAGAGGCTTCTCATAAAATTCAGCCGGACAGAACGTGTTTAATGCTATTTTACAGCACGTCGCCAGCACATACCTTTTAAGTCCCGCCTGCTGCAGGCACAAAAAAAGCACAATAATACAGCTTGTCAGAACCATATACATTATGCCCCTTTTGAATCTTCCTCTACCCACAATCAACATCCGCACATCAGCTTTATTGCAGTATATTCGTTGTCAGTGTAAAAGATGTTTCAATATTTTTTTACAGACCCACAGGTTGATTTTTTATGAGCTCATCGAGATGTTTATTGCCTCTGAAATCGTGTAGCTTATCCTCTTTACCATCTCGTCCACATCCTTTGGCGTCACATACATCTGATACATATTCTGCGGTATAAAATCCCGCACAACCTGTTTTCTTTCAGAATAGTCCATGCTGTCTAAAAGTCCTTCAAGTGCATCTCCGACTATCGTTGCTGCATCCACAACCGTCGGAACTCCTATTGCTATCACGGGCACTCCCATATTGTTATTATCTATGGCATTCCTGTGATTTCCCACTCCTGAGCCCGGCATAATCCCGGTGTCAGTAAGCTGTATCGTACATGCAAGCCTCGCCGTGCTCCTGGCTGCAAGGGCATCTATCGCAATTATACAGTCAGGCTTTGCCGTCCTCACTATTCCTTTTAATATATCAGCCGTCTCCATCCCCGTCTGTGCCATAACCCCCGGAGCTATTGCGCTCACATACGCAAACCTCTCATCTGCATCCGACACTCCATTTTCACCTGCCACACCGACGCTGTCAGTGATATCAAGATTGTTTACCACATATGGACCAAGTGCATCCGGCGTAGCCTCACGATTACCAAGCCCTGCTACAAGAATATGATATGGAGGCTCTTTCTGCATATTTTTTATGAGCGTCTTTTTAATGTACCCCGCCAGAAATTCCGAAACGCCTCTGTGATACCCTCCGTCATTCTCCGACAAAGAGACTGTCTCAAATGTGTAATATACACCTTTTGCACGCTTCATATTCTTCTCACCCAATGCATTTAATATCTCAAGCCTGCTTATCGTGATTCCCGTCTTTTCATCCTTCTTCTCATCAAAAATCACCCCTCTGAGCTTTCCATCCTCATCTAAGCTTTCTTTTGTCTCAAGAGCAAGGTCCGTCCTCACGTTTAAGTTGAATTTATTCACTATTTTTCTCCAATCGTACTATAATGATTTGGTGTGATAATACTATTTCCAAATTTTATAAAAAAATACATAACAGCACTTGACAATCCTGATTTCGTGGTCTATACTATTCGAGTATGTTTACATTAGTACCACCGTGTCTGTTCTGATGTAGACACTTATACTTAGAATATTTTTATATACTATTTGGAGGTGTACTTA
>FR895390.1:5315-67892 GCA_000435595.1 Firmicutes bacterium CAG:882
TAACATTAAATCTGCAAAGAAGAGAATTTTAGTTGCTGCTACTAGAGCAGACCGCAATAAGGCAATCAAGTCTAAGATTAAGACTTATACTAAGAAGGTTGAAGCTGCTGTCGCTGCCGGAGATAAGGCTGCCGCTGCTGCTGAGCTTAAGGTTGCTTCTACAGAGATCGCTAAGGCATGCTCTAAGGGCGTTTACCACAAGAACAACGCTGCAAGAAAGGTATCCAGATTAGCTACTCTTGTTAACAGCATGAACTAATCGAAGCTTTCAGCTCGATTCCGATAAAGAATAACCTCCACGCGGTGGCTGCCCGCGCGGAGGTTATTTTTTTGTGCTTATAACTTTACTCTTAAAATTCTACACGTTAAATTCGTGTGTTAAGACATTTCGTGATAATTAAAATACGCACAATATCCCATATTCATACACAGCGCGACTTTTGGCAGAAGCTTAGATATTCTTAGAACTCTTTATAAAAAATCAGCCAAATCCGACACGGATGTCGGATTAGATGCAAGCTGCCAAGGATGGCTGCTTTGCATCGTTGGCGACCGATTGCATCAAATTGCCTAAGAGTTCTTAGAATTTATTAGCTTCGTACAACGGAGCGATGTGCATGAATATGGGATATGCGCACTTATAAATATCATTGAAATGTTTTAACACACAAATTGTGCCTTTTACGCCGCTGAATACTTCACAATGAGCATCTCAACCGCCAGTCTGTCCTCGAGTCTTCCCGTCTTGACCGCCTCCTCAAGCGACACACACTCCTCAAGTGCGCGTCTTAACACTCCCACCTTGAACGGTCTTGCCTGTGACTGGAGCTTTCCGACGAGAAATCCCTGTATTCCCATCTTAGATGCTATTGCAGATGATGCATTTCCGTTCTCTGTAAGCTCCTTTATCATCAGAAGCTGGTTAAAGTTACGCGCTATAAGGTACATAATTCTCATAGGCGGTTCCTTTAATGTGAGCAGGTCATAGTAAAGCTCAAGTGCCTTGTCCTGATTCTTCTGAGATATCGCCGTAATCATATCAAAGATACGGTTCGTCGTCTGTGTCGTGCACACCTCCTCAACATCCTCTGAAGTTATGGTTGTTCTTCCCATCGTGTAACATATCAGCTTTTCAAGCTCGCGTGATATGTTCTCCATCGAGCTTCCGGTCTTTGTGAGGAACAACTGCAGCGTGGCATTGTCCATCGTTCTGCCCTCTTTTTTTAGCAGCGACACAACCCATCTCATTATGTCATTGTCGCTCTGCTCGTTGAGCTCGCATATATATCCCTTATCCTTTACTGCCTTGTACAGGCGGCTCCGCTTGTCCACCTCATTCTCGACAAACACAACAACCGTGGTGTCAGGAAGCTCCTTGACCATATCGATTATCATGTCGTCCGCCGTCTTAAAGAGCTGGCTGTTCTCAATCACAACAAGCCTTCTGTCAGCAAAGAACGGCATTGTTGAGGCAATCTCAGATACAGCCTTGCTATCAGGCGCCTTTCCCTCGAAGTATGAATAGTTCATCGAATCTCCGTCGCCGGCTATTGCTTTTTTTAAGTTATCCCTGAACTGCTTTTTAAGGTAATCCTCTGTCCCGTACAGAAGATATACAGGCTTAAAGCTGTTCGCCTTGATATCCGCTAAAATATTTTTCATGGCATTTTTCCTTTACTACCAAGCACTAATCACACTCTCTCCGCTGTAAAACGGTAATCACATCTTCAGAATCTCAGACAGATTGCGCTGTATTCCCTCCGCAATCTCCGGCTTATTCATGGAGTAGACATGGATATGTCTCACCCCATTGGCAATGAGGTCAATAATCTGGTCAGTCGCATACGCTATACCAGCCTGCTTCATAGCATCCTCTGAATCTCCGAATCTGTCCACAATATTCTTAAATCTCTCAGGAACATTACAGCCCGACAGCTTCACCGCGTTTCTCACCTGTGCCTTCCTGGTTATCGGCATAATGCCCGGTATAATCGGAACGGTAATTCCCGCTTCCCTTATCCTGTACATAAAATTAAAAAATATATTGTTGTCAAAAAACATCTGCGTAGTGAGATACTCACAGCCCGCATCCACCTTTCTCTTGAGTCCGATAATATCCTCATTCCTGTTTGCAGAATCAGGATGAACCTCAGGGTAGCATGCGCCTCCGACACAGAAATCACCGCTCGCCTTGATAAGCTCAACAAGCTCGGAGGCATGTGCAAAATCCGTAAATACTTCCCCCTCATAATTCTTTGGAATATCGCCCCTGAGTGCAAGTATATTCTCAATCCCCGCGCCCTTCATCTCCTCAAGGGCAGCATTAATCCCCGCCCTGTCAGCACATACACAAGTAAGATGCGCTATTGTCGGCACATTATACTTTTCCTGAATCTCATGTGCAAGCTTAATCGTATGTCCCTTGGTACTTCCGCCCGCGCCATAGGTTACACTCATGTAGCTTGGCTGAAGCTTCGCTATCCCGAATGCCGCCGTCTCTACATTAGCAAAGTCCGTCTCCTTCTTAGGCGGAAACACCTCAAAGGAAAGTGTTGTCTTGTCCTGATTTAATATATCTCTTATCTTCATTATGTACCTCGTGATGTTATATAATGCAGCCACACACTATATCTATTGATGGATTTATTATATCGTGAGCACAGCTCCCTCAATAATTTCGCCGCTCGTCAAGAGTGAGCAAGCTCCCTCTGACTCTCTTGCGCTCATTATATCATATTCATAATAATTGCGATTTCTCCGTTCTTCGAACTCCCAAAATCGCAACAGCCATTCGCATTCCACTCGTTCAGCAAACTGAACGATTTACATGCTCATGTCTGTTTGCCCATCTAATAGTAATGCTGTTTTGTCTGCAAGCAGCCACACTGCATTACTATTGATGGACTTATTATATCATATCATTTCCGGCAGGCACGCACAACCTTAATTTATCTCGTCGAGATGCTCATTTCAATTATTTTAATAAAAATATCACTCATCTCTCTCCTCCACTGAAACCGTTATGTCCTCAAGCCGGCATCCCGAGCTCTGCTCATACACAACCCTGCCCGTCACAACAACACTGTAATTCCAATCATTATCCCATGTTAAGAACAATGACTCCCCATTGCGCTTAACGCACAGACCGCTATAGGTGGTAAAATACCACTCTCCGTCACGGTTCTCAAAATAATAATGTGAGCCGAAGTTAAATCCGTCAAACTCCTCTCTGTATTCCTTGTGCTCCTCAAAGTGCTGTGTCAGGTCAATTACTGCCGCCTCCTCGCCGTAAAGCGTTATCGTGACAATATTTCCCGTGTCATCGACGGAGTAATTGACCGCTGCCGCAACATCGTCATACCAATCATTAAATTCTTTGATGTCGTAGTTGAGCTTTCCTGACTGCTCACTTGCATAGCCGGCTTCGATTATATAAAGTTCATCCCCTGAGATACCTGTTCCCGTGGTCATGTGTGTTTTTAGCGCAAACTCAAATATTCCGTCGTTGTCATAATCGCCGTAATAAATCTGCGGTATGTGCATCTGAGGCGACATCCAGCTAAGCCATATCGGAATCAGATGCTCTCCGTCTCTTAACATCATCGCATAGCCTCCGTAAATGCCGTAGAGTGCTATGTCTGAATCAGGCACCGAATCGAGAATCACAAAATCATCCGACAAATCAGCATACTTATATGACTCCCCCGGTATACATACATTATCCACATTCTTTAGTCTCTCAGCAGTAACATTATCCATATACTCATTTACTGAAATTATTTCCTGATACCCCTCTGAACCGGCTTCATACTCAAAAAACGGCCTCCACAATCCAAGCGTACCTGTATTTTCCATACAAATTGCCCTCCGGCTTCCATCTTCGAGTGTAAATTCTACAATCTGACGTGAATTTGCACCTGCAATCGAAAAATTATAAAGCCTATAGGAAGTATACTCTATGTCAAAAAGGACACCCGCCGAGCTGACCGGATTCATTAATTTCTCGTAATATTCCGGATTTTCCGTCTCCATCTCAACAGCCAGCAGTTCAAAAGCCCTCATCGTATTTCCGTCATACTCCATGAGATTGCCGTCATCGTCTGTCACCGCATTTGAAAGAAATGTCATTTTATTCTCTGCAAGCTCATACTGCTCATACACGGAAAGCGGTCTGTTCTTGTCATAATATCTTATTATGTTATATTCTTCTGAATCATCAACGGAATACTCTGTCGATACGGCTGTTATGCAGTCGCATATATCATCCATGTCATAAACAGAGAAGTCTGACGACAGCTTCATATACCATATAGTATCGCTTAATGCAGTTCCGTAGATAATAATCCGACCATACTTTTCCTCTCCCGAGCTGCCAAGCTCAGGTGTGTAGTATGATATTTTTTCAACACCTCCCCCAAGACTTGAGTAACCTCCTCCGTTTCCCGTAAGCTTCTCAATCCCCCACACTGAGAGGTCATTGCTTTCTATTCTGTCCTCATACTTTACAAGGTTTCCCGACTCGTCAAAAGGCACAAGTCTGACACTTCTTGAATCCTCCGTGTTGGTTATGGTAAGCTCATTTCCCGAAAAGCTTCCCTCCCAGCCATTGTCCTGCGGCACAAACTCAATGCGCCATCCGTCATACTCTATGAAGCCTTGGTTTTCTTCATTTCCGGTCTGAGATGAATCCTCGGTTCCGGCAGGCTCCGAAGTATTCTCATCCGTCTGTGTGGTAACTTCCTCGGATGGTGTTACATCCGATGTTCCATTATTCTCATTCGACTTAGGGCTCGTCATGAATCCGGCCGCCGTGGCAACGCACACGACCACAGCTGCAATCACTACCCAAAATGCCGGCTTTTTGTAGTTTAACACCGCCTTTATTCTCTGCTTTACTCCGACCTCTCCGAACGCAAGCGGACATGCTGTTACATAGTTTCTATCTGAACTGCAATTAAGAAGTGTCGTCGCATACTGTTTCTTGTACTCCGTGTCTTTATCCGCAATTACTCTCTCATCACAAGCTATCTCTATATCCCTGCACATAAGTATATAAGAAATCCACACAAGCGGATTAAACCAGTGCACCATCAAAACAACATAACCTAACGGCTTCCAGATATTATCAAGCCTCTTTAAATGTGCATTCTCATGTGCAAGCACATACCCTCTATCCTCCAAGGAAAGCTTCGACGGAATAAAAATCTTGGTGCGGAACACTCCCAATATAAAAGGAGTCTCTATATCATCGCACAGATATACATTTTTCTCCATGTTAACCGACGCAAGCGTCCTTCTCCTGATTCTCATATATGTAATCAGTGCATACCCAAGAAGTATCACAACGCCTGCAAGCCACACAATTGATGCGGCGTTAAGCATATCTGTTATTTTTGTCCCGTTTGTCCCATCAGCCTGCATAATTTCCGACGCACCTGCCGTGAAACCATCCGCCGGAGTATTCGAAGTGCTTGTCGTAGTGCCCGTTGAACCTTCTGTTAAACGGCCTGTCGTACTGCCTGCTGAATTTCCGGTTAAATTACCTGTCAATCTGTCAGTCACGCCGGCTGTATTTCCGCCTGCAATGCTGCCTGCTGTTCCATTTTTAAAATTACCATTGGCACCATTCATATTAACTGCCGCGCCCTGACCGTCTGTCGAATTATCAATGTTCACAAAGCTTTTCGGACTCATATCCGGCACAAGGCTTAAGCTACTCTCAATCGTAAGCGGACATATAAGCCTTAGTGCCACCAATGCCCACAAACAGCACACCAGCTTTCTCGGAATCTTCCTAAATAAAAACCTCAGCAATATAACCACAGCAATGAGCCAGCTCGCCTCAATACTCATCTTTAATAATCCATAAAAAAAATCCGTCATGAATTGTACCCCCGTTGTTCCAATTATTTTATCTGTTACAAAGCATTGCTGCCGTCTTCAATCAGCACCTTAATATCCTCAAGGTGGAAATAATTACCGTCATATACAACCCTTCCTGCAAATTCGACACCATAGTTGTACACCGGTCCATATACAGAATCCGCATATGCTCCTCCCGATGCGGAAAAGTACCAGTCTCCGTCTCTGTATGTGAATGAATATATATTGCCAAAATCAATTCCTTTATATTCACCGCCATACTGCTCAAAAAATCCCGTTAAATCAATTACTCCTACCGTATTTCCGTTGTAAAGCACCGTGACGCACTTATCTGCCTCATCATACTCGAAATCAAGTGCATTCAGCTCGCTAAAGAAATCATGATACCTGTATTCCGTCAGGCTGTGTATGACTTTCCCTTCCGCGTCGCTCTCCCAATCCGTCTCAAGCATATAGAAGCCGTCTGTGGAAATACCGGTTCCTGAATCCTTACCCACCCATAGAGCATACTCAGTTTTTCCGTCATTGTCATAATCTGCCTCGACAATCTGTGGTATATATCTTCTATGTGAACGCCATGAAATTGTTATCGGTATTACCCTTTCTCCCTTCTGAAGCACCAGCCAATGTCCGTCGGCACTTCCATAGAGAACCGTTTCACCGTTATCCGTACTGTCAAGAACGATGAACCCTTCTGCATCATCCTCCCAGATATATGATTGAGGACTTTCATCGATTATAAGCTCCGTGAGCTTGTCGTTGGTAAGTTCACTCTCATATTCGGCTGTTTTTGAATATATTTTGTAGTCGTATGAATCAACCGTCAATCGCTCAATAGGCTTCCACAGCTCCCCCTCCATTCGCATCTTAACGATAACAGGGTCTATGCTCCCTAAGTTCAGAACAACAATAACGTCTCCGTACCCGGCTTCAATTATGCGTGTATCCTTTGGCTCTGCATCAAGAATCGTGCATAACGAGCTTACAGGTTCCTTGAGCTTCTCATATATATAGGGCCGTGTCAGCTTCATCTCCTCAGCGTACACATCGAATCCCCTCTTGCCATACTCATATATATATCCCTGCGGGTCAGAATCATCTGCAAAAAATGTCAGAAAGGCAATTCTGTCAGCAGCAAGCTTTAACTGTTCAGCACATGACAGCTCCGAATCTGCCTGATAATGCCGAACCTCATTCTGCGGCAGCACCTCGATATTGATTCCCGCCATTATCCTTTCAACCTCATCCTTTTTCATTCCAAGAGGAATGTCAAGATACCATATATCTTTCTTATCCGGTGAGGCATACATCACAAAATAACCTTTCTCCGCTTCATTTGTCGAAAGCGGCTGCAGTGACTGCTCATACTTATATACTCCGACCGCAACATCACCGTCCGTGAAGCTCGCCCTCGAAGCCGATGTTCCTAACACTCCCCATCTCGGATATTCATCGCTTTCCTTCATCTCAAGATACGGATTCTCAACAGAAGGGTAAAACATTTTAAGCTCCGTCAGCTCTCTTGTGTCAATATTTCTGATAAGGACATTGTTATCTATGTAGAAATACTTATATCCCTGCTGTTCACTTATTGTTACACGCCAGCCGCCATATTCGAAGCTCTCCTCATTTACAAATTGTATTTCCTCTGAAACCGCTTCCGAATCACTTTCCGTCGCGCCTTCTGCAATCACGCTCTCCGTCTGACTTCCTTCATTTTCCCCGCTTCCTATCGGATTAGTCATAAAGCATACCGTTACGACAACGCAGGCTGCAACAGCAGCAATAATAATCCAAAATGTCGGCTTCTTATAATTGAGTACCGTTCTAATTCTTGTTTTTACGCTGACCTCACCAAACGCAAGCGGACATGCACTCACAATCTTTCTGTGTGAACTGCAGTTGAGAAGTGCCATCGCATATTGCTTCTTAAAATCCATCGTCTTATCCGATATGACCTTCTCATCACATGCAAGCTCAATATCCCTGCACAGAAGGATATATGCTGCCCACATAACCGGATTGAACCAATACACCGAAAATATAATATATCCCAGCGGCTTCCACAGATTATCAAAGCGCTTCAAATGCGCTTTCTCATGTGCCATGACACACTCCCTCTCCTCAGCGGTAAGCATTGACGGAAGGTATATTTTAGGCGCAAACACACCGAGAATGAACGGCGTATCAATGTCGTCACATATATATACGTTTCCTTCCAGCTTCAAAGATGCCCTCGTCTTCGTGTAAAGCAGCATGTACGAAACTGCCGCATACAGCAGCATGACACCGATTCCCACAATCCATATTTTTGCTAATTTTTCCGCCGTAATATGCTTAATTCCCGCCGCCGTCCGAGGCATATCATAATCCGCCCCCTGTACGCCGTCGGCAACGCTTTTTATGCTGCTGTTTTCCTTTAACTCCCCTGTCGTCTTTTCAACCGTATTTTTTTCCTCAATATTCGTTACAGGGCTTATAAGACTGCTTGCACCATCCATTATTCCCTGCGTATCATTCTCACTGCCCGGCAATGCATTTTTCATATCTGCTGACGTGTCCCAAAATCCCGCCATATCCGGTTCGATGCACACCAAATCCTGCATCCCGGCATTACCTACAGTCTGCACACTCGGAACCAGACTGAAGCTGCTCTCAATCGCAAACGGACAGACAAGTCTTATGGCAGCCAGTGCCCACAGGCAGCACATTATCTTCTTAGGTGCTTTCCTGAAAACCAATCGCAAAAGTACAATGGCAAAGACAAGCCAGCTTGCCGATATGCTCATGTCGACTAATTTATAAAATATGTTAATCATTCCGAAGTCCCCCTTGCCTTCTTTAGTCACCTGCTCTCCTCTATAATCTTCCTCAGACTGTCAATTTCCTCTCTTGAAAGCTTCTTCTTTGACGTAAATGCTGCAACAAATGAAGGTAACGAGCCTCCATAGTTCTCATTTAGAAATTCCTCACTCTTCTTTAGCTGGAACTGTTCCTTGCTAATCAGCGAGCTCACTACACCGTCAGCATTCTGAAAAATCTCCCTCTCACACAGGCGCTTAAGTATCGTATATGTCGTCGACTTCTTCCAATTAAGCTTCTGCTCGCTAAGCTTCACAAGCTCGCCCGACGCTATCGGCTCATTCTCCCATATAATATCAGCAAACTTCATCTCAACTTCGCCCAATCTGTACTCTGCCATGGCTGCCTCCGATCTTCTTAACTATTTATTCTTTCATTTTTGGTCTACTGTTTGTAGTTCATTTTTAGTCTACTACCTGTAGAACTAATTGTCAATACAGTTTAATATTAATTTTGATTTTGTATATCAAAAAAGGAGACTTATAAAAGTCTCCCTTTTGCCGTTCACTCTGCTGTCCGCTATACTATGCTGTACTCAAGCAGTTCATATTTTAGTCTGCTTCCCTCCTGAATCGCCTCAGGAAGCAGTGCTCGCGCCACAAGCTTCAATTCCGCCTGCTCATCGTCAGCTCTCCTTAAATTGGCATAGTCTCCGTCTATGCTGTCCACTATGTAGTAAATTGTCTCCATCCTTTTCCTCCTGCCCGTTAATAACGCTTGGGTACATTTACAATACGCTCTCACTCTATACCCAAATTTCCATTTTTTTCACGGCAATATGGGTATACAGGCACTATTCTCCATCCGCATACCCAAATCCACATAAATATTATCGCTAAATGGGTATAATAAATCAACTGTTTTATTGTATACCCACAGACACTTGACAAGCCTTTTTCCATTTCCTACATGACTCCTCTCTCACCTCCACCCATACATCCCCATGACACCGCTCTTCTCATCAATCCATGCCGTCACGGCACCGCTCTCATCCACTCTGTACACCTTCGTCCCGGATGCATCGAGCCGCTCGAGCGTCTCACTGTGAGGATGACCGTAAGAATTTTTGGCGGCGCAGGATATGACAGCCGCTCTCGGTCGGATGCTCTGTAAAAAATCCGAGCTCGTCGAATACCTCGAACCGTGGTGCGCCGCCTTTAAAAGCGACACATGCTCCACGCCGCACTCCGCCACGCGTTCGGCAAGCATCTCTTCACGCTCGGAGGTCACATCTCCCGTGAACAGGATTGAATAATCTCCATACCTTAAAAGGAGCACTATGGAATTGTCGTTCTCTGACTCCGTGCCATAAATTTTCTCACAATCATTAAGTGATGTGAGGCTGCAATCCCCAAACCGATAGACCGTGCCGGCACAATCGGAAAGTACCGCATTGCACTCAAGACCGCCGTTTAAAAAGTCCAAAGAACTCCCGGCATCGGACACCATCACCTTCCCGTAATCCCCCGCATTTAACACAACATTCTCAATACTCGGAATATATGTGAGTGCATCTTCCCGAAGATTTTTCAAAGCCTCACTCCACCCGTTGTAGTGGTCCTCGTCGCTGTGCGTAATGAAGAGAAAATCAAGCTTTCTCACGCCCTTATACTTAAAAAAAGGCTCCAAAATCCGGTCATATATTCCGTTCTGCGAGCTGCTTCCCCCGTCTATGAAGATATTTGAACCGTCCGGCATACTCACGAATATCGCATCGCCCTGACCTACATCGAGAAAGACTGCCTCGAGCCCGCTGCGGTTCCTCATAAAAATCACAGCAAGTGCGGGAATTATCAGGAGACGCACCAGTACACCCGCAATGTGCCCGCATCTGTCGCGAAGCGATACCGTATACCGCCTGCACCTGTTCTCAACGATACGCCTTACACCACAGACTATGTTCTTTCTAAGCGAAAACAATATCAAGAAAACATAATATATGATAATCTGCTCAATTTCCGGTCTGCCGGCCACATACACACTTCCCGGAATTGAGAGCATAAGCTCACAGCCATACCGAAACAACAGAAGAATATAGTGTCCGATTCCTGCAAAAAGTGTTCCAAAAGTACTGCTGACAAGTCCCGCCACACCGCAAAGAAGTGCCGAAACCATTATAAAACTCATGAGCGGTACAACTGCAAGGTTAAGCACAATCGAGAACAGTGGAATTTCATAGTAGAACCACAGCATGACGGGAAGTGTGGCAAGCCATATCGAGAGCGGTGCGGTAAACCACTTTAATTTTTCTGCCGTAAATCCTCCCGATACAGCCGACACTCCCGCTATTGCGAGAAATGAGAGCAGAAAGCCCGCATCCGTCACAATGTAGGGATTTTTGCACATAATTATGATTGCCGCCAGCGAAACGGCGGACAAAATATCATAGGTTCTCCCTGCCGCCTGTGCATACACGGCACAGCAAAACATCACAATAGCCCTGACGGATGACACCGAGTTTCCCGTCATGCTTCCATATAGTACAACAAGGGTTCCGCTTATGATTGCGGCAGCCGGATATATTATGCCTGTTTTTCTCAAAAGCTTATAAAGTCCCATTCCGATAAGCGAAATATGAAGGCCCGATATTGCAAGAATATGTCCGATACCCGCGGCTGAAAAAAGTCCTTTAAGACTTCCATCCATATCAGACTTATCCCCAAGCACCATCGCCTCATACACCCCTGCATCAGTGTATTCACAGCACTCTTCATATACACCCTTGAGCCTTGTTTTAACTGCTTCAAGTGTATCAATAACAAAGTCTTTTTCATGCCATACATCTGTTATTTCAGCCTTTTTAACATAGAACCCATACCCCAAAGCCTTATAATATGCCCTCTGGTCAAATTGACCCGGATTTGTTGCAGCAGCAGCTTCTTGAAGTATCACATGCGCATCAATGCTGTCACCCCTCTTAAAACCACCCGCCGCTCCATCTGTCTGTGAAATTTCGAGCACAATCTTGCTATTCATTTTTTCTCCGTCATAACGACAGTCTGAAAGCATAAGCCTGGTGGAATATTCGCCGGCTGTAACCTTCTCAATCCGAGCCGTAAGCTGCCCTTCTTGATTTTTTAATCCGTTGTCCGATATATCGTGGGAAAATGTAATGAAATAACCAAGTAAAAATAAAAAGATAAAAACCAGAATTTGAATAAAAATAAATTGATTTCGCTGCTTTCCTCGAAAATGATAAACCGCAGCATTAAGTGTAATTCCCGTCACCGCAAATGCGATTGCGGTTAACATTGAAACTGCATTAATTCTTAAGACCACCCCGGCAGTCATAAAAATGAATGCCGGAAGTAACGGTCTTTTAATTTTTTTGTGTGTCAATAATGTCAAGACTCCTCTCTAATGGTGAGGAAAGGTCTATTGTATCCCGGAACATAATATTCGTATTGCTTTTAACCGATATCTGAACTTTATTAACCGTTGAAAGTTCACATAATGAATTGACTATCGAATATATTGTCACAGCCGGCGTAACAGGGACAACCACATCTGTGAGGGTCGAATCAAAGTTCACATAGCACACGCCATCCTTTGTGTTAACGCCAAGAAGCGTAAGTGTTGCCGGAACCGTTCTCAGATGATTCTCCTCACCCGGTCCCTTTATAAGCTGCTCTATGATAACCCTTTCTATCGATGCATCTCTCCCGTAACCGACGGTAATCTTTTCCGGGACAAGCTTGTCTGCATTTGAATCTGCATAATACAATGATAAATCAACCCATGTCCTATACGTTCCCGTGCCTATATCCTCCATAAAATCAGATGCAAGCATGATACCAACCGCTTTACCGAGAGCATCCATCAAAGGCTGCTCGTTGACATAAAAGCACACATACTTGATTCCATCAATCTGAGTAACCGTCTTGACATATGCCGCCCTGAACATCACCTCATCCTCGGCTGACAGCTTATTATATGAATCGGTAAAATATACCGACAATACTTCATCATTAAGCTGCGTGTCAACAATTACCATCTCATCCCTGAAAGTACTCGTATGCGCTGCATCCTCAGGCTGTCTCATCATATAAGTTAACTCGTCAAGCAGCTCCGTGGTATTATCCGATGCAATTAAGCTGCTTCTAAGCTCATTTCCCAATGCCCTTCCTGTCTTGTCAAGATAATATACAAGATATTCATTTTCTCCCGGCTGTCCTGCATCAGTATTATCCCCATGTGCACATGCACAGACGAACACTGAGCAAAAACATACAAGCAGAGCAAATACCGCTCTCTTTAATACTAGTCTGTTCACACAATTCTCCATTTCCATATACATTGTTTTATAATGTATTGCTCTTCTTTGCCTGCGTAAGAGGTATCCGCACAGTGAAGGTGCTTCCCTCGCCCTCCTTGCTGTACACTCTTATTGCACCCTTATGCATGAGTATCACAGACTTTGTTATGGCAAGTCCAAGTCCGGTTCCACCCGTCTGGCGCGAACGAGCCTTATCCACGCGATAAAAACGCTCAAATATCTTATCTCTGCTGTCATCAGGTATACCTATTCCCGAATCAGCTACGGTAAGATAGAAAAACTTGTGGTCAGCATTGACCGACACTCTGACCCATCCGTTAGCAATATTGTATTTGATGGCATTCTCAACAAGATTCGTTATAACCTGCGTCATCTTAACTTCGTCAATCTCAGCCACAACAGGTCTGAAGCTCTCAAGCACAAGCTCTATGTTCTTCTCTGCAGCAATAGGCTTAAGGCGCTTGAGTACATGTTCAACAAGCTCATTGATATTCTGAGGTGCCAGATTTAACTCCGCTGATGTCTTGTCCATACGGACAAGCGAGAGAAGATCATTTATAATCTGACTTTCCCTGTCAATCTCCTCTACTATATCATTCATAAATTCCTTATACAATTCAACCGGCACATTTTCCTGTCCGTTTAACGAATCGGCAAGCACCTTGATTGAGGTGATAGGTGTCTTTAACTCATGTGACACATTTGAAACAAACTCCTGCCTTGAATCATCAAGTGCCTTTAGGCGCATAAGCATCTTATTAACCTCAGTAGACACTACACATATCTCACCAAGACCCTTTTTTTCATCAAGGCGCTTATCCATGTAGCCGCTTGTTATACCATGAATAGACTCTGCAAGCTTAGAAAGAGGCCTGCTTATCGCAAAGGCATAAGCCGCTGCTGCTATAATCATTACCACAAAAACAATATCGCATGCGTATGCCATAATATTGTTGACATATTTTAAACCGTCTCTCTCTAATGTATCGGGAACGGCAAACATCAGCACTCCTGTTATTGTCGTTCCGTCAGCCGCATATATCGGCATCGTAAGCTCAACTATTCCGTATTCTTTGTCATAATTGTTCGTGACGATGCCATGAAATGCCTGATTTACCTCATATGATACAAGTGTTTTGTTTTCCTGATCAATATATGTGTCCTTAACTACAACATAATCAGCCGCCACAATAACTATTCGTCCGGAATAGTTATATGAAATCTGCTCAATCTGCGCATTTATTGCAACATCGTACTGCTTGTCAAAGTATCCGTTCTTACCTATATCGGCAGCGAGCATATTTCCCGTGTTCAGAAGTCTTGTACTGAGCTGCTCTATTTCCTTGGCAAACAGTCTGTCAGCTACAATTCCCTTAACAATTATAAGTGGTATGAACGCGGATGCAAGCACAACAATTGCAGTCATGCACTGTATGCTGAATATATGTTTTCTTATTATCTGCCATATATGCAGAAGCTTATTCTTCATAGAGTTCTCCTACTGCTTAAAGAAATATCCCATTCCCCACTTGGTATGAACATACTCAGGCTCACTAGGGTTGGTTTCAATCTTTTCTCTAAGTCTTCTTATATGAACATCAACCGTCCTTGCATCGCCCGGATAATCATAGCCCCATATAAGATTAAGCAGCATGTCTCGACCGTACACTTTATTAGGATTGGTTACAAGAAGCTCAAGTACATCATATTCCTTGGTTGTGAGACTTATCTCTCTTCCCTTTATATATACACGTCTGTTATTTCTGTCCATGACCATGTTTCCGGATATGATTCTCGTTCCGGACTCAGCCGATACAATATGTCGGTTTCTTCTCTTAATCGCCTTGATTCTTGCCTTCACCTCAAGTATGTTAAATGGCTTTGTCATGTAATCATCCGCACCATAATCAAGTCCTAATATCTTATCCATATCCTCACTCTTTGCGGTAAGCATAATAATCGGCACATCCGAAAACTCTCTCACCTGCTGACATACCATATAGCCATCCATCTCAGGAAGCATAACATCAAGAAGAACAATGTCATAATTGTTAGCCTTTATAAGCTCTAAGGCTTCCTTGCCGTCATAAGCACAGAAAACCTCCATTCCGTCCTGCTCCAGACTGTACTTTATTCCCTTTACAATCAATTTCTCATCGTCTACCACCAATACCTTATCAGCCATACTCTTCTCCAATCCGACTTTTTCGCTATCTTACGCATATCAGGTCTTTTATCTTAGAATAAGCATTTTCCTTGATTCCGCTTACCTTCATTATATCCTCAACAGCCGCAAAGCCGCCATTGGCAGTCCTGTATTCCACAATCGCCTCTGCTCTCGACCTTCCTATTCCCGGAAGTGTCATGAGTTCATCTGCGGACGCACTGTTGATATTCACAAGACCTGTCTGTTTCTCATCCTTCCCTGTATATGCATTCATCCCCGCCTGTGCATACTCATCATAATCGGGAATATATAATTTCTGTCCATCATACACATACTCTGCAAGATTGAGTGCCTCAAGACATCCCTCATCCGACACTCCGCCCGCCATGTCTATAAGCTCATACACTCTCGCGTTCTGTCCCGCCTCGTAGACACCGGGATTTACAACATTTCCACAGACATACACACACAGCACTGATTGTGTCTCATCCTGCGGTACATTCTCCGACACACCTGAATCGGTACCGCAAGTCACCCCAATACTCTCAGGCTGTTCTATTATATAGCCTGTTTCCCTTCTGTTCGTGCATGAATACAAAAAACCGCATATTACAAATGACAGCACTGCCGTCAAATAAACTGCGATTTTCTGAAATCTTTTTTTTATCATATTATCTCCTTATGTCTGTCTCATAAGGTTCCTCTGATACAGGAAAGATAACCTGCTATTTTATTGTAACTAAAGTTCCGAAATTATGCAATGGTGATTTTAAATATTTATTCTATTTTATTCACCGTTTTCACTGTTCTGTGACCAGCTTCTGACGAGATAATCCCTTACAGATGTCAATGCATCCACGCCCTTGCTTCCGTCAGCTATGGAATGTATTGCTATCTCAAGCATGGCATAAAACTCATCACTGTACATGAGCTTGAGCTTCGGAACGGACTTATCATACGACTCATATATATGATCTATATTGTCATCTTCGTTGTCAATTATGCGGCATGCCGGCAGTCCAGACATTGTATACAGCTCGGTTGTATTGGTATATGTCAGATACTTTGCAAAGCTCTCGGCAACCGTTATGTCATCAGAAAAAGGATTGACAACAACAGCCGTCGTCACAGATAACGGTCCACTCTTTATTGACGCACTCATATCAGGGAGAGCAGCTGTTCCAATCTGAAATGTGCTCTCTGATACTGCCCTTCTGTACATTGCCATATCTCCTATGGTGAGAACAATTGAGCCATCCTCCAATCCATTCAGGCATGAATAATAATCCACGTTATTGATATCAATGTAAAAATACTCTATCAACTGCTTATAAAGCTCCGCCGCCTGTGTCAGTTCATCGGTAATATCAAATATCTCTGCTTTGTTATCTCCCGCTTTTCCGCCTATATTAAGATACGCTCCAAGGTATCCGTAATTGTAAAAAATGTCCTGAAGATCACAGGTAAAAACAGAGCTTACCCCGCTCCCTGCCTCGACCTCAAAATTCTCGGCATAATTTTTTATTTCTTCAAAATTGGCAAGAGACACGTCCTGCACATACGAAGCATTATATATGAGAAAGCTTGTGTCAAAGGTCAGAGGATATGCTATAAGTCTGCCGTCATAAGTGCACGCTTCTATTGCAGCCGCACTGTAATTATATTCATTATAGATATCCTTCATTCTGTTCTCGCCTGCGATACCCGCAAGCTTTACCTGCTCAAGCTTATCATTGTCAACTATATACATATCGACCGTATCCGGCTTAATTGCCTCGTTCGTCAATGTGTCAATATAGTCAGCCTCCGGAATCAATGTAAGTGTTATATGCACATTATTGTTAGCCGTCTCATACTCAGCCGCACAATATTCAAGATAACCCGTGAGCTCCGAATCACAATACCACAGCCTTATATTCACTCTCTCCTGTGCCTGCACTGTCTCGACAACCTCATCGCTTGACGTCGTCTCATCATCCACATACTGGATTCTGCAGCCTGCTGCCGAAAGCATAACCACCGAACAGGTAAGTGTACCTGCAATACATTTCTTTAATAAAGAACCAAATCTCATATATAAAATTTACCTTTCAAAAGTTACTATGAGGCGGTCTTATACACATCTTTCAAGAATATCAATCATATTATCAACATCCTGCTCAGTGATAATAAGCGGTGGTACAAATCTTAACGTATTAAGTCCTGCACTTATCACAATAAGTCCATTATCACGCGCTGCAGCCACAACCTTTCCGACAGGAAGCTCATCCTCAAACTGCATTCCGCACATGAGTCCAAGACCTCTTACCGCCTTGACACAGCTATGCTTTGCGGCAAATTGCTCCAGCTTCTCCATAAGATAAGGTGCCACCTCATTTACATGTCCTATAATATCATTTTTCTCAAATAAGTCAAATACCTTTGAGGCTGCCGCCGTTGCAAGGGGATTGCCTCCGTAAGTCGTACCGTGATCCCCCGGAACCAAAACTCCCTGTGCCTTCTCATTGGCAATGAAGGCTCCCACAGGTATTCCGCATCCGAGTGCCTTAGCAGATGTTACAACGTCCGGCATCACTCCGTACTGCTGATATGCAAACATCGAGCCCGTGCGTCCCATGCCGCACTGAATCTCATCAAGAATGAGCAGCATATCCTTCTCATCGCACAGCTTTCTAAGTCCCTGCAGGAACTCCTTATCAGCCGGGAATATTCCTCCCTCGCCCTGTACCGTCTCACATATAATTGCACAGGTCTTGTCATTTACCAGTGCCTTTACGCTCTCAAGATTATTATACTCTGCAAATCGGATTCCCGGAATAAGCGGTCCGAACGCCTCCCTGTAATGTGCGTTTCCGGTCACGGAGAGTGCTCCCATGCTTCTTCCGTGAAAAGAATGTTCCATGGCAATAATCTCGTGGTCAGTACTGTTATCGCGAAGATATGCATACTTCCTGGCAAGCTTTAGAGCTCCCTCGATTGCCTCTGTTCCGCTGTTGGTAAAGAAAGCCTTGCAAAGTCCCGTCGCCTTTACAAGCTTCTCTGCCGCATCGGCAAGCGGTTCACTGTAATACAAATTGGAGATATGCACAATCTTGTCAACCTGTGCCTTGACAGCGTCATTGTAATCCTGATAATTATATCCAAGTGCATACACTGCTATACCTGCAGCAAAATCAAGATATTTATTCCCCTCCACATCATACAGATACACACCGTCCCCGTGGTCAATCACAAGCTCAGCTCTGTTGTATGTGTGAATTAAATTTTTCTCTGCCTTATCAATAATATTACCTGTTCTTGTCTCCATCATAAAACCTCTCTGCGTCTCTGTCTATAATTGCCGTTCCGATACCCTTGTTAGTGAAAATTTCAAGAAGCAGGCAATGCGGAATACGTCCGTCCATGATATGCACCCTCGAAACTCCGTTCTCTATCGCATCTATACAGTTATTAAGCTTCGGAAGCATTCCTCCACCTATGTTTCCATTATTTATAAGCTCCTCCGCCTCTGTAAGGCTGAGCTCTGAAATGAGGCTTTCAGGATCATCGGCAATCTTCCTCACTCCCTCAATATCCGTTAGGAATGCAAGCTTCTCAGCCTTGACCGCCTTGGCAATGGCGCATGCCGCATCATCAGCATTAATGTTATATGTATTATAGTTATCATCAATGCCGATCGGACAGATAATCGGGATAAAATCATTTTCAAGCAAAGTATTTATAAGCGATGGATCAACTTTATTTACCTCACCTACAAATCCTATATCCTGCCCTCCCGAGAGCTTCTTAGTGACATGTATGGTTGCTCCATCCTTTCCGCTTATTCCGGCAGCCTTCACCCCAAGCTGTTCAACGAGATTTACAAGGCTTTTGTTCACTCTGTTTAAAACCATCTCGGCAATCTCCATGGTAGGCTCATCCGTAACTCTGAGTCCGTTTACAAATCTCGGCTCCATACCCGACTTAGCAACCCAGCTGCTTATCTCCTTACCGCCTCCATGGACGATTATCGGCTTGAAACCTACCAGCTTTAAAAGAACCACGTCCTCAATAACCTTCTTTTTAAGCTCCTCATCCACCATGGCACTTCCGCCGTACTTTACGACAATAACCTTGCGGTTAAATTTTTGAATATAAGGAAGTGCCTCTATAAGGATATTCGCCTTAGCCATCTCATTTTCATAATTGCGCATCTTGTTTTCCTCCCATCGGATATTGATTAACTTCTGTAATCGGCATTTATTGACACATATTCATGTGTGAGGTCACAGCCGTAAGCCGTCGCCGACTCGCTGCCCTGCTTGACATCCGCAATCGCAATAACATGTTCCTTTGACAGTATCTCCGTAGCCTTCTCCTCACTGTAATCTGTTGCCTTTCCGTTCTCGACAATCTTTAACTCCCCCGCTTCGCTCTTAAACCATATATCTACCTTCTCCGGGTCAAAATCAACTCCCGAATATCCCATAGCACACAGAATTCGTCCCCAGTTAGCATCATGTCCATAGATTGCCGCCTTGGTAAGATTGGATGTAATAACCGATTTTGCAAGAATCTTCGCATCTGCCTTGGTCTTTACATTCTTCATCTGTACTTCAAAGAGACAGGTAGCTCCCTCGCCGTCCCCGGCAATCTTCTTTGAAAGCTCGCATAAAATATAAAAAAGTGCATCATAAAACTCTTTATAACCCGCGCTGTTTTCATTCTCAATCTTCTTGTTTCCCGCCATTCCGTTTGAAAGAAGAAGAACCGAATCGTTCGTCGAGGTGTCTCCGTCGACGGAAATCATATTGAATGTATCATCCACTATCGCACGCACCATATTCTGCAGAAGCTTTTCATCAACAGCGGCATCCGATGTTATAAAACAAAGCATGGTTGCCATATTAGGATGTATCATTCCGGAGCCCTTACACATTCCTCCGATATGCACCATCGTCCCCTCTATCTCGAACTCGACAGCCACCTGCTTTGGCTTAGTGTCCGTTGTCATAATAGCCTCTGCGGCAAGAGCCGCATCAGCTGCCGTTTCCCCAAGCTGACCCGGAAGTCTGTCGATACCCTTTCCGATTATATCCATAGGAAGCTGCTTCCCGATAACACCCGTGCTGGCAACAAGAACCGCATCCTCGTCTATTCCAAGCTTTGCAGCCGTCTTTGCAGCCATCTCACGACATTTTTCATATCCCTCTTCTCCCGTACATGCATTGGCAATTCCGCTGTTTACCACTATCGCCTGTGCACTCTTTGACTCGAACACAACCTTCTTATCCCATTTTACCGGAGCCGCACACACTCTGTTGGTTGTAAATGTTCCTGCTTTGACACACGGCATCTCCGAAAATACAAGTGCCATATCCTTTTTAACATTATTTTTGATTCCCGCATTAAGCCCGGTCGCCTTAAAACCCTTTGACGCACATACGCCGCCATCGATATACCTCATGTCATATCCTCCCAGATTATAATTTTACTCAGCTACGGGAACATCGGTGCTCCCATAAGACCTTCCTTTTCATCAAATCCGAACATTATATTCATGTTCTGCACAGCCTGACCGGCCGCCCCCTTGACAAGATTGTCTATTGCACCCATTATTATAACTCTTCCCGTCCTAGGTTCAACCTTATAATTGATATCCACATAATTACTTCCCTCAACCCATCTCGTCTCAGGACATACATCCTTGTCGAGAAGTCTTATGAAATATTCATCCGCATAGTATTTCTCATAAGCCGAACGTATCATCTCATCAGTAACGCCTTCTTTGAGATCCGCATAAGCCGTAACAAGGATTCCTCTGTTCATAGGGACAAGATGCGGCGTAAATATAAGCTTTATATCCTCCCCCGCCGCATAGGAGAGCTGTTCCTCAATCTCAGGAGTATGCCTGTGTGTTCCAACGCCGTATGCCTTAATGCTCTCATTGACCTCACAGTACAGGTTGGCAACCTTAGCTCCTCTTCCTGCTCCTGAGGTTCCCGACTTAGCATCAATAATGATTGACTGCGGATTAATAAGTCCTTCTTTTACAAGAGGATAAATTGAAAGTATTGAACACGTCGTATAACAACCCGGATTGGCAAGTATTCTCGTATTCTTAATCTTATCACGGTTGAGTTCGCAAAGTCCGTATACCGCTTCAGCTATATACTGAGGTGCCGCATGTTCAAGCTTATACCACTCCTCGTACACCTTCACATCCTTCAGTCTGAAATCGGCACTCAAATCAATAATCTTTACCTTAGATAAAATATCATCATTCACAAGTGATGCGCATAGTCCCTGCGGAGTCGCCGTAAAAATCACGTCCACCTGTGAAGCCAGCTCCTCCATATTATCATCCCTGCACACATCATCAACCAGCTTAAACATATTCTGATAAACCTGTGAATACTTCTTATCTATATAGCTTCTTGAGCCATACCATACAATCTGAACATCCTTATGTCCAAGCAAAAGCCTTACGAGTTCATTTCCCGCATAGCCTGTAGAACCGATAATACCAACCTTTACCATAGCATGCATCTCCTGTCTTTTATTTTTATAAATATACATCATTTATGAATATTATGCAATAGAAAATTGAAAAAAACTGGATAAACTATTGCATAAAATGTATTTTTGATGTATATTTAGTTCAGTGTTTGCCACATGGCGTATACAGACGCACAGGACGCATACATAAGTACCCATATCAGGAGGAATATTAATAATGAAAGACAAAGTTATTCTCGCGTATTCCGGCGGTCTTGATACCACCGCAATTATCCCTTGGCTTAAAGAAAACTACAATTATGATGTAGTATGCTGCTGTATCGATGTAGGTCAGGAAAGTGAGCTTGAAGGACTTGAGGAGAGAGCTAAGCTTTCCGGAGCTGAGAAATTATACATTCTTGATGTTGTTGATGAGTTCGTTGACGACTATATCATGCCTACGGTTATGGCTGATGCAGTTTACGAGCACAAGTATCTTCTCGGTACATCCTTTGCACGTCCGCTCATTGCCAAAAAGCTTGTTGAGATTGCACGCAAGGAAAATGCCGTAGCTATCTGCCACGGTGCAACAGGTAAGGGAAACGATCAGGTTCGTTTCGAGCTTTCCATCAAGGCATTGGCACCTGACATCAAGATTATCGCACCATGGAGATGCAATGACACATGGAAGATGCAGTCACGTCAGGATGAAATTGACTACTGCAAGGCACACGGAATTGACCTTCCGTTCTCGGCAGACAACAGCTACAGCCGCGACCGTAATATCTGGCACATCAGCCATGAAGGTCTTGAGCTTGAGGATCCTGCTAACGAGCCTAACTACGACCACCTTCTCGTGCTCGGTGTATCACCTGAGAAGGCTCCTGATGAGGCTGAATATATATCACTGACATTTGAGAAGGGTCGTCCTGTCGCACTTAATGGCGAGAAGATGAAGGCTTCCGATATCTTAAGAAAGTTAAACAAGCTCGGCGGAAAGCATGGCATCGGTATTGTTGATATTGTTGAGAACCGTGTTGTAGGCATGAAGAGCCGTGGTGTATATGAGACACCGGGAGGAACTATCCTTATGGCAGCTCATGAACAGCTTGAGGAGCTTATTCTCGACCGCGACAGCCTCTCATTCAAGAAGGGAATCTCCGAGAAGTTCGCCAACATCGTATACGAAGGCAAGTGGTTCACCCCTCTTCGCGAAGCATGCCAGGCATTCGTGGAGTCCCTTGATGAAAAGGTGACAGGCGAAGTTAAGATGAAGCTGTACAAGGGCAATATAATCAAGGCAGGCACAACAAGCCCTAACTCACTCTACAGTGAGACACTCGCAAGCTTCACAACAGGTGAGCTCTATGACCACCACGATGCCGAAGGCTTCATCAACCTCTTCGGTCTTTCAATGAAAGTTCGCGCCATGTTGGAGGAGAAGAAGTAATGAAAACCATCGATATTGTTGTTCCATGCTATAACGAACAGGAAGTCATCGCTGCTTTCTATGAGGAGACTTCCAAGCATGTCGCAGCTATCAATAATTACTCTTTCAGATACATTTTTGTAAATGATGGGAGCAGGGACAACACCCTGCTCCTTCTAAAGGGACTTGCCGCAGACCACGATGATGTACGGTATGTCTCTTTTTCGCGTAATTTTGGTAAAGAAGCTGCAATGTTTGCCGGACTTAAAAACAGCACCGCGGACTATGTAATCGTAATGGACGCCGATTTACAGCACCCGCCCGCACTCTTCCCTAAGCTAATCGAGGGTATTGAGGAGGGACATGACTGCTGTGCCGCATACAGAACCACAAGAACTGGCGAGCGCAAAATCAGAAGTGCCTTTTCACAGTCCTTCTACAAGCTTAACAACAGGCTCACCAACACCAAGATGCCTTACGGTGCCGTCGATTACCGCATCATGTCAAGACAGATGGTCGACAGCCTTGTAGCACTCCCTGAAAAAGAACGCTTTTCGAAGGGACTTTTCTGCTGGGTCGGATATGATACAAAATGGATTCCTTATGAAAACGTCGAGAGGACATTAGGTACAACAAAATGGAAATTCTCCGGACTGGTAAAATATGCTCTCGATGCCATCATATCATTCTCCGTCGCCCCGCTTCGCATGCTCTCGATCATCGGAGCGTCGATAAGCTCGATAGCTCTTTTATATGGTCTGTATCTGCTTATAAAGACACTTGCATTCGGCAAGGATCTCCCGGGCTATGCATCAACCATAATAATCCTGCTGTTCCTTGGAGGCATAATAGAACTCAGTATAGGAATTATAGGTGAATACCTCGCCAGAATTTTTACGGAGGTAAAGCAGCGTCCTATATATATTGAAAAAGAGAGCAACCTTGATAAAGATAAGGATAAGAATTGTAATGAAAAATCTGATAAATAAAATTATAGAAAAATTATTCACCCGCGAAATTATAAGCTATCTTATTTTCGGCGTACTGACAACTCTCGTGAATTTTGTCTTCTACTGGCTGTTCACTGATGTTATCGGCATATATTATATCACTTCCAATGTTATCGCATGGATATTTGCTGTTATTTTTGCATATATAACGAACAAGCTGTTTGTATTTGAAAGCAAGAGCTGGGATATAAAGCTTGTGATTAAGGAGGTTATCGCCTTCGGAGCCGCACGTCTGTTCTCACTGCTTTTTGAGACAGGCTTCTTAGCACTCACCGTTGAAATATTAGGTGTTCCAAAACTTATTGCAAAGGTTATTGCCGCCGTGTTTGTGGTAATTATCAACTATATTGCAAGTAAATTGTTTATTTTCAAAAAGAAAAAATAGGGGTTATAAATATCATGAAATTCAAAGAAAAAATCAAATCAATACATCCGATGTATTTAGTTTCTTTTTTCCTTCCGCTAATCATTATGATTGCAATATTTGCTGTCCGCGGAATCTATCCGTTTGGAGACAACGTATATCTGCGGTCGGATATGTACCATCAATATTGTCCATTTTTTTCCGAACTATGGGATAAAATCCGTAACGGCGGAAGTCTTTTTTATTCATGGGAAATAGGGCTTGGGTCCAACTTTGCCGCACTTTACGGTTACTATCTGTCAAGCCCGCTTAATTGGTTCATTGGCTTTTTCCCTCATGAATATATGATTGAGATGATGAATATAATCATTCTTCTCAAGCTTGCTTTGGCGTCCGTCGCTTTCACATACTACATTGAAAAGCGTTTCAAGGTCAGCAATATAACAATATCAATTTTCGGTATGTTCTATGCTCTGTCAGGATTCACTGCCGCGTTCAGCTGGAACCTCATGTGGTTTGACTGCGTTCTTCTGCTACCGCTCGTACTCCTCGGACTCGAACGTCTCGTGAATGAGGATAAAGGTATTCTCTATACCATAACGCTCGGACTTACGATACTTTCCAACTACTATATAGCAATTATGGTATGCATAAGCCTTGTATTCTACTTTTTCGTGCTGCTTGTCACCATGCCCGTGCCTGAAAAGAAGACAGTCTATCTCCAGAAAATAGGATATTTCACCATCTTTTCCGTGTTAGCCGGTGCAATGTCAGCCGCCATATTGCTTCCTGAATTATATGCACTTGGTCTTACCGCCTCAAGCGATATAAACTTTCCAAAGACGCTGACACAATATTTTTCCGTTGTCACCGTACTTAACCGACAGCTCGCTGATACCGAGGTGTGCATAGGTCTTGAGCACCTGCCTAACATATATTGCGGTGTCGCTGTATTTTTACTCTACCCGCTCTATATTTTTAACAGGAAAATAAACTTGAGGGAAAAGATAGCAAAATCCGTACTGCTTTTTATCTTTATCTTCGCCTTCAGCTTTAACATACCTAACTTTATATGGCATGGATTCCACTATCCTAACTCACTTCCTGCAAGACAGTCGTTCATCTATGTTTTCATACTTTTAACGATGTGCTTTGATGCCTATAAGGATATGAAGGACTACACAGGAAGCCAGATTGCAAAATCCTTCGGTCTTTTCCTGATTTATCTTCTGTGGCTTGACCACACAAAGGGTGAGAATGATCCGGGATATGCCATACTATTCGTGAACGCATTGTTCATGCTTTTGTATGTCATAATCGCATTTATCTATAAAAAGAATAAACTTAAAATACACTATATCGTGTTCATGCTCTTCTGTGTAACCTGTATTGAATGTACTATGAATATGGAAGAGACAGGCTACAGCACAACGGAGCGAAGTGCTTATCTGAGGGATTACGATTCCGTGGAATCGCTTGTATCCGAGGCTGCCGCCGAAGATAATTCCTTCTATCGTATAGCCAAAGCATTCGGCTACCGTTCTAAAAACGATGCCGCATGGCACAATTTCAACAGTGCAAGCGTATTCTCTTCCACCGCTTATGCAGGTGCTACCGATCTGTTTGGACGATTAGGGCTTGAACATTCCATGAACGCTTATGCCGATCATGGTGCAACACCTCTTGTTTACTCAATGTTCGACATAAAATATATTTTAAGCAGCAAAGTATTGAATGACAATTACACGCTTGAGCTTGTCGACTCCATTGACGACGAATATCTGTACCGCGCAAAGTACACTCTTCCGCTCGGATATATGGTAACCTCGACTATAAACGAAGATTGGAACTACAAGTCGAGCAATCCTTTCTCGGTTCAAAATGATTTTGTAATTGAAAACACCAGAATATCTTCTCTGTTTACCACAATAGATTTCAAAGACTCAGGCAAAGAGGGAATCACAATTAATGTCGATAGAGATGAATATGTGTATGTATATATAGGCAACAAGTCCGTAAAAACTGCTAAAGTTTCCATAGGTGAAGACACGGAAAACTTTGCGGGAATAAATCACGGAAGAATAGTCGACCTCGGATGGCAGAGTGCAGGAACTGTCATCAAAATCTCTGACAAAGACAGCGAAGAAGCCTTAAACGCAATGGTCTACACGATGAATCCCGACAAGTTCATTGAAGCATATAATATTTTAAATGCACATGGACTTAATGTAACGGACTACTCAGATACAGCCATTACAGGTACAATCACAGTCAGCGAACCGGGAATTCTCATGTTCTCCATACCTTACGACCCAAGCTGGTCGCTCAAGGTCAACGGTGTTAAGACTGACACAATTGAAGTGGCCGAGGCTCTTCTTGGTGTAAGCTTAGAACCAGGTGAATATACCATTGAGCTTTGCTTCACGCCGAGAGGATTTAAATTAGGACTTATCATAAGTATCACTTCAGTATTTATAATCTTTATCATCTACTGCTTCTATCGCAGGGAGGCAGGAAAAGGTTTCCTGCCGTTTACCAAAGCAAAGGAAATCAAGGCAGATGAAGCAGTCGCAGACAGCACTGAAACTGCTGAAAATACAGAGGGTTCTGAGAATATAGAAGATAAAGAAAACACAGATATTACACAATAAAAAAATACAACTCAACGGAGGACACAGCCATGAAGCTCTGGGGCGGACGTTTCACAAAAGAAACCAATCAATTGGTAAACAACTTTAACGCATCACTTCCTTTTGACAGGAGATTCTACAAGCAGGATATCGAGGGAAGCATCGCGCACGTCACAATGCTTACAAAGCAGGGAATTTTGACTGAGGATGACAAGAATGCCATCATAGGTGGACTCACTTCAATAAGAAATGATTTGGACAACGGAACACTTGAATTTGATGAGAATGCCGAGGATATCCACAGTTTCGTGGAGGCTGAGCTTATATCACGAATCGGCGATGCCGGAAAGCGCCTCCATACAGGAAGAAGCCGCAATGACCAGGTAGCTCTCGACATGAGACTCTACACACGCGATGAGCTCACACAGACAGACGAGCTTTTAAAAGGTCTTCTCAAGGTTATCTTACGCATAATGAAGGAAAATATTGAGACATATATGCCTGGCTTCACGCATCTTCAGAAGGCTCAGCCAATCACTGTTGCCCACCATTTCGGTGCGTACTTTGAAATGTTCTCCCGTGACAGGAGCCGTATTGCGGACATATACAAGAGAATGAACTACTGCCCTCTCGGTGCGGGAGCACTCGCAGGAACCACATACCCTCTTGACCGCGAATACACTGCTTCACTGCTCGGTTTTTCCGGTGCTACCGCCAACAGCATTGATTCCGTGTCGGACAGGGACTACCTTATTGAATACCTCAGCGCAATGGCGACAATAATGATGCACTTAAGCCGTTTTTCCGAGGAGATTATCATCTGGAACTCCAACGAATACCGCTTCATAGAGCTCGATGACGCTTACAGCACCGGAAGCTCGATAATGCCTCAGAAGAAGAACCCTGATATTGCAGAACTTGTCCGTGGAAAGACAGGTCGTGTATACGGTGCACTCATGTCCCTTCTCACTACGATGAAAGGACTTCCTCTCGCGTACAACAAGGATATGCAGGAGGACAAGGAGCTCACCTTCGATGCAATCGATACCACAAAGGGCTGCATACTTCTCTTCACCGGAATGCTTGACACAATGATTTTTAACAAAGATGTCATGGAAAAGAGTGCAATGGCAGGCTTCACCAATGCAACCGATGCGGCAGATTATCTCGTAAATCACGGTGTCCCATTCCGTGATGCCCACGGCATAATCGGACAGATAGTACTCTACTGCATAGATAAGGGAATCTCAATCGATGAGATGAGTCTCGATGAACTCAAAGCAATCTGTCCTGTATTTGAGGCAGACGTATACGATGCAATCTCATTAAAGACCTGCGTTGAGAAGAGACTCACCAAGGGAGCTCCAAGCCCTGCGGCAATGAAGGATGCTATTGCAAAATATGAGAAATATCTGAGTGAGTAAGCAGCTTTTACTGTTTCTCAAGCTTCTTTTTCTCCCGCATTGTACATATCACATGATGCATTGCGGCACAAGGATGATAAAGCATCATTCTTGGTCCGGAGAAACGCATGACTTCGCGTATTTTCTCACGCATCTCCGGCTTATAGCAGTGAACCTTGCAGTTGGAACAGAAAGTCTTATTCTCCATGAACGGACAATGTTCACTCCTGCTTCTTGCATAGTTTTCAAGCTCTGCGCATTCTGCGCAGAGCTCTTTTTTTGTGCCGTGTTTTTTATTGCAATACAGCTTTATCATCAGTGAAACCATAGCCTTTTCCGCCTCACGCTTGGCGGCAATATCCTTTTTTTTCATAATACATTATTTCCTCATTTTTATTTTATAGATATTAGGATGATATCAGGGTCAAAAGGGCAGAAATCTGAAGCAATCAGGTGTCAAAGCGTGCTCTATGAACTTAATGGTGTATAGCATGTTATATTTATGCATATCACGACTTTTGGAAGAAGCTTAGTTGTTCTTAGGGCTCTGTTTATCGTACAGCCACAGACGGCATGGATGCCGGCTGAGTTGCAGACAGCCATGGAGGGCTGATTCTGCAACGGTGGCGGAAACAGAAATACTTTTTCAGAACCCTTAGAACAACTTGCTTCGCACAACGGAGCTGATATGTATAAATATAACAGGCTATACACTTTTAAAATAAATCAGGATGTTTTGACACCTGAATCATATTAGGTAATTGCGAAACTCAGCTCATCCTTCCGTTCTCCACAGAGTACACCTTGTCAGCTATCCTCATGGTTGACTCGCGGTGCGATACAAGGACAATCGTCTTATCCTTTCTTCCGTCATTAAGCGCCTTCAAAATAACGGCTTCGTTAAGGCTGTCGAGATTGCTCGTAGGCTCGTCGAGCAGCATGAACGGTGCATCATGTAAAAATGCCCTCGCAAGTCCTATTCTCTGTCTCTCTCCACCCGAGAGCGTATCTCCAAGCTCGCCCACCTGTGTGTCATAGCCATCCGGCAGACTCATTATAAAGTCATGTATCGAAGCCTTTTTGCATGCATTCTCAAGCTCATCCTGTGAGGCATCAAGCTTGGCAAGCAGGATATTGTTTCTTATCGTGTCGTGGAAAAGATGCGTATCCTGTGTTACATAACACTCCATGTTCCTTAAATTTTCTGTATTGATATGTTCAATATCACGCCCTGATATGTCAATGCTTCCCTTGTCAATTTTCCAGAAACGCATGAGCAGCTTAAGGAAGGTAGATTTTCCGCTGCCGCTCTTACCGACAATTCCTATCACACGTTCTTTAGGAAGTTCCACGGAGAAATCCTTCAGAATATCCTGCCCGTCATAGGCAAATGTGACATTTTCTGCCTTCGCACCCGCAAACTCAATATCACTCTCGCCCTTAACATCCTCCACGAGCGGGCTCTCCTCCAGAATATCGAGCACTCTGTTTCCGGCTGCGAATGTATTCTGCAGAGTGCTTCCAAGTGCTGCAAGTGCCACACAAGGTCCAAACGAGCTCATAAGCGCAAGAACCGGAATAATCACACCGTCAAAGCCGACAACGCCCTGCCTGTAATAATGTGCGGCTGTAAAAAGCATTATCATGTCAAAAATTAAAATCACCGTGTTCGTCACTGCCGTGTTTCTTCCTGAATTGTTCTTCATGCGCTTCTCATCGGCAGCGAGTGCATCACTTCTCTCATTCATCTGTCTGACACGATTGCTGCCCTGTCCGTACTGTATTATCTCGTCAAGTCCTCGAAGGCTCTCAAGCACGAAGCTGCTGAGTTCACCGGACATTGTTCGAAACTTCATTCCGTCATCGCCGCTTAACCTGCTCATTACAAGCGGAATAACTATTCCAACCACAAGATAAGCACACAGTGCAATCACCCCTAACACAGGGTTAAAGCTTCCTATAAACAGGCACATTATTATTGTAAAAAGAAATGCTATACATATCGGTGAGATTGTATGCGCATAAAAAACCTCGAGAAGTTCAATATCCGATGTGATGATTGATATAAGGTTTCCTCTGTCCTTTCCCTCGAGCTTTGCCGGACATAACTTTCTCAGTGCACCAAAAACCTTGTCGCGGATAAGAGCTAAAAGCTTAAACGCAATAAAATGATTGCAGCCCTGCTCCGCATAGCGAAGCCCCGCCCTTATAAGCGCAAACAATACCATGCATGTAAAAATCACAGCCACATTAAGACTGTTATAGCCCATATATGAGAGAAGTGCATATCCGGCAAGTATTGTAATGAATGATGCGCACAGATGTCCTGCAAGTCCCATCGTAACTGCTCCGACCATGAATCCGGCAAGAGACTTAACAAGCCCGATAAGCCTCATACATACTGTAAGTCCACTTCTTGTATTTTTCTTCTTCATGCTTAACCGACCTCCTTTCCGAAATTTTCAAGGCTCTGCTGTGCATTCCACAGCCTTGCAAATTCTCCATTCCTTGTAATCAGCTCTTCGCATGTGCCATTCCCGGCAATATCTCCCTTTCTCAGCACATAGATACAGTCCGCGTTCTTTACATTGGCAAGTCTGTGAGAAATAAGAATAATTGTCTTTGTCTTAGAAAGCTCCATGACAAGCTCCATAATATCATTCTCACTCTCAACATCAATGTTCGAGGTTGCCTCATCAAATATATAAATCGGCGTATCATGAAGCAGTGCCCTCGCGATTGAGAGTCTCTGTCTCTGACCACCGGAGAAGTTACTGCCTGCCTCACCTACTGCAGTATCAAGCCCCTGCTGCTCCGAAAGGAATGCATCAAGCTTAACTTCTTTCAACGCGTCCCAGAGCTTAGCATCGTCGGCATCAGGATTTCCCATAAGAAGATTGTCCCTCACAGTCCCCTTAAACAGCAGGCTGTTGTGGCTTATATAAGTTATATTTTTCATAAGGCTGTCCTCTGAAATATCGGAAAGTTCAACTCCGCCGATTGTCACAGAACCGGTATATCCTTTATTTCTTCCCATAAGTATCGCCGAGAGGGTCGATTTACCACAGCCGGACTCTCCGACAACTGCCGTCAGTCTATCCTTCTTAAATGTCACATTGATGCCGTGAAGTATCTCCCTGTCCCTTTCGTATGAATAGTGCAAATCGCGGCAGACAATATCGCCATCGCCGCACGCCGCCTTTGCTGCTGCAGCGTCACTTCCGTTCTCCGGCTGTGCATTTTTTCCATTGTCATTTCCCGACTCCTGAAGCTCGAGAAGCTTGAAAATCTTGTCACTTGCAGCCATTCCGTTCATCGCAATATGAAAAAATGAACCTAGCTGTCTCATCGGCAGGAAGAAATCTGCTGCGAGAAGAATAATTAAAAGACAGCCCGACAAGTCAACCTTGCCTGCATTGAACTGGCTGATTGCAAGTATCATTCCGAGTGCTGCTCCGCCATAGGCAATAAAATCCATAATCGTTATTGAATTAAGCTGCATGGTAAGCACCTTCATGGTAATCTTACGAAACTTCTCTGACTCCTCATTCATCTTCTGATGCTTGTACGCATCCGCACTGTACACCTTGAGTGTCGTGAGCCCCTGAAGGTTTTCAAGAAAGGTATCTCCGAGTGCCGTGTACTGCCCCCAGTACTTTGACAGCAGCTTCTTAGCCCACGTCTGCACAAGTGCTATAGAAATCGGAATAAGAGGCACACATATAAGGAGCACCACCGCGGACAGCATATTTATCCTCACTAACACCACAAAAAGTGTGAGCGGTGCAAGCATGGCATAAAAAAACTGCGGAAGATATGCGCCAAAATATGTCTCAAGCTGGTCCACGCCCTCTACAGCTACCTGTACTATCTCTGATGTCTGTACACTCTCTTTGTAGCTAAGTCCTATTCTCAAAAGCTTATCATATATCTTTTCTCTCAGCGTCTTCTTGACAGCCTTGGAAGAGAGATAGCCCATCCTCGAAGACAATCTTGCACAGATATATCTTATAACAACAGCCGCTGCTATCACTGCAACGACAGCACCAAAGCCGTTGTTCTCACCATTATACAGCTTCATAAGCAGCCTTGTGGCCGCCGTCATCATCGTTATATTGGCGGCGAGCGACACCCACTGGCATGCCACATTGCCCGCAATATATTTCTTACTCCCGCTGACCGTGTTAATCAGCCTTTTGTCCATCATCATGTGTTATGTAACATCTCCTTTTCATAATACATTTTCTTAGGCAATTGCGAAACTATATAATTTAAAGCGAACGTTGTACAAATTTAACAATTCACCACAGGCACGCTCTCGCTACATGAATAACGCAACGGTACCTAACGCAGTAAAATACACTGCCTAAGTACCGGCGGCTTCATAGTACCTGCTTGCGAATTTGTTAAACTTGCACAACCGTTTATCGTCAAAATTGCGTTTCGCAATTGCCTAATACATTTTCTCTTCTGCTGCTTTAAAATATAAGACAACAAAATGCCGAGCGTAAACGCATCGGCATTAGTATGGTAGCACAAAAGTTAGTTTTATGCAATATTTATTAGTTTGGTATAATTTGTTTTATTTGTAATACTGTTTCCTTATAAATGCATGGATACGCAGGATTGATTACCACACAACACTTAATTTATTTTCCAAAAACCTTTTTTGGAAGATCCTATTCTCTCAATAAGTCCTCTATCCTTTAGCTCCTTTAATCTTGCAGCTATTGTTTTTCTGCTTACATTAAAGATAGCTGCAAGCTCTGTAACAGTATAATCCGGATGAATCGTTAGAAGTTTAAGTAATTCATTCACCTTATCGTTCACCTTATCATTCACCTTATCGTTCACCTTATCGTTCACTTCGTCCACTGACTTCATACTTGTATTATCGTTTATTTTATTTTTACGATACATATTCACCCTAAAGTCTTCATCAAAGTCAAACAATTCCGGCTTGGGTAATCCATATTTCTCACATGATTCAAACAACCTTGGTATTCCTGTTCCCCATTTTTCAATAATTTTCATGTATGCAAAGGCTCTTGCAATTGCAGGATTTCTCGGTTTTGAATAACCCTCCATCATTTTGGAAATGGTAACATTATTCAAAAGCATCCCCGGAGAAGTTACTTCCAATCTGTCATCATACAATGCTACCTGTATATTTCCCGGCTCAAGATAGTTTCGGTGAGCCACTGCATTTGCAATTACCTCGCGAATACTGTCTGTCGGCAACTCATATACATCCTGTCTATACATGCCTTTTATGGTCATTCCCATATTTATTTTTTCGAGCACATATTGATACGCTGATTCCATCTGTGATTGAATAGGACCTTTAAACTCCCTTCTATCAACAAAGTACGCTCGATTTTTTCCTTTGAATACGCCACATTGAATAACAGGCTGCTGCACCATTCTTCCAGTCAAAAGTGCATAAGCATTCGTCGGATACACTATCCCATCTTTTTCTTTTAATATTCCCCATGAAATCAAAACATTTTTTGTAACATCCTTTATCTTTATTTTTTCACTCTCCTGCCAAGTGTTTTTTATTGCTGTTTCTTTCATGCCCATGCAAAATTTTTCTATCTCATCCTCTGATATTGTAATATCAGGGCATATCTCACTGTCATAGTACCGATTCTGTCCTTCCAATATCAATTCCTTCAACATATAGTCTTCCACATGTCTTGTTGTGCCGGATACTCTTACATAAGTTCCATCAACGATTCCCTGAGATTTGATATAATATGGACGTTGTGCACCCGGGAAAATTTCAACCACAATAACAGTCTTATTATTAACAGTCTGTAATGCCACATCAGGTCTTATTATCGGTTCACAAGCATCGGAAATGGCATTGGTAATGGCATCCATAGTCTTATATAGATTATCAGAATCCATTCCAACTATCTCTAATGTCTTATCATCTATTCCGAAAATAATTTTTCCACCCACCCCATTTGCAAAAGCTACCACCGTCTTCATATATTTTTCGTTTTTTTCCGGTACTGCAACCTTGTATTCTATATTCTTAGATTCACCTGAAAATAACTTTTCTTCTACCATTCCATTACCCCAAAATTAATTTAAATTTTAATATAATTTGTCTAAGTCATAAAAAGTATACCTTTACATATTAAAAATAATACAAAATTTTAATCTATAGACAATTTTTTAAGTATCAACTTGTTCATGTCATCATAGGAATTCCAGTATGCTTTCTTTACCTGCATCCCTGTGTAATCAAACAGCTTCTTTATCATATCCATAATACTCTCCGGTGAAAAGCCTGTAATATTCTTGATTGAAGCCTCCGTCACAGACACGATTTCATGAGCGGCAAGATTTCTTATACTTTCTTCAACATTTCTCACATCACCTATAAGCTTTTTCAACTTATTATCCTGTGAAAAACTGTCAATCAACACCTTTAAATGAATTGAATAAATATTCTTCCCTTTAAACGATTCACCATTTGTGCCAAAATACTGGTTGAGCTTTTCTAAAACAGCACTATCATTCAGCTTGCTCATAGACCATTTTCTGGCAGTTGTTCCATTTGCTTTATAGGTATCACAATATTTATTTATGTCAATTTTACACTGTTCCTTTAATATAAGCTCAAACAAATCTACAACCAACGGTGTTATAGAGCGAATGAAATCCACATATTCCTTCTTTCTCAATCTAATATCAATATTAAGAGCGTACTCAAAATATTTTCTATCAGATGATGTTATCACAGGCAGGCATTTGAAACCTGTTTTCTGTATCATTTTATCAACCTCTGAAAAATCTAATAAAAGCCTCCTATAAGCAAGATAAATCAAATCCCTGTACTGTGAATTTTCCTCATTTGTAAGTGAATCAGCAGCATCTAACGCTGCTTGATAATCATAAACCGAAATATGTTTTTTTATTATCTCTTCCTTTTTAATTTTAGACAATGTTGGACATCTAACTTCACTGCACCTGTTATCAGCACCATCCTGATTGTCCTCATCCAACTCCCACAGACTCTCCACATCGTACTGCTTATGAATGTGCTCATTTATTCCCTTTTCAGGAGTGGCAACCTGAATCATTTTAGCTGGAAATTCTCCCAAGGTCTGTAACACCAGCAATCCACTTTTCATCGCAGGTGTACCAGAGGAAATATTAATTAACAATGTATCTGTATCATCCAGATTATCATATATTCCTTTAATTATATTTCTAAAATCCTGATAGAAGTAATCAAACTCATGTACCTTCTTCAGCTCCCTGCGTTCAATAATCTCATACTCTGTATCTCTGTTCTGCAGCTTGTCAAGACGTGAAAGACAATACATGTATCTGTCATCCTTCTCCTGATAATCAAGCATCTCTTTTGACATATACATGATAACCTTGTTAGGTCTGTAATGTCTACATATATGCAAAAGTGAACCATCGTGATAGTTGGTAAGCGAAATTGGGTCTGTGCCACCGACTGGTGAGAAAAGAATTAACCTGTTCATTATAAAACCTCTCTTTAAAAATTTAATATTCTGACTAAAATCGGCTCTTATCTCTTGGTTGAACTAAACTATAATAACATCTCTATCCTGAATTTTTATATTCTTTCCAAAAAGCTGTACCTCTTCATAACCTATCCTATATATTCTAACACTATCCGATTCAGAATCTATTATTTTGGGCACTTCCTTCATTAGTTTCAAATACAGCCTATCCGATACAAACGCTTCAAATGCCGACCTCTGCACTCTGAATCCATACCCCTTCATCTTCTTAGCAAATCTATATCTGCGTTTATTATTCACTATATCATAAATTATCAAAATATACATCTTTTTAACCGGATGTATTTCCTGCATATTCCAAAAATAGTTTTCCATAGACCTCCTACATAGATTTATCCATAAAATCATAAATAAACAAAAAGTATCACACAAAATTAACGTATAATAATGGGATTATATTCATCCGGATTTTCAGTCTCTATAGCCTTAACAAACTGATTCACCTGTAAATCCATTGCCCTGCGAAAACTCACACTGTAATCAACATATGACAAATAACTATTTTCAGTGCGAAATTTTGTCTCAAGCTTTTCAATATATTTTTTGAATGCATCTTTCTCTAAATACACTCCCGGATTTTCCAAATCCAAATAAAAGTCCTTGCTTCTCAGCTCATTCCCATTTAACATACTTAGCGCCGTGGAATCAACCATAACAGCACGCCACTCTTCCATCAAGTCACTTGCCAGTGTAGGATGTTTTTCCCTATCCTTATGCATTATTCCAAAATATGGATTGAGTCCTTTTCCTTCAATTTTTCCATACAATTCATTTAAAATAATGGAATATCCAAGACTAATCATTGAGTTAAATGGGTCAGTAGGTGGGCGTCTTGTTCTTCCGGTAAAATAAAATACAGGATTAATCAACTCGCCAAGCTGTCTAAAATATAAATGTGCCGCAGTTCCTTCATATCCCATAAGCTGTTCAATTGTCTTAGAACTTAGAACTTTTTCATTCATATTCTGAATCTGTTTCACAATAGGATGCACATCAATATCCGTATCTCTTGAATATCTCCGCAGGATTACAATCTGATTTCTAATCTTTGCATTGATAATTTTCTTAGAAAATGCCAGCTTAAAAACTTCATTATATTCAATGTCTGCCTGTTTTCTCTGCCTCTGCACATTCACATGTGTTGTCGAAATCAGTCTGCCGTAATAAGCACCATATAATGAATAATACAGAATATTAATCCCTCTTTTCAAGCACTCAGTGACACACTGGGTTGTAAGCTGCACTTTTCCAAAAACCTCAATTACTTCGAGCATCTCTACTGGAACGCTCTGAATAACACTTCCTTTATATCTAACTTCAAAACGATTCTCCTCAAAACCGATGCGTGAACCTTGCTCACAAACATAAAGATAGCTCATTGAACCCCCTTATATTTTTCACAAATGATAGCTAATAGCTAAATTACTGTATCCGTGGTTCTTTTCGTCCCCTTCCGGGGTCTCATCTTTATAAATCCTGCCCTCTACATCGCTGTAAAATCAAGACCTTGCAGTCGAGTTTGCGGCGGAAAATGCATACTCACCACTAATTCATTATACAGCAGGCTATTATGCACTGCAAAGCCTTATTTTTAGGGCATCGGGGCAAACTTTCATTTCATGTATCCTATATGCTGTTTTCGTATACTGATACTGCCTACTCCCATGTCATATAGTTCACCTTTATATTTTGTACATTTACATACATGAGGTGCGATGTGTAGCTGCAAATTCTTATAATGCTTATGCTCTTTATATATTTTATCATTGAGCGTATTTTTAAATATATTGTCAGCAATCTTTACTGCATCAGATTCAAACAATGTATATATAACTGTCTTTGAAAGGAAACCACATCCGCCTCCAATAAATACTGCATTATCATCATTGATTTCCCGATTAAAACGCCTGTAAAAATATTCATTACATACTTTCTTAAAATATTGTAATGCCTCGAAAATATCATCGATATCATATGGACATACTGTTGTGTCAATTGTAATCTCGAAATTTATTTCCGTGCCAGGAATCAAAGTCTCACGAAGCAGAGGAAGTGCTTTCTGGTTTCCATCAATCATATAATCTATTTTCTGGCTCAGTGTCAACTGATTTACTTTGATAGGTTCACTATCTCCAATGTGCAGACCGGACAGACAGTCATTTACTGCATTGCCCTTGTTTTTCTGGTCGTTATTTAAAATAAAAAGCACCTTCTGCTCAAGCATTTTTGTTTCCCTAGCCAAATACATATTTCTGCCAGCTCTTATACTTGATGCTGATTTTATTTCTTCCCTTACATCATTGTATTTATCAGGGCTTCTATGTAATTCCCATGCAATAATAGCAGTTCGTAACATTCCTTTTATGCTGCTTCCTGGAACATAAGGCATTCCATAAGTATCCTTCACGAATGTCTCCAGTTCCTTAGGTCTGGCTTTAGGATTTAAAAAGGCTTCCCCTGCATCCATTTTGTACAATTTCCACTGCTCGTAATCCACTGACTTAAATTGATGTTCCTTAAGCCACATCGACAGCGTTGTGGTATTCTGTCTGCTATCCATCATAAAATCAGTAAATTCGCTGATGAGTCCTTTTTTCTGAATGGCTAGAAACATTATTTGCATATCAGGTATAATTACCTCGTGGTTCCATGGCATATAGATATATTCCTTTGTCCCAAGTTTTACACCACTCCCTATGTAAATTGGAGACAAAGTCTTTATCTGCATTTTGTAATTTTTTAAATAATCCTTCATGTTCACCTCCGCATATAATTAATCGGTGATTGATTTACTAAAGACCAATAAACATAGGCTTCGCATACCTGTAAACCTTGTGGTTTCCACCATCGGAGACGTCCACAATATCGCCTTCAAATCTATTTTCAAAACATGAACCAGCTGTAAACACATACAGATCCTTTTTCTTACGCAGTTCATCAGCATATTGTTCTGAAAATACAAATCCCGAACGTCTTTCAAGCAGATATGATGCCCCCAAAAGTGCATTTTCAAGCTCATCGTCTCTTGGAAGTGCTGTTGACAGAAGCATATTTTTTTCGGATTTTTTTTGCAGCATTTCTATCAGCTTATCTGTTTTAGAAGCGGATGTAATTTCAAACTTTCCAAGACCGGATGCTTTTTTTCCGCCGATTCCAACATAAGACAATGCCTCCAATAAATCGTCAGCAAGCACTTTTTCTTTCTCGTCTTTATATGCAACAATGATATATAATCCACATCCATTATTGTAATAATATGTTCCAACTCTATACGGCTGTGTCTCCTCACCTGTTCTTACACCTGCCATAGACTGTTGTACATATTGTCCGTAAATTTTCATAGGATTGTCTTCTACATTCATAGTTCCGGCAAGAAAATCCCCAATAGACTCGACAGGAATAAACTTCAGTCTCTTATATGCCTTTTTCTGTTCAGATTTTCCCCTATCTGATGGCTCAATATACACCATAGGCTTAGGCAGCATATATTGACTATCTTTATATGGAAATGCATCAGAAAACAATAGATTTCCCGAGCAGGCAGCATCAAGCAACTGATTTTCTTTTCCCTGCTTCAATGCCTCAATATACAGTGCTGAAAACAACTGATCCGCTTTAAATGTATATTCAGACTCACTTAGCACTCCTGTGCCAAAGTGAACACCTGTATTGAATTTCAACTTGTATATAGAATACTTCATGTATTTCTCCATTTCAAAATCATTTTAAGTCCATTTTTTCCGAATATAACTATATTCTGCAAAGTACTATAACTAATCTTCCATAATATTCTGACACTCAGCAATTATATTCTCATCCAGTTCACCCATAACACATTCAACATTAAAACCTTCGAATTTTACCCTGCCGTAACCTCTTGAACCACTTCCGCCAAGGTAATCATACTCTAACATTGTAAAACCGTCCTTTAATATTTTAAAATCCTGTATAATTGCATCTTTTTCAGCATTTCCGGACTTATCAGATACCTCATAAATAATCTGCACCGGAAACTTGGCTCCTCTTATAACTCTCTCTATCTGGCGTGGATTAGCAACAGCGGAAGTTCTTGAAATAGTATTTTCAAATTTAACTTCTGTCGCACCTGTAAGACCATATCTCTTGAGTTCCTCCATATTCGAAAGAAACATATCAGAAAAAAGTACCCGGCTCACTTTAACCGCATTTTTCTTTGCACTGCCAAACAAGGAAGTCAGACATTCACTATCATTATCAGGTTTTTCAGCAAATGCTTCATTATATTTCTTTGCCAAAAGACTTCTCATCTTACCTTTAAGACTGCTTCCCGGAATCATCGGCAAATTGGTTCTTGTATCTAATATCACAGGTGAATCAACTGCTCCTATCGCTGAAAATGCGCTTGAGCTACCTATATGTAAACCTGTTACCACCTCTAAAACTGCACTGATTTCTATTTTTGCAAACATAATTTATCCTCCTATTTATCAGACTTACCATAATATTTTCTATATGCAACAAGAGCCTCTATATAATGACTAAACAATATATAATTTTGTCTGCTATCCTTTATTTCATCTATACATTCAAGAATCTGAGCTTGTTTTACTAACTTTTTTACATTCTCATTTCTTTCTCTACCAGATTCATAGACAAATCTTATTTTCAAATAATTTATTTTAGATATTATTTCTTTAGTAAGTTTATCACTTAAAAGATTAATTACATCATTATAAATATCTGCTGTCATAGCAAGCAAATTTCTAATCTGGGATGTTGTAACTAAATCAATCTGTTCTCCCCTTGTGTTAGTTCTCTTGCATAATTCTAAAATAACCTTCTCCGCCACTTCAACATAATTTTCTTCCGTCAGTCTCATTTTTCATTCTCCTCTCCATCTTTGCGATTTAAATATACATAAAGGTATATTGCTGTTATAAGCTGCCTCTTATCCTTCGGATTTTTACTCCACTCATACATTCTTTTGGCAAACCGCCTGTATGCTTCCTTAGTCTCCCTGTCACTGTCATAAGATGGTTCCATTCTGGACAACAGATAAACATATCTTGCTGTATTTATAGGCTTATCATCTCTTAGCAACTCTGTGAGATGATAGAGAAATGACATTCCAAGCTCCTGCTGGCTATGCAGATAATCATCTATAACAACCAGCTTTTCATCAACGACATTCTTTTCAAAATCATTCCATTTATAACTATGGTATCTTTCATCAAACAGTGCTATTGCATTCTTTCCCGGAATGCCCTTCGCGGCATCCTCAAGTACCGCCGTTTCTTTCGCCATCGCTCCAATCGGATATGTCGGACTATAAACGCTAATTCCCGCGGACATTGTGAGTTTTCCTTGTGTGAATTTTTCAAGTGCCTGTCTCAGGTCAAGTGCAGCCGCAATAACATCATTCCATGCCCCTGCAAAGAAAACATCATCGCCGCCTGAATACACGATAACAATATTTCGCTCTCCACCAGCACCTAAAACATTCTTTCTTCCTTGTGACAGAATTTTATTTATGTAAAATTTAAAAAATAAAGATAACTGTCTTGAAAGGGTAGCTGTACGCGAAAGTGTAGTGTACTTACAATCTCCTCCATCGCGGTTAAATCCATTGACAAATGTGTTTCCAAGATTGTCCACATCAGCCCTCAATATTCCTATACGCTTTACTCCCTCCGATGCATCGGACAATTTTTCAAATGTATCCCTGTCCTTTGCTTTATAATCTCCTACCCATATTTTTGTTGTGACATGCTTTCCGGTGTATATATTATTCTTTGTGTAGCACCGGATATAATTGTCACTCTTCATTCTCACAAGCAGACTGTCCTTATCATCGGCTACGAGATATCGTCCTCCCGGAAGTGGCAGAGCATCCTTTTGGCTACAGCATATAACTGTAAAATAGTCATACTTTAAGATATTTGCCGCCATCTTTTCCAGTGCATTGCATACAGAACATTTATCATCCTTTAAAATTGCTATCCGCCTGCACACCTTACATTCACGCTCACCTTCATGTTTCTGACTGTTCAGAGCCATAATCTGTGCAGCACTATATCTGTGTGCCTTTTTAGTTGAAATCATCCTGGATATTTTTTTATACAAATCAGAATAACTTCCATCAGGCACATTTCTAAACGCATTGGCATTTGCCACAGCATACCCTGTACCTATATATAATGCTGTACCAAATTGAGCCATGAGCCACTCATTGACTTCATTCTCATATGCATTCAGGATATTTATAACGTTCTTTGTATTAGGCAGAAGAATATAGCAATGTCCTCCTCCAGAATATATGAGGTTGGCTCTTGAAAGTGATAGCTTTTCAAGAAGCTCATCGATTATATGTTCCATCATAATTTCGAGATAAAAGCTTCTCGCTCTCAGCCCCTTCAGTGCACCTTTTTCTCCTACTGTATAAATAAAACTCTGAATACCTGAAATATCAATTGAGTACAGCAGAAACATATCCGTATCATAATTTTTTTCTGCATTCGTCAATAAAAATGTTCTATAATTCTCTTCACCTTCTGCTTCAAGATAATGTTCCACACAGGACGCAACAGCAGCGGTCATTTTCACATGGTCATACAACGAGATATCAGCCAGCTCTCTTTTGGATGTAGATGAAGGAATATATGTAAGATTAGCTTCCAGAACCGACAAAAGTGAATTGATATACTCCTCATTTATCTCAATTCCCTTCAGGTTATCAGTTATGTTATAAAGCACTTTGCTATAAAATGCTTCATCCATTTCAAGCTCATCCTCAGTCGGATAATTGATATCTGAATCAGGATCAAGTACACGCATCGCATAATGCTGTCTACCACTATTTCCATTCAAAATATTGAAAACGCTGTCCAACGGTACTTTTTTATCAAAACCATCTTCACCTTCAGAAGCCTGTCTTCTATCCGAAAATGCGGCGATATTATCAGCAAAATATGTAACATATGCAATTGAATTATCCGAAATTGACGCATTTCTAAGATATTTTCCGTGATGATACCTCACACAGTTAAGAACTTCATCGGGTATTTTCCTATCTCCATTATTGTATTGAAGTCCCTTTAAATATTCATAACCGCCTATGCTGTGGTCTCGCCCATCTCCGCTTCTAAATGTTACTTTTCCTATATCATGAAGCAAACTTCCAACGATAAGCTCTATCTGCCTGTCTGTTATCATCGCTTTCTCCTTTCGCCTTCTAGTATTTTTACACATCCCATTCCAAGGGAAGTCTTAATCCCTACTCCTGAATATGTTCCAAATCTAAACAGCATATTGGCAAACTCTGCCATAGTAAATGTGCCGTTCATCTTAATTGTAATCTTGCCGATAAATGACGGAATTTTCACACCTTCCAGAGCAAAACTTACACTTTTCAAATCGTAGCCTACAATCTGGGCATTATCACACAACTGCTCCAACGTGTCTTCATCTATCATCCCTTCATCTCTCACTGCAGCATCATACTTATTCATAAGGCTCTGGAAAATACACCGGATATCCGGATAGAAAACATACCGACCATCCTTTTTAAACGCAGTCGGCGATAAAAACTGAAGGTGAATATATCTGCTGTTTTCACCTGCATAGAAGCTGTCCATCAATGATTTATATGTCAGCTCAGAATAATTTTTTTCAATGATATCTATTGTCATATTTCTATTCTTAATGAAAATACTGTCAAGCTTCATAAGTGCATCCTGTATAACCTTCTGCACTGCCTCCTTGTTAAGAGCACACACCACCCAGTACCAGGCACCGTTTTTTAATTCAAGGTGCTGTGTAAATGGATGAAGCTGTGAAATATGAAGATATTCTGCATAATCGCCTGATAACAATTCCATAAGAGCACCGTGAAAAAGAGATGACATCTGATAAACTATTTCCTCTGTACTTTTTAACTTTAACTCCAGCCTTGCTAACATTCTGTTATTTCCCCTGTATATAAATTTTATCTGTTATTTTTGCTTAACTATGTTTATTATAATCATATTTTCTTACAAATACAAGTTATTAGCTCAATGTTATGCTAAACTATTAGTTTATTTACAAGCTTATTGACTTTTATCCTCATGCTAACACATGTCATTTACATACATTCACTATATGTCTGTTTTACCATACAAAAACTACCGCCCGGACAGATTTCATACCTTATCTGTCCGAGCGGCAGTCTTATTTTGTAACTGTTCAGAGCCACATTTATTGTCGACTCCGAACAATCATATTTCTTATTCAGTGAAAAGCGGTGTTGAATAGTATCTGTCTCCGCTGTCCGGAAGAAGTGTCACAATGGTCTTTCCCTCGTTCTCAGGGCGCTTTGCAAGCTGAATTGCAGCGTAGAGAGCCGCACCTGATGAAATTCCGACAAGAACGCCCTCCTTCTTAGCAAGAAGCTTGGATGTAGCGAAAGCATCTTCATTCTCCACTGTTAAAATCTCATCATACACCTTCGTATTAAGCACATCCGGAACGAAGCCGGCACCGATACCCTGAATCTTATGTGCGCCCGCTCTGCCCTCGGAAAGGACAGGTGATGATGCAGGTTCCATCGCAACCACCTTGACATTAGGATTCTTAGACTTTAAGTACTCACCTACACCTGTGAGAGTTCCGCCCGTACCTACACCTGCAACGAACACATCAACATTTCCGTCTGTGTCCTCCCAGATCTCAGGGCCTGTTGTCTCTCTGTGTGCCTTTGGATTGGCCGGGTTGACGAACTGTCCCGGAATAAAGCTGTTCGGTGTCTCTGCTGCAAGCTCCTCAGCCTTGGCAATCGCACCCTTCATTCCCTTAGCACCCTCTGTGAGAACAATCTCTGCACCATACGCCTTAAGGATATTGCGGCGCTCTACGCTCATGGTCTCAGGCATTGTGAGTATAATTCTGTAGCCCTTAGCTGCCGCGATGGATGCAAGACCGATTCCGGTATTGCCGGATGTAGGCTCGATGATGACGGAGCCTTCCTTTAAAAGTCCCTTTGCCTCAGCATCCTCTATCATGGACTTTGCTACACGATCCTTAACGCTTCCTGCCGGATTAAAGTGCTCAAGCTTTACAAGCACCTTCGCCTTTAAGCCAAGCTCCTTCTCAACATTGACAACCTCTACCAAAGGTGTCTTCCCGATAAGCTCAACCGCTCCCTTGTAAATATTAGACATACATAATCTCCTTCCTATCTGTGCAATTGCTGCAATTCGTAAAGAGGACATTCGCAATCCGCTTTCGCTACTTGCTCATGAACGCAGTCGCTTTGCGAACTGTCAGTGGGAGCTTTTAACTCCCACTGACAATAAGCATCCCCCTTACCCACGCTTAGTGCTCTACACACTTGATGCGGGGGATTGCTTATTCTGCGTTCACATACATACTACAGATACTTACGTTTTTTGAAAGTATATCCCTTAATTCCTACCATGTCAATAGGAATTAGAAAATTTCTTATGCAAAATATTCACATTTATATAATAAGCCGTCACAAGCAGAATCGCCGCTGCCGTCCAAGCCAGAATCTCCGCATAGAACACGCCCTCCTGCCCGATAAGTCTCGGAAGAAGCAGCGCCGCTGCCGTTCTCATAACGAACTCGGCAATTCCCGACAGCATCGGAATGACCGTGTTTCCAAGCCCCTGAAGTGCGCTCCTGTAGGAGTGCAGCGCATAGAGCACAGCAAGGAAGTAACTCATTATGCTCAGATAATGGTATGCAATTCCAAGCACCTCATCAACCTGCCCTGTCTCGCTTGAAATAAAAAGACTAAGTATCGGTTTTCCGAAGATAAGCATTATAAGTGAAACGGCAACCGATGTCAGAAGTGCCATTATCACCGCACTCCTCATTCCTTTTTTTATTCTCATGAAATCACCTGCACCGAGATTCTGTGCCGTATATGTCGTGATGGCAAAGCCGAATGAGGTTGCTGCCGTCTCAAGCAGACCGTACATCTTGTTCGCCGCAGTGAATCCGGCAACAAAGAGGAATCCGTAGCTGTTGATTACCGATTGGAGTATCATTCCCCCGACACTTATTACCGTATTCTGAAACACAATCGGAATGCCGACAACAAGAAGCTTCTTCGACATCTGAGCATGCACGCTTATGTCCTTCTTCTCAATCTTCACAATTCTTATTTTTCTTATGGCATTAAGACAGTAAACGAACGACACAGCTTGTGCAATTATTGTCGCCGACGCCGCACCGATTATTCCCCATTTGAACACAAGCACGAATAAAAGGTCGAGAACCACATTAGTAATCGCAGCCGTAATCATCGCCATGAGCGGAGTCTTGCTGTCGCCAAGTGCTCTGAGCAGTGCAGCCTCAAGGTTATACATGAGACTGACCGTCACACCTCCGAGCATAACTCTTAAGTACTGCTCTGCTCCCGCAAAAATATCCGATGGTGTATCAAGAAGCATAAGTACCGGTGTTATTGTAAGCTCTCCTGCCACCGTAAAAACCAATGCCGCTATAGCGGTCAGCACAATCGAATTGCCTATCGCCGCCTTCAGCCTCTTCTCATCGCCTGCACCGTAATACTGTGCAAATATAATCGAGAAACCCTGAGTAAGTCCGGTGACAAGCCCGACAAACATCCAGTTAAGCCAGTCTGCGGCACCAAGTGAAGCAAGTGCATTTATTCCTACACCCTGTCCGACAATTATGGTGTCGACCATTGTATACAACTGTTGAAAAAGACTTCCAAGCATAAGCGGAAGTGCAAAAAAGAGCAGTAATTTTACCGGCTGCCCTTTTGTCATATCCTTTGTCAGTTCTTTCTTATTCTCCATCTAATCCTCACTTCTTAAATACTTTATCCATGTGCATCTATCTCTTGACAGTATTATATTTCCTTATGATTTTATTCTGCTTATATATATAGTATATTATCATCCCTGTTGCAGTCACACTCCATGTCGCCGGATAGCAGAACACTATCTGCTCAAGCGTGCCGTGAGGCACTATAAAGAGCACCCACACTACACGGAATGCACACACACCAAGCATTGTCATGAGCGTTGTCACGAGCACATGCCCCTGTGCCCTCAAGGAGCCCGACAGAATCTCTATGAACACAAATATAAAATATGCAGGGGAAATAACATGCATAACCCTTATGCCAAGATTTATAACCTCTGTCTCGGATGTAAATATTCTTAACATATATCCTCCGAAGGTGAGTGCAAGTGTGCTGAACAGTACAGCTGCACATATATCCATCAAAAGGCACTGCATGGTTCCTTTTTTTACTCTGTCATACTTTCCGGCACCGAAATTCTGTCCGACAAAGGTTGTTGCAGCTATACCAAATGCTGTATTTATCATCCAGTACATGCTGTCAATCTTTCCGAATGCCGACCATGCTGCAACAGTGTCGACACCGAAGCTGTTGAGTGCTGACTGCACAATTATGTTGGACAGGCTGTACATGCTCGACTGTATTCCGGTCGGAAGTCCTATCTTTAACATGGACGGAAGCACATCGCCGTGAAGCCTTATCTCCTTAAGCACAAGCTTCATTCCCTCAGTGTGATACATAAGTGCTCTCGTAACCATAATTGCGCTGACGAACTGTGCAATAAATGTTGCTACAGCCGCACCTAACACGCCCAGCTTAAACACACTGACAAACAGTATATCAAGTACAATGTTAATCCCACAGCAAATAACAAGATAATAGAGCGGTCTCTTTGAATCACCGATGGCTCTTAAGATTGCCGAACCCATGTTATATACAAAAATAAATACAAGACCCGCAAAATAAATCATAACATACATTGCAGAATCATGAAGCAGTTCCGCAGGAGTATTCATAAGCCTCATAATCGGAACGGTCACTGCTATTCCGATAAGCCCCGCTGCAATACCTCCTATTATGGCAAATGCATACGCTGTGTGCAGTGCTCTGTGTATCTTTTTTGCATCACCTGCACCGTAGAATTGAGAGATAATTACCGTTGCTCCGGCTGATAAGCCCGTAAAGAATCCAACAACAAAGTTGATAATCTGGCTCGATGAGCCTCCCACACTCGACAGTGCTTCCTTTCCCGCGAACTGTCCCACAACAACGGCATCCACCGTATTGTACAGCTGCTGAAAAAATGTTCCCACAAGAATCGGAAAGAAGAATATCAATAACTGCTTCCATATTGTTCCCTCTATAATTCCGTTCTTTTTTGTATTTTCACTCATTTTATCTGACCTCTTAATTTCATTGCTTCAACACATAAGCTGAGCCTTACGGCTCAATCCTCAATCCGCTGCTTCAACAACAACCATTATTCCGTCCGTAAAGCTTATCTGTGCCTCATCCGCTGTTATCTCATTGCTGATTCCAAGTGAATTGAATTTATGCATGGTGTAGTTCTCAAGTGTATATTTAAAACCCTTAAGAGTTACATTTTTAACTTCCATGCTGTACGGTATGAGCGATACATACCTGCCGAACTGTTCAGCCTCCCGTATAACAATGCCGGAATCAATCATTCTGATTCTGTTATTGGCATCAATTATCTGCATGGGAATTTTCCTTTCAAGACCTATCCCCAGGAGTTCTATATTCGCGAGCATATGGTCTATTCTGCTTCCCGTCGCTCCGAGAAGTGTAATGTCCTCCGCTCCATTCTCTATTGCAAGCCGAATTGCCGCCTCGGTATCGGTATCATCCTTCATCGGATTAAGCTTAATCCAATGTATATTATCTTTATTTCTGAAAAAATCCAAAGTCTCAGCTTTTACCGAATCAAAATCGCCGATTATCATATCCGGCTTAATACCCGCTCTTTTATAGAATTCCATTCCCGAATCGGACGCAACCATTCCTTCAAAGGAGTGTTCATTTATCCACCGGATTGCAAAACTATCATCAATCTGTCCACCGGTGACAATCAAATAACTATTCATAACTCTTCCTACCACCAATCACTGTCCCAAAGAACCGTGAACGGTCCATCATTCTCAAGTTCCACCTTCATATCGGCTCCGAAACTTCCGCACTCGACCTTTCCGAACACTTCAACACATTTTTCCTTGAAATACTCATACATATCATTTGCAAAATCCGGTGCTCCCGCATTGATGAAACTCGGTCTGTTGCCCTTTTTGCAGTCAGCGTACAGCGTAAACTGTGATACGACAAGCACTTCACCTCCGACATCAGCAAGCGACAAGTTCGTCTTTCCATCCGCATCCTCGAATATTCTGAGTGTCGAAAGCTTCTTCACATACTTGTCAACCATCTCCTTAGTGTCCCCATTGGCAACACCAAGCAGAATCAAAAAGCCTCTCCCTATACTCCCTATTACATTCCCATCTACTCTGACACACGCATGATTAACGCGCTGTATAACAAGTCTCATTTTATTCTCCGTTCCGCATTCTTTTTACATATTAATCATCACATATATTTAAAGCAGCGCTGCACCTATAATTCCTGCATCATTATCAAGCCTTGCAAGCTTTATGTCCGTATTTTTCGCTGAATTTTTTGAAAATATCTTTCCTGCCACCTTTTCCTTCACAGGTTCAAGCAGCATATCTCCTGCCTTGCTTACCCCACCACCTATGCAGATAAGTTCAGGCTGAAGTATATTGATAATGTTGGCAATTCCTTCTGCAAGATATTCGGTATAATTTGAGAACAGCTCCCCGGCTGCCTCATCCCCAAGCTTAACCGCATCAAATATGTGTTTTGCCTCAAGCTTCTCCATATCACCGCCGCACAGTTTCAGAATCGCAGAGCTTTCTGCCTGCTTGTCCGTACTCTCTTTTTTAAGCCTCCTCCTTGCATCCCTTATAAGTGCCGTGGCGGACGCATATGCCTCAAAGCAGCCCCTTCTTCCGCAGGTACACTGCTCACCGCCCATTTTTATGACGGTATGTCCAAGCTCCGACGCGGCAAAATTGATTCCCTTTATGAGTCTGCCGTCGAGAATTATTCCGCTCCCGATGCCCGTACCGAGCGTCACCATGACAAAGGATTGCACGTTATAACCTCCCGCAAGATACTCGCCGAGTGCCGCCGCGTTGGCATCATTGCCAAAATGCACAGGTGCCGACACTAACCTGCCAAGCATCTCTATAAAAGGCACATTCTCAAAGCGGATATTGTTGGAGTATTCCACATACCCCGTATCCTCGTTGATGGTTCCCGGAACACCCACTCCGACAGCCTCTATTTCACACTGATTTAATCCGTTTCTCTCACACAATTTCTCAACGAGCCCGGCAATATCCCTTATAATACTTTCCGCAGGTCTCGGAACATTCGTCTTCACGGATTCCCTGTCTAAAATTCTGTACTGCCCGTCGACAAGTCCTGCCGCTATATTCGTACCACCCAGATCCACACCTACCCTGAACATATCTCCTCCGATTTATGTCTTAGTCTTACACCTGCTATTTTATATCCTCAGCACATACACATTCAAGATAAATCTTACTTTTACTTTATTTTTTTATGTCGAGTCTTTCCACCACAAAATCATAGAAATGTCTGACCGCGGGAGACATGTACTTTCCTGCATCATTCACCATAAAAAAGCTTCTCTCATACGACGGTGATGTTATTTTTAATATCTTTACATCGAGCTTCTGAAGCATATCCATATAAGGAACAATCGCAACACCAAATCCTGCTGCAACCAGACCTGCTATAACCTCATCCTCCTCAGTCTCATACGTAATCTTCGGTGTCAGCCCTGCTCTCACAAACATATCATCAATCACTTTTCTTATTCCCGAATTCTCATGAAAATACACATAATCAAAGTCTGCCGTCTCATCAAGGCTTACCTCATCGCGCGTAGCAAGCGGATGTGACGACGGTGCTATGAGCACAAGTTCCTGCTTCTTAACAGGAATTGCCTTAAAGCCAAGCTCCTTGGGCGGTTCGGAGCAGAAAAGGATGTCATACTGCTCCTCCTTCATCCCATCAAGAAGCTTCCCAGTCACATCTGTGCTGAAGGTAAAGCCGATATTCTTTTCCGGGTTTTCCTTTAGAAATTCTGCCGCAAGTCCGGGAATGAATTTGATGCCAAGTGGTCTCACAAAGCCGAGTCTTATCATTCCTTCCCCGGCTGCACTTCTCTTAATCGCATCAACACCTGCATCAAGCGTTCCAAGTGTGCGTTCCGCACAAGCCAGAAAATCCTTGCCGAAAGCGGTCAAGGTCGTATTTCTCCCTGACTTTTCAAAAAGCTGCACGCCAAGCTCCGCCTCCAACTGGTCAATCGCATGGCTGAGGCTCGGCTGTGTAATGCACAACTGCTTTGCAGCTCTGGTATAGTGTTTTTCATGAGCCAGTGTGACAAAATATCTCAAATAAAACAAATTCATGTCGCGTTACCTCCCTTACCGCATATTATACCGCATATTATATAGATAGAATCTATAATTTCATATAAATTATTAATTTGTCATCACATTATGAGGTGCTATACTGAATAGTATTATCACAATACAGATTGGAGACAGACATGGACAACAGCATAACCGCAGCCGTTTCTGCGGAAACCCCTAATAAAAAAATAACCTTCCGCGGTGAGCTTGCACTCATCGTTGCAATATTAATCAACAGCTTCAGTGTAGTGCTTATGCTCTACTCAGATGCGGGAATTTCCGCAATTTCCAGCGTTCCCTATGCATTCTCGCTTGTATTTCCGAAGCTCACGCTCGGAACATGGACATACATATTTCAGGGAACGCTTATCTTAAGTCTTATGATTATGAGAAAAAAATTCGTGCCGACATATCTGTTCAGCTTCGTTGTAGGCTTCGCCTTCAGCATGCTCTTAGACGTCAACAAGGCATGGATTAACATACTCCCGACAGCTATCGGATGGAGAATCGTGTATTTCATCATAAGCTATCTTCTCCTGAGCGTCGGAATAGCACTATCTAACCGCTGCAAGCTCCCGATTGTTCCGACAGACCTTTTCCCAAGAGAGCTCGAAGACATAACAAAAGCCGGATACCCTAAGATAAAGATAGGCTTTGACGTGATATGCCTTGCCGTCACAGCTCTCTTAACCTTCATATTCCTCGGAAGACTCTACGGTCTTGGAATCGGAACCGTGCTCGCTGCCTTCACAATGGGAAAGATGGTCGGAATTGCAGGAAATCTGATTGACAGAAAATTCTCATTTACTTCATTTCTCAGCAAGTAACTTTTTACCCCATATCCTGTGGAAAAGAATAAATGCCACCAGCGCAGCCGTACATTCCGTTATCACGAATGCCCACCACACTCCGGCTGCGCCGATTGCTCTGCTTAATATAAACGCTGCAGGGATTATAACCACAATATATCTCAACAACGAAATCACAAGGGACGGAACACCCTCACCAAGAGCCTCAAGCGTTCCTGAATATGTCACTGAAAGCGAGGATACTACAAAGCCCAGACATATAATTCGAAGTGCCGTGCAGCCCTTTTCTACCGTGTCTACGTTCTGTGTAAACAGCCCCATAAGCTGCGACGGTATTGTAAGACATGCCGCCATACCCAGAGCCATGAGTACCGCCGTCATTGCCAGCGAAAGTCTGTATACCTTTTCAACTCTCTTATTCTCCCCTGCACCATAATTATATCCGACGAGTGGTCTGATTCCCTGAATAATTCCGTTTGCCGGAAGATAGATAAACGTCTGTAATTTGTAATAAACTCCAAGCACAAGCACATAACTTTCCGAATATGCCGAAAGAATTCCGTTTAATGCCGAGATGAGCACTGACGGAAGTGCCATGTTGAGCGTTGCCGGAATTCCTATTCCGTACATGCGCCCACACACTTCTTTATCAGGCTTTAAGCTTTCCCTGTTTATCTTCACAGGAAGCGGCTTAACTCTGTCAAAAATGATATAGGCAAGCAGTGTGAGAACCTGTCCGATTCCTGTTGCCACCGCTGCACCTCTTATTCCCATTCTGGGGAAAAATCCAACTCCGAATATCAGCATAGGGTCAAGCACTATGTTCGCAACAAATCCGATAACCATACATATCATGGTCTCTTTCATTCTTCCGACCGACTGGAATATCTTTTCATAGGTTATCCCCACATTCACAATCACCGCAAAAAGAAAAACTATATTGGAATATTCAACTCCAAGGTCAACCACCGACTGTTTCGAGGTAAATGCACCAAGAAACGCCGGCATGCCTATAAGACAGAGCGCCATTATAATCAGTCCGTGCAGCACACTGAACATAAGTCCCTGCGTAGCTGCCTTATCAGCTTTCTTCTGCTGTCCCGCTCCTAAGAAGAATGCAATCATCGCATTGATTCCCACACCGAATCCTACAGCAACCGATGTCATAAGGTTCTGAGCCGGAAATACCAGTGAAAGTGCCGTCATTGCATCCTCCGACAGCTTCGCAACAAAATAACTGTCCACAATATTGTAAAGCGAACTAAACGCCATCGACAGCATCATCGGAAGCGCCATTGAGAGCACCAGAGGAAATATCTTTCTCTCCTTCATAAATGTCTGATTCATACTAATCTCCATTCCGGGCATAACAATCTGCCCTTTTCATATAATAAAACGCGCAAAAAAGCCACATAGCCTGTTAAGCTATGTGGCGAAAAAAGACTTCAAATCTTGAAAAATCCACACCCGATGGGTTTTATGAAGCTATTATATATGATTGTATTCATAAAATCAATATATATTAGCAAATTATGCATCTATTCAATCATCCTGTACAGCTCTTCATGTGCCTTATCGTGGTCTGACACATGAATGCCGTTCAAGCCGCAGGCGATTGCGGCTTCCACATTTGCCTTGGTATCATCAAGAAATACACATTCTTCTGCGTTAAGTGAATATTTTTCCACAATTCTCTGATATATCTTATGATCGGGCTTGATAAGCTTCTCCTCGTATGAGAACACGCCTCCGTCCATCATAGGGAGAAAATCAAGCTGCTTTTCAGCCTGAATGCGCATGTGTTCTGACCAGTTGGACAAATACAATACCCTGAATCCACGGCTCTTTAAATCTGCAATGAGCGGCTTGGTAAAATCATACTGCCACAGTGCACCGCCCGCAGCATTCCAGAACTTGAGGATATCAGCCTCTATTCCTGCTCCGTTTTTATAAAAGGCTTCAAGGAGCTGTTCCTCACTCCATACTCCTCTGTCCACTTCCGCCCAGACACCCTGATAAAAAAGAGCATTCTTAATTCTATCCACCTTGGTACGGTCATTGAACATATCCATAAGGTACTTATCCCAATTATAACCTACCAAAACTCCGCCAATATCAAATATAACTGTATTAATCTTCATAAAATTCTCCCACATATCATGCATGTACCGGCTTGATAATCCGTATAAGTTCTCTGTCAAGCATTATGGTCCTGTTCCACGGATTGATTATAACACCGGAGATTCCCTCCGCATCAAACACCGCATCGAACAGCTTGTCAATATCTGTCAGGAAGGTCGACTTCACACTGTCAGCTCCCTTAAGTTCCTCATCAAAGCTTGTAAATGCTGCCCACCAGCTTACGCCGTCTGCAGTCTTTACAGTCTGAATCTTCATCTGCGTGCTCTCAAGCGATGGCTCAACCGCAACTATTAACCGACCGCCCTCCTTCATACGTCTGCGGATAACCGTCAGCGTATGCGCAAGCATCTCCTGTGACGGCTCATTTTGAAGTGCAAGAACCGCCTCCTCTATTTTGTCATTCCCGATAAGTCCTTCATCCTGAGTTCTCTTATTCATATCCATACCTGTTTCCTTTACATGATGTTGAGGTCAAAAGGTATTTTGACCTCAATGATATCGAATTGCTCCGCACTGCGTGCTCCCACAATTCTCAAAAACATTCGTAATTCGCACATTTTTCTATGAAAAATGGCTTCTTACTCATATTTTTGGCGGGTCACAATGTCAAAAATCCTCACGCAAGCAAGCTTGCATCGGACTTATGACCTTTTGACCATGATATCTTTATATAATACTATATATTTTTTAACACATACAGCCAATAATCTGTATACCCACTTATATCGTGGCTGCGAAGCATTCTTTTATCTTCTTTGTTATTTCGGCGTCAATCCAGCCCTTCACCGCCATATCCTCCAATATGGTACAAGCCTTTTCATGCGTCATTCCGCTCTTGTAAGGTCTCGACTCCGTGAGTGCCTGATATATGTCAACACACGCCATTATACGCTCCGGCTCATTAAGCTCTGCCCCTGTCCTGCCAAATGGATAGCCTGTTCCGTCAAGCTTCTCATGATGAAATGCCGCCCAGTCGCGCACCTCCTCAAAATCTTCCACGTCGGACAGTATCATATATGTGTATCCCGCATGATTCTTCATTCTTGAGAACTCCTCATCACTAAGGCGCCCCGGCTTCTCCAAAATCTCATTGCCAATCGCCATTTTTCCGATGTCATGCAGTGCTCCCGCCATATAAATCTTCTCGATATCTGCTTCCGAATACCCCATATACTCAGCAAGCTCCGCCGCCTTCTGTGCCACGCCGAGCGAATGCTTTCCGGTAAATTCCGACTTGTAATCAACAATCTGCGCAAAGAAATCCGCTATATTCTTACATGTGTTAAAATCACATGAACGCTTATGTCTCGGTATCGTTTTCCATAACTCCTCCTCAAACGCATCCTGTGACATACTCACAAAATTTTCTTCCGAAAATACGTCAAGAAAAGCATCAACGCACTCACTGTCAAAAAGAATATCCCTGTTCTTTCTTATAAAGTTCTGTGCTTTAACCCAGTTCCCGTCGCTGAAATCACACGAATTTCCTATTACATCCACCATATCGCAAATGTGGATAATCCTTGCAAAAAGCGGAATCTCATCCCATCTCTTTCCAAAAGGTCCCGTTCCGTCGGCATTCTCATGGTGGTACAAAATAACTCCCGACATATCCGTGTCAAACGGAAGCTTCTTTATATTCTGTTCACCGTATATACAGTGAACACCAAGCTTCTTAGGTGTAATCTCCGATACAAGCTCAGACATCGCATTCCTGTCATATTCTCCCTCCGCATTTACTGCATCAGGTTTCTTCTGCACCTCCTCTGAAATATACTGGGTGAGTGCATTGTCATGAAGCAGCGCACATATAGCCAAATCCTGCAATGCTCTTCCCTTTATTCCCAATCTTTCCGCCATACACACGCTTATGTATGCGACACGCTTGCCATGTCGATTCGTCACATGCACAAGCTCCGCCTCTATGCAGTCAAGTGCATACGAACATGCACTGACAAGACCAACTATATCAAGTTCCATGTAAACACGCCCCTTTACTATATTCTCTCAATGCGAGGTGAGCCGTCCGAGATATGAATAATTCCACCGCATAAACTCCCTCGCATAAGAGTATATCTCTAAAATTCTCGGCAAATCATTTTTATACCCCTGCATACTGCAAGCATTGCTTGCAGTACTGCTACCAATAAGAGGTTTGAAAATTTTATCTTCAAGCTTCTCTGCCTTTACAATTCTCACATTATTCATATCTGCTTACCCCATATACCAGCTATACTTAATATTAAAAGCCAATTACAGCCTTCTCACCATCGCCTTCACTTCTTTGTCAGGTGTGAGCGATTCACATATCTTGTTTACTGCCTTCCTGTATGATACGTTATCAAGCCTCAAATGCTCCTTGTCTGCGAGAAATTCCCATATTCTTGCCGGAAATGTCACAAAGCACTCCGCAAGCAGCCATCCTGCTGCCATCTGCGTGTAATATCCGTTGCCCGAAAAGTCCATGTTCACAAGAGATAATATCTCCTCGAGATATTTTCCTGTGGCTTTCTCACCATTCACATATATATCCTCACGAGTAACCTTTTTCATTCTCGGCTTCTTATTCCCAGACTCATCAATCTTGAGATAATGGTCAAGCAGCATGATAAGTCCCACTCTCGCCCTGTACTCATCATACGACATCGTACATTCCCTTATATACGGCAAAAACTCGTCCCTAAACCTATCCATAACCTTAAATTCCACGCAGAAGCAATCGTTCACAGCCCAGTTGTTCACAAGCGGCACGAACTGTTCAAAGTCTGTCAGCGCTCTGTCAAAGTTCTTTTCCCTTGCTGTGCCGTAACCGATAATATATCCTCTCAAAAGAGTTTCCTCATGGTAAATATCAGGCTCGGCTAACAGTTTTCTGAAATCCTCATTATCCCTTACCAACTGCTTGGCATATTTTTTTAGTATCGGCTGTCTTACACCAATCAGATTATCACAGCCCGGTATCAGCGCCGATGTAAATGCGGCATAATTTCCTTTATCCGATAGATTAACCAATTCATTTCTTATGTACTCAAGCATATGTCATCAGCCCCATCTTATTTTAGTCTATCATAAAGCACTGTTTCTGTTCCTGCTTTCAAGTCAATTTTTTTCTTATACAAAAGAGTCCATGATGCCTGTTTCTTTGCGTAATCTGTCTTTTCTTCCGGAAAAAAAGAACGGCAAAAATAATTATCTCCTTCATCATTAGATAAAAACAAATTAAAACATTTCTCATCACTGCTCTCTACTACTTTTATAATCAAAAAGGCTCTGCGTAAACAGAGCCTTTCGAACATTTTCTTTCGAGAATTAACCTCTAGCCAGATTGTGGTAAATGTTAAACCCTTATAAAGCTCATAAGGCACTGCACTCTGGCACAACACCTTACTTCACCGCTTGGCAGACACTCATGTTGCCTGTCTTTAACATTATATTACCCGCCTTCAAAAAATATGTCAATCCAATATTTTGATTTAATAAAAAATTTAATAAGGATTTAATATTTTCAAGCATTGTGGACATTTTTCCGCTATATATCCCCCTTAAGCCTCATAACCGACCTCTCAGCCTGAAAGCCTTCCGGGTAGTACTTCTTGAGCTTTTCAATATTAGCTTCAAAAATCTCCTCAAGCGGAATGTTAAGGGCTGTTAATGAGGACATCCTTTCGGTCAAGTTCAGGGTTCAACGTCCTCATGGCAAAACTCTGGTATTCATTTATTGTCATAATTCTCTCCTAATTTTTTACTTTGTCAGCACCTTGCGGCAGTATTGTATGATTTCTGAAATTTCAACAGCTTTTTTATCTGAGTAAAATTCATTCCATAATACTTTTCAAGCAAGCGCTGTACCTGTCTTTCACATACTCCTATCTTTTCTGCGAGCAGTGACAATGTCACATCATCACCTTTAGTCATAAGCTCCACTTCAATCCGTAAAAACCTCGCATCATTTAAATCTGCCATGTCTTCTTTTTTTGGCAATTTATATTCTTTTATACAGCCTCTTGTATATTCTGTCAAAATATATTGCAGATTACACTCTACCATGCTTTCATAACCAATATTTTTCTGCTCCAGTTCCTTTGCTATATTCAGAAAATACCTTTTGAATTTTTTCTGCTGTCCAATATAAAAACGATGCTCAAAAAATATATTTCCCAATATGTCATTTGTCTTTTTACCGGAACACTGAAGATAGCAATGTACCTCTGTCAGAGGGTCTTCCTTATGGGTTTTCTGCTCATGATATACATTCGGTCCTGTAATAAAGAACATTCCTTCACGCAAATTATAACTCTTTTCTGCTGTCAGCAGTTCACCTTTTCCTCCGACAATATAGTGAATCTCATAACTGTTTTTTGAGTGAACGTGTCCGGCAATATCTTCTGTCAGCACGCCCAGACCTCCCTGTATCCATTTAAATTCATACCCACGCCAATTAATCTTCATCTTTTCATTCCCTAATTACAAAATCAATGAATTTTCAAACGTCAATCCAACCTGTCAGATACGACATTTTTCTTAAATATATGTCGTGTTCATTTTTTATTAATTATGATATATTGACTTCAATAAATCAAGATATTTTATAGGAGGAACGCTATGAATCACAAGGAATATCTCAAACTGATTGATGACACAATTGCCAACGGCAGTTATAAGGACAACTGGACATCACTATCCAACCACAAAACTCCTGAATGGTACTATAAGGCTAAGTTCGGAATATTTATACACTGGGGAATTTACAGTGTGCCTGCCTATGGCTCCGAATGGTACTCAAGAGCTATGTATGACCCAAATCATTCCGAATATGAGTACCATAGAAAAAATTTTGGTAGTCAAAAAGACTTCGGATATAAAGATTTTATTCCTATGTTCAAAGGAGAAAAATTCGATGCTGAAGAATGGGTGAATCTCTTTAAAGAATCAGGTGCAAAATATGTAATGCCTGTGTGTGAACATCATGACGGATTTGCAATGTACAACACACAGTTCAATCGATGGAATGCGGTTAAAATGGGGCCTTGCAGGGATATAGCCGAGGAGCTTAAAAAAGCCTGTGAGAACAACGGACTCACTTTTTGTGCATCAACTCACAGAGCAGAGCATTATTTCTTTATGAACATGGGAAGAGCATTTGACAGTGATGTGACCGATGAAAAATACAGAGATTTTTATGGTCCCGCCTTTTTATGTCCTGAACTCTACGGAGATGAGCTTCACCGCACAACCGCCGACACTTTTTCTCCTATAGTGCCTACCACAGAATGGCTTGAAGACTGGCTTGTCAGAACGTGTGAATTGCTTGATAAATACCAGCCTGCAATCCTCTATTTTGACTGGTGGATTCACAATGCAGCATTTAAGCCTTATCTAAAAAAGCTATGTGCTTATTACTATAACCGCGCCAGCGAATGGGGCAAAGAAGTTACCATAAACTATAAACATGAAGCTTTTCCTCCTACTGTAGCGACATTTGATGTAGAAAGAGGTGCCCTGACTGACATTTCTCCAATTCCATGGCAGACAGATACAGCTATCGGCAAATGTTCATGGGGATACATAAAGAATAATGAATTTAAGACATCAAGACAGATTATCTGTGACCTGATTGATATTGTGAGCAAAAACGGAATGCTGCTGTTAAATATCGGTCCTAAGCCTGACGGCACTGTTACACCTGAGGAAACAAATGTATTGAAAGAAATCGGTGAATGGATGAGTGTAAATGGTGAGGGAATATATAGCACTGTTCCTTGGACAAAATTCGGTGAGGGAAATGTAAATAATTCTGCCGGATTTTTCCAGGACAATGATGAAAAACAATTTACCGCCTCCGATTACAGGTTCACCTACAATAATGGATTTTTATATGCATTCTGCATGCGCCCTGACTCCGATTCATTCGTCATAAAATCTTTGAAAATACAGGGAATTCATGATTTTGTAATAGGGAATGTATCTGTTCTCGGAAACAGTAATATACGGAACATCCATAGAAATGAACAAGGTCTGTCAATCCTGCTTGACAAAAAACCTGCTTCCGATAAGCCAATATGCTTTAAAATTGAAATCATATAACAGAACAGAGGGGCAATCCCCCTCTGTTCCAAAATAAAGCCATCTCTAATTCTGTCCCACATTCACAACCTCTATGCTCTTAGGAAGCACCTCACTCACATTGTCCTCCGTGAGTATCACTCCGCTCTCGAAGCCTGCAAAAGTAACCGCATACACCTCGCCGAACTTAGAGGCAGTGGTGAGGAAATATCTGTGTGCCGGCTGTGTGTTCTTCACTGCAACCTGCTTTACCATAGCTTCCCTCGCATCAGGCGTTGTAAAGCCGCTCGTCCTGTCGACGCCGTTTACGCCGAAAAAGCCCTTGCTGAAATGGTATTTCTGAAGATTTAAGACCGCCTCGGCTCCGACAATGGCATCCGTTGAGCTCTTAGGCTCACCGCCAATCAGGATTACACAAAAGCCTTTGTCCGCAAGACGCTTCGCATGCGAAAGTGCATTTGTCACATAGGTTGCCTTTTCCTCCCTGATATATTCAATCATCCATCCTGTTGTCGTTCCGGCATCAAGATATACGCAGTCATCCGGTTCAATGAGAGAAGCTGCATATTTCGCGATTGCCTGTTTTTCCACGGTCTGAAGCTCCTGCTTCTGAACCACGGATAGCTCCTTGTTCACAATCTGTGCCTGATGAAGTGCTATCGCACCACCGAACACCTTGGTAAGTCTACCATCCTTATCAAGTGCGATAATATCACGCCTGATTGTGGATTCAGAAGTGCCAAGCATCTCCTTGAGTTCAGCAACCGTTATGCTCCCCCTCTCATATACCAACCTTACAATCTCTTCCTGCCGTCTTTCTGTCAACATTTGTTTTTCCTCCAACTGCTGAGACAAAAAATACTATATTTCTTTTATAACATAATTATTTTTTCAGTGATGTCTCTCTGATAATTTTTCTGATTGGCAATACCCTTCCCGGTGATACCGACAGCTCATCGACACCCATTCTGATAAACTCCTCTGTGAGTGTGGTGTCAGCTCCGAGCTCGCCGCAGATTCCTGCCCATATTCCCGCCTTGTGTGCATTCTCCACGGTCATGCGTATCATTTTTAACACTGCCGGATGATGAGGGTCATAAAAATCATCAAGCTTAGGATTCTGCCTGTCTATGGCGAGTGTGTACTGCGTGAGGTCATTGGTTCCGATACTGAAGAAATCAACCTCCTTTGCAAGCTCATCACTCACCATGACAGCCGCCGGAGTTTCTATCATGATACCCTCGAGCACATCAGCATAAGCTATTCCCTGCTCCTTTAACTCTGCCTTGACCTCAGCCATAATCTTCTTGATTCTTCTCACTTCGTTTACGGAAGTAATCATTGGATACATTATGGCGATATTTCCGTATACTCCGGCACGAAGGATTGCACGAAGCTGTGTCTTGAATATCTCAGGCTGCGAAAGACAGATTCTTATCGCCCTGTAGCCGAGTGCCGGATTCTCCTCCGTATCTAAGTTAAAATAATCGACTTTCTTATCCGCACCAATGTCGAGAGTTCTTATAATTACCCTCTTTCCTGCCATTGTTTCCGCAACAGATTTATAAATCTGGAACTGCTCATTCTCGGACGGAAAATCATCTCTTCCAAAATATATGAATTCACTTCTGAAAAGCCCTATTCCACTCGCGTCGTTCTTTAAAACCATCGCAAGGTCACTTGTGCTGCCTATGTTAGCATACAACATAATATGCTGTCCGTCCAGTGTAACATCCTCTTTTCCCTTGAGCGTGAGCAGGAGTTCTTTCTTCTCGTCCTCCTCCTTTTTGCGCTTTAAAAGTCTGTCAGATGTCTCCTCATCCGGCTCAATATATATCACTCCGTCAAAGCCATCCACAATAGCTTCTTTTCCGTTCAAATCCTCTGTGAGCGTAAATCCAGTGTCGACAAGAGCAGGTATACTCATGGTTCTTGCAAGTATAGCTGTGTGTGAATTTACCGAGCCGTGAACCGTCACAAATGAGAGAATCTTGTCCTTGTCCATCTGCACTGTCTCAGATGGAGCCAGATCCTCGGCAAGCACAATCACCGGCTCCTCAGCACTTACCCCGCCTTCCTTGCTTCCCTTAAGGATTGATATAAGTCTCTCCGATATATCCTTCACATCGGCTGC